>CAZHIM010000086.1:0-20276 GCA_964532525.1 uncultured Bifidobacteriaceae bacterium
CATTTTCGCCTCCAGCCTGCAAAGGCCTGAAGAGAGACGGTTCATGGAAAGAGGGAACGGCGCATGGCTGATCAAGAGAGTATCCGGGCCTGCTGCCGACCTTGGAAAGGTTCGAGTGGAAATCTTTCCACCGACTATAAACGTCGAAGAACCAAACGAACCTGGTCAACTGGGTGAGTTGGACCAATTTCGACGGCAGCAAGGACGCATCACGTTCTGCGACCCGGCGGCGGCGAATTTGCCCGGGCGCATTTTGATACTGTGCTTACGCATGAGAGACAAGATGGATGGACGAGCACCTCACCTCGGCCCTGGCCATGAACCGGATTCTGGATATTTTTGGTGGGGACAAGCTGTCCCCACCCCGAACCGTCTCATTCGGCACTCTGGCACTTTGGGAACGACGCTTTACCGTTTTACAGGCCGCCCAAATCTTTCTAAATTGGAGGCAGGATTTGCGGTTTTGGTAAATCATCCAAACAATCTGTGTTTAGCTGGGGATTACACTATGGCATTGCTTAACGACAATTATTTGAAACTGAAGGCGGGGTACCTGTTTCCGGAGATCGGGCGGAGGGTGAAGGTGTTTTGCGAGGCGAATCCGGAGGCGGCCAAACGGTTGATCCGTTGCGGGATCGGGGACGTGACGGAGCCGCTGCCGGGGGCGGCCATCGCCGCCATGCACCAGGCGGTGGATGAAATGGCGGTGCGGGAGACGTTCCGGGGCTATGGCCCGGAACAGGGCTATGAGTGGCTGCGGCACGCCATCGCCCAGAACGACTTCCGGGATCGCGGCTGCGAGGTGGCCGATGACGAGGTGTTTGTGAGCGACGGCTCGAAGTGCGATTGCGGGAACATCCTGGACGTGCTGGGCGCGAAGAACCGGATTGCGATCAGCGACCCGGTTTACCCGGTGTATGTGGACACGAACGTGATGGCGGGGCACACGGGGGAGGCGAACGCGGCGGGCGCTTACGCGAAGCTGGTGTACCTGCCGTGCCGGCCGGCCAACGGGTTCATTCCGGAGCCGCCGAAGAGGCACGTGGACGTGGTGTATTTGTGCTCGCCGAACAATCCGACGGGCGCGGCGGCGACGCGGGAACAACTGGAGGCGTGGGTGAAATACGCGCGGGAACACCAGGCGCTGATTTTGTTCGACGCGGCGTACGAGGCGTACATCACCGAACCGGGGATTCCGCATTCGATATACGAGCTGCCGGGGGCGCGGGAGTGCGCGATTGAATTCCGGAGCTGCTCGAAGAACGGGGGCTTCACGGGGGTGCGGTGCGCGTTCACGGTGATTCCCAAATCGCTGCTGCTGGCGACGCGGACGGGGGAGCGGCTGCCGCTGCATCCGCTCTGGCTGCGGCGGATGACGACGAAGTTCAACGGGGTGAGCTACATTGTGCAACGGGGCGCGGAGGCGCTGTATTCAGCCGCGGGCAAGGCGCAGATTGCGGCGCTGATCCGGCATTACCTGGGGAACGCGGAGGTGTTGCGGGCCGGCGCCAAAAAGGCGGGGCTGAAGGCGTTTGGCGGCGTGAATGCGCCGTATATCTGGGTGCGCACGCCGAAGGCGGTGACGAGCTGGCAGGCGTTCGACAAGATCCTCAACGAGGCGAACGTGGTGATCACGCCGGGGAGCGGGTTTGGGTCGAAGGGCGAGGGTTATTTGCGCATCAGCGCTTTCAACAGCCGGGCCAACGCGGAAGAAGTGGCGCGGCGGTTGCAGGAATTGAAGTGGTGAATGAAGCAAAACGACGCCCCGCCGAAACCAATCCAGTCCAACCATGAACCAAACAAACCTGCCGGCGGGGCGTCGGAATCTGCTTTCCAGCGACGGGCGCCGGATTATTTCTTAAAGGTGCGGATATAGGTGACGGAGGCGGTGATTTCCTCATCCGAAAGTTCGGAGGGTTTCATCAGGGTCTTGTCGTCTTTCTTCATGCCTTCTTTGATGGCCTTGAAGGCTTCGGCGTCGGTGAAGGAGGCCTGGACGGTGGCGTCGGTGTAATCGCGGGCCGCGAGTTTCTGGCCCATCTTGGTCTGGCCCTTGCCATCGTCGCCGTGGCACTTGGCGCAGTTGTCGGAATAAACGGCCTTGCCGTCGGCGGCGAAGGCGTTGGTGGTGAAGGCGAGCGCGAGGGCCGCCGGGATTGCGAGGAGAGCTAGTTTGTTCATAGGTAAAGGTATCACACTAAAATGGCGCGGCCGGGGGAATTCTTCTAATCCATTTTTGGCGGAGATTTAGCTATAATTGGCGTATCGGGGGGAGAATTTCGTGCCTGGCGGGCGCGGTGGAGGGCGGCTTCCTGCTGGGCGCGGCACTCCGGGCAGATGCCGTGGGTGGTGGGGGTGTCGAAGCTTTGGTGCATGAAATCCTCGAGGGGCATCCATTCGCCGTGGAAGTGGATGCGGCGGCACCAGGCGCAGACGCGCATGAACTTTTCGAGGTATTGGACGCGGGCGAGGATGCGGTGGGTGGAGCGGATAACGAGGAACCAGACGGCCAGTACCAGCAGCATGTCGAGTGTGGAGCGGCGGTACATGAAAGCAAAGGGATGGTGGGAGAAAACGAGGGCCGGCAGTTGCAAGAGGTCGTCCAAATAGCTCAGGACGATGATGGCCAGGAAGGCGAGATTCTGATAGACCTCGATATTTGTCAGTTGCGATTTCTTTTTCATACGCCAGGAAGATTTGGGGAAGTTCGCCTCCCGCCGACCGACCGCCAAACCGGTTTTTTGAGATGCATTAAGCATGCCACGGGATTGCCGCGGAAGGGCGGCGGCGGCGGTGGTGAATCATTGGCAACGCGCCTTTCCTGGCAATCGAATTGACAATTTTTGCGCAATGGAAGGGTGAGGTTTGTCCGATGGCCGGGCAGCGAGTCCACGAACGGGGCATGAGGGGGCAGTTGAGATATGGCGGATTGGTGGTAAAGTGGGCGAGATCGGAATAAAAAGGAGATCATTATGCCCAAAATGCGTGTTGCCCAAATCTCGCGGGCCGGCGGCCCCTTGGAACTGGTGGAGCGCGAAATTCCCCAACCAGCGGCGGGCTGGGTGCGGATCAAGGTGCAGGCCTGCGGCATCTGCCACAGTGATTCGGTGGTGAAAGAAGGCCTTTGGCCCGGCCTGCAATATCCGCGCGTACCGGGCCACGAGGTGGTGGGCGTGGTGGATGCCTTGGGGGCGGGCGTGACGCAATGGCAGCCGGGTGAGCGGGTGGGCGTGGGGTGGCATGGCGGGCATTGCGGCTTCTGCGATGCGTGCCGGGCGGGAGATTTCTTCGGTTGCACGGTGGATTTGAAAATCACGGGGATCAGCTTCGACGGCGGTTATGCGGATTACCTGGTGGCACCGGCCATCGCGCTGGCGCGCGTGCCGGACGAGTTGTCGGCCGTGGAGGCGGCGCCGCTGATGTGCGCGGGCATCACCACCTACAACGCGCTGCGGAACTGCGGCGCGCGGCCGGGGGACGTGGTGGCGATTCTGGGGCTGGGCGGATTGGGTCATCTGGGGGTGCAGTATGCCGTGAAGATGGGATACCGGACGGTGGGCATTGCCCGGGGACAGGACAAGGCGGCGCTGGCGCAAAAACTGGGGGCGCAGCATTACATTGACAGCCAGGCGACGGATCCGGCGGCGGAATTGCAAAAGCTGGGAGGCGCGCGGGCGATTTTGGCGACGGTCACGGCGGGCGAGGCGATGAGCGCGGTGCAGGGCGGGCTGGGTTTGAACGGGACAATGATGGTGATCGGCGCGGCGCCGTCGCTGACGGTTTCGCCGCTGCTCCTGATTGGCGGGAAGCGCGCGATCAAGGGCTGGTATTCGGGGACGGCGGTGGATTCGCAGGACACGCTGAAGTTCAGCGTGTTGACGGGGGTGCGCTCAATGAACGAGGTTTATCCGCTGGAAAGGGTGGCGGAGGGCTACGAGCGGATGGCGAGCGGCAAGGCGCGTTTCCGCGTGGTGCTGACGATGGGGTAATGATTATCCGACACTGTTCATACTGATGACAGAAAAGATGGTAAAACGAGCGCCCCCTGAACCCGAAGATGGATGGACGAATACCTCATCCCGGCCGTCTCCATGAACCTCTATTCCAAATTTCGACCGTTGAAGTACGGGAACGCTTTTGTACTCAATTGTTTAACGCTTACCCTTTCCATGAACCCAGAAAACATTCAAGCTTCGACATTCAACATCCAACCCTGAACGAAGGCGACAGCGCGAGCCCCTTCGATATTGGGCGTTGAATGTGGAATGTTGGATGTTTCTTTTGCGGTTCAGGGGTTCAATGCGCGAACGCTTTCGGGGGATTCTCTCCCCATTTGGCTGCGCCGACTCCGCAAAACGCGGAGGGGGAAACGCTCCCAGCGTCTCGTCGGAGCGTTTTCCTGGTGGTTGTTGACGGGATGAGACCATGCCGGAATGTGCCCAACGGCCAGGACCGGCGGTTTTGGGCTGGACGGATTCGGGGACGGGCGGCAGAGTGGCTGGGTTCCCAGGACTGGAGCTTTTGAAGCAAAAGGATAATCGCGTGAAGACAGTCAACTTATTGGGCTTGGTGGCGTTGGTGGCCGGCGTTTGCGCGGCGGCGCCGGGCGGGGCGGCCACGCTAAAGATTGGCGATGCGGCACCGCCGCTGCGCACGGGCAAATGGCTGCAGGGCGAGCCGGTGGCGGGCTTCGACGACCAGCACGTGTATGTGGTGGAATTCTGGGCGGCGTGGAATCCACTGTGCCGGGCGCCCATTCCCTATCTCAGCGAAATTTCGCAAAAGTTCAAGGCCCAGGGCGTGATCGTGATTGGGCAGGACGTTGCGGAGCGGGACGAGAGCGCCGCGGCGGCGTTTTTGAAGGAGTGGGGCGGCCAATTGACGTATCGGGTGGCGCTGGACGACAAGAGCCAGAACACGAACGGGGCCATGGCGGTGACTTGGATGCTGGCGGCGGGCCAGAGCGGGTTGCCCACGGTGTTTGTGGTGAACCGGCACGGGCGGATCGCGTGGATCGGGCCGCCGCAGGCGCTGCCGGAGGCGGTGTTGCAACAGATTCTGGACGACCAGTTTGATGTGGCGGGTTATGCGCGGAAGTTTGAGCAGCAGCAGCAGGAGCAGGCGTTGCGGCTGGCGCTATTTCAGAACCTCGACCAGTTCCTGATGGCAAAGAACTGGAGCGCCGCGGAGGCGGCGGTGACGGAGATCGAAAAGACGGTGCCGGAGACCGAGCGCTACCGGCTGAGTGTGGCGCGGTTGCGAATTCTGGTGGGGCGGCAGGAGCTGGCGAGGGCGTGCCAACTGGCGAAAGCCACGAGCGACGCGCATACGGAGAATGCCAATTTGCAAAACGACCTGGCTTGGTATCTCTCCACGGCCAAAGGCTTGGAGGCGGAGCAGTGCATGCTGGCGGAGGAGATTGCCGGGCGGGCCAACTCCGCCGCGCGCGGGAAGAATCCGGAGATTCTGGACACGCTGGCCCGGTTGCAGTTCCTGAGCGGACAAACCAACGAAGCGGTGGCCAACGAACAGATTGCCGTGGCGGTGGCGCCGGAGACGACGAGGAAATATTACCAAAGCTGCCTCACCAATCTTGTGCGGGGCAAACTGCCCAAGGGCGGCGAGTAGGGTGTTCGCGGCGACGGGAACGCACGGGGAACTATCAGAATGGGACCGATTGCCAATTCGACCGTCATCGTCTGCTGGGTCATTTTCGTCTGGTACTGGCTGATTAGCGCCGTGGGCGGAAAGAAGGTGGCGGAGCGGCAGAGCGTTTGGTCCGCGCTGGCCCACCGGATTTTTGTGGGGATGTGGTGGTGGTTTCTGGTTTATCCCGGTCCGCTGCCGGCGCCGTTGCGCGCGCGGGTGCTGCCGCACACGGACGGGGTGCTGGCGACGGGAGCGGTCCTTTGCGTGCTGGGCTTGGTGGTGACGATCTGGGCGCGCCGGACGCTGGCCGGGAACTGGAGCAGCAATGTGACGTTCAAGCAGGGACACCAACTGGTGCGCACGGGGCCGTACCGCTTCGTGCGCCATCCGATTTACACGGGCCTGCTGGTGATGGCGGCGGGTTCGGCCGTGGAAATCGGACAGTTGCGCGGGGGGGTGGGCTTCATCCTGTTGGGAATTGGTTTCTGGATCAAGCTGTGGCAGGAGGAACGGCTGCTGTTGCGGCATTTTCCGGAGGAATATGCGCGATATCGGAAACAGGTAAAGGCGCTGGTGCCGTGGATACTTTGAGGGGGAAGCTCACCATTCGGCGTGGAATTCCTTGATGGCGTTGAGCATGAATTGGACGGCGATGGCCGCGAGCAGGAGTCCCATGATGCGGATGGCGATGCTGGTGGCGATGGGGTTCAGCCAGCGCGCGCCGCGGACGGCCACATGGAAAACCACATAGCTGGCGAGGGCCACGGCGACGATGCAGACGTAGAGGGCGACGTGCTGCGCAACGGTGTGGGCCTCGTTTTGGAGCAGGAGCGTGGTGGAAATGGCGCCTGGTCCGGCCAGCATGGGGATGGCCAGGGGCGTGATGGCGATGTCGTCCTTCTCGGTGCCGGCCTGTTTTTCCTCGTGGGTTTCCTGCACGCGGGAGCGCTGCACGCGCAGCATGTCCAGGGCGATGATGAGGAGCACGATGCTGGCGGCGATCTGGAAGGCGGGCATGGTGATGCCGAACACGCGGAAGATGACGGTGCCGGCGGCGGAGAAGACGAGGAGCACGCCGGCCAGCGTGCAACAGGCCACCTTGGCGGTGCGCAAGCGCTCCCCGGGTGTGTCGTGGGGCGTCATCGCCAAGAACGCCGGCGCGGTGGCCAGGGGATCAACGATGACAAACAGCGATCCACTGGCCAGAAGGATGTATTCACTCAGGCTCACTGCTGGAAAGTAAGGCGCACCGGCGGGTGGAAGTCAAATGGAGAGCTGTTCGCCGAAGGCAAAAAAGAAGACGAGACACCTTTCCATGAACCTGGAAAACATTCAACATCCAAGGTCTCAAGAAGGCGAATGTTGGTGTGGGGAAGCTCGCCCTCTCCATGAACCCGGAAAACATTCAACCTTCGACAATCAACTTCCAACTCTGAACGAAGGCGGCCGCGCGACCCCTTCGATATTGAGCGTTGAATGTTTCTTTTGGTTCTTCGAAGTTCATAGTGGGTGGGAAGATTTCCAATCGAACGTTTCAAGGGTCGACAGCAAGCCCGGATAGTCTCTTGAGCAGCCATGCGCCGTTCCCCCTCCCCGGCCCTCTCCCTCGGGGGGAGGGAGGCACGCTCCCCGCTTGGCAAGAAAACCTGCGACGGGATTAGTGAGAGGCGCTTTCGATTTCCACGCCGGCCACAATCCGCGTTCCTTCTCCCCGAGGGAGAAGGCCAGGATGAGGGGGAAGGGGGTCTCCAACGGCCCAGCCGCGTTCTGCTCTTTGAGAACCCACTGCCTTGGCTTTACCCATTATAAACGTCGAGGAAGCTTTCTTTTGCGGTTCAAAGATTCAACGCGCGGAGCTTTCAGCCGGAAATCAGGATGGTATTGGCGTACTGGATGGTGTCGCCGGTGCGGATGAGGCCGATGGCGTGCGGGACGCGTTTTTTGAATTCGCGGTGCGGCTCGAAGGTGGTGGGCACGTCCTGCAAGGCGGCGGCGAACTTCTGGCGGACGGCGGGGGTGTTATTTTTGACGAATTCGGCGGCTTGGAAGGCTTGGGTGAAGTGGTGGTTGGCGCGGACGGCGGCGATGAGTTGCAGCACGGTGGGGAGGTTGTCCACGACGGAAACGTCCACGGTCTCAATCATGGGCCAGAACGGGAAACCGCGGTCGGCGATGACGAGGGCGTTGGTATGGCGGATGCGGGCCAGCAGCGAGAGCAATTGCGGGTTGAGAATGCCGTGGTTGATCATGCACCCACTTTAGCGGCGGCGCGGGGCCGGGCCAAGCGGCAAAAGACAGCCGGCCCGGCGCGGCGGTTTTGCGCGTGCCGGCGGGGGCGGCTTCGTGGTTTAATGGCCGCATGAATTACTGGCTGGTGAAATCCGAACCGGAGGCTTATTCATGGACGCAATTTGCCAAGGAAGGCCGGACCGCGTGGACGGGCGTGCGCAATTTTCAGGCGCGACTCAACCTGCGGGCAATGAGACCGGGCGACTTGGTCTGCTTCTATCACAGCGTAACGGATAAACAGGTGGTGGGCCTGGCGCGGGTGGCGCGGGAGGCTTACCCCGATCCCACCGCCAAAGAAGGGGACTGGGCGTGCGTGGATTTGGAGGCGGTGCGGCCACTGAAAGTCCCGGTGTCGCTGGAAGTCATCAAAGCGGACCGGTTGCTCAAGGAAATGAAACTGGTGCGGCAGTCACGGCTGTCGGTGACGCCAGTCACGCCGGCGGAGTTTGCGCGGCTGTTGGAAGTGGGGGAGACGAAGGTGTAACAATCAAGCTCCTTACGGATGGGCGGCGGTCAGGGCCTGGCGGAAGAGGGGTTCGATCTGGGCGGCGATGACCGCGTGATCGGCGCGAGTGGGGTGATGATCGGCGGGGTTGCCGGGCACATAGCCGACGGGGGCCAGCGCCACGCGGGGATCGCCGAGTCGGCTGATCGTTTCCTCCAAGTACCGGCGCAAGATGGTGCGCGAGGAATGCGGGCGGGGATCGTCTTCGAATAGCGGGCATTCCAGGAGAAAGATGCGCGCCTGCGGAGCGTCGCGGCGGACTTCAGCCACGAAATGAACATACGTGTTGACGAACGTCTGCTCGTCCGGCACGCCCAGATTAAAGTCATTTGCCCCGAGACAAATGCCGATGACGTCGGGGACATAGCGTTGCGGATCCCAGGTGGCGGAAGGATCATCGGGCAGCGCGAGCTTATAAAACTGCGGAGCGTTGCAAAGATTGGTGAGCCCCTGCCAGTCGCGGGTGACGCCGCGGCCGCCATAGCTTACCAGATGGCATTGGGCGTCGAGCTGGCGGGCGAGGATTTTACCGAAGGAGACTTGGGCGTTGCACCATTGGGTGTTGTGGGTGGTGCGGGTGTCCGGGGGGTCGTTGGTGGAATAGTCGGCGTTGGCGCCGCAGGTGATTGAATCGCCAATGAACAGAAGTTTGCGCGCGGGCAGCGGCGGCGGCGACAGCAAGCGTCCGTCGGGGCCGAGGTCGAAACCGATCACGGTGCAAACGCCCTCCCAGCTTTCAGTGCGGCGGCAGATTTCGATGACGTGATCCGCAGGCGCCGATTCGCGTAGGATGGGGTAATCGTGTTCGCCGGACTGCGTGCGCAGGAGGGTGGGGGCGCCGTGATCCACTATGAGGTCAAAGAACGCTTCATTGCTTGAAGCCGTGAGGCGCAGGGTGAGGGCGCGGCCGTGATAATGGAGATGCAGGGTGACACCGGGAAAGCCGAGGCGGACGGCGCCGGCCGGGGTGGCTTGGGAGCGGCCTTCCACGACAATGGCCGGGTTGGCGGCCGGAACGAAGTTGGCGGGCGCCGCGAGGGAAGGCGCCGCGGGCAGGAGTGAAAGCAGGAGGAGGGTTCGCAGGCGCATATTATTTTTCCAGGTTCAGGAGGATCGGCGGCCGGCGGCACACGCGGGGTTTGCGCCCGGCGGGGCGGACGGCGGCGCGCCCGTCGAGCGCGTCAATTTGCGCCTGGAGCATGGCGTGCAGATGGTCCGGGCGGTCGTGGAGGCCCACCGCGAAGAAGCGGGTTTCGACAAGGTGCCGTGCGCCCGCGGCGTGCGGGGCGATTTCGCGCTCAAAGACCCGGCAGGCCAGCAAGGCGGCCCGCGGCGGGGTGAGGCGGAGTTCGCGCAGGTTCATGTTTTTTGCAACTCAACTTCAGTTTTAGCGGCGGTTCGGCGGTCATTGGCCGGTGGCGGTCACGGTGAGTTTGCCCCCGTCGTTGGTGGCGGGAAGTATCAGTTGCAGGACGCCCCGTAACGGGCTGGTGATTTCCACTTTCTGGCCGTTAAAGACGGCTTGATATTCGTGATCCGGATTCAGGCAGACCAGCAGGCTGCGGGAATGCGGAGCAGTGGCCTGGTCAAAGGCCAGCGCGGCTTCAAAACGCGAGCGGGAGACGTCGAACGCCGATTGTTTCAGCAAGATTTCGAAGCCGGCGGTGACGGTGCCGGGTTGAAAGTAGGCGGCGAACCAGTTGAGCACCGGCGCGGACAGCGAGGTGAATTGATGCCAGCCCGCGCCGCGGCCGGAGTCGGCCAGGAAATGTTCAAAGACGCCGTAGGATTCGTCGGTTTCGGTTTTCCAGACGTCGAGGGCCTTGTGGGCGATGGTCCAGGCGAGGTCGGGGCGGCCGAGGTCGAGCATGGTCTTCCACAGGAACCACTGGTGGGGCATCCAGACGGTGCCGTTCCAATAGCCGTCGTTCCGGTAATAAGACGCGGATTGGTCCACGGCGCCGATGCCGGAAGGCGTCCAGAGGTTGGTGGGGGAGAAGATTTTTGCGAGCAGGATCGCCTGTTGTTGGGGCGTGCAAATGCCCGAAACGAGGGGGTAGGCGCCGTCGAGCCCCATATTATAGTTTTGGCCGTCGGCGGTCCTGAGAAAGTTGGTGGGCTGGCCGCCGGCATTGTGAACGACATAGCTGAAATAGCCGCTCTGGGCGTCCCAGGCGTCCGTCTGGAGGGCGGTGGAGAATAACTCGATGTCGTGGTCGTAGGCCTGGACGTCGGCGTCCAAACCGAGGCTTTGCGCGGCCAGGCGGAGGATTTTGGCAAAGCGGATGCACTGGGCGGTGGTGACCACGGGCGTCACGGATTTTTCCTGATGATGTTTATGCACGGCGACCTGGGGGGGATAATCGTCCCAGCCGCCCGAGTTATAAAAATAGTCCCAGGTTCTCAGGAGGTTGGAAGGCAGGGCGCGGGTGGTGGAACCGCCGGTCTTGCCGGCCAGGAAATCGTAATAGCGTTTCAAGCGCGGATAGAAATAGCGCAGCAGCTCCGGCGACTGGGTGCGGTTCCACAGGTCAAAGAAGGCGAAGACCTGCGTGGGCACGAGGGATCCGTGAGCGATGAAGGCGGACTGGCTGTCGGCGGGCGTGGTGTAGGTGTTGAGGCATTCCGCGGCGAAATCCGGGTTGATGGTTTCGAGTCCCAAGGCGAGGAAACCCTCGTCCCAAGTGTAGAGACTGTCCCACCATTTGCCGGGGGAGAAGTGGCGGATGTATTGCTTTTGCGTATAGACGGGATAGACGAGGTTGGCGAGCAGGGCGGCTCGCATCATTTTTTGGCTGAAAACGTAGGGCTGGCCAGCAGGCAGGATGGTGGCAAACGGATCGTCCGGCCGGGGTTCGCGGGCGATGAAGCCGCTGGCATCGGTCACGAAGGCGGCGGTCTCCTGGCGCACGTCCGCTTGGGAGCCATTACACAGCAGGGCGCAGACGGTGCGTTCGCCGCCGGCGGGGATTTCGACGGGCCGGAGATAGGCGTTTTCGTAGTGGCCAAGCTTATTGCCGGTCAAAACGGTGTCCACATGGTCTTGCAGGCTCTTGCGGAAAAAGACATCGAGGTCGTCGTTGAGGAATTGCCGGACGACGGCCGGCGAGAAGTTCCAGGCAATCCCATAACAGTCCGCAATGTCAGCGTACTTCAGGATGAGCGTGTTGGTCCCGGGAGTTTGCACCTCGGGCGTGAACTGCCGGGCCGCCGGCTGGATGCGGATGCCGTCGGCATCGGCTTGCGGGCCGATAAAGAAGCCGTTCAATTCAATGCCGCTGCCGCCCGCGGAAACGAGGGTCAGCCGGCGATCCGGGCCGGCCGTGGCGGAAAACGGAACCTGCACCAGTTCGAACTTACCCGTGCCGGTAAGAGTGAGCTTTTCGTTTGAGATCCCACTTAGCTGAAATGTCTGCCGCGATTGGTCTGTGAGGCGGTATCTCAGACTGATGACGCCATCGGCCGGGGCGTTCGAGCCCAGGTCATAAGTGACCTTATCTCCGGCGTCGGCGCCAAAGCCGGCGGCAACGGCGCAGCCATCGAGATAGTCGGTGCCCCGGGCCTCGCAGCGCATCCAGCCGTTGAAGACCAGGCCGTCATCGGCGCGGGGGTGGGCGCGGGTGAGAGTTTCATAGTGGACGGCGTTGATCCAAGCGGTGGCGGGAGGAAATTCGGCCCGCACGGCGGGATATTCCCTGGGAAAATCCACGGACGCCATGAGGTTGAGCGCGAGGTTTTGGGGCAGGGCCGCGCGGTTGACGCAGTGCATGGCCACCAGGACGGAATGGGCATCCAACAGCGAGTAGGTGACGTCCACATAGACCCGGTCCTTCCATTCCAGTTCGTAGCGGTAAGTGAGCCGCGTCAGCGAGGGGTTGGCGTCCCAAGGGTAGTAGTCCGAGGCGAACAGGACATTGGGAACGAGGGTTTTGAAGCGGTAAAAGCCCGGGAGGACGGTGAAGTCGAACCGGAGGCCGCCGGCCAGATCCGGCACGTGGGAGATGCCGGCATATTTCTTGGAATAAGGGCCCCAGGCCGGCGCGCTGACGAGGTCGTGGGTTTGGTCGAGCCGGCTGAAATCCTCCTGGAGGGGTTGGGCGGGGGCCGGGGATGTGAAGACGGCCAAGGCAAACGCGAGGCCCAAAAGGGCGGCGCAGGGGTGATTAATTTTGCAGGAGCGCGCGGTCATCAGGACTTTTTTGGTTTACGAACCCTGGCGGCGGCGGAGTGGGCCGGGCCTCGGGTCAAGGCATGGCATCCGGCGGAGAGGCCAGGAACGCCGTCATGTTCGAGGAACATAGGGCGGCTGTCGCAAATGACAACAATTATTCTCGTGAACAGAGTTTTTCGCGCAGCCCGGTATTGCATCCGGCCGCGGCAAACGCTAGAAAGACAGGGAATATGCGTCTGTTCCTGTTGTCACCTGTCCCGCCCCCACATTGCGCCCGCCGCAGCCCCGGGCGGGGAACGTGCCCGTATTTAAAAATTAGGCCGCTTAACCGGCGTGATCTGTTCGGCGGAGGCGCGCGATGAGCACGCAAGTCCTGCTGGTGGAATGCGCGGACCGGCGCGGGCTCGTCCATGCGGTCACCGGCGTGCTGCTCAAGCACGGGGTGAACGTGGTGGGCAACCAGGAATTTGTGGAGCGCGGCGCGGCGCGGTTTTTCATGCGCACGGAATTCGACGGCACGGTCAAGCCCGGCCAGCTCGAAAGCGAGCTGGGCAGCGTGCTGCCGCCGCATGCCCAGGTGCGGCTTTCCGACCTGAAGCCCAAACGCATCGTGGTGCTGGCGTCCAAGGAACATCATTGCCTGGGGGACATTCTCATCCGCCAGTCGTTCGGCGAACTCAACGCGCAGGTGCTGGGGGTGTTCAGCAACCATGACGTGCTCAAGGGGTTGGTGGCGCGGTTCAACCTGCCGTTTTATTGCATCAGCCACGAAGGCCTCACGCGCGAGACGCACGAGGCGAAGCTGTTGAAGGAGATCGAGCGGCTCAAACCGGATTACCTGGTGCTGGCAAAATACATGCGCCTGCTCACGCCGGGGTTTGTGGGCCGGTTCCCGTCGCGCATCATCAACATCCACCACTCGTTTTTGCCCGCGTTCGTCGGCGCCCGGCCGTATCAGCAGGCGTTCGACCGCGGCGTGAAAGTGATTGGCGCCACGGCCCATTTTGTCACCGAGAATCTGGACGAAGGCCCGATCGTGGTGCAGCGGGTCATCCCGGTGACGCACCGGCACACGGCGCAAGACCTGACGCGGGCCGGGCGCGACGTGGAGCAGGTGGCGCTGGCCCGGGCGCTGCAATTGATCTTTGAGGACCGTGTGTTCCTCTGTGGCAATCGAACGGTGATTTTTGACTGATCCCTGGGTCTTTTTTATTCGCCGACTGAAATTTAGGTTGCCTCCCGTGTCTGGGCCGCCGACTTTGAACATTATGAAATGCAATTCCATCTGCCTGGCAATCTTGCTGGCGGTCACGGTCGTTTCTTTCCGGGTGGCCGCCCAAACGGCGCCGGGAATCATCACGCCCACGCAGCGCACGGAACTGTTCGATGGGAAGAGCCTGGACGGGTGGACCTTTGTGTCCGCCGGCACGAATGCGCCGGCGGCGGCCATCTGGTCCGTGACCAATGGCGTGATTTTTTGCGAGGGCAAGCCCAACGGCTATGCGCGCACCTTGAAGTGGTATCGCGATTACCGGCTGCACGTGGAATGGCGCTGGCCGGCCGGGGCCGGCAATAGCGGGGTGTTTCTGCATCTCAATCCGCCGGACAAGGTCTGGCCAATGTGTTTTGAGGCGCAGTTGCTGGCGGGCAGCGCGGGAGAAGTGCGGCTCAATGGCGGGGCGAAGGCGGACCTGGCGGATGCCAACGCCAAGTTCGTGCCGCGGCAGCATCCGAGTTCCGAAAAGCCGACCGGCGAATGGAACGCCTACGACATTGTCTGTCGCGGCCACACCATCAGCGTGCGGGTCAATGGCGTATTGCAGAATGAAGTGACCGGGACTTCGGTGGATTGCGGGACGATTGGCTTGCAGGCGGAAGGCGCGCCGGTGGAGTTTCGAAATGTGATTTTGGATAAGCTGCCGGATGGGCAGTGAATTTTTTTGAAGTGCGGCGGACAAGTGCCAGCGTTCCGACCTGTCGAAATTTCGCACGCACGAGCCAGTTGCGAGCTTTTGAGGGCCGTTGCCCGCGCGAAAGCGGCGTGGCGCTTCCCGCCGCAGTCGGTTGCTGGACCCGCGCCCCGGACCGCGGCTGTGTCGCAGACCAGCCGCAGCAGCTTCGCAGGGATGACGCCGTCGGAAATACTCAACACGGCTTGAAGCCCGACGCGCTGCGGCTGATCCCGCGCTGCGCAGGACACAGCCGCGGTCCATGACGCTCCGCGCAATTGCGACGCGCCTGGTAAGGCCGTTCGCGTCTTGGACTGCGCCGGCCGCGCACGAGCAAGTTGCAACTTATGCCGGGTGATGCCACAGTATGCAACCGTTGGAAAGGAAGGCATGTTGAACCAGCAGACAATAGACGTAGCGGAGCCAGGCTCGAATCGTTCGCCCGTCCCGGAGCCGCGGGTGGACGGCTCCGCCCGCTCGCAGCAACCGTTTGGCGCGCCAGGCATGGAGTCGCGCTGGGCCTCCAGCGCCAAGGAAGGCGTGGGCACGGCGTATCACACGAGCTGCCGCGTGTGGTTCACGCTCAGCCACGGGATTGTAAACGAAATCTATTATCCGCAGGTGGATCGGCCGAACACGCGCGACTTTCAATTTCTCATCACGGATGGGCGGACGTTTTGTCACGAGGAACGGCGCGATCTGGAGCACGGTGTGGAATACCCGGAACGGGACTGCCCGTTCTACCGGCTGGTCAACACCGACCGCGGCGGCCGCTACCGGGTGGTGAAACACGTGCTGGCGGATCCGCACCGGTCCGTGCTGCTGGTGCGGACGCGGGTGGAAATCCGGGACGAAGCGCTGCGGGGCAAGCTGCGACTGGTGGCGCTGCTGGCCCCCCACGGCAACGACAATTCCGGGCGGTGCATGGAAATTGGCGAGATGACGCTGATGCACGCGCAGTGCGCCGGGCCGGAGGATGTGCACCTGGTGATGGGATGCACATGCGGATTTGTCCGGCGATCCATCGGCTATGTGGGCGCCAGCGATGGCTGGCAGGACCTGATGGGGAATTTTGAAATGGATTGGGAATTCAAATCCGCCACGAACGGGAACATCGCCCTGACCGGCGAGATCGCCCTGCCGGAGGACGGGGAATTCACGATCGCGGTGGCGTGCGGGGGGAGTTGCCAGAGCACGGCGGCCAAGCTGCTCCAATCGCTCTCCGAACCCTTTGAAGCGCATCGCGAGGGCTATGTGCGGCAATGGCAGCGGGCGGTGGTGTGTCCGCAGTTTGAGTTCAGCGGGGATACCGGGGACGGCGGGGGGATGTACCGGTTGAGCCGGTGTGTGTTGTTGTGCCACGAGGACAAGGTGTTTCAAGGCGCGCTGGTGGCTTCGATGAGCATTCCGTGGGGGGAGACCAAGGGCGACGACGACCGGGGCGGCTACCACCTGGTGTGGACGCGCGATTTGGTGCAGAGCGCCACCGCGCTGCTGGCCACCGGGCAGACCGGCACGCCGCTGCGGGCGTTGATGTGGCTGGCCGCCATCCAAAACACCGACGGCAGCTTTCCGCAAAACAGTTGGATTGACGGCACGGCGTATTGGTCCGGCCTGCAGCTCGATGAGATCGCCGCGCCGCTGCTGCTGGCGTGGCGGCTGTACAAACAGGGGGTGTCGTTGCAGCTGTTCAATCCGCGGGTGCTGATGATGCGCGCGGCGGCTTATCTCATGTTGCAGGGACCGGTGACGAGCCAGGAAAGATGGGAGGAAAACGCCGGTTACTCGCCTTCCACCTTGGCGACGGTGATCGCGGCCCTGGTGTGCGGGGCCGAATGCGCCACCGAGCATAAGTACCGGTCCGTGGCGGATTTCATCCTAGTGTATGCCGACTGGCTGGCGGCCCATCTGGAAGATTGGACGGTCACGACGGCCGGCGAATTGGTCGCCGGCCAGCCGCGCCATTACATCCGCATCAACCCGACGGATGCCCGGGCGCCCGACGCCCATGCCGACCCGAACCGGACGATGATCCAGCTCGCGAACGGCGGCGGGCTGCGCCCGGCCAGGAATGTGGTGAGCGGGGATTTCCTGCACCTGGTCCGTTTTGGCATCCGCGCGGCAAACGATCCGGTGGTGCTGGATTCGCTGGCGGTGATTGACCGGGTGATCAAGCGGGATTTGCCGCAAGGGCCGGGCTGGCGCCGGTACAACCACGATGGCTACGGGCAAAAGGACGATGGCGGGGCGTTCGACGGGACGGGCACCGGCCGGTGCTGGCCCATATTGACGGGCGAGCGCGGCCATTACGAAGTGGCGGCGGGGCGCGACGCGCTGCCGTTCATCCAGGCCATGGAAAGGTTCGCCAACGAGGGCGGAATGATTTCGGAGCAGCTCTGGGATGCGGCAGACCTGCCGAATGGGAGCATGCGGCTCGGCTTGCCCACGGGGGCGGCGATGCCGCTCTGCTGGTCGCACGCCGAATATATTTCACTGGTGCGGAGCCGGCATGACGGCGTGTGTTTTGACCGGGTGGAACCGGCGTACGATCGTTATGTGGCCCACCCGGTGGCCAGCCGGCACGAAGTCTGGACCCGCCGGCACGGTTTGCGGCGGCTGGAACGCGGGAAGATCTTGAGAATCATCCTCGCAGCCCAAGCCACCGTCATGTGGTCCACCGATGACTGGGAGCACACGCAGCCTGCGGAGATGATTCACGAAAAGGGGCTGGAGCTTTGGTACGCCGATTTTGCGTCGGCCGAATGGCCGGTGGGCTCGGCCTTTACGTTTGCGCTTTACCAGCCCGACGATCCGGCGTGGGAGGAGCGGAAATGGCGGATCGTGATTGGCAACGAGGACATCATGCACGGGAACGGGCAGACGGAGCATTAAGCCCGAAAAGGCTAAAGGCTAAAGGCTGAAGGCTAAAAAAATCATGAAAACATCGCGCGCCAATTCCCCATTTCAGCCTTTAGCCTTCTCTTAGCCTACGCCGTCAGGATGCCCCCTTGGCTGGCGTTGGTGACGAGCTTTTGATAGCGCGCCAGCCAGCCGCCCAAGGTGCGTTTGGTGGGGACGAAGTGCAGCTTGCGCTCGGCGAGTTCGGCTTCGGGCACGAGGATGTCCATCTTGCGGTTCGGAAAATCAATGCGCAGGCGATCGCCCGCTTTTAGCAGGCCGATGGGGCCGCCCTCCGCCGCCTCGGGCGAGACGTGGCCGATGCAGGCGCCGGCGGTGCCGCCGCTGAACCGGCCGTCGGTGATCAGCGCGCATTTGTCGCCGAGCCCCATGCCGACGATGTAGCTGGTGGGCGAGAGCATTTCCTGCATGCCGGGACCGCCGCGCGGCCCCTCGTTGCGGATGACCACGATGTCGCCGGCCTTCACCTTGCCGGCGAGGATGCCGGCGCAGGCGTCATCCTGGCTTTCAAAAATCACGCACGGGCCCTCGAAGACGAATCCCGGGCCGCAGTTTTCCTTGAACGCCTTGCTGATGCCGGCGGTTTTGACGACGCTGCCTTCCGGCGCGAGCTGGCCGTAAAGGATCGCCAGGCCGCCGTCCGGCGTGTAAGCCGTGTCTTTGGTGCGGATGCAATCGGCGGCGTCAAAGCGGAACGACGAATCGTAGGGCATGAGGCCGGCGGATTGGGCGTCCTTGAGCGAGCCGGGGCGGGAATCGTGGTAGGCGCGGGAAATTTCGGTGCCGCGGAGGCGGCCGGTGCGGAACAGGCAGGCCAGTTCCTTGGCGCCGCCCTGATAGCGCCAGACGAGCAGCACGGGCGCACCTTTCAATGTGCCCAGTTCGGCGCGGACGGCGCCCTTGAATTCGGCGAATTTGCCCCGCAGGCCGGCTTCGATTTCCGCGCGGCCCTTCCAGGTGAGCGTCTCGTTGGCTTGCAATTCGGCATCGGTGGCGAACAACGCCGCGGCCGCGGGCGCGTCGCTGGCGTTGAACGCCGCGGCAAAGCGCCAAAGCGTGATGGCCCGCGGGTCGGCGGGGAAAAACAGCATCGGCTTGGGGGCCAGGTTGCCGCCGGCCGTGCGCGCCGCCATGCCCAGCTTGTCGGCCGGGTCCACCGCGATGGCCGAGGCGCCGGAGATCCGGACGGTTTTGGCCAGGGCGGAACAGGTTTCGGAGCGCAGGTCCCAGGCGTCAATATTTTCGCCCAGCGTTTTGCCGGTGACGGTTTTGCAGTTCAGGTTCAACACGCCCTGGCGTTTCAGCTCGCCGAGGATGGTGTGGATGCCGCCGGCCCGGTGCACGTCCTGGACGTGGAAATCCGATGACGGCGCCACCTTGCAGATGCAGGGAATGCGCCGGGAAATGGCATCAATGCGCTGGATGTCGTAGGGGATGCCGGCCTCGCGCGCGATGGCGAGCGTGTGCAGGACGGTGTTGGTGGAGCCGCCCATGGCCACGTCTAGCATCAGGGAGTTGTCGAATGCCTCCAGGGTGGCGATGTCGCGCGGTTTCAGGTCTTCCTTCACGAGGCGGATAATGGCTTCGGCGGCGCGCTGGTACAGGGCTTCGCGTTCCTTCGAGACGGCGAGGATGGTGCCGTTGCCGGGCAGGGCCATGCCGAGGGCCTCGCACAGGCAGTTCATGGAATTGGCGGTGAACATGCCGGAGCAGGAGCCGCATGTGGGGCAGGCGGTCTGCTCGAGCTGCTGGAGCTGCGCCTCGGTGATCTGGCCGGCCTGGAGTGCGCCGACGGCCTTGAACACGGAGATCAGATCGGCTTTCCCGGCGGCCGGCTGGAGGTGGGGCGCCAGGCCGGCGTGGGCGGCCGTCTGGCCGGTGATGCCGGCCGCCATGGGCCCGCCGCTGACGAACACGGTGGGAATGTTGACGCGCATCGCGGCCATCAACATGCCGGGCACGATTTTGTCGCAGTTGGGGATGCAGACCATGCCGTCGAAGCAGTGCGCCCGGAGCATGGTTTCCACGCAGTCGGCGATGAGTTCGCGCGAGGGCAGTGAATACAACATGCCGCTGTGGCCCATGGCGATGCCGTCGTCCACGCCAATGGTGTTGAAGATGAAGGGCACGCCGCCGGCCTCGCGCACGAGGCGTTTGACCAGCGCGCCGACCTCGTTCAGATGGGCGTGGCCGGGAATGCAATCGGTGTAGCTGTTGGCGATGGCGATGAACGGCTTGTCCCAGTCCGCTTCGGACTCGATGGAGCCGGTGGCGCGCAGCAACGAACGGTGCGGCGCGCGTTCAAACCCTTTTTTGATGATGTCGGAACGCATGGCAAATAAAGGAACAGTTTGCGCCAAGGCGCCCGGATTGGCAATGTCAACCCAACGCCCCGGCGGGAGCATGTAGCGCGGGCGTCCCGCCTGCGAGTTTTGGCGGCGTCTCGCCGCCAGTTTTTACCGAACGCTTACGCGCCCGAAGCTGGCACCGGGACGGTGCCCGAACTCGCAGCCGAGGACGGCCGCGCTACCTGGAAGGCTGCCAATCCGGCACCCGGAAGAGCCTGAATTCCAAGCGGTATCGTTGGCGGAAAATGAATGAGTCCACTGGCAAAGTATCCGGACTATAGTTTGATAAACAAGTCCGCGCGTGAGCATCGGAAATACACGCATCTGGAAATGGACATCCGCCGCGCTGCCGTCCAAAAAAATCCGTTCCTTGGCTGATTTTAAGGTTTGCCCCGCCGTCTGCCAAAAGTGACTGTTACCCGAGAGCGGGTATCGTTATGCCAAAA
>CAZHIM010000087.1:0-20200 GCA_964532525.1 uncultured Bifidobacteriaceae bacterium
GGAGCCGCCACGACGGGATTTTCGGGGAGGTTGGCCACCCGGTCAATTGAAACCGGGGGCGGTGCGAAAGTGCTGCAGGGGCTGTCGCGGTTCCAAGTGGCGTCGGTGAAGTGGACGCATGGCGCTCTGTTGGCGCAGTCCAAGGCGTCTCCGCGTCTCTGCGGTGTTGCAATATGGCCCCGCCATGGACCGCGGCGGGTGAGGGGGGGGCAGGCCCGCTAAAAAAATTTAGGGTTGACGAGGGTTGACGATCCCGGGTTTTGCTGGGGTTTTTGAAGATTTTGGCGAACGAATTTGAGGGTTTTTCGGGGTCCAGCGGGGCAGCGGAGCCGGGCTGGGCTGGACAAAGGATTCATAACCGCAGAGCTCGCAGAGGCCGCTGAGAAAAACATGTGGCGACGCCGGCGGGCTGGGCGAGACAAAGAATTCCTGAGGGCGCGGGCCGGAAGGGCGGGCGTCGGTGGCACTGCCAAACTGTGACTATGATGGCTCATAGTGACCGGGGCGGATTCCCAGTCGGAACGATTTTAGCAGGGCGGGCGGAAACCACAAAGTTAGCGGCTAACGGGAAATGTGTAAATGGTTGGGCGGTAAGCAAATCCAGACACGAATTTCACGAATTATCACGAATTATTGGGGCGGCCAACGGATTCCCATTTCCCTCGCACTTCGGCAGGCGGCGCTGGAAGCGCCCGCTGAGAACGCTCCGCCGCATCTGTCAACCGCCTCAAACACTTGTCGGTAACAGCGTCCTTTGAACCAATCCTGAAGGGATTGAATCATCCAGCCCGGCGTTGGCCGGTCCCCCCGGCCTACCCTGGGTAATCGTTCCCAAAAACCTGACCTACCCCGGCAGGGGTTGAATCACGTCATTGAAGCGAACCGCTGCAAAACCACCATCGTATTGAAGCGTTCGAAGGCGGCCGGGTTCGCGGGCATCGAGAACCTTTTGTTTTATAAGGACAACACCCGAATGTTGTTCGGCGACGCCAAGGCTTCCCTCAACACGCTCGTGGCCGCCGTCAAGGCGAACTGAGCCCGGCGGTTCGGTCGGAGGGGAACAAATACCAATTTCCTAGGACCGACCCTTCCATTGCCGTTGAGTCGCCTATCGAGGCATCGACAATCTTCCGCGAATCAATTTGCCAATGACCATGAATCAATCCCAGCAAATAAATCCGCCAGCGGCCAATTTCAATTTGTTTGAGTACAAATACAGGAGAGCCGCTCAATCCGCCAATGGAGTGGGACTCAATTAGATAAATCTCCATGTTTCCAAAGCTGGACGTGGGAACTGGCTCGCTCGGAATCATTGCAATGTTCCCCATCCTGACAATAGGAAAGTTCTTTTCATTACCGGAAAAATGGGCAAAAAGGCCGGTGATAAAAACATCATCGCCAGCGCCAATCCCATCGGATTGAATGTTTGCATCGGTGACGAAATTCTTGGATGAAATGGCGGCATAATCCAATGTTTCAAATGCCTCCTTTTCCAAAATAAGGGGGTAAACTGCGACATCCGAGGATTCGTCTTCTTTTGGATGAAAAAACCATTTAATGTTAGAACCGGCATGAAAAACGGATGATTTTCCGTCCTTTGTGTTTATCCTGACAAAAAAATCCCGTTCGCCGATTTGTGCTACCACATGCCTTGCCGTGACCAGATAGACAAAATTAGCGGTCGTAAATCTGTCAGAGGTTCTGGAAACCAAGAATCCCGTGCCGCACCACACGTTTTTTTTGACGGAATCCCGCTCGATTTCCATTCCAATAAAAGCGACGCATTTCAAAGCATCATCTCTGATTCGCATATTTTTGTCTGGTGGCGAGATTACATACCATTTCGGGCAATTAACCAAGTGCTGAATCGCTGGGGAAAGGGATTAGGTCTTAAAGCCCGTGTCAAGTGTCAGGGGTCATGTCAGGCCGTAGTTCGCGTCAGGGGTAGGCCTTAGTTTGGTTCATTTTCCTTTACGCGAGGTTGCTTTTTTTTCCCTTGCCGGCGTGCACATTATTCGTGGGGGCGGCGTTGGTTTCCGCAGATTTTGGGGATAACCCACTGACAATAATCAGGTTGACGCTCGCCAGCACCCATTCCAAAGGGAGAATGAACAGCGGCGGTGGGTCCGGGTTGCGCGAGTGGCTGGCGTGCGATTCCGGCGCCGGTACGGCTCCGCAGACGCAATTATCGAGAATCAAGCTCGGAAAGAACTCCCTGCTTTCGAGGAAGTTGGCGGCGAACACCAGTTCTCCGCTACGCCGTTGGCGGTCCTGCCCGAGCAGCAAACCATCTCGCCGCAACCGCGTTGCGCGTTGGCAACGCCTCGCAACCGGAGACCCAAGGCGGGGCGGAATATTCTCCAGCGGGCTCTTCTGGCACCGCCTGCCGGGGTGCGGGGATAATGCGGGGCGTTTTCCGGTGGTGTCGCTCCCGATGGTCGCTCAACCGCCGGCTACTCTCTTCCAACCCATTGGGTTGGCGATGCGGGACAACCTGGAGGGTTGTCAGAAAGTAGCCGGAGGTCGAAGTCTGCGAAGACCTCCGGTATTGATGCGCGAAATGGTCACGCACCCCGGCAGGCGGTGCCAGATGGCGAACGATTGTCACGCGGAGCCCGTGATTCAACCCCGCCGGGGCAGATCATATTTGTTCGGGCGATTACCCGGTGTAGGCCGACGTCCAGACCCAATCACCGGGTGCGGGTTGGAAAAAATGAAACCGACGTGACGGGACGGCGGAAATCCGGCGTCCATTCAGGACGCATGAATTCGTTTGGCGCGAGACCAGCCACTTCGTAGCTGGCTGATATCCGTTGTCGCTCCGCGACAGTTCCAGCAACGGAGTGCGGCGCCGCTTTCGTGCGGGCAACGGTTCGCACGTGCTCGCGGCTCGCGCGTGCGTGCGAAAGCGCCGTCGCCGCTGCGCTTTGCCGGCGCAGTCCATGACGCCATCGGAATTGCCGGGCGCATTGGAATTGTGCGGAGCGTCATGGACCGCGGCTGTGTCCGGCGCGGCGCCGGATCAGCCGCAGCGCGTCGGGTCCGCCGTCCGTGTTGAGTATTTCGGACACGGTCATTCCTGCGAAGGTGCTGCGGCTGGTCTGCGACAGAGCCGCGGTCCGGGCGCGGGGCCAGCGACGAAGGCCGGCGCGGCGGCGCTTGACGTTGCGGGCCGGGGCTGCGAGTTTTGGCAGGTTGACGCCGAATGAATCGTCGTCAGCGGCAGGCAACTTGTTCGCTGACATCCTGAAGACTCCCGCGGTGCAGGCGCTGGCCCGGCGCGTGGAGGCTGGCGGAGCGCTGACTTTTTCCGGGGTGACCGCCCACGCGCAGCCGTTTCTGGCGGCATTGCTGCAAAAGCTTTTTCCCGGCCGGCCGATTGTCATCGTGGCCGAAAACCTGAAAACCCAGGAGAGCTTCCATCAGGATCTGGAGACGTGGCTGCCGCTGGCCGGCCGGCAGGCAAATCCGGCCGCCGAGGGTGAAGGTTCCGGGCTCAATCTGCTCTTCCATCCGGCGTGGGAGGTTTTGCCGCAGGATGGCAGGCTGCCCCACGCGGATGTGATCAGCGACCGGCTGCAAACGCTGGTGACGCTGGGGCTGCCGTCGGGCGCGGGCTCCGGGCCGGCGCCGCTGGTGGTGACGTCGGTGCTGGCGCTGGTGCAGAAGACGTTTGGGCCGGAGGATTTGAGGAGCCGCGCGCGGCATTTGCGGCGGGGTGATTCATTGGCGCCGTTGGACCTGATCGAAATGCTGGAAGCGCAAGGGTACGAGCCGGAGGCGCAGGTGTCGCAGAAGGGGGAATTGTCGCTGCGCGGGGGCATTGTGGACATTTTTCCGCCGACGAGTCCGTGGCCGGTGCGGTTGGAATTTTTTGGCGACGAACTGGAATCGTTGCGGCATTTCGACCCGGCGACGCAGATTTCGCGCGGGGAAATTGCGGAGGTCACGATTCCGCCGGCGGGCGAGATCGGGATTTTGAAGCAGGGAGGGGAGCCACGGCCGGCCAGCAATGGGGACGGGGCGAACAGGCCGCCCGAAACGGCGGCAAAGGGGAAGGCGGCGGCCACGCTGCTGGACTACCTGCCGCGGGAAACGATTTTTCTGTTATGCGATCCCGAGTCGCTGGCGGCGGTGGCGGAGGATTATGCGCAACAGGTGCCGGCCAACGATCCCTTGCATGGCTCGTGGCCGGATTTTCTGGCGGAACTGAACCGGCGCGGTTTCACGTCGCTGGGTTTGACGGACGATTTGATACCCGGGGTGTCGGGTGGAGCCGGGCTGGAGCCGGCGGTGGCGCGGCTGCCGCTGTTTGGGAGCCTGGAGGCGTTCCGTCCGCTGGCGGAACGGGCGCCGGAGCCGCCCGTGGCCGAGGCGCAACGGCGGGAGTTTTTTGCGCAGATGCACCGGTGGCTGCGGCAGGGCTACGCGGTGCAGGTCTTTTGCAACAACGCCGGGGAGCGGCAGCGGTTTGAGGAGATTTGGAAAGAGTTGGGGCTGGCGGCGGTGCCGCCGGCGGCCCGGGCGGAAGCAAAACCGCGGATTCACCTGGGGTCGCTCGCCCGCGGGTTCATTTGCGACGAGGCGCGGCTGGTGGTGGTGACGGATGCGGAGATTTTCGGGCGGTATAAGATCCAGCGGCCGCGGCGGCTGAAATCGTCGCACGCCTTGGCGGCGCGTTCGGCGCTGGACATTGATTTTACGGACTTGGCGGAGGGAGACTTGGTGGTGCACTTGCAGCATGGCATTGGCCGCTATCTGGGTTTGAAAAAGCTGCCGGCGGCGACCAGCAAGGGGCAACCGGCGGCGGAGGTCCAGCGGGAAACGGAGTGCCTGGTGATCGAGTATGCGGCGGCCGATCCGGCGAACGACCCGCCCAAGCTGTACGTGCCGGTGAGCGAAGCGCATTTGGTGAGCAAGTATGTGGGGGCGGGGAAGGCGCATCCGCCGCTCAACACGCTGGGGGGCACGCGGTGGGTGAAGGCGAAGGAACAGGCGGAGAAGGCGGTGCGGGACGTGGCGGCGGAGCTGCTGCGCATCCAGGCCGTGCGGGAGACGCAGCCGGGATATGCGTGCAAGCCGGACACGCAATGGCAGCGGGAATTTGAGAGTTCGTTCATTTACGAGGAGACGCCCGACCAAATGAAGGCGATCGTGGAGACGAAAGCGGACCAGGAACGGGCCAAGCCGATGGACCGGCTGATTTGCGGCGACGTGGGGTTTGGCAAGACGGAGGTGGCGATTCGGGCGGCGTTCAAATGTGTGATGGATGGCCGGCAGGTGGCGGTGCTGGTGCCCACGACGGTGCTGGCGCAGCAGCATTACAACAATTTTCGCGAGCGGATGGCGGATTATCCGGTGCGGCTGGAGCTGCTGTCGCGGTTTCGGACCAAGCGGGAACAGAAGCGGGCGGTGGAGGACGTGGCGGCGGGGACGGTGGACATTGTCATCGGCACGCACCGGCTGGTGCAGGAGGATATCCGGTTCAAGGACCTCGGGCTGGTGGTGATTGACGAGGAACAGCGGTTTGGCGTGCTGCACAAGGAGAAATTCAAGCGCCTGCGGACGATGGTGGACGTGCTGACGCTGAGCGCCACGCCGATTCCGCGGACGCTGTATCTGGCGCTGACGGGGGCGCGCGACATGAGCACCATCCAGACGCCGCCGCATGACCGGCTGCCGGTGGAGACCATCGCCACGGAATATGACGAGCGGGTGATCCGCGATGCGATCCAACGCGAGCTGAACCGGGACGGGCAGGTGTTTTTCCTGCACAACCGCGTGACGACGATCGAGACGATGCGGTCGAAATTGCAGACGCTGGTGCCGCAGGCGCGGATCGTGGTGGGGCATGGGCAGATGGAGGCGGACGAACTGGAAGAGGTGATGACGAAGTTTGTGAACGGGGAGGCGGACGTGCTGCTGTCCACGACGATCATCGAGAGCGGCCTGGACATACCGAATGCGAACACGATCATCATAGACCGGGCGGACCGATTTGGCTTGAGCGAGCTGTACCAGTTGCGCGGCCGGGTGGGGCGCTACAAGCATCAGGCGTACGCCTATTTGCTGTTGCCGCGGCACGCACGGCTGCTGACGGACGTGCGCAAACGCATCAGCGCGATGAAGCAATATTCCACGCTGGGCAGCGGCTTCAAGATCGCGATGCGGGACCTGGAGATTCGCGGCGCGGGGAACCTGCTGGGGGCGGAACAAAGCGGCCACATCACGGCGGTGGGCTTTGAACTCTACTGCCAGTTGCTCAAGCAAAGCGTGGGCGCCCTGAAGGGGGAGAAGGTCCAGCCGCGCGTGGAAGTGCGCGTGGCGCTGGATTTCCTGGAATTGAACACCGAGACGCCGGCTAGCGGGACCGCCAATGTTACAATATCATTAACTGACCCCTCGGACGACGGACGGAGGCCCGCGGCCCAGGGGAACACCGCGGCCCTGCCCAGCAGCTACGTCGTCGAGCCGCATCATCGCATCGAGATTTACCGCAAACTGGCGCAGGCGACGGACAAGGCGTCGCTGGACGCGCTGCAGAGGGAGTTGCGGGACCGGTTTGGCCCGCTGCCGCCGGCGGTGGAATTGCTGCTGGCGGTGGGGGAATTGAAGATCCTGGCCAGCGAGAAGCAGGTGACAAGCATCGAGGTGGAGGAGGATAAACTGAAGCTCGTGCGGGCCGGCGATTTCATCACGCTGGGCGGCAAATTTCCGCGTCTGACCAAAAAGGAACCCCGGGCGAGGCTCAAGGAAATCAGGCGGCTGCTGCTGGCGCTTTGAATTCCCCCATCCCGCATTCGCAGGGAAAATCCATTCTGGCGATGAGCGTGGAGGACAACGAGCTGGCGGCGCAGGCGCTGAGGCGGCATCACTTTCCCGTGCTCAACCAGGCGGACATCTCGCGGTGAAAAGGGCTAGTCGTCCGGCGGCACGCGGCGGAGGCTGACGCACTTATGCTGGTCGTTGCACACCAGCACGAAGTTCCCGCGGATGCCGTCGGGGGTGACAAAGCGTTGCAATAATGAGGCGGGGAATTGGACCGTCTGGCCGCTGGTGGCCCGGGCCAGGACGCTCCGGGCGGTGCCGCGGTAGTAATCCAAATACTGGACCGAAGAAATATGGAGCTGAAAGACGTAGCGGCTCACGGGCAGTGCAGAGGGAAAAAAGGCGCGTCGGGTGGACGCGCCGTGGAAAAAGCGAGCCGGGTTAATGCAGCCGGGCCAGGGTGGCTTTGACGGCCTCAAAGTTTGGCAGGTCCTTGGGAGTGGGCGTCTGTTCGCTGTATTGGACCACGCCGTTTTTATCAATGACGAAGGCGGCGCGGGCCGCGGTGTCGCCGATGCCGGCGAGCATGGGGAAGACGACGTCATAGGCTTTGATGACGTTCTTGTTGAGATCGCTGGCGAGGGTGATGCCGATTTTTTCCTTTTGCGCCCAAGCGGCCTGGGCGAACGGGGTGTCCACGCTGATGCCGATGACATCGGCGTCGAGGCCGGCATAGCCGCCGAGGCCGGAACTGATATCGCACATTTCCTGGGTGCAGACGCTGGTGAACGCCGCGGGGAAGAAGAGGAGGACGGTGTTTTTTTTGCCGTGGTTGCTGCTCAATTTGACTTCGCCATCCACGGGAGTCTTGGATTTGAGGGTAAAATCAGGGGCTTTGGAGCCGACAGGGATCGCCATAATGTTATTTAATTGATTGGTTTAAGTTACGCCACCGGCCCAATAATTATCCTTCGGAACGCCGGTGTCAAACGGAATGAAAGGAGAAGAGAACGGGCGGGGTGCGAGACAGAATTGTCAGAATGGGAAGCCCGCCCTCAGCCCGGCCTTTTCCCCCGGGGGGAGATTTCCCCGAAACCGTTCACGCATTGAACCCCTGAACCGCAAAAGAAACATTCAACATTCCACATTCAACGCCCAATATCGAAGGGGCTCGTGCTGCCGCCTTCGTTCAGGGTTGAATGTCGAATGTTGAATGTTTTCTCGGTTCGGGGAGAGGGAGAAACGGGGCGGGCAACCGATCAGGGTTTCCGGATATCGGACCGAAGAAAAAAACCGATCCGGGCCACAGTCGCCAAGGAGGCGGGACAGGGGATGTCCACTGAAGAAACGACTGTGCGCCCGGATCAAAAATAAAAAATGTTCGAACCCAACTCTCCCGGATGGTATTCGGTTTGCGAACCACAGGGTTCACCGCAATGAAAACCGGACTCATCCTGATAACCGACCGGAATCTGCAAAATCGTGGCCAGACGAAACGAACCGGTCATCCGTTCCGGAGTCTCGGCAGCTTCACCCAAAACTGACGTGCGATCTACTCGCACTGTCGTCAGCCTGTTTTCCGCGGACTCCGAAGCCTGACGGCCCAAACTCATGAAGAAAGTATTGCTTAGGAACGGTATAGCAAGCTAACCGTATTTAGTCGGATTTCTTACATATATTGCCAAAGCGAACTTTTCGAGAAGCGTCGTGGCTGGCTGAAGCGGTTGGGTTGCGCAGCCTTTCAGGCCAGCGCGGCGAGGACCTCGGCGGCGTGTTCCTCGGGCTTCACCAAGGTCCAGATGCGCTTGATACGGCCATCCGGACCGATGAGAAAGGTGACGCGGTGGGTACCCTGGTACTTGCGGCCCATGAAGGTCTTCTCGCCCCAGACACCGTAGGCGGCGACGATCTTTTTATCCACGTCGGCGAGCAGGGGAAACGGGAGCTTGAATTTTTCGATGAAATTGTCATGCGCCTTGACGGGGTCGGTGCTGACGCCGAGCACGACGGCGCCGGCTTGTTTGAAGGCGGCGAATTGGTCGCGGAAGGCGCAGGCTTCCTTGGTGCAGCCGGGGGTGTTGTCCTTGGGGTAGAAGTAGAGGATGACCTGGCGGCCGTGAAAATCGGCGAGGGAAACGTGGCCGCCGCCGCTGGTGGGGGCGGAGAAATCGGGAGCGGGATCGCCGACTTTCAACGAGAGTTCAATTGCCTTGGCCATAACGTCGGCCACGAGTAAAGCGGAATGGCGGCCAAAGGGAAAGGGATTTGCGGGGCGGCCTATTTATGGGCGGGCGAGCTGGAGGGATGGGAACTCAACTGTTGGGTGCCGTCCCAGACGTAAAAGAGGCCGGAGACGCCGGTGAAGATACCGGCGCCGAGGATCCAGATTTTCAAAAATTCCGGGGGGTAGGCAAAATCCCAGCGCAGGAGAATCCAAGAGACGACGACCATTTGAAAGACGGTGGCGAATTTGCCCGTGACGCGCGGCCGGACGAGGATTCGGCCGACCACCAAGCGCACGGTAACGGAACCAAAGGCCAGGAGCAAATCGCGCCCGATGATGGTGCCGGTGAGCCAGAGCGGGATTTGGCCCAGATGGGGCCGGTGATCGAAGCTCAAGACCACGATGGCGGAGACCAGGAGCAACTTATCGGCGAGCGGGTCCAGGATGGTGCCCAGGACACTGCGCTGGTTGTACCGGCGGGCGACATAACCGTCCACGCCATCGAGAATGGCGGCGACGGCAAAGGCGAGCAGGCCCAGGAGGCGATGGAGTTCGTTGCCGGATTGGACGTAATAAAGGATTTCGACGACGAAGAAGGGGACCAGTAGAATCCGCAGGATGGTGATCTTATTTGCGGTTGTCATCGCCGCGCCATTCTCGCAGATTTGGGAAGAATAGCCACGAATTAAACAGGAGTTTCCTTGCGCGGGAAGGGCAAATCGTAAATGGTGATTCAACATGATCTTGGGCACGGGCATTGACATCATTGAAGTGGCGCGGATCGCGTTGTCGCATGAGAAATTCGGCGAGCGGTTTGTGAACCGGATTTTGCTGCCGGATGAAATCGGCTATTGCCTGTCGCACCGGCAGCCGGCGCCGTTTTTGGCGGTGCGGTTTGCGGCGAAGGAAGCGGTGTCAAAAGCCTTTGGCACGGGCATTGGGGCGGCGCTGGGCTGGCGGGACATTGAGATCCGGCGGAAGGAATCGGGCGAGCCGTATGTGGTATTGCACGGCAAGGGGCGGGAGCTGTTCGTAGCGCGCGGGGCGAAGCAATTGCACGTGACTTTGAGCCACACCGCGCACTATGCGACGGCGATGTCGGTTTTGGAGGGATGAGACGAGGCGGCTAGGGGTTTTCCGAAGGTTCACGTGGCACTTTCCACGATTGTCAGAATCAAGGCCATTTGGGAAAATGCTTTCATGGATAAATGAGGCTGTCGCCGGTGGGAGACCGGTGGCGGCCTCGGCCCGCAAAGGGAAGGAGCAAACATGAAATGCGCATTGATGGGTGCTGAACTGGAGGAGAACCTGGGGTTGCGTTACATGGCGGCGGTATTGGAGCAGGATGGGCATGAGGTGAGCGTGGTTCCCTTCAATTCCGAGTCGGAGATTTCCCGGGTGGCGGCGGAGGTGACGCAGATGGCCCCGCAAATAGCGGGGTTGTCCATGGTGTTTACCGGCCGGGCGCGGGAATTTTGCCGGCTGGCGCAGGCGCTGCGGGAGAATGGCTTCACGGGTCATCTGGTGGCGGGCGGCCATTTTGCGTCATTCAACGCGGAATTCCTGCTGCAGAATTTTCCGGCCTTCGATTCCATCGGCCTGTGCGAGGGGGAGGAGGTCCTGCGGCAACTGACCCGTCACTTGGACGACCTGGGCGCGGTGCCGGGGCTGTGCCATCGGCGGGCGGATGGCACGGTGGTGATCAATCCGTCCCGGGGCAATCCGGAGAACCTCGATGCGCTGCCGTTTCCAAAACGGACGACGTTTCACACATACTTTGACCGGCCGATTGCCAGTGTGCTGACCAGCCGCGGGTGCTGGCGCGATTGCGCCTTTTGCAGCATCAACGCCTGGTATGAGCGGAGCGGCGGGGGCCGCAAGTTCCGGTATCGGAGCATCGAGAACATTGCGGCGGAGGTCAAGGAGCTGTACTTCCGGCACGGGGTGCGGATTTTCAATTTTCAGGACGACAACTTTTTCCTGCCCAATCCGGTGCGGGCGGCGGAGCGGTTTGACGCGCTGCGGACGGCGCTGCGCCGGGACGGCGTGACCGGGACGGCTATCGCCATCAAGGCGCGGCCGGACAGCATCACGCGGGAATCCATCGGGATACTCGATGAATTGGGGTTGTTCCGGGTATTTCTGGGCGTGGAGAACCTGGCCGAAAACGGGCTGCGGCACCTGAATCGGAAGTGCGAGGTGAGCCAGATTCTCAATGCCCTCGAGATCCTCAACCAATCCGACGTGCACATTGCGTACAACCTGCTGTTGTTCGAACCGGACACGGTGCTGCCGGACATCCTGACGAATCTGCGGTTCATGGAACGGCACCTGGAGAATCCGTTCAACTTCTGTCGGGCCGAGGCTTACGCGGGGACGGGGTTGGAGAGGAAGTTGCGCGCGGAACAGCGGTTGCTCGGCGACACGTTTGGTTTCGATTACCGGCTCAAGGATGCGCGCTGCGAGGCGTTTCATCAGATCGCCAACCACGCGTTTTTCGAGCGCAATTTCAGCGATTTCGGCCTGCACTATTTTAACATGCAGGTGGATTTTTATTTTCAACTATTGCGGCGTTTTCATCCGGAATTGCTCACGCAGACGCTGCGTGCGGCGGTGCGCAACTTCATCAAGCAGACGAATCTGGACACGTATGAATGTCTCTGCCAGATCTACGATTTTGTGGCGCGGGTGGATCCGGAACACCCGGCGGCGATTCGGGCGTTTGCGCGGGAGATGCGCGAGTACGTGGATGGGCGGAGCAGCCGGTTGCATCGGGAGGGAGAGCGCATTTTGGCCTGGCTGGACGCGACCTATGAGAACCGGCAGGCGCCGGCGTTTCCGATGGGTCGCAGGGACGACGACCCGGTGCCGGCTTGGCTGGCGTGCCGGGTGATGCCGTACACCGGACCGGCCGGCTTGGCGGCGCCAGGCGGCGAGGCCACGCGGGGCTTCCCGTTTGGTGCGCTGGAGACGGCGGTGCCGTACGAACTGTTTAAGAAACGAATGGCCCCGGCGGTCCCGGGCGAGGAGGTGGCTGCGGCCTAGATTTCTCTGTTGGCCCAGAGACATGGCCGAGTCACCGGGTGGGCGGCCGGCAGGCCAGAGTCAAAAAACCAAATTAGAAAGGAAGATTATGGACGCCAAAATTACGGAACGGCTGCGCGACTGGATTGAGCCGGCGCATCCAAGTGTGGTCAAGCTCTACGACGATTTGACCGCCCTGTACCAATTGATCCGGGAAAACGCCCAGGAGCGGGTGGATGCCGCCTTTGACGAAGTTTCACGAAAAGTCGGTTTTGTGGTGGCCACGACGCTGCCGGTGGTGGTGGAGGTCAGCGCCGGCGGCAAGGGCAAGATCAGCATGGGCGCGGCATTTCTCAAGGACACGCTGTTTGACAGCGCGATCACCGAGGCGCTGGCGGACCTGCAGTTCAAGGGGGTGGCGGAGGGGCGGTATCAGATTTACGTGCTGTGGTACGCCGCGCTCCGGCTCAAGCTGAGCGCCGACTGGATGGAGCCGGCGCACTTCATCCAAGGCGGCTTCGGACTGGCCGGGCAGGTGGGGGCGACAGCGCAAGTGCGACCAGAAGTCCGGGAGCCCGCGCACTGGTTTGATCCGGGCTGGGCGCTGACGGTGGAGGAAGCGGTGTTGATCAGCGCCATTGACTCGGTCTATCCCGAATTGCGGCTGGGCGCGCAAATCGCCGCCTACCGGCAAATGCAGCGGGTGGTGGTGCGTCCGGAGGTGAAGGAACCGGCGCATACGCATCCGGGACAAACCGGGACACCGCCGCGGGCGCAATGACGAGGCCGGGGCTTCAGCCAAAGATCTCGGGGCTGATGACGCCCTCGGAGACTTTGGTGACGGCGCCGGTCATGAGGATGTCGAAATTGTCGCGGATGGCGATGTGGATGATGCCACCGGGGCAATGCACGGAGACATTGCGGTCCACGAGTCCGAGCTTGTGCGCCACGGCGGCGGCGGCGCTGCTGCTGCTGCCGCTGGCGAGCGTATAGCCGGCGCCGCGCTCCCAGATCTCGATCTGGATGTTGGCGCGGTCGAGCACCTTCAGGAATTGCACGTTGGTTTTGTGGGGAAAGTTGGGATGCACTTCGAGCAACGGACCGAATTGGCGGGCGATCGCCTCACTGATTTCGGGGAGCGGCAGGACGCAGTGGGGATTGCCGATGGTGGCGGCGCAGAAGGTGAATTCCCGGCCGCCCACGGAGATTTTTTCATTGATCACTTCGCGTTGCGGGCCGGGGACGGGAATTCTGTCACTGGAAAAACTGACCTTGCCCATTTCGACGCGCACCATTTTGCCGCCAGCGAAAACAGTCGAGCGCACCAGGCCGCCGTCGGTTTGGATGGCGAACTCCTCGTCGCCGACGAACTTCGTATCCCAAAGATAGCGCGAAAAGATGCGGAGGCCGTTGCCGCTTTTTTCGGCGACGCTGCCGTCGGGGTTGTAAATCTTCAGGGCGCATTTGGCGTTTTGTGCGGGCAGGGGGCCCAGCAAGATGCCGTCCGAGCCGACGCCGAAATTGCGATGGCAGATGGTTTTGACCTGCGCGGTGGTGAGGGGCGCGGGCAGGTTCCGCGGGTCAATGACGAGGTAATCATTGCCGAGCGCGTGATATTTCGAGAACGCAAAAAGCATCACGGAAGAGTAGCGGGCCGGGGCGCGGGTGTAAATGCGTCCTACGATTTGTTGAGGCGTTCGTCTTCCAGATGAAATTTGTGCAGGAAGCGATGCACGACGGGGGCGAAGATGATGCCCAGGATGGCGACCAAGGTGAGGCCGCTGAAGAGCGCGTAACAGCCGGCGAAGATTTTCCCGGCATCGGTTTGGAGCGGGTTGACCGGCCCCATGCCGGAAAGAATCATCGCGGCGTTTACGAAGGCATCCACCCACGGCAGTTTTTCGAAGGTGTGATAACCGAGCATGCCCAAGCCCAGGGACACGATGATGACCATGACGCCCAGCACCGCATGGCGCGCGAGGCGCCGGTAAAAAACCTTGCGCGGCAGCAGGGGCTGGGTGTGATGCTCGTACATGGCGGAGATCAACGCCTCACGATGACGCTGCCGGTGAGTTCGCGGACATCGGAGATTTTATTCTGTGTCAGGAAATCGCGGAGGCCGGCGATGACCTGCAAGGCGGTCTGGGGCTCGTAGAAATTGGCGGTGCCGACGGCCACGGCGGTGGCGCCGGCCATGAGAAACTCGATGGCGTCATCGGCATTTTGAATGCCGCCCATGCCGATGATGGGGATTTTCACCGCGCGGGCGGCTTCCCAGACGAGCTTGATGGCGATGGGCTTGATGGCGGGGCCGGTGAGCCCGCCGGTGATGTTGGCGAGCTTGGGCTTGCGGGTGCGAATGTCAATGGCCATGGCGGGGAAGCTGTTGGTCACGGCGAGGGCGTCGCTGCCGTGGTCCTCGGCGGCCTTGGCAAAGGGGGCGATGCTGGGGACGTTGGGGCTGAGCTTGGTGATGAGGGGGAGCGTGGTGGCTTTGCGGCAGGCGGAGACGACCTGGGCGAGGAGCTGGCAATCGGTGCCGAATTGGGCGCCGCCCACTTTGATGTTGGGACAGGAGACGTTGAGTTCCAGGGCGCCGACGCCGCCGAGGGCGTCGAAGCGCCGGGCCACCTCGGCGTATTCCTCCACGGTGGTGCCCCAGATATTGATGATGGTGGGCACCTTGAGTTCCTTGAGGAAGGGCCAGTACTTTTTGATGAAGCCGTCCACGCCGGGGCCTTGCAGGCCGATGGCGTTGAGCATGCCGCTGGAGACTTCGGCGGTGCGCGGGGTGGGGTTGCCGGGGACGGGATGCAGGCGGATGCCCTTGACGGTGACGGCGCCGAGCTGGTTGACGTCAACAAGCCGCGCGTATTCGGCACCGTAGCCGAACGTGCCGGAGGCGACGGTGACGGGGTTTTGCATCCGCAGGCTGCCGATTTGGACGGCGAGATTCATGATCAGTAGTTATGTTTTGGAAGGGGTTTTCGTCCGCTTGCGTTTCGCTTTCATTTCCAGCGTTCGCAACGTGTTTTGCAAAACAGGAATGACGCGCTGGTCCTTGGGACGGTTTGCCGCCTTTTTGCTCGCCAGGATGCGTGCGAGCGGCAGTACCTTGAGCTTGAGTCTGCCAACTTTGATTTCGACCGCGCGTTTCCATTCCGTGGCAAAGTCATCCAATCCGTTCATCCACAGTGCAATGTCGAACGGCTCACTTCCCGGACCGCCAAGCATCGGCGGATTGTAACCAAAGGGGGGGATATAGGCAGCGCCAATCTTAACCAGTGCCGGCAGCAATTTGGGGTCGCCCAGATTCTCGAACCACAAATCAACATCCTCGGTGACGACGGGTGCACCTTGCAATGCGGCGGCGGAAAGCCCCACCACCAGGAATCGGATTTTGTGGCGGAGTAGCGTCTCCAAAAGGCGGAGTTCAGCTCCTGAAAGCGGCAAAACCTCGGCCACGGCGCAAACTCCGGTTGAGCCGCTCGAGCGGCGGTGATTGCAATGAGATGAGGGTGAGACGGACATCTTCGGGGTCGGCATCGGGATGCCGGGTCATCACTGCGTCAACGCCGGCGGCGAGCCGTTTGCCCCACCGATTGGCGGCGGCGGCGCTGCGGGGTGTGATGGCCAAGCGTCTCATGGGGGAAATCTAATCAATCATTTCGGGATTTCCCATAAAATTTGGCGCGAATCGAACACGGGGCCTTCGGTACAAGTGCGCTGATATTCCCAGCCGGCGGCGGATTTGACGGGGATGACGCAGGTGAGGCAGACGCCGGTGCCGCAGCACATGTGTTCGTCCATGGAGAGTTCGGCGGGCACGTGGAAATCCTCGGCGATTTTGGCGACGGCCTTGAGCAGGGGCGTGGGGCCGCAGGCAAAGAGTTTCCGGCGCGGTGCCAGTTTTTTCAACTCGCGGATCAAGGGGTGGGTGACGAGGCCTGTTTCGCCGAGGCTGCCGTCTTCGGTGGTGGCGCGGACTTCCCAGCCGAGGGCGGCGAATTCCGGCTGGCACAAGATATCCACGCGGCGGCGGCCGCCGACGAAGACGATGCCCTTTTGCGGGGAACGCTGGGCCAGCAGGAACATGGCGGCCATGCCGTAGCCGCCGGCGACGAGCAGGGGTGTTTCCCCGCCGGCGGGGGGGACGGTGAAGCCGTGGCCGAGGGGGGCGATGACGCTTAATTCCCGGCCGGCAGGCAGGCGGGAAAGGACGTCAGTGCCTTGGCCGACGGCCTTGTAGAGGATGGAAAAGGTGTCGCCGGTGACTTGAAAGATGCTGAAGGGCCGGCGCAGCAGGGCGTCCCGGAGCGGGAGGATGCGGACGTGGGCGAACTGGCCGGGCTGGATGAGCGGGGCGATTTGCGGGGCGCGAAGCACGAGGCGGAAATAGGCATCGGTGACCCGCTCGTTGGAGATGATCTGGACGGTCTGTTCAAGCATCGGGAGAAAATCGTAGCGGCTGGTTGTTAATCATGACAGAAAAGATCGTGAGACGAGCATCGGGCGAGCAGACTTCATGGCATAGAAGGCACTGTATTTAAATAGTTTAACGCTTACCCTCACCCCGGCCCTCTCCCCCGGGGAGAGGGAGAACTCGTTTCCGCGAATCGGCAATATTCTGGCGCTGGATCCACCCCGGTTCAGGGGTTCAATGCGCGTGGTGCGGCAGGGTGTCACTTCAGTTCGCCGTTCAACCGGGCGGGAGGGGTGGGGGCGTGGCCGGAAATGCGTTGATAAGTGGCGAGCGCCAGCAGGGGCCAGGCGTTGCGATACATGTCGTATTTCAAGTAGAAGACCTTGGGGAAGCCGGTGCCGGTGGTTTCATGTTCGGTCCAGGAGCCGTCGGTGTTTTGGGTGCGGACGAGATATTCGATGCCGCGCTTGAGGGTGGGATTCTCGGGGTCGTCGAACGCGCAGAGGCCCATGACGGCCCAGGCGGTTTGCGAAGCGGTGCTGGGGCCCTGGCCCTTGAAGACGGGATCGTCGTAGGTGTTGCAACGCTCGCCCCAGCCGCCGTCCTCATGCTGCACGCTTTCGAGCCAGGCGCGGCCGCGCTGGAGCCAGTCCTCGGACATGTTGAGGTTCAGAGCGCGCATGCCGCGCAATACCTGCCAGGTGCCGTAAATATAATTGACGCCCCAGCGGCCGTACCAGGAGCCGTCCTCCTCTTGTTGCGTCCGGATATACTTGAGGGCGTCGGCGATTTGGGGATGGTCCGCGGACCAGCCTTCATAGCCGAGCAACTCGATGATGCGGGCGGTGATGTCGGCACACTCGGGGTCGAGCATGGCGTTGTGGTCGGCGAAGGGGACCTTTTCGAGGATGTTTTTCGTGCAATCCTTGTCAAAGGCGGCCCAGCCGCCATCGCGGCACTGGAAGGTCATCATCCACTTCAGGCCGCGGCGGAAGCACTCATCACGCTTTTGGGGGTTGTCGGTGGGGATTTTGCGGAGGGCGAGGAGCACCATTGCGCTGTCGTCCACATCCGGATTCCACTTGTTGGCGTATTCAAAGACCCAGCCGCTGGGCTCGACCTTGGCGGAGTTTTTGTGGATCCAGTCGCCGGCGAAACGGATTTCCCGGTCCATGAGCCACTCGGCGGTTTTTTTCAGGGCCGGATGATCTTCCGGGATGCCCGATTCGCGGAGGCAGATGGCGACGATGGCGGTGTCCCAGACCGGCGAGAAACAGGGTTCGATGCGGACATCGTTTTCGGTTTCGTGTTCGAGCCGTTTCAATTCGCGGGCGGCACGGACGACTTCCGGATGGTCGTCAGAGTAGCCGAGGGCCTTGAGGGCGATGAGCGAATTGAGCATGGCGGGGAAGATGGCGGCCAGGCCGTCGCTGCCGTCGAAGCGCTCAAGCATCCAGTGGGCGCATTTTTTGAGGGCGGTTTTGCGGAAGGGGTGGATATGGTGCTCGGCGAACCATTCGGCGAGCTTGTGGAGGCGGTCCAACCAGAGGAAGAAATTGCGGAGGGAAATCTTTTCCGGATCCGGCGCGAGGGCGAGGTCGCGCTCATGCATGCCGTTGGGATAGAGTTCGTCCAGGTTGACGTTGACGGGCCGGGTGGGTTTGTAATGGTTGATGATGGCCAGCGGGACGAGCATGGCTCGCGACCAACTGCTCATGTCCCAGAAATTGACGTGGAACCATTTGCCGATGAGCAGGACCTCGCAGGGGATGGTGGGGACATATTCCCACGGGTAGAGGCCGAGGAGGGCGAGGTAAAGCTTGGAGAAGGTGTTCATGCGGGGCACGCCGCCGAAATGGAGGGCGATTTCGCGCGCCTTCAACATGCGCTTATCCTTGACGGAGACGCCGGCGAGCTTGAGGGCGAGATACGCCTTGATGGTGGCGTTGATCTCCGAGGGGCCGCCGTAATAGATGTTCCAGCCGCCGTCCGGCAACTGCATGGAGAAAAGATGGTTAACCGCCTTGCGCTGCCATTCGTGGTCCACGCTGCCGTTCCAATGGTGGTAGGCGACGGTGTCGGAAACCAGCGTGGAGTCCACCATCAATTCGCCGACCCAGAAGCCCTCGGGCTTTTGCTCGGAGAGCAGGAAGGATTGCGACCGTTGAACAGCGGCCTGGACCCGGACGGAAAAATCATCAGACACGGATCGGCCCGCCGCCGCGGCTGATTTGCCCCGTGGATCAGTTGCAGTCAACACATGCATACTCTGCGTTTTCAGAAAAACTCTGTAAAGATTTTAGTCGTTTGCGGCGGTTGGGAGCCTGCCAAAACGAGCTCATTTTTTGGTTTGATTTGGTTTGATTTACCTTCAATCACGACGCGTCAGTTTTGGCGTTTTGTGACAGGCGGGCGGGGTTCGGCAGGTGCGGGCACCATTTTGCCGCCGCCTGCGCCTTTCCCGTGGCTCCATTGCAATGCCTCTTTCATCCGCTGCCCGACGGGTGGCCGGGCAAGGGGCAGTATAGTAAAATTGGGGATTCCTGCTATCAAAAAATTTGCACCCGTTGTGGGCGGTCGGCGTGCCCGGGAGGGGGGCGGGCGCCGAAAAGAATTTTAGGGTTGACGAGGGTGGACGAGGGTGGATTTTGCTGGGGCAGCAGGAAAGGCTAAAGGCTGAAGGCTAAAAAGGGAAATGGCGCGCGGCGTTTTCATGGTTTTTTAGCCTTTAGCCTTGCTGGGTGCCGGACGGCACAAAGAATTCTTGTGGGCGGGTGCCGAGGGGCGGGCCGTCCGGGGCCGGACTCGATTGTGAGCATGATGGCTCATCGTGGCGGGGGCGGTTTCCCAGCCAGGGCGATTTTAGCAGGGTTGGGGGAAACGCAAAGTTAGCGGCTAACGGGAAATGCGTAAGGTGTTGGGAGGGAGGTAAATTCAGTTCAGAAAAAAATGAGGTCGGGAGCGAGGAGACATTGCCAGCCGTTCCGTGGATTCCCCCTGCTTTCAAGAGGGAATGAACAATGTATAGGGTTGACACCCGTTTTAATAGGCGACCCCTTTGCATGATCGATCATAACTCGAAATCAATGCTTCGGCTGATGTCGGCGAACATCTGAAAGAATGGCATCGAAAATCATCCAAAGCAACGATGACAAAAATCCGATAGCACCAAACGGTATCAGAAAATATGCGGCAATAAAAATCCAGGATGGCGTGGACTTTGTATCTGCGGGTGCGAAAAACATCCAGTCCGCATAGCCTAACACCAAACACCCGAGCGAGATGAATAACAACAACCAATATGGACGCTTACGATTCATATCAACGCGATGGCCTGTTATTCACGAACTGCCGGATCGTGTATTGAAAGCGACGGTTCGGTAAATTCAAGAGTTGTAAACCATTCACATTCCACGATTCCATGCCTGATTAAACGACTGCCGGATCATTTGGCCAAACCAACTTTAATCACGCGCCCCGAAACACGCAAGCGCTTGTCAACGGGTGCTTCTGGCACCGCCTTCGGGGTGCGGAAAATTGGGGGGCGGTTTTCCGGCGGTATCGCTCCTGATGGTCGCTCAACCGCCGGCTACTATCTGGAACGCCTCCGGCGTTCACCGGAACTGGCTCAGTTCAGGAATGCGTTTGGGGTCCGACCGAACAGCCCCTGCGAATTGGGGAAAACGAGTTTCTCTCAGGAAATTGCCGCGCGGATGGCGGCGAAGAGATTCTTGCCGGATTCCTGGGGGACGGGGGTTTTG
>CAZHIM010000088.1:0-19058 GCA_964532525.1 uncultured Bifidobacteriaceae bacterium
ACCGCTTTGGCTTAACCGCCAACGGGGGTTCGAATCCCTCCCTCTCCGCCAGCCTGCGGCCGGATGCAGCGGACGGGGTTGGAAGCGAATGACCGGCGGGAGCAAGCCGGGGTGGCAGCCCGGCGGGCCGGAAACGGCAGAAAGAATTTTGTGAATAACTGGATACAAATCGTGGTGGTGGCGGTAGTGATTGCCGCCGTCTTTGGCTACCTCTGGTGGCAGGGACAGATCAAGCGCCTGGCCGGCTATTGCCAGGAGACCTGGGTGGAACTGCAAAAATGCGCGTGGCCCACGTGGGAAGAGCTGAAAGGCTCGACCGCGCTTATCATGGTGATGATTGTTTTGCTGGGCGGTTTCATCGTGATTACGGATTTTATTTTGACCCGCATATTCTTTCATCATTAAACAAGACCATGCCCAACCAGTGGTTCATTATCCAGACGCTTTCCGGCCAGGAACACAAGGTCAAGGACAGCATAGAAAAGCGCGTCAAGACCGACGAGATGCAGGATTACATCAAGGAGGTTTTGGTGCCGATGGAAAAAGTGGTTGAAGTGCGCAACCAGAAGAAGACCGTATCGAACCGGAAGCTGTGGCCGGGGTATGTTTTTGTGGACATGGTCTTGCTGGACGAGGAGCGGCGGGTCATTGAGCGGCCGTGGTATTTCATCCGGGAGACGCAGGGGGTGATTGGATTTCTGAGCGATCCGCCGCAGCCGACGCCGACGGCGGAAGTTGAAGCCATCAAGGCGCAGATTTCGGCGTCGGAAGAGACCGAGAAGCCGAAGGTGAATTTTGCGGTGGGCGAGACCATCAAGATCAACAACGGGCCGTTCCTGAATTTCAGCGGCATCATTGAAGAGATTGATCCCGAACGCGGCAAGCTGAAGGTGACGGTGAACATTTTCGGCCGCAACACGCCGGTCGAGTTGGAGTATTGGCAGGTAGAGAAATCATAACAGATTCCGGGTGCGTGCCGCCCCAGACGACACGGGACGCATCACGCATCGCGAACAAATTATATGGCAAAGAAAATTACAGGACAGATCAAGCTGCAGATTCCGGCCGGGCAGGCCAACCCGGCACCGCCCGTCGGTCCGGCGCTCGGCCAGCACGGCGTGAACATCATGGCATTCTGCAAGGAATTTAACGCCCGGACCAAGCAGGACGCGGGGTTGGTGATTCCCGTGGTGATCACGGTGTACCAGGACAAGTCATTTACTTTCATCACCAAGTCGCCGCCGGCGTCGGTGCTGCTGAAGAAGGCGGCCGGGATCACGGCCGGGGCGAAGGCGCCGAAGAAGGAAAAGGTCGGCAAGGTGACGCGCAAACAGATTTTGGACATCGCGAAAATGAAGTCCAAGGACATCCATGTCAACTCGGAGGAGGCGGCGGTCCGCCTCATTGCCGGCACGGCCCGGAGCATGGGTATTGAAGTAGTCGGTTAAACAGCAAAAACAATCGCGGGAGAATCCACGGATTCGCTTGGACCGCACCAAAAGAAATGCCCAGCAAAAGATACAAGAAGGCCCTGGAAGTGGTGGATGGCAAGAAGAGCTATCCGCTGAAGGAAGCCGTTGGCGTGCTCGCCAAGTTCCCGAAAGCAAAATTTAACGAGACCATTGACCTGGCGTTCCGCCTGGGGGTGGATCCGAAGCAGTCGGACCAGATGGTGCGCGGCACGGTGCCGCTGCCGCATGGCAGTGGCAAGGTGGTGCGCGTGCTGGTCTTTGCCAAAGGCGCGGCGGCGGATGCCGCCAAGGCGGCGGGCGCGGAGAACGTTGGTTTTGAGGACATGATCGCCAAATGCCAGGCCGGGTGGGCCGATTTCGATGTGGCGGTGGCCACGCCGGAAGCGATGGTGGATGTGCGCAAACTCGGCAAGGTGCTGGGGCCGCGGGGCTTGATGCCCAATCCGAAGACCGGCACGGTGACGGCCGACACGGCCAAGGCGGTGCGGGAAGTGAAAGCCGGCCGCGTGGAGTTCAAGGTGGACAAGGCTGCGAACGTGCACGTGATCGTGGGCAAGGCCTCGTTCAAGGCGGAAGAGATCGAGGAAAACGCCCGGGCCGTGATTGAGGCCGTGGTGAAGGCCCGCCCCAACAGCATCAAGGGCGTCTATATCCATTCCTGCACGCTTTCGGCGACGATGAGTCCGCCGGTTCGCGTGGATGTCCGCGAATTTGCAACCAATTAAAAAGGATTTGAATCATGCGTGCTGAAAAGAAACTGTTGACGGGCGAATACGTTGCGCGGCTGAACGCCTCGCCGTTTTTTCTGGTGGTGGGCTATCAAGGCCTGAAGGTGGCGCACCTGACGGAGTTGCGCAAGCGCCTGGCCGAGGCGGGCGCCGAAATTCACATCGTCAAGAACACCGTATTTAGCGTGGCCGTAAAGGAAGCGGGCATCAACGATTTAAACGGCAGCCTGGGCGGACAGCTGGCGGTGGTGACGGGGAAGAAGGACATTTCGGCGGCCGCCAAGGCGGTGAAGAACTTTGCCGCGGAGTTTGACAAGCTGAAGGTGAAGTTTGGCTACCTGAACAACCAGCGGCTGGAGCCGGCGTCCATCCTGACGCTGGCGGATTTGCCCAGTCTGGATGTGTTGCGGGGCAAGCTGCTGGGGTTGTTCAACGCGCCGGCGACGAAGCTGGTGAGGTTGATCAATACGCCGGCGACGCAGTTGGCGCAGGTGATCAAGGCCAAGGCGGAAAAAGCCGGATGACAATTTCGGTTTGAGATGCACATTTCAAGCCGGGAGCAAACAAACAACAAATAACAACGTAAATCGTCGGTTCGAACGAACTTAAAAACCGCTGGGATTGCCGGGGTGCGGATGCCTGCGGCGGACGGCGGACGACGAGACGAAAGAGAGAATACTATGGCAGAGATCGCTAATATTGTGGAGGAATTGAGCAAGTTGACGGTTATTGAAGCCGCCGACTTGGTGAAACAACTGGAGACCAAGTGGGGTGTTTCCGCGGCTGCGCCGGTGGCAGTGGCGGCGGCGGCCCCGGCTGGCGGCGCGGCGGCTCCCGCGGCGGCGGCCAAAGACACGTTTGACGTGATCTTGGTGTCCGTTCCGGCGGACAAGAAGATATCCGTCATCAAGGCGGTGCGCGAAGTGCGGTCCGGCCTGGGTCTGGCGGAAGCCAAGGCCCTGGTGGAAGGCGCTCCGAAGCCGTTGTTGGAAGGTGCCAACAAGGCGGACACCGAGCACGCCAAGAAGCGCCTGGAAGAGGCTGGCGCCAAAGTGGAAGTGAAGTAATTTGTTCCGGTTTGGGGGCGGTGGCGCATTGCCACCGCCCCATTTTACCCCCGCGAAAGGGGAGGCAAAAATTGACAATTTGCAGATTGGTAGAAGAGTAGAATGCGGGTTGGGCAAGCTGGCTGTTGAACACGGCGGGCTTGCCTTGTGTCGTTAAACATAAAAGAATTCGTTCCTGCGTTGCCCTCGGCTTCAAAGTGAAGGTGGGGCGGGGACGAGAAAGAGAAGAAATCAAATGCCATCGCGAGCCACAGAACGTATCAATTTCGGCAAAATCAAGGAAATCATCGCCCCGCCGAACATGATCGAGTTGCAGACAAACTCCTACGCGGAGTTCTTGCAGGCGGAAGTGCCCTCGGGCAAGCGCCTGAAGCACATCGGTCTGGAATCCGTGTTTCGGGAAGTTTTTCCCATCGAGAGCTACGACGGCAAGGTCGTGCTTGATTATGACTGCTACGAGATCGGCGAGCCCAAGGTGGACTGGCTGGATTGCCTGCGGGAAGGCACGACGTACGGGGCTCCGCTCTACGTCACGTTCATCCTCAAGGAGGAGAACAAGGGCGGCAAGGAAGAGAAGGTGTTCATGGGCGAACTTCCGCTGATGACGCCGCAGGGCACGTTTGTGATCAATGGGGCCGAACGCGTGGTGGTGTCCCAGTTGCATCGCTCGCCGGGCATTGCGTTTGAAAAGACGCAGCACCCGAACGGCAAGGAGCTGTTTTCGTTCCGCGTGATTCCCGACCGCGGGTCGTGGTATGAGGCCATGTTTGATACGAGCGACCTGCTGTATGTTTATCTCGACCGCAAAAAGCGCCGCCGGAAGTTTTTGACGACGACGTTTTTCCGGGCCCTGTCGTTTCTCGACCACGACGACAAGGACAAGGACAAGGACAAGGGCAGCAAAGCGAAAGACAATGGCGGGCTGACGCGCGGCACGGACGAGGAGATTTTGAAGCTGTTCTACCGCATTGATGACATGTCCGTGAAGGAGGCGGAGAAGATCGAGGATTTGCAGAACTTCGTGCTGGTGGAGGACGCGCTGGACCCGGAAAAGGGGCTGGTGGTGGCGCGCGCTTTTGAGCCGTTGTCCAAGGCCACGATCAAGCAGATTGCCGAACTGGGCATTGGCAAGATCAAGGTGGTGGACACGTCGGTGGACCAAGGCAACATGATCAAGTGTCTCAAGAAAGACCCCGCGAAGAACGAGGAAGAGGCCTTGAAAGACATTTACCGCCGCCTGCGTCCGGGCGACCCGCCGACGGCGGCCAATTCCCGGGCGCTGATCAAGCGGCTTTTCTTTGACGAAAAGCGGTATGATCTGGGCCGCGTGGGGCGTTATAAGATCAACCAGAAACTCGGGCTCAAGGGGGACAGCCGCATATTGACCAAGGAGGATTTGGTCACGGCGACGAAGTATTTGCTGAAGCTGAAGAAGGGCGAAGGCTCGCTGGACGACATTGACCATCTGGGCAGCCGCCGCATCCGCACGGTGGGCGAATTGCTGTCCAACCAATGCCGCGTGGGCCTGTCGCGCACGGAGCGCCTGGTGAAGGAGCGCATGACGCTGTTTGACCAGACGGTGGAGCAGATGACGCCGCAGAAGCTGATCAACCCGAAGGCCCTCTCGGCCGTGATCCGGGATTTCTTTGGCCGCAGCCAGTTGTCGCAGTTCATGGACCAGATCAATCCACTGGCCGAATTGACCCACAAGCGCCGCCTGTCGGCCCTGGGACCGGGGGGTCTTTCGCGCGATCGCGCCGGATTTGAAGTACGCGACGTGCATCCGTCCCACTACGGCCGGATTTGCCCGATTGAAACGCCCGAAGGTCCGAACATCGGTCTGATTGCGTCGCTGGCCACGTTTGCGCGCATCAACGAATTTGGCTTTTTGGAGACGCCGTATCGCAAGGTGGAAAACGGCCGGGTCTCGGAGAAGGTCGAGTATCTGACCGCGGACCGGGAAGAACAATACATTGTGGCGCAGGCCAACTCGGTCATGGACGAAAAGGGGAATTTCACCACGGACCGCGTGGTGTGCCGCCAGCGCGGCGAGTTCATTGATGCGGAGCCGGCGGCGGTGCATTACATGGACATTTCGCCCAAGCAGCTGGTTTCGATTGCGGCGTCGCTCATTCCGTTTCTGGAACACGACGATGCGAATCGCGCGCTGATGGGATCCAACATGCAACGCCAGGCGGTGCCGCTGTTGGTAACCGAGGCGCCGCTGGTGGCCACGGGTTTGGAAGACCGGGTGGCTCGCGATTCGCGGGCCATCTTGTGGGCCGACGAAACCGGCAAGGTGGCGTCTGTCAACGGCAACCAGATCATCATCACCGAAAACGGCCAGTTGCCCGAGGGCAAAAAGAAGATCAAGAATGATCCGGCCAACGGCATTTACGTTTACCCGGTGCGGAAATTCATGCGGTCGAACGCGGCCACGTGCATCAACCAGAAGATTCTGGTGAACAAGGGTGAGCACGTCAAAAAAGGGCAGGTCATTGCCGATGGTCCGTGCACGCAGAACGGCGAGCTGGCGCTCGGCCGCAACGTGCTGGTGGCGTTCATGCCGTGGAACGGCTACAACTTCGAGGATGCCATCCTCATCAGCGAGAAGATTGTCAAGGAAGACATCTTCACATCCATTCACATTGATGAATTTGAAGTGGCGGCCCGCGACACCAAGCTCGGGCCGGAGGAAATCACCCGGGACATTCCGAACCTGGGCGACGAGGCGTTGAAGAACCTCGGCACCGACGGGGTGATCCGCATCGGCGCCGAAGTGAAGCCGGGCGATATTCTGGTGGGCAAAATCACGCCGAAATCGGAGACCGAACTGGCGCCGGAGGAGCGGCTGTTGCGCGCCATCTTCGGGGAAAAGGCGGCGGATGTGAAAGACACTTCCCTCAAGGTGCCGTCCGGGACCTATGGCATTGTGATGGACGTGAAGGTGTCCGCCAAGAAGGACGCCGACCGCGTGAGCAAGTCGGTTTCCACCGAGGAAAAGCGGCATGCCAAGCAGATTGACGAAGATCACAAGAAGAAGACCAACGAGCTGCAGGACCAGTTGACGGAGGCGTTGAGCAACATACTGCTCGGCGAAAAGATTCCGCTCGACGTGGTGAACAGCGAGACCGGGGAGATCATCATTCCGGCCAACCGGAAGATCACCAAGACGCTGCTGCGGAAGCTGGCGATGGTGTATGACCGCATTGAGATTGATCCCTCGCCCATCCGCAACAAGATCAATGAAATCATCGGCCAGTTCCGGAAGAAATTCGACGACTTGCAGATGCAATACGACGAAGAGATGGAGCGCGCCGAGGCGGGTGAAGGCGTGGAAGCGGGCATCGTCAAGTCGGTGAAGGTTTACATCGCCTCGAAACGGAAGCTGTCGGTGGGTGACAAGATGGCCGGCCGTCACGGCAACAAGGGCGTGGTGGCGAAGATCGTGAAGGAAGAAGACATGCCGTTTCTGGCGGACGGGACGCCGGTGGAAATCGTATTGAATCCGCTGGGTGTGCCGAGCCGTATGAATGTGGGCCAGGTCTTGGAGACGCATCTGGGCTGGGCGGCGAAATTGCTCGGGCTCAAGTTTGCGACGCCGGTGTTTGACGGCATCAAGGAGAAGGACATCCGGGCGTATTTGAAGCAGGCCGGGCTGCCCGAGCATGCCAAGACGCACCTGTATGATGGGCGCACGGGCAACCAGTTCGACCAGGAGATCGTGGTGGGCTACATCTACATGATGAAGCTGGGCCATTTGGTGGCCGACAAGATTCATGCCCGGGCCGTGGGCCCGTATTCGCTGGTGACCCAGCAACCGCTGGGGGGCAAGGCGCAGTACGGCGGCCAGCGCTTCGGCGAAATGGAAGTGTGGGCCATGGAGGCGTACGGTGCCGCCTACACGTTGCAGGAACTCCTGACCGTGAAGTCGGACGACGTCCAGGGCCGCACGCGCATTTACGAGAGCATTGTCAAGGGCGACAACGCCCTGGAAGCGGGTATTCCCGAATCGTTCAACGTGCTGGTCAAGGAGATGCAATCCCTGGGCTTGGACGTGAAAGTGGGCTACACGAACCCCATTGAACATGCGACAGAGGAGAACGCGGCGCAGGCCGCGGCCGCCACGCTGGCGGCGGCGTAAGCAGAAGCTTGCTGAAAGAAAATTATGACTAATTCCAAAGAAAACGCCCGTGAGTTGCTCGGCCTCGACAAGGTCAACCAGGTTGATTACGTGGGCATCACGCTCGCGTCGCCCGAGGTCATCCGTTCCTGGAGCAAGGGCGAGGTCAAGAATCCGGAAACGATCAATTACCGCACGTTCAAGCCCGAAAAGGGCGGTTTGTTCTGTGAGCGCATTTTCGGTCCAGTGAAGGACTGGGAATGTTCCTGCGGGAAGTACAAGCGGATCAAGCATCGCGGCATCGTGTGCGACCGTTGCGGCGTGGAAGTGACGCTGTCGCGCGTTCGCCGCGAGCGGATGGGGCACATCGAGCTGGCGGTGCCCACGTGCCACATCTGGTTTTTCAAGTGCATGCCCTCGCGCATTGGCCTGGCCTTGGACATGACGGCGCGCCATTTGGAACGCGTGATTTATTACGAGGATTACCTGGTGATTGATCCCGGCACGACGCCGTTGAAGCCGCACCAACTGTTGACGGAAGTGGAATATCGGGAAGCCGTGGAAACCTACGGCGCCGAGGCGTTCACCGCGAAGATGGGCGCCGAGGCCGTGCGGGAAGCGCTGACCCGGGTGGACCTGACGAAGCAGGCCGAGGAACTGGCCGTGGCCATGACCGAAACCAAGAGCAAGCAGATCCGCAAGAAGCTGGCGAAGCGCATCAAGCTTCTGCAAGGATTGGCGATATCGAAGAGCCGTCCGGAATGGATGATTCTCACGGTGCTGCCGGTGATCCCGCCGGACCTGCGTCCGTTGGTTCCGCTGGAAGGCGGGCGTTTTGCGACGTCCGACTTGAACGATCTTTATCGCCGCGTGATTAACCGCAACAACCGTCTCCGGACGCTGTTGCAGTTGAAGACGCCGGAAGTGATCATCCGCAACGAAAAGCGGATGTTGCAGGAAGCGGTGGACGCCCTGTTCGACAACGGCCGTCATGGTCGTCCGGTCACCGGGGCGGGCAACCGTTCGTTGAAATCCTTGAGCGACATGCTGAAGGGCAAGGGCGGCCGTTTCCGCCAGAACCTGCTCGGCAAGCGCGTGGATTATTCGGGCCGCTCGGTCATTGTGATCGGACCCGAGTTGAAGTTGAACCAGTGCGGTTTGCCGAAGAAGATGGCGTTGGTGTTATTCGAGCCGTTCATCATCCGCCGCTTGAAAGAGCTCGGCTATGTGCACACGGTGCGCAGCGCCAAGAAGATGATTGAGCGCCAGACCAAGGAAGTCTGGGACGTGCTGGAAGAGGTGACCAAGGGACATCCGGTGCTGCTCAACCGCGCGCCGACGCTGCACCGCCTGTCGGTGCAGGCATTCGAGCCGCAGTTGATCGAGGGCGAAGCGATTCGCATTCACCCGCTGGTCTGCACGGCTTACAACGCGGACTTCGATGGCGACCAGATGGCCGTCCACGTGCCGCTCTCGGTGGAGGCGCAACTGGAAGCCCGGCTGCTGATGATGGCCACCAACAACATCTTTTCGCCTTCGTCCGGCAAGCCGATTATCACGCCGACGCAGGACATCACCCTGGGCTGTTACTATGTGACGGCCGAACCGCGCAAGCCGATGCCGGCCAACGTGACTGAGCTGCCGTTGTTTTGCTCCAAGGAAGAGGCCATTTTTGCCTACAGTGACGAGGCCCTCAAGACGCACGACCGCATTCGGCTGGCGAATCCCGACTACGGGAAGAAGACGGTCTTTGGCGTGGCGGACAAGAAGGTGATTGAGACCACGGTTGGCCGGGTGCTCTTCAGCGAGATCTGGCCGTCCGAACTGGGATTCCACAACAAGCCGGTGAAGAAATCCGACTTGGGCGACCTCATTTGGAAGTGCTACAAGAACGCCGGTCACGACAAGACCGTGGCCGCGCTCGACCGGTTGAAGGAAATCGGTTTCCGCGAGGCCACGAAGTCCGGGGTGTCCATCGGGATTGACGACATGATCGTGCCCAAGGAGCGCGACGAACAGATTGACAACGCGCAGAAGCAGATCCGCGAGGTGGAAAAGCAATATCGCAAGGGCATCATCACCTCGGGCGAGCGCTACAACAAGGTCGTGGATATTTGGACGCATTGCACGGACCAGATTTCCGGCGTGATGTTCAAGACGCTCGAACAAAACCAGGGCAAAAAGGAATACAACCCGGTTTACCTGATGGTGGATTCCGGCGCGCGCGGCAACAAGCAGCAGGTGCGCCAGCTCGCCGGTTTGCGCGGCCTGATGGCCAAGCCCAGCGGCGAAATCATCGAGAAGCCGATTTTGGCGAACTTCCGCGAAGGCCTGTCGGTGCTGGAATATTTCATTTCCACGCACGGCGCCCGCAAGGGGTTGGCCGATACGGCCCTCAAGACGGCCGACTCCGGCTACATGACCCGCAAACTCGTGGACGTCTCCCAGGATGTCATCATCCAGGAAACCGATTGCGGCACCACCAACGGCATCTGGGTGTCCGCGGTGTTTGAAGGTGAAGACGAAGTCGTGAAGATCTCCGATCGTCTGATCGGCCGGTATTCGTGCGACGATATTCCGAATCCCACGAGCCCGAAGGATCTCCTCCTGCATTCCAACGAGGAGATTGACGAGGTGAAGGCGCGCGCCGTGGACGCCGCCGGGGTTGAGCGCGTGCGCATCCGTTCGGTGCTCACGTGTGAGAGCAAGCACGGCATTTGCCAGCACTGCTATGGGCGGAATCTGGCGACCGGCTCGCAGGTGAAATTGGGCGAAGCGGTGGGCATCATCGCCGCCCAGTCCATTGGCGAACCCGGCACCCAGCTCACGATGCGCACGTTCCACACGGGTGGCGTGGCCGCGGGCGTGTTCAAACAGCCGCAGATCAAGTGCAAGCACGATGGCACCGTCAAGTACAACGAACTGCGTTCGGTGGAACTGGAAGACGGCAACCACATTGTGCTGAACAAGAACGGCTCGATCTCCATTCTGGGCGACGACGGCCGCGAACTGGAAACGCACACCATAGTCATCGGTGCGGTCATTTCCGTGAAGGACGGCGGCAAGCTCAAGAAGGGCGATACGTTTGTCCAATGGGACCCGCACAACGTGCCGATTCTCTCCGAGAAGGCCGGCAAGGTGAAGTTCCAGGACATCATCGAGGGCGTCACCATGAAGCAGGAAGTGGACGACGCCACCGGGGAAGAGTCCATGGTCGTGATTGACCACAAGGAAGATTTGCGTCCGCAGATCATCATGTCCGACGAGAAGGGTGACGTCGTGGCGAACTATCCCATTCCTTCGGCGGCCCACATTGTGGTGGCCGAGGGCGACAAGATTGTGCCAGGCACGCTGATTGCCAAGACGCCGCGCAAGCAGGCGAAGACGCGCGACATCACGGGCGGTCTGCCGCGGGTGGCCGAGTTGTTTGAGGCGCGGCGGCCCAAGGACGCGTCGGAAATCTCCAAGATTGACGGTCTGGTGGATTTCGGACCCAGCGTCCGCGGCAAGCGTTGCGTGCTGATTACCGATCCCCAGACGCAGATCACCGAGGAGCACCTGATCCCGATTGGCAAGCATGTCATTGTGTTCAAGGGCGACATGGTGAAGAAGGGCCAGCAGCTCACGGAAGGACCGATGGACCCGCACGAAATTCTGGAAGTTTGCGGCGCCCAGGAATTGCAGGAACACTTGGTGAGCGAAGTGCAGGAAGTGTATCGCCTCCAAGGTGTGACGATTAACGACAAGCACATTGAAATCATTGTCCGCCAAATGCTGCGGAAGGTGCGCATCACGGAGGCCGGGGATACGCCGTTCCTGTGGGGCGAGCAGGTGGACAAGCTGGAGTTTGAAGCTGAAAACGAGGCCGTGGAGAAGAAGGGCGGCAAACCGGCCGAAGCGTCGCCGGTGCTGCTGGGCATCACCAAGGCTTCGCTGGAAACCGACAGTTTCCTCAGTGCGGCGAGTTTCCAAGACACGACGCGCGTGCTCACGGAAGCGGCCACCCGGTCCAAGATTGACAATCTCCGGGGCTTCAAGGAAAACGTCATCATGGGCCACATCATTCCGGCGGGCACCGGTTTTGACCTGCACCGCCGGGCGTCGCTCAAACCGCTGGTGGAATTGCCGGAGGAAGAGCCCGTGGCGGAGCCGGTCCCGGCGGTCGCCGAAAACCCGCTGTTGGGTTGATGGGGCCAAGATTGCGAAAGCCGGGGTTGAGAAATCCCGGCTTTTTTATCAAGGCGGGCCACCTCCGCCGCCGTGACGCCAACGTAAATGGGCTGGAAACAAAAGGTTATACAAGTCATGGTGGAAAGGGCTGAAAAAGATGTTGCAAGGTATCGGGGATTCCGTTACTTTCATCGTTCCGTTTCGTCCAGATAGAAAATGGCCGAATTTATCGCGATTTTTAAAGCAAAATGCCGACAATTAATCAACTGGTCCGCAAGGGCCGCAATAAAGTCAAGTACAAGTCCAAGTCGCCAGCCTTGGAGAATTCGCCGTTTCGGCGCGGGGTGTGCATCCAGGTGATGACGCGCACGCCGAAGAAGCCGAACTCGGCCATGCGCAAGGTGGCGAAGGTGCGCCTGACGAACGGCTATGAGGTGATTGCCTACATACCGGACGAGGGGCACAACTTGCAGGAGCACTCGATCGTGCTGGTGCGCGGTGGTCGTGTGAAGGATTTGCCTGGTGTGCGTTACCACATTGTGCGCGGCACGCTGGACGCGGCCGGGGTGGAGAAGCGCCGGGTGAGCCGCTCGAAATATGGTGTGAAGAGACCCAAGGCCGCGAAGGTCGCCAAACCCGCTGCCGCCCCCGCTGCCAAGTAATTTAACGTATAAAAGATCATGTCCCGCAGACGTCAAGCAACCAAACGGCCATTGGCCAAGGATGGCAAATACCAGAACACGCTGGTGAGCCGCCTCGTGAACACCGTCATGATATCCGGCAAGAAAAGTGTCGCCCAGCGCATCGTCTATGGTGCGTTTGACACGATTTCCGAGAAGAATCCGGCGAGCAACCCCATTGAGATCCTGCAGCGCGCGGTGGACAATGCCAAGCCGCGCATTGAGACGAAGGCGCGCCGCGTGGGCGGCGCCACGTACCAAGTGCCGCTGGAGATTCCGGCCGACCGCCAGAACGCGCTGGCGCTGCGCTGGATCGTTGAATATGCCGACAACCGGAAAGGGCAGCCGATGACGGCCGCGCTGGCCGCGGAGATCCTGGAAGCGTACCAGGGTCAGGGCAATGCCATCCGCAAACGTGACGAAGTTCACAAGATGGCGCAAGCCAATAAGGCGTTTGCGCACTTCCGTTGGTGACAGGCTTTCCACTTGCGCCCCGACGGACATCGCCGGGGCGTTTTTTGTTACCCGAGTTGAACACGTTACAATTTTGAAACTATGAGCGCTGAAGCCAAATCTGTTAATTCGCCCAACCGCGAGTACACTCTCGAACGCACCCGCAACATCGGCATTGCCGCGCACATTGACGCCGGCAAGACGACGACCACGGAACGCATCCTTTTTTACACGGGCCTGATCCACAAGATCGGCGACGTGGACGACGGCAACACGGTGACCGACTGGATGGAGCAGGAGCGGGAGCGCGGCATCACGATCACTTCCGCGGCGGTGACGTGCTTCTGGACCCAGAAGACGACCAAGGCGGGCGAGGCGGAGATTTACAAGGCGTTCCAAGGGGTGCCGCACCGGATCAACATCATTGACACTCCCGGCCACGTGGACTTCACGGCGGAAGTGGAGCGCTCGATGCGCGTGCTGGACGGCGCGGTGGCGGTGTTTTGCGGCGTCGCCGGCGTGCAGCCGCAGTCGGAAACGGTCTGGCGCCAGGCGACCAAGTATCACGTTCCGCGCATTGCGTTCGTCAACAAGATGGACCGCACCGGCGCGAATTTTGAAAACGCCCTGGCGGACATGCGCAACAAGCTGAAGGCCTATGCCTTTCCGGTGTATTTGCCGATCGGCGCGGAGGACAAGTTTGCGGGCCTGATTGATGTGGTGAACCAGAAATGCTTCTGGTTCGGCGAGGGCGACGTGGCGAACGAAGGCTTGAACTATGAGGTTCGGGAAATCCCGGAGGAACACCGGGAGCGCGCCAAGGCGGCGCTGGCCGAGCTGATTGACGCCGTTTCGAACAAGGACGACGCGATTGCGGAACTGGTGCTGGAGGAGAAGCCCGTGGATGCCAAGGCCCTGAAGGCGGCCATCCGCCGCCTCACCTGCAAAATCGAGCTGGTTCCCGTGCTCTGCGGGTCCGCTTTCAAAAAGAAGGGCGTGCAGATGCTGGTGGACGCGGTGGTGGATTATCTGCCCAGCCCGCTGGACGTTCCCCCCGCCGAAGGCATCGAACCCGGCACCGACAACAAGGTGGCCGTCGAGACGAATGACAGCGCCAAGTTTTGTTCGCTGGCCTTCAAGCTCTGGACCGATACGTACGCCGGCAAGCTGGTGTTTTTCCGCGTTTATTCCGGCCACCTGAAAAAAGGCGACGTGATTTACAATCCGCGCACGCGCAGACGCGACCGCGTCAGCCGCCTGATGATCATTCAAGGCAGCGAGCGCAAGGACATCAACGAGGTGTTTGCCGGCGACATTGCCGCCCTGGTGGGGCTCCGCAACATCACCACCGGGGACACGTTGTGCGACGAGGACTTCGACGTGACCCTCGAACCGCCAACCTTCCCGGAGCCGGTCATCAGCATGGCGGTCGAACCGAAGACCAAGCAGGACCGCGACAAATTGTCCGAAGGCCTGCAGCGCCTGGCTGAAGAGGACCCGACGTTCCGCTGCTTCACCAACGAGGAAACCGGCCAGCTCATCATCGCGGGCATGGGTGAGTTGCATCTGGAAATCATCATTGACCGGCTCAAGCGCGAATTCAAGGTGGAGGCCAACACCGGCGCCCCGCAGATCGCCTATCGCGAAACGATCACCAAAAAAGCCGAAGGCGAAGGCAAGTTCATCCGCCAATCCGGCGGCAAGGGCCAGTACGGCCACGCCTGCATCACGGTCGCGCCCAACGAAAAGGGCAAGGGCGTGGAAATCGTTGATGAAATCGTCGGCGGCACGATTCCGAAGGAATACATTCCCGCGGTCATTGCCGGCGTGGAAGAAGCCATCAAAGGCGGCGTCTATTGCGGCTACCAGGTGATTGACATCAAGGTGGAAATCGTGGACGGATCGTTCCATGAAGTGGACTCGAACGAACTGGCCTTCCGGATGGCCGGCATTTTCGCCTTGAAGGATGCCTTCAAAAAGGCCGGTCCGATTCTGCTCGAACCGCTCATGAAAGTGGAATGCACGACGCCCGACGAATACCAGGGCGATCTCTTGGGCGACATCAACCGCCGGCGCGGCACCATTGTGAGCATCGAGGCCAAGAACGGCCAGACGGTGCTGAACGCGAACGTGCCGCTGGCGGAAATGTTCGGCTACGCGACGGCGATCCGCTCGCTCTCCAAGGGCCGCGCATCGTATTCGATGGAGCCGCTGACTTTCTCGCAGGTGCCCAACAGCGTGCTCACCACGATCCTGGATCAGGCCGCGAAGAAGCCGGCCGCGCGCACCTAAATTATCCGTTACTTCGAAGAGCCGGAACGCAAGTTCCGGCTCTTTTTGCTGCGACCGTCCGGCGCGCCATTGCGGGTGCGCATGTAGTGAAACAGATATTGCTGGGCGTAGCCGGCGTGGGGGCCGAAATGCGTGGCGGCAAATTTCCGGAGGCGCTTTTCGCTGGCGCGGCGGCGGGGAAAATAGAGTTCCTGCAACGCGCGCTCGATCCACACGTCCACGGGAAAGGCACCATCGAAACCGTAGGCGAAGAGGAGCACGCAATCGGCGATTTTGCCGCCGACGCCACGGAGTTGCATGAGTTCGGCCCGGGCGGCGGTGTAGTCCAGGGCGCGGATGCGTTCGAGGTCGAAGCTGCCATCGGCGATTTGGCGGGCGGCGGCGAGCAGGCTGGGGGCTCGGAAGCCCATTTTGCAGGCCCGCAAGTCGGCTTCGGAGGCGGCGGCAATTTGTTGGGGGGTCGGGAAAGCGCGGAGTTGTGGCGACGGGCCGTCGCCACCCCGGGCGCCCACGCACGGATCGCCAAACCGCGCGCAGAGGTTCGCCACGATCTGCCGGATTTGGACGATTTGTTTGGTGGAGGACAGGATGAAGGAGGCCAGGCATTCCCACGGGTTCTGCCGCAGCAAGCGCAGGCCGGGACAGGCGGCCACGGCGCGGCGCATGGGTTCATCGTCGGGAAACGCCCGCAGCACCGCGGCAAGGTCAAGGTCCGACTGGAGAAACCGCCGGAGCCAGTCCCAGTTTGCGACGGGGGCGGCGGTCTGGGCGCGGATGCCGGCGGGCGTGGCGGTGAGACGGAGGCAATGGGGGCCGACAACGCCCTGCCAGGAATCACCCACCGGCTGCCAGCGGAACACCTGGCCGGAGTCGAGGGTGGCGGCCAGATTGTAATCCGTCACGGGCAGGAGAATCTCACTGGCGGCAGGCTGGATCATTTAAGGCGGTAGCAGCCAAAGAGGGCCACGCGCTGGAAGACGCGGCCGTCGCGCAGCTTGATTTCGCGGACGCCGAGGTTGGTGACGGATTCGAACTCCGCCGCCACGCGCGGGGGCACCGCCGGCGGGGGCGGCGGGTCACGGAACGGCACGGGCCGGCCTTGCAGCCAGTCGCAGAGCCAGCCCGATTTCGGCTTGTAAGGATCGAGGCGCAACACGAACAGCGCGTTATCGCCGTGGCGATGGGCGCGGTAATGGTATTCGTCCCAGAAGGGGAACTGGTTGATGGGGGTGTCGGAGTCCAGGCAATAGACGAGCGGCGGCGCGGTGCGGGCGGCGGCGCGGGCCGGCGGCGAGTAAAACGAGTAGAGGCCGGTGGTGCCGTAGTGGTCCGCGAGGATGAAGGCGTGCGGGTCGAACCGGGCGCGTTCGGCTTCCACGGCCATGGCGGTCTCGGACCAGCCGCGCAGGCGATGGGTGGGATCGAGGTCGCCCGGGAGGCGGTTGGCGGCGAGGCGACCGATCAAGTCGCTGCTGTACATGAACACGGAGGCGGCGATGCCCAGGACCAGCCCGGCGGCCAGCCAGGGTTTTACGCGCCATTTGCTTTTGTTCCAGTACGCGACCAAGAGGCAGAACATGGGCGGCACGGCGGCGGCGATCCAATTGGGCTGGACGCGCGAGTGGAAGGAGAACAGCCAATGGCCGAGGAACACGGGCGCGCTCATGCACCAGAGAAAGAACCAGAGCGGCTTTTCCTTGCGGCGCGGCCACACGGCGACGATGGCCCAAAGCGCCGCCAGGAAGAAGACCGGATTGAGCAGCCCGGCCTCCGCGCCGGTGAACTCGAAGAAATAATCCAAGGTGGGATGCCAGGCACTGTGCAGGCCGGCGTCGCCCGCCACATGGTGGACGGTGATCCAGCCGTGTTGCGCGTTCCAGACGATCACGGGTACGGTGCACAGGCCGAACAGGGCGAGGGCCAGCCAGGGACCGGTTTTTTTGAGCTGAATCCGCGCCGCGGGCTGCAAGGCGAAGAAGATCGCCCAACAAATGATTTGCAGCATGGCGGTGTATTTGCAGAGGAAGCCCAGGCCCATGGCCAGGCCGACCAGGAGCCAGTCCCGCGTGCGGGCGTCCGGTTGCACGGCGCGCCAGCCGGCGACGACGGCCCACATCCAGCAGAGCACCAGGGGTGGATCAATCGTCATCAGGATGGAACCCACCACCAGCAATGGTGTGGCGAAAGTGATCAAGAGGAGGCAAAAGGCGGCGCGGGCGCCCACTTCGCGCGCCATGAAACGCAGAACCAGGACGCTCAAGATGGCGGCGAACACGGGCGAAAAGAAGCGCACGCCGAAGTTGGTATCGCCGAACAGGGAGGTGCCCGCCCATTGGATGAGGGCGATGCCGGCCGGCTTGCTGTAGTAGGAGAGGGCCAGATGCTTGGACCACAGCCACTGATACGCTTCGTCCTCGCTCAGGCCAATCAGGCCGCTGGCGAGGTAGATCCAGCGGCCAATCAGGGCCAGGACAATGACGAGGTAGCCCAAACGAAGCCAGTCAGTATCAGATTGGCGAGGGGCGGTTTCAGGCGCGGGGAGAATTCCCCGAACCATTTCGCGCCTTGAACCCATCAACCACTCGCAAATCCAGCGGCGTGCCATCGCCAAGACGCGGAAACCGTTTTTCCCTCTCCCTGGGGGAGAGGGCCGGGGTGAGGGCGAGCTTCTTTCTACTAACATTGTTTTCCGGTTCAGGGGCAGGGAAGCGTCCGGCCTCAGCAAATTTGGCAATTGGGCGTGCCAGACGGGGAAGACCCGTTTGCCGGCGAGGTTCCACAGGGATTGCGCCAGCACGACGAGGGCGATGGCGTAGCCGGCGCCGAGAACCGCCCCGATGGCGACGTCGCCGGGGTAATGGACCCCGTTATAGACGCGGGAAAAGGCCACGGCGGCCGCGACGGGGAACATGAACCAGCCGCTGCGGCGATAAAATAAGAAGGCCACGGTGGCCACGGCAAACCAATTGGCCGAATGGGCGGAGGGAAAACTGTGGCGGTTGGCGTTGGGTGGCAGCGAGCCGTCGGGCAGGGGAGCGACGTAGCCTTTGCCGGCCTGGCCGAACAGCCGCGCGTCCGGGAGGGTGACAAAGGGGCGCGGCCGTGCGACGGAGCTTTTGAGGTTGCCGACGACCAGCGGGTCACCCAAAGCCACCACCAGCACCATGAGGAGGACGCACAGGCGCAGCCGGACGGAACCGAAGAGGAGCGCCAGCGGCACGGCGACGACGAGGGCCAGGAGCCACGGCACGCCATTGCCGCTCAAAATGGGCATCAGCCAGTCAAAGAACGGGTTCCCGAGCGTGCTGTTGACGAAGTGGAACAGCGCGGTATCGAGCGATAGAAGCCAGTGCATTTTGAGAAATTATATCGGGGGCGGTTGGGGAGGGCAAAGCAAAGCAGAGGATGGAAGATCGAGGATTGAGGATGGAGAATCGCGTCCCGCCAACCCGAAGGGTTGGAAGCCAGTAGCCGGGGTTGTGAGCGACCAGGGAGCGATTTGGGGTGGGGACGGCTCGTCCCCACAACCGGCACCCCGGCAGGCGGTGCCAGAAGGACCCGCTGGGAACGGGTGGCGTGACACGAATGAAAATTTTCACGAAATACGGCGGAGAATGGACGGGGTAAAAACCAAGGATGGAGGGTGACGGACGGCGGGCTTCCCACGTAGCGCGACCGTCCTCGGCTGCGAGTGCTGGCACCGTCCCGGTGCCAGGTAACGTCCCGCCCAAGGAACTGGCGGCGAGACGCCGCCAAAACTCGCAGGCGAGGACGCCCGCGCTACATGATTTTGCCACGTCATCAATCCCGCCCGCCGCCCGCGACGTGCCCCTCCGGCCCGCCCGGAGGGCTGGCAATCATCCAGCCCGGCGTTGCCGCGCAGCGGCTACGCCGGGTCCACCGACAGAAATTTTCCCCTACGTTGTAAGCGTTGAATCGGCGCTCGCTGGGAATGTTCATGCTCTATCCGCCGCCCGCACGTTATCTTTTTGGCCGTCGCACCGCGACGTTATGACAATAGCCCGGTCGTTTCAACAGATTTCTTTGAGGGACAGTTTATTGGACATGATTGG
>CAZHIM010000089.1:0-18478 GCA_964532525.1 uncultured Bifidobacteriaceae bacterium
CGGTGTGGTTGTTGCGGCGGTAGAAGGTGGCGCGGACGCGGCCGGCGACGCTGTGGAGGATGGAGATGCAGAGCTCCCATTCCTGCTCGAACTTGGCGCGCTGCGCGTCGTTCATGAGGCTGTTGGCGATGTCATCCACCTGCCGCTCGGTGAGGGCGTCCTCGTCGGCAATGATGATTTCGCCATTGACGCGGAAGGCGGGGGGCACGCCGGCGATGAGGTGGAGGTCGGAGGCGTCGAAATCGTTGACGGCCGAGAGGAGGCGGTTGAGAGTTTCGGTGCTCATCGGGAAAAGAGGTGGCGGAGGCGGCCGAAGAGGCGCCGGAACGGGCCGGTTTGGGAAATTTGGGCCAAGGCGTGGGAGGCGTCCAGACAGTCGCGGTTGAGCTCGCGGGCCTGGCGGAAAGAATTTTCAGCGGCGGCGACAAGATGGAGGGCCTGCTGGCAACGGCCCTGTTCCAGCCAGAGGAGGAAGTGGCCGGGATTGAGTTCGACGGCTTTCTGCAGGCACCTCAAGGCGAGCACGGACTGCCGGTAGTAGGAGCGGATGCGGGCGGCGAGCCAGGCGATGAACCAATCATGCGGCGCGAGGAGCAGGGCTTTGTCGAAGCAATAATCGGCGCGGGACTCGGTGCGGGCGAGCAGGACATCGCCGCGGGCAAGCCAGACGTAAGGGGTGTCGCCGCGCTCCTCGATGGAGGCGTCGGAGAAAGACAAGGCGCCCTGGAGGTCGCCGCTGCGGCCGAGGGCGACGGCCTTGGCGGCGAGGAGTTCGGGCTCGTCGGGGAACCGTTCGAGGGCCTTGTCGGCCCAGAGCTTGGCTTCGCGGAATTCACCCAGCTCGATGAGCATGCGGACCTGGCCGGTCCAGGCGGCGGCGTTTTTGGGGTTGAACTCGAGAACCTTGCAATAGGAACGGAGGGCGGCCTCGAAACTCCCGTTTTCAAAGGCGTTGCGGGCGTCGGTGAGATAGTAGGTCTCGTCCTTGAGGGGGATTTTTTCGCCGGACTGGGACTCGCGGTTCGAGTCACCCTCGAATTCAAGGTTGATGAAGCGGCTCATGGCGGGGAGGTCATGGTTTTGCCATGCCTGCTTATAACAAGGTTGGGCGGGGCGAACCAAGGCTTTTCCGGGGGCAAGGCGGGGGAATTCATGAGGCGCCATTGGTTCGGGCGAGGCTGGCGTTGCGGGCGCGGCCGGCCGCCCAGGTACGGAGGCGGCTGATTTGTTCGTCCATGGTGCGGGCCAAGGGGACGGTTTGGGCCAGGGCGGCGAGAACGGACTGGGTGGTGATGTCGTGCCGCTCGTAAAAGGCGTCGTAGAGGGCGGCGTTGATGGCCTCCTCGATTTCGGCGCCGCTGAAATTGTTGCTGGCATCGGCCAGGGCGGAGAGGTCGAACTGGTCGGGGGGGCGCTGGCGGCGATCCAGGTGGATGCGAAAGATTTCAGCGCGTTCGTGGGCGTCGGGTAGATCCACGAAGAAGATTTCGTCGAGGCGGCCCTTGCGGAGGAGTTCGGGGGGCAGTTGGGAGATGTCGTTGGCGGTGGCGACGACGAAGACGGGGGCGGTTTTTTCCGAGAGCCAGGTGAGGAAGGTGCCGAAGACGCGGGCGCTGGTGCCGCCATCGGAGGCGCCGGAACCTTGGGAGCCGGCGAAAGCCTTGTCAATTTCGTCCACCCAGAGGATGGCGGGGGCGACGGATTCGGCCACGGAGATGGCGCGGCGGACGTTTTCCTCGGAAGAGCCGACAAAGCTGCCGAACATGCGGCCCATGTCGAAGCGCAGGAGCGGGAGCTGCCACTGGTTGGAGACGGCCTTGGCGCAGAGGCTTTTGCCGCAGCCCTGGACGCCGAGCATGAGGATGCCGCGGGGGGCGGGCAGGCCGAAGGCGCGGGCCTCCGGCGTGAACGCGGCGGAGCGCTTGTTGAGCCAGTCCTTCAAGAGGGCGAGACCGCCGACTTGGGCGAAGTTTTCGGCGGTGGAACAATATTCCAGCAGGCCGCTCTTGCGGATGATCTGCTGTTTTTCGGCGAAAACCTCGTTGACGTCGTCGCCGCTGAGGCGCTCGCCCTTGACGATGATTTTGGCGAAGACGTTTTCGGCCTCGCCGAGGGTGAGCCCGAGCGCGGCCTGCAACAGGCGATCGCGGCCGGCGGCGTCGAGCTCGATCTTCACCTGTTTGAACTGACGGACGTCCTCGATGATTTTGTCGAGCAGCACATTGAGGTCGTCCCGGGACGGGAGGGGGTGGTTGAGAACGGTGATTTCCTTTTCGAGCTCGGCGGGGATTTCCAGGGTGGGCGAGATGAGGATGACGGTTTTGAAGCTGTTTTTGAGGTGGAGGGCGATTTCCTTGAGTTTGCGGATGACGGCAACGTGGTTGCGGGTGAGGAAGGGGTGGAAATCCTTGAAGATGAAAATGGCCGGCTCGACCTGTTCGATCACCTGGTCGAGGGCGACGAGGGGGTCCTGGGTGGCGGGGTTGCGGCTTTTGTGGGACTGGATGGAGGTGCCGGCGGGGACGAGGCCGGTGCTGCAGCTCCATTCGAAGACTTTTTTCTGGCGCTTTTTGGCGATGTCCACGATGACGTTTTGCGTGCGGAGCTCCTCGCTGGAAATGAGGTAGAGGAGCGGATAGCGCGCGCGAATGAGGATTTCGATTTCGGTTTCGAAGTTCATGGGTGGGGATCAGCGGCCGAAAAGTTTTTGCCACCAGGCACGGCGGGGGGGCGGGGCGAGCTGGGCGGCGGATTGCTTGAGACGTTCGGCGATGGGGGGCGGAACGACGGTTTGGGCGGCATCAAAGCGCAGGAGTTCCTCGGCGGTGGCGAATTCGCGGGCGGTCTGGTGGTGGCTTTCCTGGCCTGACTCGTGGCGGTGCTGCTCGTCGGACGAGAATTGGGACTCTTGTTTCATAGGCTTCAGGCGGTTTGTTCGAACAGGACGGCGAAAGTCTTGCGGGCGCGGTGCAACTTGCCGCGGACGGCGTCGGTGGACTGGCCGACGAGGGCGGCGATCTGGTCGTAGCTGAGCTCTTCGTCGGCGACGAGGAGGAGGAGCAGGCGGTATTCGGCGGAAAGGCGGTCGAGGGTTGTTTGGATGCGCTGGCCGAGCTCCTTGGTTTCGAGGACGCGGAGGGGGGAATCGGTTCTGGCGGGGGCATGGTCCCAGATGGCGTCGTCCGAGTTGGCCACGACGTGGCGCTGGTGCCAGGTTTGGAGGAGGTTCTGGCAATGGTTGATGGCGATGCGGTAAAGCCAGGTGCGGGCGGAGGATTCGCCGCGGAATTGATCAAGTTTGCGGAAGGCCTTGAGGAAGACGTCGTGGGTGGCGTCTTCGGCGCGCTGGGGGTCGCCGAGGAAGCGGAGGGCGAGGTAATAGATGGCGCGGCTGTGTTCGGCGTACAGGCGGGCGATCTCGTCCCCGGGCCAAGCGGCGGGCGGGGGCTCCATCAGTTCCGGGCCTTGCACGGGATCAGTCATGAGAGGTTTCACCGGTGATTAGACTGCGGCAGGGGGGAAAAGTCACGGGATTTAGAGCATTGACAGAAAAATGTGGCGGTGAGCCGCGAGGATTTTTGGCTTTTGGCAAGGCTTCGGCGAAGACGCAGGTTACAAAGAACCCTGTAACTGAGCCGAAACGCAGCCGAAAGCCAAAAAGACCGTGCCCTTCATGGTTTCAACTCAGCGGCCTCGATTTCAGCGGGAAGCGGAGCGGCACGCCACATTCGTGCGGGCCACGGTGCTCAAAAACTCGCGGGTCGCGCGGGCGGGCGAAAGCGCCGTCGCCGCTGCGCCTTGCCGGCGCAGTCCAAGACGCGCACGGACTTGCCGGGCACGTCGTCATTGCGCGGGGCGTCATGGACTGCGGCGGCAATGCGCGAACCTTATTTTGGGGAATTCTTACCTGTCCGGCCCCGCTTTTCCCGCCCCGCGCGCCCTCCCGCCGCGCTTTTTGCGTCGTCTCCGCTGGCTGACTTTATTACGCTGCCAGCATGCTATGGAAAAAGACGTGGGAACCCGGAGCCGTGCTGGCGCTGCTGGCCGGCATCCTGGGCGCGTTCCTTTTCGGCAACCTCGCCGCCGTCTTTCTCCGCCAGGCCGGCGTGCACGGTTTCAAACACGAGGATAGCACCGGCACCATCATGTTGATCACCTTGAGCTTTCAGGGCGCCGCCCTCGTGCTCGGCGCCCTGTTTCTCAAATTCCATGACACCGCCTGGCGCGAGGTTTTCGGCGCCACCGGCTGGCCGCGCTGCCTGCGCCTCGCCTGCCTCGTCCTCGTCGCCGTGGCGCCGGTGATGTTCGTGCTCAAATTCCTTTCCGAGCTCCTCCTCCATAAACTCCATTGGTCCGTCGAGGACCAGCGCGCCGTCGAGTTGATCCTGGGCGGCAAGCTTTGGGTGCGGGTCTATCTCGCGTTTTTCGCCGTCGTTCTCGCGCCTCTCGCGGAGGAGTTTGTCTTCCGCGGCCTCCTCTTTTCCACCGCCAAGCACTTCGGCCGCCCCCTGCTCGGCTGGTTCGGCGTCAGTTTCCTGTTCGCCGCCTTCCATGCCAACGCCCCCATTTTCCTGCCCCTCTTCGTGCTCGCGCTGGCCCTCACCTGGCTCTATGAAAAAACCGAAGGCCTGCTCGCGCCCGTCATCGCCCACAGCCTCTTCAACGCCGGCAACCTCGCACTCCTGTTCTTCCAGGGGCATTTGCCCTCGCCTTCCTGACATGAACGAATTCGAGCTCATCGCCCGCCTCACCCAGTCCCCGCCCACCAACGCCGCCGTTGTCACCGGGCCCGGCGATGACTGCGCCGTGCTCGATCTCGGCGTCCCCGGCCAGCTCATCCTGTTCAAGACCGACGCCGTCGTCGAAGGCATCCATTTCACCCGCGAAACCCCGCCCGAAAAAATCGGCCGCAAGGCCCTCGCCCGCTGTCTCAGCGACATCGCCGCCATGGCCGGCACGCCCGTGGCCGCGCTCGTCACCCTCGCCTTGCCCACGAATTTTGACCCTGAATTCGTCTCCCGCATTTACGCCGGACTCAACGCCCTGGCGGCCCAATACCACGTCGCCATCGTCGGTGGCGAAACCACCACCAATCCCGACCGCCTCCTGCTCTCTATCGCCCTCCTCGGCCAGGTCCCCCGTGGCCGCCAAGTCCTGCGCCGGGGCGCCCAGCCCGGCGACGCCATCTTTGTCACCGGCGAACTCGGCGGCTCCCTCGCCGGCAAACATCTCGATTTTGAGCCCCGCCTGGCCGAGGCCCGCTGGCTCGCCGGGCACTTCCAGCTCCACGCCATGCTCGATCTCAGCGACGGCCTGGCCGGCGATTTGCGCCACATCCTCGACGCTTCCCAGGTCGGCGCCGAAATCCTCAAATCCGCCGTCCCGGTCTCCCGCGCCGCCAAGCTCCAGGCCCGCACGCCCGCGCCGGCCCACCGCCCCGCCACCCTCGCCGCGCTCACCGATGGCGAAGACTTCGAGCTTCTCTTCACCCTCGCCAGCCGCGACGCCGTGAAGCTCCTCGACGCCTGGAAAAATGCCTTTCCCAAGTTGAAACTCTCCTGCATCGGCAAAATCGTCCCCGGCCGCGCGCTCTTGCTGCGCGATAAAACCGGTGCGCATCCGCTCGCCGCCCATGGCTATGTTCATTTCGCATAGCCCGGCCGACACCGAAGACCTCGGCGCCCGGCTCGCCCCGCTCGCCCGCCGCGGACTCGTCATCGCCCTCAGCGGCGAGCTCGGCGCCGGCAAGACCCGTTTTGTCCAAGGCCTCGCCCGCGGCCTGCTCATCCCCGACCGCGTCCATTCCCCCACCTTCACCCTCGTCAACGAATACGCCGGCGGACGCCTCCCGCTCTTCCATCTCGATCTCTACCGCCTCGAATCCCGCGAACAAATTCTCTCCGCCGGCATCGAGGAATTCCTGGAGCCCCCCGGCGTCAGCGTCATCGAATGGGCCGAACGCTGGTTCGGCGACGACGCCCGCGCCGGCAACGTACGGCGCGTGCGGATTGAAATCCTCAGCGAAACGGAACGAAAGATCACCTATGACGATTTTGGCGCTTGAATTCTCCTCCGCGCGGCGCAGCGTCGCCCTCGCGCGGCCGGATGGCACCCTGCTCGCCGAGGCCGTGGAACAGACCACCGCCCGCGGCACCGACGCCTTGGGCCTCATCGAAAAGGCCCTCGCGCAAGCCGCCCTCCCCCGCGAAGCCATCGAAGTCGTCGCCGTCGGGCTCGGCCCCGGCAGCTACACCGGCATCCGCGCCGCCATCGCCGTCGCCCAAGGCTGGCAATTGGCCCGCGGCACCAAGTTGCTCGGCATCGGCAGCCTGGAGGCCTTGGCCGCCCAAGCCCAGACCCGACAACTCTTCGGCCTCATCAACCTCGTCGTGGACGCCCAGCGCGGCGAATTTTACCTCGCCACGTGGGACATCTCCCCCACCCAGCGCCGCGAACTTTCCCCGCTCTGCATCGTCCCCGCCGGCGAAGTTGCCGCCCGCCAGGCCGCCGGCGGCATCTGCGCCGGCCCGGAAATGGATCGCCCCCTGTTCCCCGCCGCCGCCACCCTCGCCACCCTGGCCGCCGCGCGCAGCGATTTCCTCCCCGGCCAGCTCCTCCAGCCGATCTATTTGCGCCAAACCTCCTTCGCCAAGGCCCCGCCCAGGCGCGCCGTCTGAGCTGCCTTGTCCTCCGTAGTTTTAGCGAAGGAGGATGGCTTCAGCGAGGGGGGCGCGACAACTCTGTCAAACTGTGGGACAATCCCCCCGACCGACCGTACAGAATTGGAGTGGATTTCGCCCGCGATTTCTGGTATGCAATATGCTTCTTGTCACTGGTCAGAATCTTGAAGCTATGTTTTTGCACTGGAAGCCAAAGAAAATTCAACCTTCGGGTTTTACTTTCGGCGACGTGTTGATGGCCTTTGCCGTCTTTACCATCGTCATCGCCGGCTTGATTTATGGCTACGTGCAAGTCAACCGCATGGCGGTCTTCAGCTCCATGAACCTGGCCGCCCAGTCGTTTGCTTCCCAAGGCTTGGAAGAGGCCAAATCCGTCCAGTGGAATTATGTCCGCGCCGCCGTCACCAATGAGGACGGGGATGATCCCTTTTGGGTTCCTCAGGGCGCCCCTACTTTCGGCGTCACGAATCTGCCTCCGCAGGTTGATTCCTTGGATATCCCCACCATCGGCACTCCGTTTTATGTCACCAATTATGTGACCGTTACCAGTGTCTTCGCCAACTTGAATCAGGTTACTCCCCCGCTGCGCCAGATCAAGTGCGTGTGTGTCTGGGCGCTGCCGGCCACCTATGGTTCCGGCAATGGCACTCCCATCTTGTACAGCAATATCGCCATCACCTTGCGGGCGCCCGACCAATGAAACTTTTCTTCCACTCTAAGGCCGGTTGCTGCCGTGGTTCCGGGTACACGCTCCTGGAGATTTGTTGCTCCATGACCGTCTTCACGATTTTGCTCGTCGGCGCCCTCTGGGCGATCCAGATCTTTGCCCTGCGCGTCTATACCATGGCCGCCACCAAGATCAGCGCCACCCAGGGCGCCCGCAAGGCTCTCAACCAGATCCGCGATGACATTCGCCAGGGCAAGTTGATTCAGGTTGGCAACGCCGATAATTTCGGTAATTTTACCGCTATCAGTAATATCGTCGCCGGGGCCGTTGGAAACTCCTTGCAGATTTTTCAGACTACCACCCAAGCCGCCCCCTATTCGCTCTACTATCTCCAGTACAACACCCTGACCGCCGGGATCAGCTCGAATAATCTCATGTGGGTCTCCGCCACCGCCAGTGGCACACAAACTGTCAATCTCGTCAGCTTCATCACTAATAGTGATATATTCGCCGCCGAGGACTGGGATAATTGGCCGCCGGTTGGCACTATCAATTATGCGTCGCAGGCCATTTCCAATAACCTCTCCAACAACCAGATCTATTCCGTGAAGCTTCAGTTCTACCAATGGGAATACCCCATCGGCTACGTCAACGTCGGCGGTACCAACGTTGATGCCAACGCCTATGATTTTTATCAAGTCCGCACGCGCGTTTGCCGCCGCGCCTTGGATTAGAAAGAAGCCGCCAACCTTTAGGAATCGCCATGCAAATCAAATGTCCCCCGCCTCGCCCAAACGTCCGGGCTTTCGCCCTGCTGACCACCGTCTGCATTGTGGCCGCCGCCCTGGTCGTCTTTGCCAGCATCCTCGCCTGGTCCTTGAATAACGCCCAAGTTACCCAGCGCAACATTCAGTATAATACCAGCGAAAACGCCGCCGAGGCGGCCGTGGAAGCCGTGATTGGGCGGATGGACCGGGATTTTGTCAACGGAATCCTCTCCTCCAATGGAAGCGCCTATACCGGCATCCCCGCAACGATTAACCAGACCAACCCGGCTTGGCCGGTGCAATACACGTTCAGTGACACCAACGGCAATCCAGGCATGGCGAGTGTCGCGCTCACTCCAACGACCCAGTATCCAGTTTCGTTGAATTCAGAGTATGCCGGTCTGAATGGTCTGGTCCAGAGCAATGACGTCTGGGCCATGGCCACGCCCATCGGCCAGCCCTACACTGTCCCGGCCATGGTTCACGAGTCGTTGCAGTTTGCCACCATTCCAGTCTTCCAGTTCGCCATCTTCTACAACGTCAATCTTGAGATCGCGCCCGGCTACCCCATGACCATCGCGGGTGCGGTTTTCTGCAACCAAAGCATTTGGGAAGGCTCGTCGGACGCCACGTTTTCATCCACCGTGACTGCGGTGGGCACCAACTGCGTTGCCGCCGCCGACCCTTTTGCCAACAATTATTCGAAGTCCGCCGGGGCGGTTTTCCAGAAGTCTGGCCAACCCGTGAGTCATGCCAACCCCTTGGTGCTGCCCGTTGGCACCAACAACAACCCCCAGGCCGCCGTGGCCTTCCTCAACCTGCCGCCAGACCCCTATCGCTGGGGCGATTCGGCAACTTATTCTTCCAACGGCATCATCTATCCTGCCAACGAGGCGGATCTGGTCATCAGCAACTGGGCCTGCGGCACCAACTGGGGCAGTTATACCCCCGCCGGCACCAACATAGTGGTCTATGTTCAAAATCAGGCTACCGGGCTGAAGCCGCTTCCGTATGATTTCTTTATCGTGTCCAACGGCTTGAAGCATAGCATTTATTTCGTGACCGGCACGAATCCGGTGGTGTCCCTGACCAACAACATCGTTTATGCCAGTTATACGTGGCTCACCAATGCCGTTTTTGGTGACTGGCGCGAAGGCTGGAACAACGGGGCGGCCAAAACCGTGCAAGCGGTGCAGATTGATGTCCAACTGCTCAATACCTGGCTGACCAACCAGACCGTTGCGGTCAGCGGCTACAATACTGACCAAACGACAGAATATAATACTGGTCACCACATAGGCGGACTGTATGTTCTTAACAGCGTGCCGATGACTTATTCCCAGCTACCGGCGGTGCGCTTGGTTCATGGAGGCCAATTGCCGAATCCCGGGGGGTCAACCTACGGCCTCTCCGTGGCCACGCCATATCCGGTTTATGTTTGGGGAGATTATAACGCGACAAACAACGGACTTTCGTCGCTTGGTCAGTGGGGCACAAACGGCGCCACGGCCAACACCCTGCCGGCGGCAATCATGGGCGATGCCATCACGATTCTCTCCGACGGTTGGTCTGACAGCGTCACTTCCAAGCTGCCAATCCCCGCCAATACTACCGTCAACGCGGCGATGCTCGAAGGCATTGTGCAAAGCAATCCGGCCATCTCCGGGAATTACAGCGGCGGAGTGGAAAATTTCCTGCGTCTGGTGGAGAACTGGAGCAAGAACCAGACCCAATATCTGACTTATAACGGTTCGATTGTCGTGCTGTTTTACAGCCAGTGGGCCACGAACACCTGGCTGCCAACCGGAAATTATTACAATCCGCCCACGCGTCAGTGGGCTTTTGACCTGAATTTCAAAGTTACGAGCAAACTGCCGCCGATGATTCCCGATGTCCGCGCCATGATCCGCGGCAACTGGTATGCCCATCAATAAGACCCAGGCTTACGGTTGCACGAACTTTCCAATCGCCGCCTGCAACTTCTGCAGATCCGGCTGGTTGATGTACATCATGTGGCCTGAGTCGAATTCCGCATACGTCACGTTTTTCCGATAAGCCTCCGCCAGCGGCATGTGCTCCAGGCTGTGGCGAATCGTGTCAATCGGGCATACCAAATCGCAACGCCCCCCGCACACCAGAATCCGCAAATACGGATTCTGGTTCACCACCGAGGCCAGCCGGTCGCTCGCGTTCGGATACTCATTGTGCGCCCCGTAATTCCACGGCTGCACCCCCGCAAAAATCTCGTACGGCAGATCGTCCTCAAACTTCAGTTCCCCCCGCACATACGCGTTCATCCCCGCCGAAAACACCCCCATCGTCGCCGTGGATGAAGGATCGAACTCCGGTCCCGTCGCCGCCGGGTCGCCATCGCGCCCCGTCAGCCGCCCATCGTAAGCGCCCAAAATCAATCCCTCATCGTGCAGCAACTGTTTCCGGAACACGTCCGGATCAATTCGCAGCCGGTTGTCCTCGATCACCCGCGCCGGCAAACCCGTCAGCCGCGCCAGCTCCGCCACCACCTTCTGCCGCTCCGCCGGCTCCAGCCCCGCCCCGGCTTGCAACGCTGTCAGATACTCCCCCCGCGCAAACGCCCGCGCTTCCGCCAGCGCCTGGTCGAGGTTTGATTCCAGGTCCGCCGGCAATTTTTTGTGAAACTGCGCCGCCGCCGTGTATGCCGGCAGATACAACGCATACGGCAGGTCGTTGCCCGAGCCCCCGCTGATCGTCGCAAAATCCAGCACGCCCGACACCAGGACCAGCCCGTTCAAATACATCCCGTACCGGCCCCGCAAATGGTCCGCCAGCCCCGCCGCCCGGAACACCCCGTAGCTCTCCCCGCACAAATATTTCGGCGACAGCCACCGCTCGTGCCGCGTCGTCCACAGCCGGATGAATTCGCCCACCGAATCCAAATCCGCCGTGTCGCCAAAAAAGTCGCCCGGCTTCTCCTCCTTGGCCGCGCGGCTGAAACCCGTCGCCACCGGGTCAATGAACACCAGGTCGCTCACGTTGAGCGCCGAAAATTCGTTGTCCACCAGCTTGAACGGCGGCGCCGGCTGCGAGCCGTCCGGGTTCATCTTCGCCCGCCGCGGTCCCAGCGCCCCCAGGTGCAGCCAGACTGACGCCGACCCCGGGCCCCCGTTGAAACAAAACATCACCGGCCGCGTCTCCGCATTCGTCCGGTCCTGCCGCGTGTAGGCCACATAAAACACCGAGGCCCGCGCCGTGCCGTCGCTCTTCAACACCGGCAGCATGCCCGTCTCCGCCGTGTACGTCACCCGCTCGCCCGCGATCATCACGGTGTTCGTCACCCGCACCGGCCGGTAAGAGGCGTCCGGAATCGTCGCCAATTCATTCTTGGCCGCCGGCGCATTCGTGCCCGGCCCCTGGTCTCCCGCGGGCTCCGCCGCCGCCAGGGGCAGCGCCGGCAGGGCGGCGAGCAGGAAGGGCAGGAGCCGGTGCAGTTTCAGTCCACGTGGGTTGGCAGATCGTTTTGACATGTGAATTCCTTGGACGGAGCTTATGAACTTTCCGTTCACCCGCCCACCGAAAATTTTCCCGGCCCCTCATCCCGCCCGCGCCAGCCACGCCAGCAGCGGCGCCGCCAAGACATTCAGCACCCCCACAAACACCATCACCAGCCCGGACACCGCGCCGATTTCCTCGCTGATTTGCTGCGCCCGCGCCGTCCCAAACGCGTGCGCCCCCATGCCGAACAGCGCTCCCCGCGCCAGCACCGACCGCAACGGCAGCCAGCTCAGCAGGCTTTCCCCGATCGCCGCCCCGAAGATCCCCGTCACCAGCACAAACACCGCCGTCAGCGAAGGCGTGCCGCCGATGGTCCCCGACACCGGCAGCGCAAACGGCGTGCTGATGGACCGCGGCAGCAGGCTCAGCCGCAGCTCGTCGTCCAATCCCAGCCCCCGCGCCAGCGCCCACGACGATACAATCGCCGTAATGCTCCCGGCCACCGCCCCCGTCACCAGCAACGGCCAGTGCCGCCGGATGATCCGGCGCTGCTCGTAGATCGGAATCGCAAACGCCACCGTCGCCGGCGCGAACAAGGTCACCAGCCAGCCCGCCCCGCTGAAGTATTGGCGGTATGAAATGTGAAACACCAGCGCCAGCCCAATCAGCAGCACCGGCGCCGTGATCGCCGGCCCCGTCCACCAAACCCGCCGCCGCTGGTGCAGCCACAGGCTCAGCCAGTAAAGCCCCAGCGTCAGGCCGGACCACGCCAGCCACGGCCAGGGGTTAAACACGCTACTCATGGGCGCCTCCCCGCGGTGTCCGGCCCGCCCGCGCGGGAATCCGCTGCGCCAGCAGCCAGCAATAGCACCCGTCAATCAGCAGCGCCGTGGTCACCATCACGATCAGCGTCCCCAGGCACACCGCCGCCAGCACCTTGCAGCCCAGCCACCCGAAGAATTCCCGGTGTTCCGCCAGCGACATCACCGCCGGCAGCAAAAACAGCAGCAACTGCGCCAGAAACCACCGCGAGCCCCGCCGCAAAGAGATCGGGCTGCAAAGCCCCGTTCCCAGCAGTCCCAGCAACAGCGCCAGGCCCAGCACCGACCCGGGAAGCGGCAGCCCCGTCCACCGTACCAGCAGCTCCCCGGCCTGCCAGACCAGAAAAATCAGCCCGATCTGCAGCAGGCAGTGCGAGCGCAGCCGCCGCCGCCAGAGCACCGGCAGCCGCCGCCAGGCAAAACCATCTTTTGTACGACAAAACATATTGCACCCTACCACGGCCCCAACTATTCTAAAAATGAAATAAATGACTCACTCCCATTCTCATTTGGAATAGCCATGGAACTCCGGGCCCTGAAGGCATTCGTCGCCGTGGTGCGCGAGGGCGGCTTCGCCCGCGCGGCCGCCCGCCTGCACGTCACCCAATCCACCGTCAGCAAGGCCGTCAAGCAGTTGGAAGTGGAATTGAATTTCCAACTCCTGGACCGCGTCGGCCGCCAAAGCCGCCTCACCGCCCCCGGCCGCCTCGTGCTTCAAAAGGCGGAGGCCATGCTCGCCCAGGGCCGCGACCTGCAGGCCGAACTCGCGGAAATGCGCGGCTTGCGCCAGGACGTCTTGCGGCTGGGCCTGCCGCTCATCGGCAGCAGCATCCTGTTCGCCCGCTGGTTCGCCGTCTTCCACCGGCGCTTCCCCAAGGTCAACATCCAGTTGGTGGAACACGGCAGCACCCGGCTCGAGCAAATGCTCCTCGCCGGCGAGCTCGATCTCGCCGCCTCCCTCCTGCCCGTGTCGAAGACGTTCGCGTGGCGGAAAGTCCGCCGCGAACCCATTGACGTCCTCCTGCCCGCGGGCCATCCCCTGGCGGGCCGCCCCGGGCTCGTCTTCAAGGATCTCGCCCGCGAATCGTTCATCCTCTATGGCCCCGGCTTTGCCCTGAATCCCATCATCACCGGCGCCTGCAAAAAGAACGGCTTCGAGCCCCGGGTCGTGGCCGAGTCCGACCAGGTGGATTTCGTCATGGAACTCGTCGCCGCGAACATGGGCATCGCCTTCGTACCCCGGATGATTGCCGCCCAGCCCGGCGCCCGCATCCGGCGAATTCCCGTCGGCCACCCCCAAATCTACTGGCACATGGCGCTCATCTGGCGCCGCGACGGCTATCAATCCGAAGCCGCCAAAGCCTGGCTCTCGCTTGAACCCGAGGCCGCGCCATAACGGCGTGGCGGCAAACCTTTTTGCAACTGAATTCACCTCCCGCTCAACCACTTGCACCATTTTCGTTAGCGGCTAACTTTGCGAATCCGCCAACCCTGCTAAAATCGCCCCGTTATCTGTGTCAATCTGTGGTTAAAACAATTTCATTAAAAACTCCCAAAAACCGTGCAAATTCCTTCCCAAAAATCTGCGAAAACCCCAGCAAAACTTCACATCGTCAACCCTCGTCAAGCCTAAGTTTTTTTGGTGCCCGCCCCCCCTTTTTCCCAGGCAATCCGGCAGCCAATTGTTCCCCCACGCAATTTCCATTCCGCGCCTCCCTCCCCAAAAATGTCATTTGCGGCAATTATCCTGTGGTGCTAGCCTATTCTCCGCCGTTTCATAAATTTATGAAAAATAAGCAATTTTCCACCTCGCGCCGGAATTTCCTCAAATCCACCGTGACGTTGCCGGTCGCCCTCGCCGCAGCCCCGTCACTTTTCACCACCTCCGCCTTGGCCGCCGAGGCGCCGGCTGCGGCCGACGTGCTGCCGCGCCGCCAGCTCGGCAAAAACGGGCCCCAAGTCACCATGCTTTGCATGGGCGGCATGATGGGCGCCCTGAGCCCGGACTACCTCGATATCGCCTGGTCCATGGGCATTCGCTATTTCGACACGGCCGACTGCTACATCAAGGGCAGTTCGGAGAAGATCATCTCCCAGTGGCTCGCCAAGTACCCCGAACGCCGCAAGGACATCTTCCTCGTCTCCAAGGACCATCCGCACCAGGGCCCGGCCCAGATGCTCAAGATGATTGACACCCGCCTCGCCGCCTGCGGCACCTCCTACCTCGACGCCTTTTATATTCACGGCCTCGGCCCGCGCGAATACGGCGATGCCTCCGTCAACTGGCCCAAGAGCGATGAATTCAAGAAAACCGCCGAGCAGTTGAAGGCCTCCGGCAAGGTCAAGATGGTCGGCTTCTCCTGTCACGATCCAAAGTTGCCCGATTACCTCAATTCCGCGGCCGCAGGCGGCTTCCTGGACATCATCATGCTCGCCTTTAATCCCTTCTATCCCAAGGGCGGCCCGCTCGACAAGGCCATTGACGCCGCCCACCAAGCCGGCATCGGCCTCGTGGCCATGAAGACCATGCGCGGCACCGCCGATGTGCCCAAGCGCCTTCCCGAATTCGACAAGCTCGGGCTCACCACCCATCAGGCCGTTCTCCAAGCCGCTTGGAGCGATCCCCGCATCTCCGTGGTCTGTAACATGATTGACAATGTGGATCAGATGCAGAGCAGCGCCAATGCCGCCCGCACTTTCAAGGGGCCGCTCAAATTCGCCGAAATTGAGCTCCTCCGCCAGACCATCATCGCTGGCCGCCGCACCATGTGCACCGGCTGCCCCGGCTGCGAAGCCTCCGCCCGCCAAACCAACTTCGCTTTCCACGACATCGCCCGCTTCGTCACCTATTACGAGCAGGACGCCAACTTGGAGGCCCGCTCCTATTATCAGGCGCTCGCCGCCGAACACCGCGACTCGTCCCGGGTGGACCTCGCCGCCTTGCGCGACGCGTGCCATTTCAAGACCGATTATCCCGAGATCGTCCGCCGCGCCGAACGCTATTTCGCCTGATTTCCATTCCCTTGAACCGGAAGCACACGAAGGGCGGTTGACCGCCTCTTCGTGTTCCTCCGGTCTTGGTTGGCTTCACGCTTTCCCCTCACATGGCGACTGAAAAGAAATACGGCTCCGGCGGACGCAAGCAATTCATCCGCACCCGCGTGCCCGCCGCTGAAAGCATCGCCAGCGCGCTCATTCTGCTTCTGCTCGTCGCCATCGCCTTCTCCATTCATCACCAGGGCCGGGTCTTCGATCCCAACCGTTACGCCGTCCGTCCCGATTCCCTGAAATCCACCCTCGCCCCCGTCGTGGGCAAGGCCGGAACCGTCCTGGCCACTCCCGAACCTGCCGCCGCCGCCCACGATGCGGTCAAACCCGCCGCCACGGAACCCGCCGCCACGGAACCCGCCGCCCCGGACCAGGCCCCCGCCGCGGAAGGCGCCGCGGCCGAAGGCGGCGCTGAAGGTGCCGCCGCCCCCGCGGCCCCCGTCAAAGGCGAGCCTTTGGAGGTTTCCCTGCCCGGCTCCAAGCCGATGTCCGATACCGAGTTTTATAATTCCGACAATTTGTACGAGAAAATTGACGGCCGCGCTCCCGCCTACCAAAGCTACAACGTCCAGGCGCTCCGCTGCCGCACGTTTGCCGTCGTCGCCGCCGCCGGCAGCTACGTGGATGTCTATGAATACAGGTTCGACAATCCCGTGGACGCCTTCGGCATGTTCTCCCTGGAGCGCGATCCCAAGGGCGCACCCCTGGATTTCGCCCCGGACGGTTATTCCGGCGGCATGGGTTACTTTTTCCGCCAGGGCGCCGTCTATGTCCAAATCATGGCTTCCGACCAAAAGCCCGAAACCGTCGCCCTCGCCAAAGCCCTCGCCCAACAGCGCGCGAAGGATATCCCCGTGGACGATAACGGCCTGGCGGGCCGCCGCAAGCTGCCGGCCGACGGCTTGATCCCCGATAGCGTCTCCTTCGTTCCCGACAACGCCCAGGGCCAGTCAGCCTTGAAGCAGGTGTTTCAGGCCAAATATAAGTTCAGCGGCACCGAAATGCCGTTCTTCGTCATGGTGACGACGCCCGATGACGCGGCCAAAGCCTGGCAGTCGTTCCAGGATTTCTGCGCCCGCTTCGGCAAGGCCGAACCCCTCCCCGATATCAGCGGCGCCAAGGTCTTCCGGGCCCAGCTCTTTGGCAAATGGAAGGTGGTTTACCAGCGCGCCGGCGAGCTCGGTGGCGCGTTTGATGCCTCTGATGCCGACCAGGCTCAAGCCTTCATCGAAAAGTATTTGCGCGGTGAATTGAAGTGAGTAGATTAGCTAAAGGTTAATATGAGCACCGCCAAACCCCATTCCTCGCCGCAGCCGGAAGATTCCGATTCCGTCAGCCGGCGCGAATTCATCCTCCGCCTCGCCGTCACGGGCGCCCTCGTTGCCGGTGCCGGCCTCGCCGCCAAAAAACTCTGGCAGCCCAACCATTTTGTGCCCGGCTTTGAAAAGCAAGCCGGCCTCCAGCTCCGCAGCTACGCCCTCGAGCCCAACAAGCTCCTGCCGTCCCTGGCCATCGCCCACGGCACCGACCACGAAAAAACCGTCCGCGCCGCCCTCGGCGCCCTCGGCGGCATGGACCGCTTCATCAAAAAGGGCGATGTCGTCGTGATCAAGCCCAACGTGGCCTTTGACCGGCCGCCCGCGCTCGCCGCCACCACCCATCCCGATGCCCTGCGCGCCGTGGCCAAACTCTGCTTCGAGGCCGGCGCCCGCAAGATCATCATCGCCGATAATCCCATCAATTCCCCCACCGGCTGCTTCTTCAAGAGCGGGCTCACCGCCGTCGCCTCCGAGATGGGCCTGGATCTCCTATATCCGGAAACCAATGCCTTTTCCCCCCTTTCGCTGGATGGTGAAATCCTGAAGGAATGGACGTTCTTTAGCACGCCGTTCAAGCACGCCACCAAGGTCATCGGCCTGGCCCCCTGCAAGGACCACAACCTGTGCCACGCCTCCATGACCACGAAGAATTGGTACGGCCTGCTCGGCGGCCGCCGCAACCAGTTCCACCAGCAGATCCACAGCATCGTTTCCGATTTCGCCTTGATGATGAAACCCACCCTCGTCATTCTCGACGGCATGAATGTCCTCATGAGCAACGGCCCCACCGGCGGCCGCCTCTCGGACGTCAAGCCCATGAACACCATCGTCGCCGGCACGGACATGGTGGCCGTGGACGCCTACGGCTACGAGCATTTGCTCGAGCGCGACCTCGCCGAATTGACCTACCTCCACAAGGCCAACGCCCGCGGTTTGGGCAATATCAACTGGAAGGAAACGTCCTACAAAGAGGTCCAGGCGTGAAGAACCTGCTCAAGCTGCGCAACGTCCGCCGGGTGGCCCAAGTCTTCTTTTTCACCCTGTTCCTGTTCTTCGTCTTCGTCACCGATCTGCGGTACCTGAAGGGCTATCCCGTTTCGCTGTTCCTTGAGCTGGACCCGCTCGTGGCGTTTGCCACCGCCATCACCACCCATACCGTTTACATGGGCCTGCTCTGGAGCCTCCTCCTCATCCTGCCCACGCTCCTGTTCGGCCGCATCTTCTGCAACTGGATCTGCCCCTACGGCATTCTCCATCACGTTACCGGCTGGCTCCTCGGCAAACGCCGCGCCGAGGAACGCGAGCGCATCGAGGCCAACCGCTACAAGAAGCTCTATTCCCTCAAATATGTCATCCTCATTGCGATGATCGCCGCCGCCATCGGCGGCACGCTGCAGATCGGCTGGCTCGACCCCATCTGCCTCTTCCATCGCTCGATGAGCACCGTCATCCTGCCGCTGATCAATTTGTTCCTCCCGTCTTCCATTTACGTGCGGCAATATTTCCACGTCGGCGCCTGGATCATCGGCTTCCTGCTGCTCTTCCTTGTCGGCATGAACGTCATCATCCCCCGCTTCTTCTGCCGGGTGCTCTGTCCGCTCGGCGCCTTCCTGGGCACCCTCTCCACCGTTTCCCTCTGGCGCATTGACCGCGACCCCAACAAGTGTGTGGATTGCGACCTCTGCCTGAAAAACTGCGAGGGCGC
>CAZHIM010000090.1:0-18033 GCA_964532525.1 uncultured Bifidobacteriaceae bacterium
GCGACCTGGAGGCACAGGGACAGTTGCACGCGATGTTGCTGGAGGCCGAGGAGAAAACGAAGGACGAGATGATCGAACTGACGCAGCAGTTCAGGAAACAGGGACTGACAGCGCAGCAGGCCCACGACCGCGCCTGGGAAATGGTGCGGGAGGAATACATCCTTCTGCCACCAGAGACTTAGCAGTCGGCCACCAGGCGGACGGCCAGCAGACAGGCAGTGCGGCGAAGAATCCCAATTGCTATCGCATCACCGATGCCGACCGCCTTGGTGAAGGCTCGCTCAAGCAAAAGTTCAATCAGAACCTTGATGCCATCCGCACACTCCGGCAGGTTGAAAAGGAACAACGAGCGGCCACGCCGGAAGAACGGGCGATCCTGGTAAAATATGTTGGCTGGGGCGGACTTCCCGCCGCATTCGCCAAACTTCCCGAAGGCGCGGGCAGGCCGAGCACCCAGCTTGCCGAACTGTTGACCGAGGAAGAAATTAAATCCGCCCGGGCGACCACTCTTAACGCCCATTACACATCGCCGCTGGTCATTCGCGCCATGTATCAGGCCGCGCAGCGGTTTGGATTCAAGGGGGGACAGGTTCTGGAACCGGCTTGCGGCATCGGCCATTTCGTCGGCCTCATGCCGGACGATATGCTCCGGCAATCCACGGTCACCGGCGTCGAAATTGATCCGCTGACGGCCCGGATTGCAAAGGCGCTCTATCCTGATGCCGACATCCGCCAGCAGCCGTTTGAAAAATCCAAACTCACCGACGATTCGTTTGATCTCGCCATTTCCAATGTCCCCTTCGGTGATTACACCGTCCATGACCCGCGCTGGAATGAATATAAATTTTCCATCCACGATTATTTCTTTCCCGCCGCGCTGGCCAAGGTTCGTCCGGGCGGCTTGTTGATGTTCATCACTTCCCGGCACACGCTGGACAAGCTCGATTCGACCATGCGGGACCTGATGGCAGCAAACACTGAAATGCTGGGCGCAATCCGGCTGCCAAATACGGCGTTCAAGAAAAATGCCGGCACGGAAGTAACCACCGACATCGTGATGCTGCGCAAATTGCGCGGCGGTGAACCACCGCGCGGCGCCACGTGGAAAGCAACGGCAAAATTCACCAACGACCGAAATGAAGAATTTTCGCTGAACGAATACTTCATCACCCATCCCGAAATGATGCTCGGCAAAATGCGGCTGGCGCGGGGATTGTATCGCAATGACGAACCGACGCTGGAACCGGAGGCGCGCGATTTGAGCGAGGCATTGGCACAAGCCATTGAAAAGTTGCCCCAAAACATCTATGAAGACCAACAAACCGCCAAAAAAATTTCCGATCTGAGCATTCCGGCTCCTGATTACATCAAACCCAATGCCTATTGTGTCCATGAGGATGGACGGCTCTGCCTCAACGAGGACGGTGTTTTGTGTCCGCTGGATAATTTACCCGTGGAAACCCGTTCGCGCATCCGGCGGATGATTGAGGTGCGCGATGCCGTGCGGGTTTGCCTGCGTTCCCAGCTTGATGGCAGCAGCGAAGCCGGGGTCGCTGAGGCGCGGGAACAACTTAACTTCGCTTACGACCGTTTTGTTGCCCGGTTTGGTTCCATCAACGCCCCGATCAATCAACGGGCGTTTGATGGCGATCCGGATTTGCCGCTGCTGCTCTCGCTGGAACAATATGATGAGGAAACCAAAGCGGCGGTCAAAGCCTCCATCTTCCGGGAACGCACCATCCATCACAAACAGCCGGTTGAATCCGTCGGTTCGCCCAAGGAAGCGTTGCTCGTTTCGCTGAATGAAAAGGGCCGGGTGGACCTGCAACACATGGCTTCCCTGTTGGCCCGTCCGGCAGAGGACTTTCTGCCGGATTTGCGGGGGATGATTTTCCTAAACCCGCAGACCAGACAGTGGGAGACGGAAGACCAGTATCTCTCCGGCAATGTCCGTGAAAAGTTGGTTCAGGCAGACGCTGCCAGTGTCGCCGATGTCCGTTTTCACGATAATGTCGAGGCGTTGAAATCGGTGCAGCCGGTGGATTTGCCAGCCACCGAAATTGACGTGCGATTGGGCGCATCCTGGTTGCCGCCGTCAGACGTGCAACAGTTCACCCAAGTGCTGCTCGGTGTCCCGTCTGGTGTTAAGGTCGGCCACATCCACGCGCTCGGCTCGTGGCATGTCACCGCCGATTGGGAGGCGAAAGGGGCAACCGCGAACACGACCGATTGGGGAACCAATCGTTACACCGCCCTTGAACTCATCGAGGAGACGCTGAACCTCAAAACGCCCACCGTTTATGACTATGTGGATAAGAAGCCCGTGGTCAACGCACAGGCCACCGAGGCCGCGCGCGAAAAGCAGGAACGCATCAAGGAACAGTTTTCGAAATGGATCTGGTCTGATGATGAACGGCGGGAACGGCTCGTGCGCCTTTACAATGATACCTTCAATCATTCGCGGGTCCGCACGTTCAATGGCGAACATCTGACCCTGCCCGGCGCCAGTGCGGCCGTTCAACTTCACTGCCATCAGAAATCGGGCGTTTGGCGCATCTTGCAAACGCCCAATACGTTGCTCGGCCACGTCGTTGGCGCGGGCAAAACCTACACGATGGTTGCCGCCGCAATGGAGTTGAAGCGGCTGGGACTGGCGCGCAAGCCCATGTTCGCCGTCCCCAATCACATGCTGGGCCAGTTCTCGACCGAATTGCTCATGCTCTATCCGGGCGCAAACATCCTCGTGGCGGGCAAGGAGGACTTCGAGGCGCAGAACCGGAAAAAGCTTTTCAGCCGTATCGCCACCGGCAATTGGGATGCCATCATCGTCACGCATTCCGGTTTCGAGCGCATTCCGTTGTCGCAGGAAACCCAGGTGCGTTTCTTTCAAGAGCAGTTGGATGAGCTGGAAAAAATCAAACGCGAACACGCCGACCCGGAAAACCGGCGCTTGGTGAAGGAACTCGAAAAGGCCAAGAAACGGCTGGAAGCCAAACTCGAATCGCTCGCCGCCAGCCACAAAAAAGACAACACGCTGACCTTCGAGGAACTTGGCGTGGACCGGCTCTTTGTGGACGAGGCGCATTATTTCAAAAATCTGTTCTACGTCTCGAAAATGACCCGCATTGCCGGCCTGCCGCAGACGGCCAGCGAACGGGCGTTTGATATGTTCCTCAAGGTGCGCCATATTCAGTCCGTCAACGGAGGTGGGGGTGTGGTCTTCGCCACCGGCACGCCCATTGCCAACAGCATGGCCGAGATGTTCACCATGCAGCGGTATCTTCAGTCGGGCGACCTCAAGACGCACAACCTGAATCATTTTGATTCGTGGGCGGCCACGTTCGGCGAGCCGGTCATGGCGATGGAGCTTTCGCCGGACGGGGCGGGCTATCGGATCAACACGCGGTTTGCCCGGTTCGTCAACGTCCCGGAGCTGATGCAGATTTTCCGGCAAACCGCAGACGTGCAGACCGCACAGATGCTCAATCTCAAGCGGCCAAAGCTGGAAGGCGAAAAACCCGCCATCCGCAATGCGCCGGCTTCGGAAGAACTCAAAAAGTTTGTCGAGGGTCTTGCCAGGCGCGCCGAGGCGTTGAAAACCGGGCGCGTTGACCCGCGTGTGGACAACATGCTCAAAATCACCACCGAAGGCCGCAAGGCCGCGCTGGATTTGCGCCTGATGAAACCCGGCCTGCCGGACGACCCGCAGAGCAAGGTGAATTTGGCCGTCGAAAACATTCATCGCATTTGGGAGGCGACCAAGGACGACCGTTTGTCACAGCTTGTGTTTTGTGATTTGTCCACGCCGCAGGACCGGGGCTTCTCCGTTTATCGGGACATGGCCGACAAATTGAAGCACCTGGGTGTCCCGGAAAATGAAATTGCCTTCATTCAGGATTACGATGGCGACAACGCAAAGGTGGCGTTGTTCCGTTCCGTTCGCGCGGGCAAGATTCGTGTGCTGTTTGGCAGCACGCAGAAAATGGGTTCCGGCACAAACGTGCAGGAGCGTTTGGTTGCGTTGCACCATCTCGACGCGCCGTGGCGACCGGCGGACGTGGAGCAGCGTGAAGGGCGCATTTTGCGGCAGGGCAATCGAAATGCCAGCGTGCAAATTTATCGCTACGTCACCGAAGGCTCGTTTGATGCCTATATGTGGCAGACGCTGGAAACCAAGGCCAAGTTCATCGCGCAGGTGATGAGCGGGGACATGACCGTCCGCCGCCTCGAAGACATGGACTCCGCTGCATTGACCTACGCCGAGGTTAAAGCCATTGCTTCCGGCAATCCTTTGGTGATCGAAAAAGCCCAGGTGGACGCCGAGTTGATCCGGTTGACCCGGCTCCGTTCCGCGCACGCCGAGGAACAATACCGCATTCGCAGCAGTCTTCGCCATTCGCATGAGGAGGTAGAGACCTGGACGGAACGGCTGGCGAATTTGCGGGAGGATTTGAAATTGCGACAGGATACTTCCGGCGACCTGTTCCGCATCGAACTGGACAAGCAGGTTCTGGACAATCGCGGAATTGCCGGGGAGTTGCTTTTGCGGCGGGCGGAGAAAATCAAAACTCGTTTTGGCGAGGACATCCGCATTGGACGGTTCGCTGGTTTCGATATGTTCATCCGATCCAGTTTCGGCGACAGCGCCGAACTCGTCCTGCGGGGTAAAAATAGTTACAGCACCCGCGTTACCGACACCGCCTTGGGCACCATCCGTTCGCTGGAGTCCGTGGTGCAGGGCTTTGAGGAACGTGCCGCGCGGTTGGAAACCGACATCAAGGATTCGGAAAAGCGCGGGGTTGAACTGGAAGCCAAGGTGGGCGCACCCTTCGAGAAGGAGGAGCGGTATCAACACCTGGCCAGACGCCAGTCGGAAATCGAGGAGCAGCTTGACCTCACCAAGAATCAGGCACCCAATCAGCTTGAAGCCGCTGAAAATACCGAGGCCATCGTTGAAGGGGAACAGCCCGACAAAAATGAAACTGTCAAAACTGAAACCAGCAGACCCAAAGACGCCCGGAGAATGAAGGTATGAGACAAGACAACATTATTGGACAGCACATCCGCCTCTTGCGCGAGTTGCGGGGACATGGTGGCAAAATCCTTTTGTGAACGTCAGTCCAACACTACCAGCAAACGCCGACACGCTTGATAGCGGCAGCCGGTCCGCGTCGCACCGGGCAACACAATTCATGGCCGACCGGAACGGTGATTTGCCCATCTGGGTCCGCGCGCCAAAGCGAGGGCATGAATTTTATTCCGGCTGCACAAGGGCAAAACTCTACGAATGGGCGGCCAAAAATCTTATCCGATCTGTCTCGATTCGCGAACCCGGACGGATAAAAGGAGTCCGACTTTTCCATCTTGCCAGCATCTTGGCATTCATTGAGCAGTGTGAAATCCAGGCAAATCCCGGCCAGAACGACACTGGTAAAAAGCACTGAACCAAGGCGGGTTTATTGTCGCCGCAAACCGGGGCTGCGATGGCAATTCCTCAGTCAATGTGTTTGTCAATAATCCGTTCCGCCAACGACTGCCAGGATGTTTCTTCATGGACGTTGTAAACGAATGGTGCCTGAGCCGTGTTCGGCATATCATCAATGACGATGTCCGGTTTCGCCGCGAAGCCCTCGAAGAAATCGGTGAGGTGGTACAACGCGGCAACCTTCCGGGCATACTCGACGCCGACGGATGACCAAAGAAAAAGATGGCAGCCCTCGTCACGAAGTCGTTGCAATGCTTCTCGTGCGCCATCAAGCAAACGTCCCTGACCGTCAACAAGCGTTAGGTCAACATCAATAAAAATGTTCGCATTTTTCACGAGATTATCACTTTGACAAGCTTATCCGCAAACATCACAGGTTCACGGAGTTTTTTATCTGTGCCAATCCACGTCCTCTGCGAATAAAACAACAGGCTTGTAACGCGCATCATCCCGACCAAAATCCGGACGCAACATGCCCCCCGCCATGCAATGTCGCAAAACCAGTGCTCCGACGGAAGTGCCAGGTTACACCCAAAGGCGTGGATTATTGGAATTTCAAGCCCTGATTCCAGGTTTCAGCGGAATCCTGGTTGTTTTGATAGAAAAACGCCTGGCCGACTTGAATGAAAGGAGATGGCTGAGCTTGACCACTGGCACCGGTAAAAGCATGGCCAAGACCGTCAAAGTTGGCACCCTGATAGGTAAAGGCGATGTAGCGGTCGCCGATCCAGATGAAGGCGTTGTCGCCTACGTGAAATGGCAGGGAGAGGTCGGCGCTGTCCAACGTGCCGGAAATCGGAATGGCTGAAACCAGCAAGGTATAAGCGTGGCCTCCGGGGATAGTGACGGAATTGGTGGTGGGAATGCTGCCCACAAAGGTATTGGTGACGGCGGCGCCATTGTTTTGATAGACAAAGGCCCGACCAGGATTAACCCGCGGAGAATCTTGGCCATTGCCCTGATTGTCAGCCCAAGCGTGACCTTGGCCGTCAAAATTGGGGCCGGCATAGGTCAAAGCCGTAAAAGTGGCGCCAGTCCAGAAAGAAACTGTATCCCCTTTTTTGATTGTGGGCATGACCGCTTCCACCGTGTTGGTGCCGGTCAGAAAAGGGGCGTTGATTTGGGCAAAAGCATTGCCACCCGGCAACGGCCTGCTGACATACCCGATGACGTTCGCCGAATAGGGCGACTGCGCCAGGGACGAAATGATGCCGGCCGCAAGTGTGGCAGCGGCGACAAGCAGTGTTTTTTTCATGGTAGTGTGGGTCGTGATTTTCCAACTGGAAATTATACGGTCGCACGGGTACAAATTTGGAGGGCAGAGGTCAACTCTTTTCGGATTATGCGCTCGATCCGCGATCCCCGCCGACCTTTGTTGTTCAATACCATAAAGGCGTCTGGCTTTTCCATCTTGCCGATTTTGGTTCAACGAGCCATGAAAATTGGAGACGAAATCCGACCTCATCGACACCGGCAAACAACCCTAAACAAGGGTGGATTTGTTGCCACTAGGTGTTGCCACTAACGCGATAAATTTAACAAAACCATATGTTTTATTAAATGGCGGAGAGAGGGGGATTCGAACCCCCGATACGGCTTTAGACCGTATACTGGTTTAGCAAACCGGCGCCTTCAGCCACTCGGCCATCTCTCCACTGGCATGGAACGTCACGGGGAAAAACCCTCGTTGCGCTTTACCGAACACATTTTTCGCAAGAATGAACGCGGCTGGCAAGCTCATTCGACGGGAGTTTTTCAGACGGCGCACATGGAACCAGCGCGCGCTTTCTCGCCGGCCGCAGACTGCGCTATGCGCGCCGCCTCTTATACAGCTCAAACAGTCCAGCCGCGCCCAAAAGCAACAACGCCGTACTGCCGGGCTCGGGCACGATATTGATGACCATGGCGCCGGCAAAATCCGCCGCCATGGGGGCATTGACCCCGGTGCTGGTGCTTCCGTCATCATTGATTCCGCCAACGGTTCCGTCATAGATCGTGGCCGCGGGATAAGTGGATCCGAAAACCCAGGCATCGAAGCTGCCGTTGACCAGCGTCCGGGTCAACGAGCCGCCAAGCGAATAGGTCCAGGCCCCGTCAGGGTGGCCCGCCTCGCCGGCGACGTAATAATTCCACCCCGGGCTGTAACTCGGATCCTGGGCCACCGTCGTCGAATTCAGCGTCACCGCCGCCAAAAATGGCGCGGTGAGTTGACTGGGGTTGCTTCCGAAATCGATGTATCCGGCCCCCTGCGCGCTGTTCCCAGCGGTGTAGTAATTGTAGATTCCCCCGAAATCGTCAGAGTAAGTGCCGTTCAGGGCTGGCTGGCCGAAGACCGTGTTTAACAAGTCCTGCCCGGTGAGCAGGGCTCCAGCTTGGTAATTGACCTGCCATTCGAAAGTGTCCGTGCCACCGCCGGAACCGAAGGGGCCTTGAATGAGGAGATAGGAGGTATCGGCCCGAAGGCCGGTGAGGGGGGCAAGCAATGCCACCGCAACCGCGATGATTGTCTTTTTCATTTTTGATCTCTCTAGGTTGTTGCAGAGACCAAAAATGCCCGGTTGGTGAGCCGGGCGATTCGTTGATCTCTCATTCTTCTTTTTTGCGAAGAAGTTTTTTTCGAGCCGTCCGCACACGCGGGAGCACGAATGAGAGCGAAGTGGAACGAATTTTCTGGCTCCTGGATTGTCTTCTTCCCCCTACACCGCCAGCCGCCCGACGATTGTTTTTTGGGAAGTCGTATCCAGTTACAGTAGCGCAACTGCTTCCGATTTTCACGGAATTCCTCGTTTCCACCCGCTTTTATTTAATTTCGCAAAGAACTGCGGCGATGATGGGCGGCTCGAAGGGGGAGTTCAACAATTTTCGGCGGAATTTTTCGGCAGGCTCATCGTTGGCCTGCCAGGCCCCTTCACTACCACGTCTCAAAGCAGCCGGTTTCCCCGACTTGGTGCCGCGGAGAGGATCTTCGGGCGGAAAGACATTCGCTTTCCCGAAGTTTGGGCTGATCGGCACGCAATCCAAACACGCTGCCGACGGCAGACGAATTTTCCATCGCTTGCAAGGGCCACCTTCTGAATGGATTCGCGGATTAGTAAGATTTCCAGCCGGGACTTACCTTGACTGGAATGAGTATATCTGATACGATATCTCTATTCGTAAGGTATTCCTATGAAAACCAAATCTTTGCGGGTCTTGGTTCTTTTGGCTGTTTCTTGTGTTCTCCTCACTCGCACCGCTGGCGCGACCGGCTACACGCTGACACTCTATACGAATGGGTGCGGATCTATATTGCCGGACAACATCAACAATCCACATCCCGCCGGCGTGAATATCACCATCACAGCCACGGCGAGCAATGGGTGGTATTTTGCCAATTGGACCGGCGACGCCACCGGCAGTGAGAATCCGATCGAAGTCACGATGAACTCGGACCTGGTCGTCACCGGCAACTTTCTGCCGTACCCGGTTTATTCCGTGGCGCTGGTGACCAACGGCCAAGGTGGCATTGCTTTGAATCCGTCCGGCGGCAGCTATTTGAGCAACACCCTGGTGACGGCCACCGCCACGCCGGCAAGCGGTTGGGTGTTTGCCGGGTGGTCCGGCGCGACCGATAGCGGCGCCAACCCGGTGTCATTCGCGGTGGACAGCAATGTTCCACTCAGGGGAACGTTTGCGGAATTGCCGGCATTTGTTGTGGAACCGGCCGGCGTGACGAACCAAGCGGGCGGCACGGTCAGTTTCACCGATAACGTGGTAGGTACTGGACCGCTGAGTTATCAATGGTTCTTCAGCGGCGGCACGATCCCGTCGGTGACGACGAATGCGACGCTGACGCTGACGAATGTCACGTCGGGCGAGGCGGGGGCTTACTGGTTGGTGGCGGCGAACGGCTATGGCAGCGCCACGAGCCAGGTCGTTTCGCTGACGCTGGCGAATGCCAGCGGACCGGCCAATGTGGTCAGCTCGCCGAACGAGGCGAGTTTGCAGGCGGCCATCGGAGCCGGTGGCTGGATTGGGATTGGCTTCAACGGGGTGATGACCGTGACCAACACGATTAACATCACCAACACCGTGATTCTCGACGCGAGTTCGGTGACGGCGACGTTCAGCGGCGGCCTGGGGGCGCAGATTTTCCAGGTGGCGTCCGGCGGCAGTTTGACGGTATCGAATTTGACCCTGGCAAACGGTTACGGCGCTACGGGCGGCGCGATCGAAACCGATGGGGGCGGAGTGAACCTGATTGGGTGCACCTTGACCAACAATCAAGCCGTTACCGGGGGAGCCATTTATAATAATGGCGGCACCGTGGTGGTGTGGCAATCTACTTTGGCAAACAACCTCGCCACGGGGACCAGTTGCTCCGGGGGAGCGATTGCGCAAGGGAGCGGGGCGCTGGTGATTTCGAATTGCGTATTCTCATTTAATTCAGTGGTGAATGGCTGCGACACTTACAAGCCATATTTTTACGCTGTGTCCGGAGGGGCGCTGGCGATTCAGGGCGGCAATGCCAGGATTGATTTTTGCCGGTTTCTCAACAATGAAGTGAGCGGCGGCCCGGCGCCGTACTTTTATTCAGGTTGTCCTGCTTTGGGGGGAGCGATTTCATCTAGGGGAACGCTTACGGTGAACGATAGCGCGTTTATCAAAAACCAGGCAGTTGCGGATGATTGGGTCGCTATGCGCTCTCCGTTCGTAGGCTTAGGATGGGGAGGAGCAATTTATAATTCTGGTACGGCGGTGTTTAACCGTTGTGCGATTTATTCCAATTCTGTGTGCGGCGGCTCCGTTGTATTTGCCGAGGGCGGGAGTGCGGCGGGCGGTAGCGGATTGGGCGGGGGTATTTATAACGTATCTCAATTTGCCGCCACGAACTGCACAATTGGATATAACTTCGCCATTGGTGGCAGCTCGGGTCAATTCGCTTACCCAACACAGACCGCTGGCACCGCCATCGGCGGCGGCATCTTCAATAATGCGAACGCGACGTTTACGGGAATGAATTTGACGATTGCCACGAATTCTTGCAGTTCGCCGGCCGGGGCGTATTGCGTCAGCGGGCTCGCCACCGGTTGCCAAATTGCCAATACCAACGGGACGTTGCAGTTGCACAATTCCATCATCGCCTACAGCGGTACCAACGCCGATGCTTATGGAGTCATCACGGATGTGGGCTACAATATTTGCTCGGATGCCTCGGCGGAGCTGTTGAGCGGGCTGAGTTACAACAATACGGACCCGGAGCTCGCGCCGCTGGACAATTACGGCGGGCCGACCTGGTGCATGGCCCTGCTGCCCAGCAGTCCGGCAATTGATTTTGGCGACACCGCCGGCGCTCCGGATAGGGACCAGCGCGGCTATGCGCGCCCGGTTGGCGCCGGGCCGGACATTGGCGCATTTGAATATGGGGCGGTTCCGCCGCTCCAACTGGTGCTCGCCCCGAGCGGCCCGACCAGTTTTCAACTGTCCTTCACGACCAAGCTAGCCGGTTGTTATCGGTTACAGAGCTCTACCGATCTGATGACTTGGACTGACGTCTGCACCAATGGGCCGTTCCCCTGTATTACAAATGTCTGCCTGTCCGTCGGCAAACACAACCTTAATGCTTGCTACTTCCGGGTAGTGCAATAATACGAGGGCTTGGCGCAGTGGCGCTCACGAGGCGATCCCGTCCAACTCCGCCAAGGTTTCGGGCGACAGCGTCAACTGGGCGGCGGCCAGGTTCTCGCGGAGGTGGGCGACCGATGACGTGCCGGGAATCAACAGGATGTTGGGCGACTTGTGCAGCAACCACGCCAGCGCGACCTGCATCGGCTTGAACCCGAGCCGGTCCGCGACGGCCGACAGGGTGGAGGATTGCAGCGGCGTGAACCCGCCGAGCGGGAAGAACGGCACGTAGGCGATTCCCTGCCGGGTGAGGCCGGCGATGAGGGCTTCATCGTGGCGGTGGGCGAGGTTGTAGTGGTTCTGCACGCAAACAATGTTGGTGATCGCCTGCGCCTCGGCCAACTGGGCGGCCGTGACGTTGCTCACCCCGAGGTGGCGGATGAGTCCCCGGCGCTGGAGGTCCGCCAAAACGGTTACCTGTTCGGCAATGGACCCCTCCCCGGGCGCGTGCCCCGAGCCCATCACGCGGTAGTTGACGATGTCCAACGCGTCCAAGCCCAGGTTGCGGAGGTTGTCGTGGACGCCGGCGGTCAGATCTTGGGGCGAGATGGCCGGCTGCCACGACTTATCGGGCGGGCGGCGGGCTCCCAGCTTGGTGACGATCACCAGTCCCTTGGGGTACGGATGCAGCGCCCGCCGGATAATCTGGTTGGTTACGTGCGGCCCGTAGTAGTCGGACGTGTCAATATGGTTCACGCCCGCCGCGACGGCCGCGCGGAGCACGGCGACGGCGGCGTCCGGGTCCCTGGGCGGGCCCCAAACGCCCGGACCGGCGAGTTGCATCGCGCCGTAGCCCAGCCGGTGGACTGTTAATGGCGTGTCAGGAAAGGTGAAGCTGCCGCCGAGCGTGGTTTCATTCATGGTGGTGTTTATGTCCTATTTGTTTTCTTTCTGTCGAATTCTTTGGGGATCAGTTCCTGATTATCATGCCGCATCAGCGCCCCCCTGGCGCACGCCCGAGGCCCGGCGCCATTCGCGGATGCGGTCGCAGGCTTCTTGGAAATAATCACTGGTGGTGTCCAGCCAGATGATCCGCCGGTCGCGTTTGAACCAGGTGAGCTGGTCTTTGGCAAACTGGCGGATGGCGATGCCGAGCTGAAGCCGCAGCTCGTCCAGCGTGCCCAGTTCTCCGCGCAGATAACGCGTGAGGTAGCGATACTCCAACCCCAGTTTTTCCAGTCGCACATCCGGCACGCCCCGGCGGCGAAGTCCGGCGACCTCCTCAATCATGCCGCCGGCCAGGCGCTCCCGGAGCCGCTTTTCGATTCTTTGTTCAAGGACTTCCCGCGGCCAGCTCAATCCCAATTGCAGGCACTGGTAGCGCGGAAACCTTTTGCGCATGGCGGAGTGCCCGTACCCGGCCGCGGCGATTTCAATGGCCCGGATGAGCCGGCGTGAATTGCTCTTGTCCATGTGGCTGGCGGCCTTGGAGTCGGCCGTTTCCAGCCGTTCCACTAATTGAGCCAGGGACAGGCGCTCCAGTTCGGCGCGCAACGGCTCGTTCGGCGGCACGTCCACCAGTTCATAACCCTCGACGATGGCGCTGATATACAAACCGGTGCCGCCAACCAGAAAAGGCATGTTCCCGGCCGCCGCGATGGAGTCAATGGCGCCGTAAGCGGCCCGCTGATATTGCGCCAGCGAGTAGTAATCGGTCACCTCCGCCACGTTAATCAGGTGATGCGGCACGCTCTGCGCCTGCTCCGGGGTGATTTTCCCGCTGCCCAAGTCCAGGCCCCGGTAAACCTGGCGGGAATCGGCCGAGACGATCTCACCGCCGAAGCAGCGCGCCAGGCGGATGCCGAGTTCGCTCTTCCCGGAGGCATTCGTCCCCAACACGACCACCAGCTTGGGCTGTGGATTATCACTCATCTTTGCCGCGGAATTGTAAGCGGCCGAAGCCCGTAATCGAGGCGAAATCAACCGGCGGACGGAGCCACTCCCAATCTGCACGGCGCGGCTGCGCGGATTTTGCCTTCCGCGCGGACGGGTGTTAGGTTTGCCGGTCATTATGAAATTTTGCGCGGCATTGGCGGCTCTGTGCCTGCTGCTGGCGTCCCGGCTGGTCTGTCCGGCCACCGGCCAGCGCATCAATCAGGAAGGGCGCATTCTGGGGCCGCCGCCGGAGGTCACGAATTCCATTCTGTTCAACACCTCCAACGCCGACGCCGTGGTGGCGGCCATGCAAATCTTCCCCGTGACCAATCCCTGGAACGAGTGCATCTCCAACCTGCCGGTGCTCGTCAATTCGGATGCGATGATGGCGCGAATCAATACCAACGTCGGGTCGTCGCACCGCGTGCTCGAACTGTTCCAGGAAATGAATTTCGTCCTGGTGCCGGACAGCCAGCCGCTGGTGCCCATCGAATTCGTGGACTACCCGGATGAATCCGACCTGAACGGCGGGAATTATCCCTACGGCCTCTATCCCATCCCCACCAACCAACCCATCGAAGAGTGGCCCACCGGCACCGGCACGCAAACGCTCCTGCAATGGCAGACCAACAACGACGGCAGCGACCGGCATTCGATCACCGTCCAGCCGGGCGTGGGCATGAGTTTTGAGACGTGGGAAGCCCTGCTCGTGGGCGCGGACTGGCAGGCGGCGAACGGCGCGATTTTCAATCTCAACACCAACGCCCTCCGCCCCGCAGGCTGGACCTCCGGCGATGCCGCGGGCTTTCCCATGTTTCCTGCGCTGGTGCGCTACGACGAATGCGAGCGCGGCATGGTGGAGCACGCCTGCCGGCTGGTGGTGGTGCAGTCGCGCTACGAAAACTATATCTATCCGGCCACGCATTTCGCCGCGCCCTCCGGCAACACCAACACGAACCTGCCGTCCATGGGCCAGCGGCTGCGGCTCAAGGCCGGCTACGTGATCCCCGCCAAGTGGACCACGGAAGAAAAGGCCCTTCTGCTCGGGCTGAAGAAATACGGGGCCATGGTGGCGGACAACAGCAGCTCGTTTTTTTCCATTTCCATCACCCCCGACCAACGCTGGGGCAACGCCTTTGCGGATATTGCCAGCCAGGGACTCGGTATCACCAATTTTGAAGTGATCCAAACCACCGGCCCGGACGGCGGGCCGCGCTCGCCGGGCGCCCCGGTGGCGTTTGCGGGGCCGGACCAGGCGACGGCCTCCGGCGCGCCGGTGACCTTGCAGGGGGCGGTGGCCTATTCCAATCTGCCACCGGCCATCCAGTGGGCGCTTTATTCGGGCCCCGGCACGGTGACGTTTGGCAAGGCCGCGCTCACGAATACCACGGCAACCTTCAGCGCGCCGGGAACCTACACCCTGGAATTGAGCGCGGCGGATGGCATTCATGCCGTGGCGTACGACGCCATGGTGGTCACGGTGACCAACGGCCTGGTGGTTTCCGTGAGCCCGGCCGGAGCCAATGTGCAGCTCACTTGGGTGGGCGGCGTGGCGCCTTACGTGGTGCAGGCCACGCCCCAATTGTGGCCGGCGACATGGGGCAATGTGGCCACCACCCATGTCGGCAACGTCTCGCTGCCGCTGACGAACACCACCGAATTCTTCCGCATCCAGGCGCCTTGAACGCGGGCCGGCGGGGCAGGGGAGGTGTCAGGCCGGATGCAGCGCCTGCTCGATCAGGCTTTTCTCCCGCGGGCCAAAGTTCAGCTTGAGGGCTTCAGCGCGGGCGGCCTCGGTCATCTTCTCCCAGGATTTGCGGAGGGCGTTGATCATTTTGGCGTCGTCGCTCTTGGCGGCAAGCGCGGCGAATTGGAATTCCAGGAACACCAGGCACAGCGCGTCTTCCAGCACCCGGCCTTCGGCGTCGGCCGGGAAATCTTTTTTAAGATTCAATTCCTGCACCCGGCGGATGGTCGCGTCGTCATAGCCCACTTCGCGGAGGATGGCGCCGGACTTTTCGGCGTGGAATTTCTTGAGGTCGGCGCGCCATCTGAGATAACCGGCGCGCGTCATGGGGTAATTCTCGCGGGGGCTCTGCCAGCGGCAGATGTGCTGGGCGCGGGCGGCCAGGCGCAACGCTTCGCCGGCGTCCGGCCGCAGCTTGAGCACCCAGTCCGTCAGCCGGCGCGCATAAAGCAATTCGCGCGGCTGCCCGTCCTCCGGGTGCGGATCGCGCGCGTTTTCCTCGTCAAACCGGCGGATGGCGGCGGCAAATTTATCGTTCACGGGCGGATTATGCCGGCGGGCCGCCGCCGGAGGCAATGGCCGATTCGCGGCCGTGCGCGGCAAAGAAACGCCGAAGTGCCATGCGTTCACGCGGCACTTCGGCGAAGCTCGGGCCGGACACCCGCAAAAACCGGCGGATCAATGGTCGTGGCAACTGCAGCCATGGCCGCCGCAGCAGCCTTCCGACAGGTCATCCGCGCTGGGCAGGTGGCCCAGTTCAATCGTCTTGGCGACGATCTTCTGCACGGAATGCTGCAGGTCGTGCATTTCTTCCTGGGCGTCCAGGAAGCCGGAGGCCACGGGATTGCGCAGCAGCGCGTCCCGGTCCTTCTCAAATGCGGAGATTTCCTCCGGGTTCAGGGTCTGGCCCTGGTGCTGCTTCTCCTGCAATTCCTGGCCGCGGGTCATCAGGCTCTCATACTGGCTGCGGGCGGTGGCATCGGACAGGAAACTGTCAATTCTTCGGCGCACGCCGCCCACTTCAAGATGCTCCAGAATGGCTTCGCAAAGCTCGTTCGTTTTTGTTTCAACTTTTGTTGGCATAATATGCGGGAAAATAAAACACATTCGCCGTCCGAAAGCAACCGTCATCGTGTGGGAAATGCCGCCGCCGGCGCCGCCCGCCGCCCCCAGGCATCATTTTGGCGGGCAATACATTTGACATGACTTATGAAAACCGCTAAATCCTTGCGCACACTTTATGCAACTCATCCACCTCCACTGGATTGATTACACCATTCTCATCGCTTACGTCGCCTTTGTCATCGGGATCGGCTGGACGCTGGCGCGGTACATGAAGACCTCCTCGGACTTCCTGACCTCCGCGCGCTCCATTCCCACCTGGGTCACCGGGCTGGCCTTCATTTCGGCCAATCTGGGCGCGCTAGAGTTGGTGGGCATGGCGGCCAGCGGCGCCAAATACGGCATCGCCACCGCCCACTTCTATTGGGTGGGCGCCATCCCGGCCATGATCTTTCTGGCGGTGTTCATGATGCCCTTTTACTACGGTTCCAAGGCCCGGTCGGTGCCGGAATACCTGAACATGCGCTTCGACGGCCGCGTGCGCTGCCTGAACTCGATCGCCTTCGCGGTGATGACGATTTTCGCCTCCGGCATTTCAATGAACGCCCTGGCCAAGCTGCTCAACCAGTTGCTGGGCTGGAATTACAACCTCGCGTTGTGGATCTGCTCCGGCGTCGTGCTCCTGTACGTGTTGAAAGGCGGTCTCACCTCGGCCATTTATACGGAGGTGCTCCAGTTCTTCATGATCGTCCTCGGCTTTGCCCCGGTGGTTTACCTGGGCCTCAAGGACGTGGGCTGGTGGCACGGCATGTGCGAGCGGTTGCATGTGGTGGCGCTGGACCCGGCGGCTGTGCACCTCAAGGATGCCGGCACCCACTACGCCGCCAACGCCTGGACCAGCGCCTGGACCCCGCTGCTCGCCGGCCCGGCCCACAATCCCATGGGGGTGGACCTCATCGCCATGGTTTTCGGCCTCGGCTTCGTGTTGAGCTTCGGCTATTGGTGCACGAACTTCCTGGTGGTGCAGCGCGCCATGGCGGCCAAAAACATGACCGCCGCCCGCAACACGCCGCTGGTGGCCGCCGTGCCCAAGATGCTCTTCCCCTTCCTGGTCATCGTCCCGGGCATGATCGCCGTGGCCCTCACCGCCATGCCGGAAAAGAATTACCGCATCCCCCCGCCGGTCATTTCCCAGGTGGCCTATGCCCAGGCGGTCACCACCGTGAAAAGCGCCACGCCCGGCAACACCGACGCCACGGTCGCCGCGCTGGACACCGCCCTGGGCCAGAAGGTGGACCCGGTCCGCATCAGCGCGCTTGTCACCGCCAACGCCGGGGGCAAGCTCAGTGACACCGAAATCCAGAATGGCGTTTATAACGCCATCACCGCCTACGATTATGACGGCGTCATCCTTTCGCTCGTGAAGAAGTATTGCCCGCCGGGCATGCTCGGTCTGGCGCTCACCGCCTTGCTGGCGTCGTTCATGTCCGGCATGGCCGGCAACGTCACCGCCTTCAACACGGTCTGGACCTACGACCTCTACCAGGCGTATTTGGTCAAGGGCAAGAGCGATAATCATTATTTCTGGGCGGGCAAGTTCACCACGGTGGTGGGCATCCTCTTGAGTATCGCTGCGGCCTATGTCGCCGCGATGTACGCCAACGCCATGGACGTGATCCAGTTGGTCTTCAGCTTTGTGAACGCGCCGCTGTTTGCCACGTTCCTGCTGGGCATGTTCTGGGCGCGCACCACCGGCACCGGCGCCTTCCTGGGCCTGTTCGGCGGCATCGGCGCCTCGGCCATTGTGCACGGCGTGACCGTGGCCGAAGGCAAGGGTGGCTGGCTGGGCGTCCACCTGTATGAATTTCCCTCCACGATGGCCCAAAACTTCTGGCTGGCGGCCGTCGCCTTCGTCGTATGCTTCGGCCTCACGCTGGTCATCTCGCTCCTCACCCCGCGCACCAAGTCGAATCAGGAATTGACCGGGCTGGTCTATTCGCTCACGCCCAAGATCAAGGCGGACAATCTCCCGTTCTTCCAGCGGCCGGGCGTGGTGGGCGTCATCCTGTTGATCGGCTGTGTGATCTTGAACCTGATTTTCTGGTGATCCCGGCGGCCTAAATTCATAAATCAAATCAAATTAAATTTATGGGACTCGATATTCGCTGGCCGATTGGCCTCATGTTCACGCTCATCGGCG
>CAZHIM010000091.1:0-17835 GCA_964532525.1 uncultured Bifidobacteriaceae bacterium
TCTGGGCGCGGAACAAGAACGAGATCAAGGAGGAGGAGTACAACGAGTTTTACACGTACATCGGCCACGACCACGAAAAGCCGCTGTACCGGCTGCATTTCACGGCGGATGCGCCGCTGGCCATCCAGGCGCTGCTGTTTGTGCCGGCGCGGAATTTTGAGATCCTGGGCATGGGCCGGGTGGATTCGGAAGTGAATTTGTACTGCCGGAAGGTGCTCATCCAGGCCCGGGCCAAGGGACTGTTCCCGGAGTGGCTGCGCTTTCTCAAGGGCGTGGTGGACAGCGAAGACCTGCCGCTGAACATCTCCCGGGAAACGATGCAGGACACGTCGCTGATGCAGAAGTTGAACAAGGTGCTGACGAGCCGCTTCCTGAAATTCCTGGACGAGCAGGCCGGGGCGGAGCCGGCGACGTACGAGAAATTCTATGCCGAATACCAGCGGTTCCTGAAGGAGGGCATCGTGACGGATTTCACGCACAAGGAAGCGCTCGGGAAACTGCTGCGGTACGAGTCGTCCGCGCTGGACGCGGGCAAGGTGACGTCGCTGGTGGATTACGGAAAGCGGATGCCGTCCGACCAGAAGGAGATTTATTGCCTGCTGGCGGCGAACCGGGCGGCGGCGGAAGCCAGCCCATACTTCGAAGTCTTCAAGGAACGGAAGTGGGAAGTGCTGTTCCTGTATGACCCGTGGGATGAATTTGTGATGGAGCATTTGCAGACCTTCGACGGCAAGGAACTGCGGCTGGCGGAAAAAGCGGACTTGAATCTGACCGCCAAGAAGAACGGCGCGCTCTCCGAGGAGGCGGCGAAGGCCCTGGCAAAATGGCTCAAGGAGACGCTGGGTGACAAGGTGAACGAGGTGCGCATCTCACAGCGGTTGGTGGACAGCCCGGCGGTGGTCGTGGATGCGGACAAATTCATGACCGCCAGCATGCGGCGCATCATGAAGGCGATGAAGCAGGACGGCCCCGAAATGCCGGGCGCCAAGTTTGATTTTGAGATCAATCCGGCGCACCCGATCATCGGGCGGCTGGACGCCATGCGGCAAAAGGACGCGGCGCTGGCCGGCAGCGTGGCGGAGCAATTGCTGGACAACGCCCGGGTGGCGGCGGGCTTGCTGGAAGATCCGCGCGCGATGCTGGCGCGGCTGAACCAGTTGTTGGAAAAAGTGCTGACGAAAGATTGAATGGTCGCCTATTTTGCCGGATTCGCTCCAGCCACTCGCAAGTGGATGGAATAAAACGACTTGCTGGCGGTGATGAAGAGCGTCTGCCGGTCCGGTCCGCTGAAACAGACATTGGCGGTCCAGCTTTCCGGCACGGCGATGTGATCAATCTGTTTGCCGGACGGGTCAAACACGGTCACACCGTGGCCGGTGAGATAGAGATTGCCCGCGGCGTCAATCGTCATGCCGTCCGAGCCGAGCGGGCAGAACCAAGTCTTGTTCGTCAGGGAGCCGTCGGGCTGGATGTCGTAGCGCCAAGTGGGGCCGCCGGCGATATCGGACACATAGAGTCGTTTGCCGTCCGGTGTGCCGGTGATGCCGTTGGGCTTCTTCAAATCATCCGTGACGAGCTTCAGGGTTTTGCGGTCGGGCGCCAGATAATAGACCTCCTGGTTGGGCAGGGCCATGTTGGTGTGGTCCCACCAGGTGCGCTGATAAAACGGGTCGGTGATGAACATGCCACCGTTGGGTGCCACCCAGACGTCGTTCGGGCCATTCATATATTTGCCCTGATAATTGGTGATGAGGACCGTGACGGTGCGGTCGGGCGCAATGGACCAGAGCTGATTATGTTCGTCGGCGCAGGCGATGAGGTTGCCCTGGGCGTCGAAGCACATGCCGTTGGCGTAACCGGAGGGCTGGAGGAAGGTGGAGAGTTCGCCGGCGGTGCTCCACTCCATGATGCGGTCGTTGGGCTGGTCCACGAAGAAAACATTGCCGGCGCGGTCGCGGGTGGGGCCTTCGGTGAAGGCGAAATCGCCGGCCAATTTTTCGAGTTTGGCGCCCGGTGCCACGACGCCGTCCGCCCGGGCTGCCGGGGCCGCGGAGCAAAGGATCGTGAAGAGGGCCAGGGGGATGAATGGTTTCATGGCTGGCCGCCAATGTGGCCGGATTGCCGCCGCTCCGCCATCAAATTCGCTTCTTGTATTTTAGGCCCAAGTCGAGCACTTTGCGGTGGCGGTTTTGACCATATCATGCAGCCGGGCACTAAAAGATTTCTACGTTTTCTGCAAAGCTGGATCATCAACACTCTCGCGGTGTTGCTGGCCGTGATTATTTTGCGGGATCACATCAACTACGAAAACAAGTTGGGGAACCTCCTGATCGCGTCGTTTTTGCTGGGGATTCTCAACGCCTTTGTGCGGCCCATCCTGATGCTCATCGCGCTGCCACTATTGATCTTCACGCTGGGCCTGTTCACATTTGTCATCAATGCGCTGCTGCTGTGTTTTCTGGGGGTCTTGCTGCCGTTCTTTCATGTGGACAGCTTTGGCTATGCGTTTCTGGGCGCGCTGATCATCTGGATCATTTCCGCGGCGCTGAACGTGCTGACCGGCAATACGCGTTTCTCGGTGCAACACCGCGACCCGCCGAACCGGCCGCCGAAGTCCGGCGGGGGCGACGGGCCGGTGATTGACGTGTGACCGGCGGCGGGGCAAACCGTTCGCGAGCGGGGCGCTACGCGGCTTGATAAGCGGCCCGCAGCGTGGGGATGCCCTGGGCGTTGAAATCCCGCTCAAAATCGGTGGTGATTTCGGCCAGCGCCGCCGGCGTTTCCACCTTCCTAAATTCCCCGGCCGCGCCAAACACCTCGTTCATCTGGGCAAAGTAATCCGCATCGTCCGTGCGCAGGAAGACGGTGCCTCCGGGCGTGAGCACGGCGCGGGCAAGGGCGGGGAATTGCCCGTTGATGAGCCGGTGCCAGCGATGCTTCTTTTTCGGCCAGGGATCGGGAAAATAAATATGGAGCGCGCCGGCGGAATGCGGCGGGAGCAGGTACTCCAGGAAGTAAGCCGACTCGATGCGGACGCCCCGCACGTTGGCCAGGCCGGCGCGACGGCCCTTGCGATCCAGCTTTTGGAGGCGCCCCAAGAGGCGCTCGACGCCGATGAAATTCCGGCCGGGCTGGCGGCTGGCGTATTCGATGAGAAAGGAGGCGTCACCGCAGCCGAGTTCAACTTCCAATGGTTGCGGCTGGCGGAACAACGCCGCCAGATCCAGCGGTTCCAGGATGGTGGGGAGCTCGTAAATCAGGTTTTCCACGGCCGGCGGACAGTTTTGATGCTTGGCAATAACAGGGAGTTGGGCGCGAAGGCCAACGGCCAAAGCGTAGGCAGCCGGCCGGCCGGCAGCAAGGCGAATCGTCGGCGGGTTGATGCACCTCGTTCGCGGCACAGGCCGGGGGATTTTACGGACAGCCGGCCGGTGTGGGACAAAACCGCGGGGCGGCTGGCGGCGCCGCACAACGGGGCGGCCAGCCACCGGGCCAGCGGTCACGCAGGGGCGCGGCTTGGGCTGGGAGAAGTGGGCGGGACTGGCGCCGGCCGGCCGGCTGCGGAGGTTTCCCGGCCTTGGGTCCGGTCGCGGATGAGTTTGAGAATGGTCAGGGATTCGCGTTCGCGTTCCTCAAGCGTGCCGCCGATGTAGCCGCTGGTCTCGCGATAAATGGGAATGAAGATTTTGGAAAGCGCATTGCAGCGGCGCTGGGTTTTGCGAAGTTCCCGCGCGAGCCGCATCATGGCGTTTTGCAGTTCGGCCAATTCGGCCAGGCGGGGCAGCAATTCCACAAACTTCAGCATGGCGGCATCGGTGCTGGCGGCGGTGCCGCCGACGCCGAAGGGCGCGCCGGACGGCGGCGGGCGCACGGTGATTTTGGGAATGCGCATGCCCATCAGGTGCTGCCCGGCCAGGCTCAATTCGCAGTCTCCCTTGACGCCCAACGCCACGCGGTCGAGCGCATCCGAGCCGTTGTCCAGCGTGGCGGAGCGCAGCGCGGCATAGGCGCGGGCCAGCAAATCGGCCACGCCGCGTTCGACTTCCTGGGCGCGGGCCAGGCGGCTCATGAGTTCAAAGATGAGGATCTGGCGTTTTTGTTCGAGCAGATCGTAGCCTTCCTCCGCGAACGCGAGCTGGCGTTTGAGCAGCAGCAAGTTCGACTTGGTGGGGGCGATGTTGAGTTTAGGCATGGGCGGGCTGGCCCGGGGCCGGCTGGAGCGCGGGTTGGGCGGCGGCCGGCTGGCGGTAATGTTGCTGCAAGAGCGTATCGCTGACGCGATGCAACTCGTCGCGCGGCAGCAGCGAGAGGACGTCCCAGCCGAGGTCCAGCGTGGTGGTGATGGTGCGATTTTCGTATTCGCCCTGGCTGAGGAAGCGTTGTTCGAAGGCGTCACCGAATTTCAGATAGGTTTTATCCAGGGTGCTGAGTTCCTCCTCGCCGATGACGTCGGCGAGGCCGCGGACGCGTTTGACGTAGGCGTAGGCGGCGAACAACTGGCTGGCGAGGGCGGCGTGATCGTCGCGCGTGTAACCCTTGCCCACGCCGTCCTTCATGAGGCGCGAAAGGCTGGGGAGGCCGGCGATGGGCGGGTAAATGCCGCGCTGGAACAAATCGCGGTCGAGGACGATCTGGCCCTCGGTGATGTAGCCGGTGAGGTCGGGAACGGGGTGGCTGATGTCATCGGCGGGCATCGTGAGGATGGGGATTTGGGTGATGGAGCCGGAGGAGCCTTCGATGCGGCCGGCGCGCTCGTAGAGGCTGGCGAGGTCCGAATAGAGGTAGCCGGGGTAACCTTTGCGGCCGGGGATCTCGCCCCGGGCGGTGCCGACTTCGCGGAGGCTTTCGCAATAATTCGTCATGTCCGTCAACAGCACCAGCACATGCTGGCCGCAGTCGAAGGCGAGATGTTCGGCCAGGGTCAGCGCGACGCGGGGCGTGAGGAGGCGCTCGACGCTGGGCGCGTCGGCGAGGGAAAAGAACATGACGGCGCGGGCCAGGGCGCCGGAATCCTGGAAATTGCGGATGAAGAATTCCGCGACGTCGTGTTTAATGCCCATGGCGGCGAAGACGATGGAAAAGCCCGAGGTTTCGTCGAGCAGGCGGGCCTGGCGGATGATTTGGGCGGAGACGCGGTCATGCGGGAGGCCGTTGCCGGAAAAGATGGGGAGTTTCTGGCCGCGGACGAGGGCGTTCATGCCGTCAATGGCGGAGAGGCCGGTCTGGATGAATTCGCGGGGATAGCGGCGGGCAAACGGATTAATGGGCAGGCCGTTGACATCGCGGCGGTCGGTGGAAAGGGGCGGGGCGCCGCCATCGGCCGGCCGGCCCAGTCCGTCAAAGACGCGGCCGAGCATCCGCCGGGAAACGGGGAGCTGGAAATTTTCGCCGAGAAACCGGGCACGCAGGGATTGGTTCGACAGGCCGGTGGTGCCTTCCAGGACCTGCACGACGGCCTGGGTTTCCGAAATATCGAGCACGCGCCCGATGCGCGGCCGGCCGGAGTCGAGAATTTCGACCATTTCGTCGTAGCCCACGTCGCGGACGCGCTCCACGACGACGAGCGGACCCTCGATGCGGGCGGCGCCGGCATATTGCAGGCCGTGGTCTTGCACGGTGAAGGTGAAGTGGTTGATCATGGGATGGGGGCCGGGGTGGTTTCGCCAGACGTCACTTTTTGCGGAAATTCCCGGGCCAGGGCGTCGAGTTCCTCGCCCAGCCGTTTGTCCAGGTCCGCCAGTTTATCTATTTCGTCATTGCCGAAGGCGGATTTGGCGCGCAGGAGTTGCGGGACGGTGGGCAAGCCGCGGATTCGGGCCAGGGGCGCGCCGGCCTGGATCAGCTCGCGGCCCCGGCCGTAGAGCATCAAGATGGTCCGCAATAAGGCGACCTGCCGCCCGGGCGTGCAGAACATGTCCTTTTCATCGAAGGCGCTCTGGGTGAGAAAACCGTCCTTGAAGATTTCGGCGATGAACAGGATCAGGCGCTGGGAATCCGGGAGCACATCGGGGCCGACGAGCTTGACGATTTGCTGCAGGCGGTCCTCGCGCTGGAGCAGGGTGAGGGCCTCGGTGCGAAGCTGGCCCCAGTCGGCGGCCTGTTTTTCCCACCAAGCGCCGACGTCCTCCACATATTCGGAGTAGGAATGGAGCCAATGGATGGAAGGATAATGGCGGGCGTTGGCGAGCTCGGTATCCAAGGCCCAGAAGCAGCGGATGAAGCGGCGCGTGTGCTGGGTGACAGGTTCGGAGAAATCGCCGCCGGGGGGGCTGACGGCGCCGACGATGCTGACGGAACCGCGCTCGCCGGCGAGGGTGGTGACGGCGCCGCCGCGCTCATAGAATTGAGCCAGGCGGGTGGGCAAGGTGGCGGGGAAGCCTTCCTCGGCGGGCATTTCCTCGAGGCGCGCGGCGAGTTCGCGCAGGGCCTCGGCCCAGCGGCTGGTGGAATCGGCGAAGACGGCCACGCTTTTGCCCATGTCGCGGTAATATTCGGCGAGGGTGATGCCGGTATAGATGGACACCTCGCGCGCGGCGACGGGCATGTTGGAGGTGTTGGCGATGAGGATGGTGCGCTCCATCAGGGGCCGGCCGGAGCGGGGGTCCTTGAGCTCGGGGAACTCGCGGAGCACCTCGGTCATTTCATTGCCGCGCTCGCCGCAGCCGATGAAGACGATGATTTCGGCGTCCGACCATTTGGCGAGCTGGTGCTGGGTGATGGTTTTGCCGGTGCCGAAGCCGCCGGGGATGGCGGCGGCGCCGCCCTTGCCGAGGGGGAAGAAGGTGTCAATGATGCGCTGGCCGGTGATGAGGGGTTCGCTGATGCGCAGGCGTTCGCGGATGGGGCGGGGCACGCGGACGGGCCATTGCTGCAACAGGGAGATTTCGCGCGGGCCGGAGGGAGTTTCGACGACTGCGAGCGTATCGCGGAGGGCAAATTCACCGGGAGCGACGATGAAGCGGAGGGTGCCGCTGACGTCCGGCGGCGCCAAGACGCGATGGCGGACGAGCCCGGTTTCGGGCACTTCGCCGAAACATTGGCCGGCAGCGATCGGGGCGCCGGCGGCCAGCAGAGGCGTGAACCGCCATTTTTTCGCGCCGTCGAGCGGCTCCACTTTTTCGCCCCGCCGGATCCAGGCGCCGCTGTGAACTTGAATTCCGGGCAACGGCCGCTGGATGCCGTCGTAGATATTGCCGATCAATCCCGGACCGAGCCAGACGGAAAGGGGCGCGCCGGTGCACTGGACCGGCGCGCCGGGTTTCAACATGGTGGTGTCTTCATAGACCTGGATGGTGGCGCGGTCGCCGATCAGCCGCACGACTTCGCCGACGAGGCCGAGTTCGCCGACGCGCACGACCTCGTACATATGCGCGCCGGCCATGCCACCGGCGGTGACGGTGGGGCCGCTGATGCGCGTGACGGAGGAGCCGGCGGTGGTCACGGGGCGCCTCCGGTTGAGCTGTCTTCCTCCACCAGCGAGGCTTGCCGGGCGATTTGCCGCCGGAGGGCCGGCCAGAAACGTTCCAGGCGCGCCAGGAGGCGGTTGTCCCAGAATTCGTATCCGGCGGCATCACGAACCGTCACACCGCCGGCGGTGACGGCGCCGTCCGCGGAAAGGGTGAGATTCAGAGGTGCGCGGCCGACGCGTTGGGTGATTTCTTCCGCGAGGCCCTGGCCGCAGGCGGCGTGGTCGGCGGCCGAGATATCCAGCGCGAAGCTGTTTCCGGGCATACGGGAGATGGCGTCGGCGGCGAGGGCGACGAGGGTTTCGCGGTCGGCGGCGTGATCTGCCAGCAGACGCCGGCGGATCTCGGCGTGGATGGATTCGAGGATCGCCTCCACGCGGCTGGCCTGCAACCGGCCGGTTTCGACTGCGACGGTCGCCAAGATGAGGTCCTTGCGGCGAGCGGCTTCGGCCCGGGCCTGGTCACGTCGTTCGCGACGGATGGCTTCGGCTTCGGTGCGGGCGGTGTCCCGGATGGCTTGGGCTTCGGTGTTGGCGCGATCGAGGATTTCAGCGCGCTGGCGCCGGGCTTGGGCGAGGATTTCGGCGCACAGGGCGTCCGGGGAAGGTTGATTGATGCTGGCCATTCAAGTTCCTTTCTCCGAGTCCAAGTGAAGACCGACGGCTTCCTGTACGAGCTGGCGCAGGCTTTTGCGTCCGGGCGCTACGCCAGCCGGGCCGGCGATTTCGACGATGAGCGGGCGGTCGCAGTCGAAACGGATGCGCTCCGCGAGCGGGCGGATGCCGTCGGCAACGGTTTGGGTGAGAATGAGGATGGCGCAATCCAGCCGGGCGGCGGCGGCTTGGACGGCTTCGGCGGCTTCGGCGGCGGAATTGACCACCGTGCCGGGCACGCCGGCGAGGCGGAATCCGCGGACGGTGTCTTCATCCGCGATGCAGTGAAATTTCATACTAGATTCGGAGCAGGAGCCAGATGGCGAAAGCGAAACCGAGGACGGCCAGTCCCTCGCCGAGCGCGACGAAGAGCATGGCGCGGGGGAGGAGTTCGGGTTTTTCGGCAATGGCGCCGATGGCCGCCGAGCCGATGCGGCCGACGGCATAACCGGCGCCGAGGATGCTGGCGCCGACGGAAATCGCCGCGGCGATGCTCAAACCGATGATTTTATAGGCGGCGGCGGGGTCGGCAGCCACGCCGGCCGGGGCGGTATCTGCGGCCAACGCCAGCGGTCCCAGGAGGATGATCGCCGCCATCACCGTTTCGGCCAGCCAGCGGGTGCGAGCCCGCCGGGGGGCATGGGCGCGGCGCGGCGCGGACGTTTTGTTGGGTCGGATGCTCATTTTCATAGGTTGAATTCGGGGTTCATAGCGGGTCAAATCGAGGGAGCGGCTCATCCGGTGGCGGGTTCGGCGGGGCTGTCCAGACAGAACGGTTGAAACGGCTGGCCATTGCCGGAATAGAATTTGCTGAAGAACTCATAATATTCGAGGCGCAAGGCCTGCACGGCGGCGATGATGCCTTCGAGGATGATGGCCACCAAGTTGCCCAAGATGATTACGAGCGCGCCCAGGAGGCCGCCGGCGGCGGGAACGTGCCGCACTTGTTCGGCCATGATGAACGCCGCCAGCAACAACGCCGAATGGCTCATGGCATAAGCCGCCAAGCGCACAAAGCTGACGGTGTTGGACAGATAGCTCATCAAGCCTTCAAAGACTTCGACAAGGGATTCCAGGAAAGAGCCGGCCAGGCTGCCCGCGGGGTCGGCCGTCCGGGTCTGGTGAGCCGGGGCCGGCGGGGGTGCGGACCGCCGCCGGCGGAGGAATTCGAGCGGTTCCTTGAGGGTCCAGCCGAGCAGGGGAATGACAATGAAAATGAGGACCGCCAGGGCGCCCAGACCGCGGGCGCGGATGGCCGCATATTTCAACAGCAGGGCGAGCGCGCCCCAATAGAAGAGGATGCCGGCGAGGCCGAACTTATCCAGGCAGCCGCGCAGGAACTGGCCGCGCCGGAAGTGGTTGATGACGTTCAGCACCAGTCCCAGGCTCATCAACACAAAGCCGATGGCGATGGCCGTGGACATGAAGCCGAGGGGATTGCCCTCCAACGGGTCGTGCCAGAGCGCGTATTGCTTGAGGCCGGGCAGGCCAAAGTAACTTCCGTAGAGGGCGCCGAAGACCATGCTGGACAGGCCGCAGAACAGGAGAAGGAGGGCGATATCGCGCAGTTGCGGGCGGCGGCTGCGCCACCAGATGGCGAGACCGCCGCAGGCGAAGGTGAGGCCGTGGCCGACATCGCCGAACATCATGCCGAACATCAGCAGATAGCTGACGGCGACGAACAGGGTGGGTTCCAGCTCGCGGTAGCGGGGCAGGCCGTAGGCTGAGACGAGCAGGGCAAAGGGGCGGAGCCAGCGGGGCGGCCGCAGCAGGACGGGGATTTCCTCGGCGGGGAGCGCTTCGGCGGGCGTGGCGCCAAAGATGATGCAGCCGCGGGTGAGTTCGTGGAGGCGCTGCTCCAAGGCGGGAACGTCGGCACTGGGGAGCCAGCCGGTGAGGAGCAGGGAGCTTTCCGTGCGCGGAAAATTTTGTTCGGCTGCCAACAGGCGGCGTTCCAAGTCCAAAGCGGTTTCCATTTGGGTCCAGGCGGGGGCGAAAGTGTCGGCCAGGATCTTCAAGCTGGCGTTGAGCGCGTTGAGCTCGGCGGCGGCCAGTTGCTGTTCGCGCCGGTTTTGGGCGGCCAACGCGGCGGTGGTGGCGCCGGCCACGACGGGCAATGTTTCCGGCGTGAAACCGGCGGCTTGCAATGCCCGATCCAGGGCGGGGCGGTTTTGCCGCGTGGTGAAGGCGAGCAGCACCTGTCGTCCCTGCCGTTCGGCGAGGGGAACGAGAAGGGTGTCTGCGGCCGCTTCCAATCCGGCAAAGTTCTGCGCGGGCAGCGAGCCGGTGACGAAATGGAGAAAAGCGGATTCAGCGGGGCGGTCCAAGGGCAGTTCCACGGCCTGGAAATTGGAGATCCGCCCGCTGAGGTCCGCCATTTCGGCGCAGCGTTCCTGGAGGCGTTGCCGCCGCTGGAGGAGTTCGCCGGTCTGGGCTTCAAACGATTGGAGCTGCCGCCCGGCTTGCTCCAGGGACATTTCACCGGGGGCTGCCGGCGGTTTGGCCGCCGGCGGGGCGAGGGAACGGCGGAGATTCTTGAGCCGCGCGGACAGGTGTTCCAGGCGGAGCAATTCGGCGTTCCGGTCGCGCGGCGACAACGGCGCGGTATCGGGGCCGGCGGGCGTGCGGGTGAGTTGCAGGACCCCGGCCCGGCCCACATGACGGAGGACGGCGCGCTCATCGCGTTCGAGGATCACGAGGCGCAGGCGCGTCATGGGCACCGGCTCAAACATGCGCCACCTCCCGTTCACTTCGCGGCAAGAGGCGCTCCCGGGCCCCGGCCGCATCCACGCCCAGCCGAAGGCATTCCGACAAGGTGATGAGGTTGGCGATTTCCATCCGGCGCACGGCGAAATACCCGGCGACGGCGCCGACGCCGTTATGGCTGCGGCGGAAGGCGCTGTTGGCCAGGCGGAGGTAGCGTTGCCAGGCGGCCGCTTCGAGGTCGGAGACATCCCAGGCCGCGGATGGGCCACCGGGCCGCAGGGTGGGCGGCAAGGGGTCCCAAACCACGCCATCGCCGGCGTTGACGGCGGCCGAAAGATCCGGGGCGGCCATCAGGCGGTCGAACCAGGCGCCGAGTTCGCCGCCGCCGAAGACGCGGAGTGGCAACAGGCTTTCCGCCGGCAGGCCGAAATGAAATCGCCCGCGCACGACGAGCATGAATTCAAACAGATTGATTTCCTGGGCGACGAGCGGCTTGATGATTTCCAGTTCGCCGCCGGGGAGGCGGTTATGGCGGGTGAGCAATTCATGGAAATAGCCGGCATCCAGGGCGGCTTCGAGCAGAAACGGCTGCGGTTCCCGCGGATGGGCCAGGAGGGCTTGGAGCCGGTTACGGGGACTGCCGGCGGGGAGGAGCGCCGCAAAGTCCGCGGGCGACTTTGCCGAGAGCAACGCCGGGGCGTCCAGCCGCAGGCCGGGCGGCAGCGACAGCAAGAGGGGTTCGGTGGCCTCCAGCCGGATTTGATTCAAGAAGGCGCGGAGCAAAACCTTGGCGTTTTCGACCTGGAACCGCACCAGGAGCCAGGCGATGAAGTCCTGCTCCTCGGCTTCCAGATGTTTCAGGCACGAGGAAATTTCGGAAATCAAGGTTTGCACCAGGCGGCGCTGGAAAACCGTGGCGGCGGAGATTTCAGTGCCCGGAAACAGCGCCCGGGCCAGTTCGGAGACACTGCGAAGCCGGCACAGCTCATCGAGACGTTCCGCTTCCGCCATCCGCGAGCGCCGGGCGTGGAGGCGGGTGGTCAGGTAATCCAGATCGCTGGAGGAGGTTCGCATCATAGGTCAGCGAGGGCAGCGTCAGGGCGGTCGTCCCGGTGGCGGCGGGTTGGGCCGGCCGCACACGGAGTGCAACGCGGCTTCCACCGCCGCCTGGGCCACCGCCTCATCCAGGCGAAGGCTGGCTTCAATTTCGGCGGCGGCGCACACGAGGCGGTCTTTCTTTTCCGCCGCCGCCGCGGCTTCGGCCGCCGCCAGAAAAACCTCCGCTTCCCGCCGGGCTTCCCGGCGGGCCTCCTCCACCAGGCGGCGGGCCTCCAGGCGCGCCTGGGTGAGGAGGTTGTCGGCTTCGCTGCGCGCCGTTTCCACCAGTTGCCGGGCTTCGGTTTCCGTGGCCATGACTTTCTGAATGACTTCTTGCATGGTGATTTCCTCGGCCGGGCTTTATGACGGGGCATTGGTTGCGGGCGCCAGATTGAACCGGTGGACCACCGCGTCGCCAATCAGTTTCGCGGCCTGGGCGTAGGACACGCGGTCGGTATTGACCACGAGGTGATAGAGCCCGGGATCATCAATGTCGGCGCCGAAGTACTCCTTGAGGTACTGTTTTTTGGCGGAGTCCTGGGATTTGAGGAAATCGAGGGCGGACTCGCGATCGAAGTCATAGACTTCCTCGAGCCGTTCGATGCGGCGTTCCAGCGACCCGACCAGGCGGACATGGAAGACGTTTGGCAAACTGGCGGTGATGACATTGGCGCCCCGGCCCACGAGGATCACCTGGCCGCCGGCGGCGAGGTGCCAGATGGTTTCCACGGTATGTTCGACGATTTCGGAAGTGGAGGGGTGGTGGGTGCGGAGCTTTCGGAGCAAGTTACCGAGCAGGGAATTGCTGCGTTCGGGGAGGAATTCGGCGAGATTCGCGGGGAGCCAGTGATCCTCCAATACCTTCTTGATTAAGTTCTGGTCAAAAATTGTCCAGTGGCGGCCGTAGGGGGCATGCGGTTTGAGGTAATCGGCCAGGTTGGAAGCCACCGTGCGGCCGCCGGACCCGCACATCCTCGAAATCGTAATAGTCGGCCGGGATTCGGGCGGGCCGGTGCCCTGGGGGCCCGATTTCGCGTTTATGTGGTCGAGACATTCCTGAAGGTTAATATTCTTCCACATAAACCTAATCATAGTCAGTTATGGGTGTTTGAATAGATGAAATGTTTTGCCGTCGGCGGGGCAAAATATGTCCATCGGCAGGGCGGATTTCCGCTGGGGACTGGAGGCTGAATCAGGACCAGATTCCGAGGGCGGTGAGCTCGGCGGCGGCGGTCTTGGTCCAATCCTGGCGATTGGCCTTGGGGCTGGCCGGGCTGGGGTGGAGGATTTGGCCCACGCGGACGCGGGTGCCGGCGGCGGCGAGTTCGGCTTGTTTCCGGGCAAAGGCGCCGATGCCAACGAGCCATTCCGGCTGGAGGATTTCCAACACGCGGCGAAGATGTGCATCACAGACGGCGCTGAGGCGGGCGCGCTCGGCGCGGGCGAGCTTATCGGGCGTGAGATTGCTGCCGGTGGCCGAGAGAAAGGCCAGCGGGCAATAATTCGCCACGAAATGGCTTTCAAAAAAACGCTCCGGGGTGCCGAAGCGGTCGGAAAAAAGTTTCCACAGCCGGCGGCCGCTGACTTCCGAGCGCGGACAGGCAAAACCCTGGATGGGGCGTTTGGGATGAACGGCCAGGGGCGGTTCAATGATGGCGGAGATTCCGAGCCAGTCGCGGACGGCGGCGATTTCGCCGAAGGGGACGCCGGTTTGCACCATGCCGAAGGGGCCGGGATTCATGCCCAGGAAAACGACGCGCTTGGGGCCCCGGCCGAAGCGCCGGAGGTATTCTTCGTGCGCGTTCCAAGCGTAGGCGAGCGGGTTGTAAACGTGCGCCACCGGCGCGGCGAAGCGCAGGCGGGCGGCTTGGGCGGACAGTTCCCGGGCCGCGGCGATCAGTTCCCGGGCCATCGGGGTCAAGCGGCCGCCCCCACCAGGGCCGGCACCGCTTCATTCGCCTGGTGGAACTTCACGCTGACGATTTTGCTCACGCCGTGTTCCTGCATGGTGACGCCATAGAGGACATCCGCCATGCCGATGCTGCGCTTGTTGTGGGTGATGACGATGAACTGCGAATGCGCGAGGAAGCGCTGCAAAATCTTGACGAACCGGATGACGTTCGCCTCGTCCAGCGGCGCGTCCAACTCGTCCAGGACGCAGAACGGACTGGGCTTGACCTGGTAGATCGAGAACAGCAGCGAGACGGCCGTCATGGTCTGTTCGCCGCCGGAGAGCAGGGAGATGCTCTGCAACTGCTTGCCCGGCGGGCGGGCCACGATATCAATGCCGCTTTCAAGCACGTCGTTTTCGTCGGACAAGATGAGGTCGGCCTTGCCGCCGCCGAAGACCTCGGTGAACATCAGCCGGAAGTTGTCGCGAATCTTCTCGAAGGTCTCCTTGAACATCTGCTGGGTCTGGGTATTGATGCGGCTGATGATCTCCAGGAGCTCGGTCTTGGCGTTGACCAAATCGTCGTATTGCTGCGTGAGGAACTGGTGGCGCTGCTCGGTCTCCTCGTATTCCTCGATGGCGACCAGATTCACGGGGCCCATTTCGTCGAGCTTGGTTTGCAACATTTCGACCTGCTGGCCCACGGCCGCCCAGTCGGTGCCGGCGCCGCTGGCGGCCATCTCCTCGGGCGTCAAGGTTTCGACGCGGGGCTGGCCCTCTTCGGCGTGGGTGATGGTGATGCACTCGCTGCGGATGTCTTCGAGCACGAGGTGATATTTCTGCTGGATTTTTTCGCGCAGGTTTTGGACGGACATGTTTTTCTGCGCGAGCTCGACCTCCAGCGCGCCGCGCAGGGCCTGCGATTCGGTCAATTTGGCGCGCTGGGTGCGCAACGCCTCATCCCGGCCGGCGATCTCGGTTTCCTGCCCGTTCTTGAGGCTGATGGTTTCGGCCGTTTGGACGCTGACCTGCTCGCGCTCGTGTTGGAGGCGGTCTATTTTGACCTGCGCCTCCTGGATTTCGGATTGGGCCTGCTGCTGGCGGGTGACAAACGAGGAGCACTCATTGCGGCGCGCCTCGACCAACTGGCCGAGCTCGCGGATGCGCTGGTCCAGCGCGCCGTTTTGCTGGCGGAAGGACGAGGCGAGCTGCTCTTCGGAGGCGAGGGCGACCTTGCTTTCAGTGAGGGCCGCATTGGCGGCGTCGCGCTGCTGGCGGAGATTTTCGAGCTCCGCGTTCAGCGCCACGACCTGGTCCTGGGCCGCATGCTCGCGCGTTTCCAGCTCGTGCAGGCGGGCGGCCAGCGCGTCGCGCTTCTGCGCGCCTTCGTGTTCCTGGGCGGCCAGGCTGTCCACCTCGAACACGACCGTCTCGATTTTCTGGCCCAGCAGGCGGGAGGAATTCTGGAGCGCCTTGAATTCGCCTTCGCGCGTGGCGATGGCCACTTCCTGCTGGCGCAATTCCGTCTGGGCTTCCTGGAGGCTGGCCTGCAATTCGGTCTGTTCGCTCAGCAGCGCGCCGCGCTTGCGGCTGGCGTCCTCGATGAGCTGCTGGAGCCGCGCCAGTTCGGCCTGGAGTTCGGTGATCTGGTTTTTGCGGCCCAAAATGGATGAGGGCGCCTGGCCGTTGGCCTTGCCGCTGAGGTAACCGCCGGTGTAAATCCCATGCCGGTTAAGGAGATCGCCGCCGAGCGTCACGAAGTCGCATCCGGCGTGGCCGTTTTGAATCTGGGCCGTGGCCGTGCCGAGGTCGAAGGCAATGAAAGTGCGGCCGAGGAGCGATTTCAACAACGGTTCGACGGTGGGCTCGGCCTGGATGATGCTCATGGCATGCACGATCTGGCCCGGGTGCAGATCATTGGCCGGACCGGAAGCGGGCGCCATGTCGCCCTCGAACGCGAGCTGCTTTTCGTCCTTGTACTGCCGGATGGAGAGCGCCGCCACGCTGGCGCGGCCGGACTTGTTGGTGTTCAGATCCGCCAGGATTTCCTGGGCGGAGGACGGCTGGTCGGTGAGGACGAGCTGGAGATTGTGGCCCAGGGCGTTTTCGACGGCGGTGACGAAGCGGTCCGGCACGCGGATATGGTCGGCGAGGGAGCCGATGACCGAGCGCGACTGCCGGAGGGCGGCCACGGCGCCGGCATCAAAGCCCTCATGGGAACCTTCGAGCTGTTGGAGCACCGTGAGGCGCGAGCGTTTCTCGGCCTGCTGATGCAGGTAGCCGTCCTGTTCCCGGGAAGATTCCTGCAACTCGCCCTGCAAGCTGCGGAGGCGGTTCTGGCGCTCCTCGACCGAGCCCCGCGTGGTGGCCACATGCAGTTTTTCGGCCTCGACGCTGGCGGTGAATTCCTGGAGCCGGGTTTCCAGCCGCACGCGTTCCTCCTCCAACTGGACTTTTTCGGCGGAAAGTTTCTCCAGGCGGATCATATTGCCCTGCTTGGCGAGGTCGAGAGCCGTGAGTTCGTTGCGGACGCGGGACAGATCCTGGGCGGCGGCAAAGGCGGCGGCCTGGGCTTCGCGCAGGGCTTCCTGGCGCTGGTGCAGGGCGGTTTCCACTTCGCGCAGGGCATTCTGGCGCAGTTGCAGGGTCTCGCGATGCTGGGCGAGCGCGGCTTCCGCGGCGGAAAGCTTCTCCGTGACGACGATCAATTCTTCCTGAGCCGCGTGATGCCGCTCCTCGGCCTGGGCGATGTCCGCCAGCGCCTTGGCATTTTGGGCCTCGATTTCGCGGAGGCGTTCCTGGTTGAACTGGATGCTGCTTTCGTTGTGTTCGATTTCGCTCTTCAGCTCCAGGCCGTGATGCTGTTGCGCCGCGACTTCGTGTTCCAGTTCCGACAGCCGCTCGCGCAGCTTGGCGATTTCAGTTTCAAAACGGAGGACGTCATTGCTGCCGCGCTCGATTTCCTGGCGGAGGTTCTCCGCGGCCGTCTGGCGCTGGTTGATCTCGCCCTGCAAGATGTCGAACTGGTGCCGGGCGAGCTGGGTGTCGAGATGCTGCAACTCCTGCTGGATTTGCTTGTAGCGCCGCGCCTTGCCGGCCTGCCGCTGGAGCGACCCGATCTGGCGCTTGACTTCCTTGATGGTGTCGGCGATGCGCAGGAGGTTTTGCTCGGTGTATTCGAGTTTGCGGAGCGATTCCTTCTTCTGCGACTTGAACTTGGTGATGCCGGCCGCTTCTTCGAAGATCATGCGGCGGTCTTCGGGCTTGCTGGAGAGGATCTGGGTGATCTGGCCCTGGGCGAGAATGCTGTAGCTGGTGCGGCCGACGCCGGTGCCCATGAACAACTGCTGGATGTCCTTGAGGCGGCAGGGCGTGCGGTTCAGAAAATATTCGCTGCCGCCATCGCGGAAGATGCGGCGCGTGAGCGTGACCTCGTCATAGGTGACTTCGACCCCGGCGGCGCGGAGGTTTTCCTCGCCCACACCGCCGAGGGTGAGGGAGACCTCGCCCATGCCCATGGGTTTGCGGTGTTCGGTGCCATTAAAGATCACATCGGCCATTTCGCCGCCGCGGAGGGCTTTGGCGGACTGTTCGCCGAGGACCCAGCGGATGGCGTCCGAGACATTGGATTTGCCGCAGCCATTCGGGCCCACGATCGCGGTCACGCCGGGCTGGAAGGCCAGCGACGTCTTGTCCGCGAAGGACTTGAAGCCAAAAACCGTTAGATTCTTGAGATACATAGGCTCGTAAAACTCGTTCCGTTTGCTACCCACAAGCACACCAAAGCTCGTGGCAGGTGTAAAGCGGAAAACACAATATGTTGTACACAACCCCTCTTGTGGCGCAACTAATGGTGAGGAACCGAGGTCAGTTTTGCGCCAAAATCAAGACTATTACCGTTAAACCAGTCTATCTTTTACCCCGTAATCCGTGTGTCGTCAAATGAAATATGGCAAATTTTTCCCGGTGGTGGATAAGGCCCATTTCTGGTGCTGGCCGGCCGGGAAAAAGGAGCAGGAAA
>CAZHIM010000092.1:0-17377 GCA_964532525.1 uncultured Bifidobacteriaceae bacterium
CCGGAACGACTCCCTGGCTCTTTCTGCTTAACAGAAGAAATCTGTCGTGCGCCCGGAAAGCAGAAAGCAGGGTTCATTGAATTATCGACTCGACAAATCGACGGATGAATTCTAAAATCCACATACCCGCATTGCGGGGCTTCAATGCGGGTATGTGTTATTTTTTGTTCAACCATCCCAGCTTTGAAGTTCACCTTTTTCAAAGAGGAATTGTTTGGGTTATGTCCCGAGAATTCGGGAACTCCAAGGCAACTTCGTTTTAGCTATTCCACTGAAAACAGCGAAGAACCTCGAGATTTTGGAAGCACAGACCTAAATGGCGCTTAGCCCGACCTTCGCAACTGGAAGGGATGGGACGCGAAAATGCCTGAAACAAAGCGACTTTTGCCAAAAGGCGTCCCAAACTATGGGTGACCCCTCGCGCGTTCCACGGCAGAAACATTAATTGGGGCCGTGCCAATTTCTACCAGATGGCCGCAAACGCCAGTTTGCGGCTACGCGGACGTGGGGCCGTAGCTATTGCACGCCTACCCGGTAAAAATACGAGCTGCCATTGGTGGCACTCGTGTCCGTAAAAATCGTCGCACCAGCCTGGCCTACGAGGTTGCTCTGGATGGTGGAGAAGGGCGGGCGAGCGGAAAGATCGGCGGCGCGCAAAAGATAGTAGGTGCGCGTGGCCACGCTTTGCCAACTGACGGTGACACCGTTGGTGGAGATGTTGGTGGTCGCCAAGGGGAGCATGGCGAGCACTGATGCGGCATTGGTGGGGTTCAAGCCGGCGATGGATTTCTGCCAGTTCGGAATGCCGGTACCATCCAGATCCAGATAATCCACCGAGCCGTCGGTGGGCAAACCGTACTGTTGCGCCCAGGCGTAGGAAAGAATGGACGACGGGGTCTGATATTCGTAGGCGCCGAGGTCCACGGTGCCGCCGACGATGCGCGGGTTGCCGTCGAAATCAGTGGCGGAGGTGACAAAAAGGTTGTCGCCGGAATTGATGCACGGGGAGGCGGATTGCAGATGGAAATCTCCGCCGGCGAAATTGACGAAGGCGGGATCATTGGTGACGATGCCCGGGCCGCTGGTTAGCGGCGTGGTGCAACAGTAGTACATTCCGCGCGGGAGGCCGGCACTGAAATAATAATTTCCGCCGGCATTGTCGAAGACGATGCTGTTTTCGACGGTGCTGTTGAAGACGCCTCCGCCCGCAGGAGCCGAATTACTGACCACCGTGCAATTGACCAACGTGGAAGAGGCATCGCCACCGCCGTTGCCCTGGGCGACATTGTAAGCCAAAATGCAATTAAACAAAGAAGAGTCAAGGGTTCCGGCGCCCGTTCCGTATAGCATGGGGTTATTGTAAAGCCCCAAGGCGACATTGCTCACGACGAGGCAATTATAAAGAGTAGAATATGAGGCGCCGCCGCCGCCCGGACTGGAGGAGGCGACGTTTCCGGAAATGATGCAATTACTCAAGATGCAGGAATTTGCCGCGCCGCCAGGGTGATTGGTAGCGACGTTGTTGCTGAGGGTACAGTTGTACAAGGTGGCCTCAACTGCGCCACCGCCAGACCCATTGAAAGCAATATTCCCAGCGAGGATGCAATTGGTAAACACGTTGGGTCCATTAAGACCAGTCACGCCAGCCCCCGTTGATGCCTGGTTGCCAATGATGGTGCAACCGTTTGCCATTCCGCCTGCGATCCCGCCACCGGTACCGATTGCCGCGGTGACGACGTTGTTGCTAATCTGGCAGTTGTTCACGGTCGCATACGCTGCGCCGCCGCCGTAAAGGGTCGTGGTATTGGAGACCAAGGTGCAATTGTTCAATACGCAGTAACTTGCATTTGGACCCCAGGGGCCAGAAACACCGCCCCCGAATTGAGCGGCTGAGTTACTGACGATTAGACAATTATTCAGGACAATCGCAGTCGTGGCAGTGCCATAGGCTCCGCCGCCGTACACGGTCGCGACGTTTCCGACCAGCGTGCAGTTGGTCAAGCCGCCGCCTTGCGCTCCGCCGCCGTAAGCTGAGAAATTTGCAATGAGCATGCAGTCGGTCAAGCCACATAAGTACGTTCCACCACCATAGTTGTTGCTAATGGTACAGTTACTCAAGCTGCTATTGGCAGCCCCGCCCCCTGACTGTGCCCGATTGGCGAACAGCGTGCAATCATACAGGCTGGCGGCGTCAGCGCCGCCGCCGTATTGGCAGGTTCCTGCAGGAGAGCCATCGGAGAAGAGCAGGCAGTTGAACAATGTTCCCGAATAAACCCCGCCTCCGTAGTAGGCAAAGCACCCAGTGATAGTGCAATTGGTGATGACGGTGTTCGTGGATTCGCACCAAATTCCGCCGCCGCTTTCTCCGGTAACCGGATCCCCCGCCATCGCCGAGGCATTCGTCACAGTGAAGCCAATCAGGGTGGCACCATTGGTCAGGTAAACGCCGCGAGCCCTTAGGCTCCCCATAGCCCCCATAATCATAGTGGATTGCGGCCCAGTGACGCTGGCCACCGTGATCGGCTTGGTGACGGCGACACGGTTTGAAATTCCATAAACGGAACGTCCGCCAAACTGGTAAAAAGCCACTCCGTTTGACGTGGGACCGAGTGTAGTGCCGGGGAAGGCGAGGGTATTTCCATTGGTGACCAATACCAAGGAACCGGGCACAGCGGCATCAACGGCATCTTGAATGTTGGTGGCGGCGGTGTCCCAATACGAATACGGGGCAATCGGGTACAGAGAATTGAGGTCCACATAGTACACGCCGGGGACGGAGACGTGGACGGTGAGCGTGGTGGTTTGGCCCGCGGGATAAGTATCGTTGTAGCCGGTCAGGGTGATCACATAATCGCCATTGGTGGCCCAAGCATGAGAAACGAATGCTTCATTGGTGACCAGAGTGCCATCGCCGAAATTCCACACGCTGGCGGAGGTGGGGCCAGAAATATTCGCTTGAAAATTGCCAGGGAACCCGGGCGCGAGGTTGGTAAAGGCAGGCGCGATGCTCACGCTGAAATTGCCGAGGACGCTGCCGGGATAAATTTCATCGCAACCCATCGAAGGCGGGTTGGCCCAAGGTTCACCATCAATATCGGTTGGGAAAAGAAGCGAGCCTTTAAGGGTGGTGCCGGCGCCACGGCAGGGGGAATTCGTGCTCAAATGAAACGCACCGGAGAAAAGCGGATCGTTGGTGATGCATCCAGTGCCCGTCGGCAGCGGTACGGAACAACAGTAACTGGCGGAGACGAGGCAGGCATTGGCGGGAGGATTTGGGCAATTATTGAAATAATTGATGCAATTCATCTCGGTTGCGCCGTAGGCGCCGCCACCCGCGGTCCAAGCGCAATTGTTCACGATGGTGCAATTCGCGATGGTTCCGTCGCAAACACCACCGCCAAAGCTCTGTCCGACGTTGGAATACCGGTTACAGGAGTTTGCGATCAAGGCGCTACCGCCGATCACACCGCCGAAGGAGCCGCCGCCATAGGCCAGGCTGCCGTTGCAATTATTGGAAGAGATGATGCAGTTCGCCGCGTTTACCGTGTATAGGCCGCCGCCGTAGGCAGACTTAGCACTACAAGTATTGAGTGAAATAAGGCAATTGGTTGCGGTGCCGTTGCACAACCCGCCGCCAAAGGCGTGCATCTGCCCTTGGTTCGAATTGCCGGTGACAGTGCATTGCGTCAGGGCGCTTTGGAATGCGGCCCCACCGTAGCAGCTCTGATTTGAAGACACGAGGTTGGCGGACAAAACGCAGTTCAGCAGCATGCCTTGATAGGCGCCTCCGCCTTGATACCAGGCGGCATTGCCCGTGATCACGCAATTCGAAATGGTGCTGCCGGCAGATTCGCACCAAAGGCCGCCACCGCTTTGTTCCTGGTTCAAATCGCCGGCACGCCGCGTGGCTCCCTCTGTGAGGGTAAAACCGGTCAACACTGCGCCATTGGTCATATAGACGCAGCGGACGGCGCCATCACCGGTGAGGACATTGCCAAGTTGATTTCCTTGAATTACGGTCACCGCCGGGCCATTGATGCTGGCCACCGTGATCGGTTGGGTGATGGCCACGCGGTTGCTCGAAGAACCGTAAACGATCCGGCCGCCGAATTGATAGACGCCGTTGGTGACGAAGACTTGGTCGCCAGCGACAGAAGCATCTATGGCGTCCTGAATGTTGGTGGCGGCGGTGGTCCAATCTGAGTAAGGGTAGATAGGATTTGTGCCGGCAACATTCACGTAATGCTGGGCCTGACAGGTCCACGCCAGTGAGATCATAACGGCGAGAAGCGGTAACGTGGAGCAGCGCGCGACTGACCGCCAGAAGTTCAGGGGGGCCGTTGAAGGCCCAATGCGGCGCAAGAGCGCATTGCTGGTGTTGGAATGGCAATTCTGAGTTTTCATATCCGAGTGGATTCCAGTGACTGGACTGTCTGTCCGAAGCGTTTTATTTGCAAGACATTTTGTGGGGGCTTTTTAGCGAGCGGTAGCTTTCGGTACTGCCTCCGGAATGAGGGACCGATTCAACGCTAATGGCGAAGAACCTGTGCCGGCCTTACAGGCCTGAAGATTTTATTCGTGGGGGACGCGGGTTCCTGGGCCTTTAGCCCAGGCTATAACATTGCGGGCTTTCAGCCCTATATTTCCATGTTGTGCCCTGTGAGAGTTTTATGCGTTAAGTAAGGGCCATTTCCTCGGCCACCGCGTCGTGGAGCGCGGACACCATGCGGTGCAGCTCGGCGGGGGTGGTGCAATACGGCGGCAGGAGCACAATCACGTTGCCGACGGGGCGGGTGAGGACGCCGCGGCGGGCCATGGCGTCGCAGACGCGAATGCCGGCGCTCGTGCGCAACGGGAAGGGCTCGCGGGTGCGCCAGTCTTTGACGAGTTCGATGCCGGCCACGAGGCCCACCTGGCGGATGTCGCCCACTGCCGGCAGGGCCCAGAGTGGTTGCAATTCGGCATGCAGGTTGCGCTCCAGTTCCACGCGCGCGCGGCGCGATACCGCGCCTTCCAGCAGGTCGAGACTGGCCAGGGCCGCCGCCGCGCCGAGCTGGTTGCCGGTGAAGCTGTGGCCATGGAAAAAGGTTTTGAAGTCCTCGTATTTCCCGAGGAATGCGGCGAAGACTTCCCGGGTGGTGAGGGTGGCGGCCATCGGCAGATAACCACCGGTCAGGCCCTTGGCCACGCACAGAAAATCCGGCTGGACGCCTTCAGCGTGGCAGGCGAACAAGCGGTTTGACGGCGGCCCGGAACGCGGGGAAGGCGGATTGAGCGGAGTGGCGGCGGAATCGGCATTCGGGCCGGCACCGGTCCGGCCAAAGCCGGTCATCACTTCGTCCGCGAGGAGCAGGGCGCCGTGACTGCGGGCGAGTTCGGCGGCCTGGCGCAGCCAGCCAGCGGGTTGCGGGATCATTCCGGCCGCACCCTGCATGAGAGGTTCGAAGACAAACGCGGCGTACGGGTTGCCCCGCTTTTTCTGGGCGGAAAATTTCCGTTCCACCAAGTCGAGGCATTCCCAGTGGCAGCGGCGGTAATTCCGCGCATCGTCGCGTTCCGGCTTGGCCCGGTTAAAGGGGCAGCGGTAACAATACGGGGACATCACATGGTCGCTCTTGAACAGCATGCCGCCGTAAGCCCGATGAAAGAGGTCAATGTGGCCGAGCGAGACCGCGCCGATGGTATCGCCATGATAGGCGCCGGCGAGGGACAGAAAGCGAGGCTTGGTTTTTGCACCGCGCGTGCGCCGGGTGAATTCATAGGCCAGTTTGAGGGCCACCTCGAGCGCCGTGGAGCCGTCGTCGCCGAAGAACACTTTTTGCAAGGTGGGATTGGCCAGGGCGGAGCGCCGCGCGGATTGGCGCGCTCCGGCGGGAAGCGCGGCGGCGTGGATGAGCCGGGCGGCCAGCAGCGAGGCCGGCTCGTTGGCGAAGCCCAGCGCCGAACTGTGGGCGATGCGTTTCAATTGGCGCGCGATGGCCGCATTGATCTTGGGATGGGCGTGACCGTGCAGATTCACCCAAATGGAGGAATTGGCGTCAAGGAACTCGCGGCCCTTTACGTCGCGCAGGACGGTGCCGTGGCCGGCGACGATGACGATGGGTTCGCGGCGGAGCCAGTCGCGCATTTGCGTGAACGGGTGCCAGACGTATTCCTGATCCAGTTTGGCGAGCGACGACGGGTTGGATTTACGACTACTCATGGAAGATCGGTTGCAGGGCCCGGGCCAGGGTGGCCACTTCCGACTGCGAATGCGCGGCGGTGAGGGTGATGCGCAGGCGGGCCGAACTGCGGGCGACGGTGGGATAGCGGATGGCGGGGACGAAAAGGTTCCGAGCGCGCAATTGGGCGGCAACGGTGACCGCACGGGCCTCATCGCCGATGATCAGCGGGATGATCGCGGCGGCCATCGCCGGGGCGGGGCGGCCGAGGGCCGAATGGAGTTCGGCGATGCGCTGTTGCAGATCGGCGCGGCGGGTTTTGCCCTCGGCGGACGAGGCGATTTGGATTCCGGCCGTGGCGGCGGCGGCAGCGGCCGGGACGGGCGCGGTGGAAAAAATGAAACTGCGGGCGCGATTGATGAGGTAGTCAATGAGCACGCGGCTACCGCAAATAAACCCGCCGGCGGCACCGAGGGCCTTGCCCAGCGTGCCCATCTGGATTTCAACCTGCGCGCCGACCCCGAGGGCATCCGCCAGGCCCCGTCCCTCCGCGCCGATCACGCCGGTGGCGTGCGCCTCATCCACCATCAGCCACGCGCCGTATTTTTCCTTAAGCGCCACGATTTCACGCAACGGCGCGGCGTCGCCGTCCATGCTGAAGATGCTTTCGGTGATGACCAGCGCATGGCCGGGGCGGGGGAGATTGGCGGCGGCCCATTGCAATTTGGCTTCGAGGTCGTCAAGGTCGTTGTGGGCGAAGACGCGGAGTTTGGCGCCGGAAAGCCTTGCGGCGTCCACGATGCAGGCGTGCACGAGCTTGTCGAGGATGATGACGTCGTCCTTGCCGGCGATGGCGGTGATGGTGCCGAGGGCAGTGGCGTAGCCGCTGGAAAACGTGAGCGCGGCCTCGGATTTTTTGAACACGGCGAGCGCTTCTTCCAGATCGTGAAATGGTGTGAGGGAGCCGCAGATCAGGCGCGAGGCGCCGGCGCCAGCGCCGAATTTCTCGGAGGCCCGGACGGCGGCGGCCTTCAGCGCGGGATGGTTGGCGAGGCCCAGGTAATCGTTGGAGGAGAAATTCAGGAAGGTTTTACCGGCGGCGGTTATCGCCGGGCCCTGCGCGGAATCCACGCGGCGCAATTCACGGTAGAGGGCCTGGCCGCGGAGGGCGGCGAGGCGCTGCTGCAATTCATCGGCGAAGGACGACACGCCCGAAATTTAGGACCGGCGGCTTACGGTTTACGAGCAAAAACGCCGCGCGCGCGGAACGCGGCCAGGAGGAGGGTTGCCGCCACGCAGGCCCAGCCGAACCAGTCGCCGTGGCGGCTGTAAAACGTGGGCGCGGGTTTCTGGTCGGACGCGAGCAGGGGGATGTCCACCGTCAGCGCGCCGGGTCCGTATTCGCTGTGGTGGGCGTCGCGATAGAGTGAGACAAGGCGGCCGTGCTCGTTGACGAGGCAGGTGACGCCGTTGTTGGCGCAGCGGAGCAGGGGCAGGCCATTCTCGACGGCGCGAAAGACGGCGTTGGCCAGATGTTGCCATTGCTCGGCACTCTCGCGGAACCAGCCGTCGTTCGTGAGGTTGACGAGGAAATCCTCGTCGTCCTGCGCGGACTCGCGCGCGGCGCCGGGGAAGGTGTCCTCGAAACAAATGAGCGGCGCGCAACGGACGTCCGGCGGCGCGCTGGGTCCGGGCTCCGCGGTGATTTGGATGGTGCCGGGAGGCAGGGAAACCGGCCGCGGCAGCGCGAAGGTGGCCGGCTGGTCGCCGGGGGTCCAGCCGCCGGTGATGGGCGTGAGCCATTTGAGGAACGGGAGCCAGTGGGCCAGCGGCACGTATTCGCCGAAGATCACCAACTGGCGCTTGTGATATGCCTGGCGCCAGCGGCCGTCCGGGCCGACGAGGAAGGCGGAATTGAAGAAATTCGTGGCCGCGGGATGAAATTCCACGTCCTCGCCGTTGAGGATGAGCCAGACGTGATTTGAGCGAACGAATTCGTTGATGGCGTCGTAGGTGGGCTGGTCCAGGGCCGGCACGGCGGATTCCGGCCAGACCAGGAGGTCGGAGTGTCCGGGGCCGTTGGTGAGCGCCTGCCGGGAAAGTTGGAGGAGATCGGCGAAGCGGCGCTGGTCGTCGCGGGGGCTCCAGATGAGGGTTTGGGGCACGCTGGGCTGGATGGCGGTCACGCGCAGGGAGCTTTCCGGCGGGACACTGCGCTCCACGAGAAAACCGCCCACATAACAGCCCGCCACGACGAGCATCGGCAAGATCATTTCCGCCTGCCAAATTTGCCGTCGGGTGGGCTGCCGCAAAATCATGATTCCCGCCGAATAGAGACTCAGCGAAAACCAGACGATGAGGAACGACACGCCATAAACGCCGGTGAACGAGGCAATTTGCAGCAAGGGGACCAACTGGTATTGCGACGCGCCGAGGAAGCTCCACGGGAAGCCGCCGAGCAGGCGCGCCCGGACCATTTCCAGCGCCACCCAGGCGGCGGCGCCGCCCAAGGCCCAGAGCGTGCGGGCCGCCCACGAATCTTCCGGCACGGCCGGCTCGCCGGTCAGCGGGTCGGGCGACAATCCATTGGCCGGCGGTTCCGGCCGCCCGACCAGCACCACCCACACGCCAAAATAAAGTGCGATGAAGGCCGCCAGCGCCAGCCAGCCGAGAATGGGCAGACCCGTCACGGGCATGAGCAACAACCAGTAGAGCGAAATGAGCCAGAACACCAGGCCGCCCAGGTAACCGACCCGAAAACGCCCGGCCGGCGATTGGCCGCGCGCGCCCACCAGCAGCAGCGCCGGCGCGATCCAAGCGAAGCCGGCGATGCTGAATCTGGGGAAGGCCAGGGCCAGCAGGACGCCCGCCGCCAGCGCGGCCCAGTAACCGCTGCGCCACCCGAGTTCCAAGGCGAACCGCCGCGCCACGAAGGTGGGCGAATAGCCTTCGCAGAACACCGGTCCGGGCTGGGCGCAGTGTGCGGCGGCCGACCGCACGCGCGGGGAGGCGTTCACCACCACGGCGGTGCGGGCGCTGGGCCAGACGGCCAGATCGTCGCGCGAGTTGCCCGCGTAATCGAAGCCGCGTTCGCCAAAGCGTTTCACCAGCGCGGCCCGCTTGGCCTCGGCGCGCAAGTTGATTTGGTCATCACTGCCGAGGACTTCGTCGAACAAACCGAGGTGATCCGCGATGGGCTGGGCCTGGAGGCGGTTGGCGGCGGTGGCCAGGATGATTTTGCGTCCGCCGGCCTTTTCACGGCGGAGCCAGTCCAGGAACGGCTCGTGATAGGGCAGGGTGGCCGGGTCCACGGTGACGCGCGCCGCCAGCTTGTGCTTCAGGTGGGCGCGGCCGAACAGCAACCAGAACAGGACCGGAAAGATCGTGAACGGATTTCGCCGCCAGAGCCGCGCCAGCGATTCCCAGATGAGGTCGGTACGGGTGACCGTGCCGTCGAGATCAACGACGAGCGGAACGTTCGGTATGTCAGCCATGTCGGTGCCATGCTGGCGGAATAGCTTGGCTGCTGGCAAGACTTCTACTAGGTTGGGGCGGTGAAATTTCTCCGCTCCCAGCCGGTTTTCATCCTTGCCCTCGTGCTGCTGTGGCGGGTGCTGTTGCTGGTCTTCACGGTCCAGCCGATCCCGGCCAACGATGCGTTTGGCTACGACGGGGCGGTGGTGAATTTTTTGCACGGCGGCCGTTATTGCAATCCCAGTTTTGCGCTGATGTTTCCCATTTCGGGCCGGGAACTTTATGCCACCTATCCGCCCCTGTACCAAGCCGTCCTACTGGGCTGGATGAAACTGTTTGGCACGACCGTGGTTTCATCCATGGCCCTGCACCTGGCGCTGTTTGCCGGGGCGGGTTTTCTCACGCTGGCCCTTCTGACGAAGTACTTTCCCGCAGCGGCCGGCACCGGCCTGGTGGCGCTGCTGCTCTTTGGGGTTACGTTTGGGGACCGGCCGGAAAGCCTTGCCTACCTATTTGGTTTGGGGGCGTTGTGGCTGGTGTTGCGGCAGATTACGGAAACCGCTTTTCGGCCAGGGAGGGCGCTGGCGCTGCTGGCCATGTTGTGGCTGACGCTTTACACCTCGGTGATCGCGGGCGCGTATTTTTTCGGCGTGGGGTTTTTGGCGTGCGCCACCGCGTGTCTCTGGCGGCGGAACTGGCTTTGGTTCACGCCGTTCATCGGGGCGGCGGTCTTGTTCGCCGTGGTTACGGCGGGCATCGCCCGGTTTGAGCCGTTGTGGTGGGCCGGTTTCATGGAGAGCGCGCGGCAACAATCCGTCATGGCCACGGGCTTTCATCCGCCGTCGGCGACCGACCTGGTCAAACTGATCCGCACGGCGCCGGTTTTCCTGCTGGGGGCGGCGGCGTTGCCGTTCGTCGTGGCGCGGCGGCGGAAGGTTTTTTCGGAACCCTCCGGCTGGCTGGCGCTGAGCGTGGGAATTTTTGCGATGGGCTGGGTGATGTTGGCGGTGTCGGTCACGCTGCTGGCGGCGAACTACGTGAACTATGTGGTGTTCACGCAAATTCTGCTCGCGGCGGGTTTGCTGGCGCTGGCGCGAAAATATCTTCCGGCGCGGGAGAAACTCCTGCGGGGCGGGCTGATACTCGCCGTCCTGCTGGTCTCGGTGCGCGCCATCGGCCTGAGCACGTGGGGCGCGGCCTGCGCCTGGAAAAACAGCTACCAATCCACCGAAGCCGTTTTGCGGACCGAGCTGGCGCCATACGTGAACTCGGACCGCCCGGTGCTCATTTCTTCCGCCTTTCTCTACCAGGCGGTGGACCTGGGCGTGAAGAATCCCGTCCACTCGGACTGGTATTTTGACCACGCCGCCTGGACCAACAACGTGCAGATGAACGGACTCATCCGCTGGCAGCCGCCGCGGCTGGTCCTGACGCAATTCGATTATTACCGCGGTTTTGAAGCGCCGCTGGCACAGCTCCGGCAGCGGCCCGACCTGGTCACCATTCGCGTGCGCGATCTGGCGCGGGTGCGGGTGCCGGATGCCATTCCCTCGATGCGGCGCATCGTGCAGCACCTTTCGTGGGCGCCGGTGATCGTGGATCTGGATTGGAAAAGCCCGCCGGGCTCATGACCCGCGGCGCAGTTGCGCGCCGGGCCGGGCCGGCGGCCGAAAATTTTGAATGGTGAACTCCGCCCGATATTTGCTATTTAATTGCGGTGCCCGACAGAACCGGCATGAGCAAAATATCCATCATCGTCCCGTGCTTCAACGAACAAGACGTGTTGCCGGAGGTATTTGACCGTTTGAGTTCGGTCGCCGCCACCTGGGGCATGGACTACGAAGTGGTGTGTGTGGATGACGGGTCAGGCGACCGCACCTGGGAATTGCTCAAGGCGCAAAACCAGAAGGATGCCCGCTGGCACTACCTGTCGTTTGCGCGGAATTTCGGGCACCAAACCGCCGTGAGCGCCGGGCTGTTTTATGCCAGCGGCGACGCCGTGGTGGTGATGGACGCCGATTTGGAGGATCCGCCCGAGGAGATTTCCCGGCTGTTGGCCAAGTGGCGCGAGGGCTACGACGTGGTTTACGGCGTCCGCCAGAAGCGGAAGGAGGGCTGGGGGAAGCGGCTTTGCTATTGGACCTTTTACCGGGTCATGGCGCGGCTGGTGGCGTTTGAAATTCCGCTGGACACGGGGGATTTCTGCCTGGTGAGCCGGCGGGTGGCGGACACGATCAACGCGATGCCGGAGCGCAACCGCTTTGTGCGCGGCCTGCGCGCGTGGTCGGGCTTCCGCCAGACCGGCGTCACCTACGAGCGGGCGGCCCGTTTCGCGGGCACGCCGAAGTACGGCTTCGCAAAGCTCGTCAAGCTGGCCACCGACGGACTCTTTTCGTTCTCGACCATCCCGTTGCGGGTGGCCACGTATCTGGGGCTGTCCGTTTCCGCGCTGGCCTTTGTCGGCGTGGTGTTCACGCTGGCGCAAAAGCTCTTTTCCGCCGAGTTTGCCCGCATCGGGCTCGCGCCCACGAGCGGCTTTCCCACGATCGTCATTTCCATCCTCTTCATCGGCGGCGTGCAGCTCATCTGCCTGGGCATCCTGGGCGAGTACATCGGGCGCATTTATGAAGAGGTCAAGGGCCGGCCCCTGTGGATTCTGCGCGACAGCGCCGGCCTGGTGGTGCGGGACAAAAAATAGCGGGTGCATGAAGAATCTTCTCTTCCAGAACCGGCAATTCCTGCTGTATTGCGTCGTGCAATACAACTTGAACCGCCGGGTGTCGTTCCGGAAAACCAACTGATGCGGTCGCAAATTCTCATCATCGGCGGCGGGTTTACCGGGCTCACCGCGGCCTTGCGGCTGGCCCAGACGGGGAAATATTCCATCACGCTCCTGGAGAGCTCCGACCGGCTCGGTGGCCTGGCGGCGGGCTTCCCGCTGGCCGGCACCTGGCTCGAAAAGACGTATCACCACCTGTTTCTCACCGACACGGCCATTCTCAACCTCGTCGGCGAACTCGGCCTGCGGCCGCATCTTTTGTGGTGCGACAGCTCCGTGGGGATCTTTCGTGGCGGACGCATCCACGCCTTCAAGACGCCGCTCGATCTGCTCCGGTTCACCCCGTGCAGCTTCCCGGGCCGGCTCCGCACCGGCCTGACGGCGGTTTACCTCAAGCACCGGCGGGATTGGCGCGGCCTGATGCGGCACGGCGCGCATGACTGGATGACGCGGGCGTGCGGCCGCAGCGCCATGGAATCCATCTGGACGCCGCTGCTCCAAGGCAAATTTGGCGGCCAATTCACGGACGTCTCCATGGCCTGGCTGTGGGCGCGCATCCACACCCGGGCGAATTCGCGCGCCACCGGGGGCGAAAAACTGGGCTATTTCCGCGGCGGCTTCAACGTGATCATCGCCGCCCTCGAAGCCGAATTGCGCCGGCTCGGTGTGGCCATCCAGACCGGCGCGGTCGTGGAAAAATTCCGCGCCGACCGGCGGGCCGCCGTCGTGGACGGGCGGGAGGTGCCGTTCGACGGCTGCATTTTCACCGGTTCGTCGCCCGCGTTGGCGGCCTTGCTGCCGGCGGACGGGGAGGGCGGCGCCTACGCGCGCCAACTGCGCAGCATCGGCTATCTCGGCGCGATCTGCCTCGTCTTTACAAGCGAGCAAAAGCTGGGCGATTTCTACTGGGTCAACGTCAACGAGTCCGGCGCGCCGTTCCTGGTCTTCATTCAGCAGACGAACCTGGTGGACGCGGGCTTTTACGGCGGGCGGCACGTTTATTATATCGGCGCGTATCTGCCCGTGGACGGCCCGGTGTTTTCGCTGCCGGACAACGCGCTGAGCCGGCTCTGGTTCGATTACCTGCCCAAGCTGTTTCCACGGTTCGACGCCGGGGCCGTTCGCGAAAAGCACGTCTTTCGTTTTCGCGCCGCCCAGCACATTGTGGACACGCACTACGAGGAGAAGATCCCCGCCCACCGGACGCCGCTGCCGGGCGTTTATCTGGCCAATTTCTCGCAGATTTTTCCGGAAGACCGCGGCACGAACTTCGCCGTGGCGGAAGGTGAAAAAATCGCCGCCCTGGTGCAGCGCGAGCTGGAGCCAGCGGCCTGACGGCGGTGAAGACGGGGGTCAATCCACTTCCACGCCCGGCTTGATGCATTGCTGGAGACGTTGGAGGTCGGCGAGGTCCTCCGGCGAATAGGTGGGCCAGAACACGCCCTGGAAGATCTTGCGCGCCTGCCAATGCCAGTGTTCCACGTGCCCGTCGGCAAAGGAAAGGTTGGCGCCGCGGCTATGGCGGTCCGCCGGCAGGTCCAGCCAGTAATCCGCCCAGGGACTGTTCGGCGAAAAGATCCCGAAGGTGGCGTCCCAAATGTCTTCTTCCTGGGTGTCCATGAAGACAAACAAACTGGCGGGCGAGGGCTGGGTCACTTCCGTGAATTTCCAATAAGTGCTGTCTGCCCCGCTGCAACTCAGGCTGATGTCCATGCAATAGCTCCGGGTCCGTGGCACGTTCGGCTCATCGTCCACCGTGGAAAAATCGGAGGGACAGTGATAAATGGCCGGGGTTTGGTTGTAGGGGTAAATGTTTCCCGCCATGACCGTCGCGGCTTGCGAGGCGTCCTGGGGGGCAATGCCCGGGCACCAGGACAGGGTGTTCGTGAGGATGGACGGTCCGTTCGTGGAACTAGGGGCTGAGACGTATCCCCCCACCTGGTTGGGCGGCAAGAAGTCGTCGTAATCGGTGGCGTAGAGGTGGCAGCAAAGTTCGAGCTGCTTGACGTTGCCCAGGCAGAAGGTCGTTTGTGCCCGCGTCTTGCCCTGGGCCAGCGCCGGGAGCAGCAACGCCGCCAGAATCGCGATGATGGCGATAACCACCAGCAATTCAATCAGCGTAAACGCTGGGGACGGGGTTTTCTGGTTGCCTTGGTTCATGGTAAAATGAAACACGGCCAATTACAGAACCCTATCCCAACCAGAGGTTTTTGCAACCGGGACTTTGCAAAAATCGGTGTCAATTTCAGCCCTGAGTCCGGCTAATCCACCAGCAGTTCCATTTCGCGCCGGCCCTGATCGGTCAACTGCCACCGTCCGCCCCGTTGCACCACGAGTCTGCGGCACGGATTGGCCCGTTCCACAGGTTCGTTCACGGAGAGCAGCTCAAATTTTCCGGTGCCCTTCAGCTCCGATGCCGCCCGCGGCATGAGCGCGAAGGCAACGGCGTTGTAGTTCAACACCACCTCATAGCCCGCCACGCCTTCCTTGTCGGCGCGGGGGTTTTTCAAGACCAGCGGCGCATAGCGGCGCAAATAGGGGAAGCTCGTCGCCCGCACCTGCACCCGGCACAGCTCCGTCTGGCTGCGCAGGAAATTCAGCATGCTGAACTTCCCGTTCTGCTCCGCCAGCAGGATTTCCCGCGGATCGAGGCCGTTGAGGTTTCGCCCGTTCCAGATGCCATGGTCGTTTCGTTCCCCGGTAAAGTTCCGGCGATACCAACTGTTAAAGTTTTCGCTCACGAACACGTTCAGCTCGAAATGGCAGTGGGCCCGTTCCTTGCCGATGCGTTCGCTCGTGTTCGACGTCCGTCCCATGATGGCGATCACCTGGCCGGCTTTGACGGTGGTTCCCGCGGCGATGCCCGGCTGGATCTCGCTCAAATGCGCGTACAGGGAATATATTTCCAGACCCTCCACGAGGTGGCGGATGACGATGTACTTGCCGTAGTTGGACAGGGCGGCCTTGGTGCTGACGTACATCACCGTGCCGTCCGCCGTGGCCATCACGGGATCCGTCGGCTCGCCATGGCGGTCGGTTTGCAGGTGGAGAATGTCCAGGCCCTCGTGCATCTGCCAGCCATCGCTGCGGACGCAACCGAAACTGCCGCTGGTCCAGGGCTTTTCGGGCGCCGTGGGGGCGAAGAATTTCAGCTCCCGGCCCGGTTCATACAAGGCGTGGTTCGCGGTGGGAAATTGAAACGGCGATTGGGCCGGGGACGTCGCCGCGGCCAACAGGACGGCCGCAGCCGCAACAAACATGCTTCTCATTGTTTGTCTTTTGCGTCCGCATTTTTCTTGGCCACGAAGTTCAATCCCTTGACCCATTTCTCGGCCTCTTCATGGGAGGCGTCGGGCGTGAAGGTGAGCATCGCGGTGGTGTTCAAATGCACGATCAGCGGCGCGGACAGCCAGCGGCCGTCCTCCGGCTTGTCGCTCCATTGGCCAAAGATCGCCAAGTGCTTCCCGGGATTGATCGCCGTATATTGTTCGAGCTTCCACCCCGCCGTTTCGTCGAAGCGGATCTCGATGGCGAAGCCGCCGGGCGCATTCAGCAACCGGGCCGCCAGCACGTCCGCCTCCGTCAAAACCGGGTCGGTGGTGATGTTTATTTCCACCGGTTGGGAGCGCTCGACGTTGATCGTTTTGTTCGGGCCGGCGTTGCGCGACTCATTCTCGATGTGCACGCGCAGGATGCCCACGGGGTCTTTATCCTTGTTCTTGTGGAACATGGCGCAGCCCGATACGAACAGACACACTGTCATCGGCAACAGCAAATAAAGATTGAATCGTCGCGAGTAAAAACTCATAGTGCGTTACACGAAATCGCAATACGCGAGAAAAGTAAAGACTGATATGGGAAAACAATACAATAAAGCTGAACACAAGCAACGTCGCAAGGCCTACATCAAGCGCAAAAAAGCGGCCGTAAAGGCCAAGAGAGCCGGGGCTACCACCAAAGCGGGTGCCGCGCCCAAGGCTGGGGCCGCCGCCAAGGCCGGGGCCGCCGCCAAGGCGTAATTTTTGCCGCGACGTTTGTGGCCGTCCATTTGGACGGCCTTTTTGTCGGGTGCGGCCATCCGGGGGGCCTCCGGATCCGCACCGGCAACCGGCGTCAGGCCGGCCGCAGTTCCCCGCCTTCGTTCAGCACGGCCGCGATTTTGAAGATGTCCCGTTGCGCGCAAAACGCCACGTCCGCGCGCAGTTCGGGAATTCCGAGCAGCCGGCGGGCGTTTTGCGAGGTGGCCAGCACCGCCGGCAAATCCGCCTTGGCGGAGAGAAACGTCCGCGCCGCGACTTCGGTGGCATCGCCGTAATCGCCGCCCACCAGGCCCGCCAGCGCGCCCGCCGCCAGCACGTCTTCCAGGGCCAGCCCTTCGCCCGTGCCAGAGCACACCAGCAGCAGTTCCTCCACCGTAAGCTGGTTCAAAAACTTTGCCGTGGCCGCCAGGTTTAAAAACGACGCCGCCAGGACCACCTTGGCTCCCGCGCAGGCCCGCAGCGCCCGGGTGCCGTTGGTGGTGGTGCTCACCACCGTCTTCCCGCGCACTTTTTCGGCGCGAAACTCCCGCGGGGAGTTCCCGAAATCAAAATCAATTCCGCCCGATTGGGCGGCGCGGATCCTCACGCCGTCCCGTTCCCCGGCCAGCAGCACGTCCGGTTGTTGCCGGCGGCGCGCCACCGCCTCGGCAATCTCGCTCACGGGGACGACCGCCCGCGCGCCGTGGTGCAAGGCGGTCACGAACGTGCTCGTGGCGCGCAGGATGTCAAACACCACGCAGGCGGTGCCGCGGAGGTCGCGTCCGGCCAGGGCCGGCAATTCCGCCGGGGTCAGGATGGTTTCAATTCTCATTTAATTCATTTAATTTAAGGGAAGCAGGAAGATCGCCGTGAATTCAAATGGTTTAACGCTCGCCCTTTCCATGAACCGTCTCTCTTCAGGCCTTTGCAGGCTGGAGGCGAAA
>CAZHIM010000093.1:0-17143 GCA_964532525.1 uncultured Bifidobacteriaceae bacterium
TTGGCATAACGATACCCGCTCTCGGGTAACAGTCACTTTTGGCAGACGGCGGAGCAAGGAAACTTAAATGAATGGGTCATTGAAAGTCCTGGGAAACCGCTAAAAAGGCGCTTGGTGTGGGGTGTGGGTTTGGGTGGAAGGTCATGGCCCTGGCACCACCGTTGCGCCTTGGTGACGGACCGGTTGGCAGGGTTTTTGTCGCTCCCGGCACGTTTTTTGGGTTTTTCGCTGTTTTCAGTGGAATAGCTAAAACGAAGTTGCCTTGGAGTTCCCGAATTCTCGGGACATAACCCAAACAATTCCTCTTTGAAAAAGGTGAACTTCAAAGCTGGGATGGTTGAACAAAAAATAACACATACCCGCATTGAAGCCCCGCAATGCGGGTATGTGGATTTTAGAATTCATCCGTCGATTTGTCGAGTCGATAATTCAATGAACCCTGCTTTCCACCTCCAAATAAGGCGGTTTAAATCTCACAGATTCCTGAGGCATTGGATTCGTAAAGTGTATTCCACTGAAAACAGTGAAGAACCGTTTTTTGAACTAAATGCGATTCTCGTTCAACCATTTACGCATTTCCCGTTAGCGAGAGCCAACATTGTGGTTCGGCCAACCCTGCTAAAATCGCGGTAGCTGGGAAACCGTCCCGCCACAATGAAGCCGACATGCTCGCGATTGAACCGGGATACGGCGCGTCGGAATTGCGTGGGGCGTCATGGACTGCGGCGGGAAGTGCCACGCCGCTTTCGTGCGGGCAACGGTCCGCAAAAGCTCCGGCTCGCGCGGGCGGGCGAAAGCGCCGTCGCCGCTGGCGCTTTGCCGGCACAGTCCATGACGCGAATGGAATTGCCGGGCGCGTCGGCATTGTGCGGGCGTCAGCCTTGCGCCGAGAGCACGGCCCCGGCGACGCGCGCGACGGCGATGCCGTGCATGCAGCGGAAATCAATGGGGCATTCGCGGAGGAAGCAGGGGGAACAGGGGACGTCCGATTTGAGGAGACGCTGGCGCGGGTCGCCGGGGAGGCCGGGGCCCGTAAGCTCGGGCGAGGTGCTGCCGAAGGGCACGACGACGGGGGTGCCGAGGGCGGCGGCCGCGTGCATGGGGCCGGTGTCGTTGGTGAGGAGCACACGACAGAGTTTCAGGAGCGCCATCAGTTCGCGCAGGGTGGTGCGGCCGGCCAGATTGACGACGGCCGGGCCGCCGCCGAGGGCGGACTCGATTTGCGCACCGAGAGGCGCGTCGTTCTTGCCGCCGAAGAGCAGCCAGACGCAATGGGTTTGCGCCTGAATCTGTTTGGCGGCGGCGATGAAACGGTCCACGGGCCAGCGCTTGGCCGGGCCATATTCGGCGCCGGGATTCAGGCCGAAAAGCGGGCCAGCAACAGGGTCCAGGCTGAATTTTTTCCGCGCGGCGGCGAGCTCGTCGGCGGTGACGAAGAGTTGCGGGGCGAGCGGTTCGGGGCGGGCCCCGAGGGCGGCGGCGAGGTGAAGATATTCGTGGATCTGGTGCGCCGCGGCCGGCAGGGCGGGAGCCGGGGACGTGGGTGCGACCACTAGGCTTTGGATTTCCGCGACGGAGCGCTTGTGCATTTTCACGGCGCCGGGGCGCGGGGCGACGGCCTGGGTGAGGAAAAAATTGCGCCAGGGTCGCGCGTAGCCGACGCGCCGGGGGATGCGGGCCAGAAAGACTTCGAGGGCCGAGCGCGGCGAGTTGGGCAGGACCAGGGCCAGGTCGAATCGGGCCGGACGCAACCGGGCGGCGAGATGGAAGAGGCCTTCACCGGGACGAAACGAAAGCACCTCGTCCAGGGCGGGATGCTGGAGCCAGAGATCGCGCAACTTGTCCGGGCAAAGCAGGGTGATGCGGGCGTCCGGGAATTGCGCGCGCAGGCGCAGGAGCGCAGGCGTGGTCATGACGGCGTCGCCGAGCCAGTTGGTGCCGCGGATGAGGAGGCGGCGGGGAGGCGGCGCGGTTTCCATGGGGCATCTTTTAGCGGTGAGCGGCGCCGGGGTCAATCCTTCCAGCGGCGATGGACCCAGAACCAGTTGGCGGGGTCGCGGCGGACGGCGGCTTCAAAGGAGCGGTTCACCTCGCGCATGATGTCCTCGGAGGGGCGGGGATGACCGTCGGCGTGGGTTTCGATTTTTTGGGCCACCTCGAGGCGCCACTTGGCGGGGGCGACGCGGAAGCAGAAGGCGGTGTAAAGCTCGGTGTGATAGCGCAAGGCCAGGATGGCCGGGGCGAGGCCGGTGTTGCAGTCGTGGCCGAGGAACGGCGCGTGCAGGCCTTTGGAACTCTGGTCGGCAAGGAGCCCGAGAATGATGCCGCCCTGGCCGAGGGTGGCGCGGAGCAGGGGGCCGTCGGCCCGGCGTTCGAAATAGAGGCAGCCGCTGCGCCGGCGGAGGGTTTGCATGAGGCGGTTGAGCGCGGGCTGGTTCAGGGCCCGGTAGGTGGTGGCGCACTGGTAATCGGGGCGGACGTCATGAAAGCGGGCGTAGAGCTCAAAATTGCCGAAATGGCCGATGGCGATGACGACGTTGGGCAGGGCCTGGCCGGTGGGCTGCGGCAGGCACTCGATGCCCGCGAACTCAATGTGCGGCTTCAATTCCTCGGCGCTCATGCCGGCGGTCTTGATGGCGCAGACGTAATTCTCGCCGATGCGCCGGAAGTTTTCCCGGGCGAGCTCCCGGATTTCCACCGGCGTCTTTTCGCTGCCGAAGCAGAGCGTCAAATTCTGGACGGCGACGCGGCGGTAGCGGGGGATGGCGTAAAAGGCGAGGCTGCCGCAGGCGCGGCCAAGACGCGCCGCGGCGGGCAGGGACAGCATTTGGATGATGCCGATAAGCGCGCGAGCAAAGGCGTAAATGAGCGGGTCCATGGCAACGATCATTTAAAGCAGATCTTGCGGACGCAGTCCTGAAAGTCGGCGGCGCCGGCCACGATCTTAATCTCCACCCGCATGAAATAAAACGGAAGGTCGCGCCGGTCAATTTTCGGGAAGCGGACGGCGTCCTTCTGGGTGGTGACGATGATGTCGGCCTGCCGTTTGATGGCGCGGTTGATGGCATTGAGAATCTCCTGCTGGGAGAAACGGTGGTGGTCGGCGAAGCGCTTGGAATAAACGTGCTCGCCGCCGAGTTTGACGAGGCTTTGCTCGAAGCTCTGGGGCTGGGCGATGCCGCTGAGCGAAGCGACCTTTTTGCCGACGAGCAGATCGAGGCCCTTGCGCTCCCCGGTGAAGACGTCCTCGAAATAGAGGGGGTGGTGCACGCACTCAATGATGGCGGCGCTGGAATTCAAGGCGGCGATGCGTTCGCGGAGCTCGGCGGTGTTGCCATCGCTCTTGGTGATGAAGATGGTGTGGGCGCGCGCCAACTGGGAATGCGGTTCGCGGAGCGTGCCGCGGGGGAAGAGATATTCGTTGCCGAAGGGCTGCTGGCGGTCAATGAGCACGACGTCGTGGCGGCGTCCGCGCAGGCGCCAGTATTGAAAGCCGTCGTCCAGCAGGAGGGTGTCGCAGCCGAATTTTTCGATGGCGTAGCGGCCGCTTTTGACGCGGTCCTTGTCCACGAGCACGATGACGTCGCGCAGGTTGGAGGCGAGCATGTAGGGCTCGTCGCCGGCCATTTCGGAATCAAGGAGCAGGGAGCGTCCGTCGGAGACGACGCGGGGCGGGGTCTGGTCCTCGCGGAGGAGGATTTTGTTGAGCAGGCGGCGGTGGAGGGGGGCGGGGCGGGAACGGTAGCCGCGGGACAGGATGGCGACCTTGCGGCCGGCGTTTTGGAGCTCGCGCGCGAATTTTTCGACGACGGGGGTTTTGCCGGTGCCGCCGACGGTGAGGTTGCCGACGGCGATCACCTGGACGCCGAGGGTCTTGTCGCGAAAGATGCGGACGTTGATCAGCCAGCGGTGGATGGTGATGCCGAGGTGATAGACCTTGGAACTGCCGAAGAGAATGGCGCGGGCGAGGCGGGCCTTGAAATCGTGGCGCTCCTCGAAGACGACATCAATAAAGAAGGTTTCGAGATATTCATTCCAGACACGAAATTTTTCACGCATTGAAATTTCATATTGCCAAGCGCGCGGGGGCGCGGCAAGGCGAAGCGATTAACCGGGGCGGTGGGCCAGACGGGACGCCGCCGCCCGGGGGCATCAATAACCGAGCTTGGCGACTTCCTGCTGCAGGGCGATTTGGAAATCCTGGACGTCGGGCTCCGAGGGTTTGTAGCCCTGCTGTTGGGGAATGACGGCGAGCCGGCCCGCCTGGTCCAGATACCATTCGGCCGTCTGGGCGTCGCTGAAGGTGACTTTGCCGCTGATGATGGATCCGGGACGGGTGATTTGGTCCACGGTCACGGAGACTTTGCCAGTGCCGGCCGGGAGGGGCTGGTTCTCCGGAGCGGCGGCATCGGCCGGGGCAAGCGGGGCGGCCGGCGCGGGAGTGGGCGCGGGGGCCAGGTCGGGGGTCTTGGGGCGTTCGGGATCCTTGGGGACGAGCTTCAAATCATCCACCAGGAAACGGGTGTCCATGTAAGTGAGCTTGATGCCGAACTCGGCGGCGAGCCGGGTTTGGACTTCGGACAGCCGGGCGCCTTGCGTGATCCACGCCGTCACGCGCTGCCGTTGTTCTTCCGTCAGATTCATGCAGGTAGTCTAATCAAGCGTGTTTGATAAGCCAGTCATAACCTTTGGACTCCAGCTCGAGCGCCAGATCCTTGTCGCCGGACTTGATGATATGGCCGTCGGCCATGACATGGACGACATCGGGGATGATGTAATTCAAGAGGCGCTGGTAATGGGTGATGACGAGCTGGGCGGAATCGGGCCGTTTGAGCTTGTTGACGCCGGCGGCGACGACCTTGAGGGCGTCAATGTCCAGGCCGGAATCAGTCTCGTCGAGAATGGCCAGGCGGGGTTCGAGGATGGCCATCTGGAAGATTTCGGCGCGTTTCTTTTCGCCGCCGGAGAAACCCTCGTTGACGGACCGCCGGAGGAGGTCCTCGTTCAAGTCGAGGAGCTTGAGCTTCTCCTTGACGACGGCGAGGAATTCGATGGCGTCGAGCTCCTGCTGGCCCTTGGATTTGCGGATTTCGTTGAGGGCGGCCTTGAGGAAATAGGTGCTGTTGACGCCGGGAATTTCCACGGGGTATTGGAAGGCCAGGAAGAGACCGGCGCGGGCGCGCTCCTCGGGTTCGAGGTCGAAGAGGTTCTGGCCGAGGTATTGGACGGAGCCGGCGGTGACCTCGTAGCCTTCGCGGCCGGCCAGGATGGCGGCGAGGGTGCTTTTGCCGGAGCCGTTGAGGCCCATCAACGCGTGGACCTCGCCGGCGTTGATGGTGAGGCTGAAGCCCTTGAGGATCTGCTTGCTCTCCACGCCGGCATGGAGATTTTCAATCACGAGAATCGGTTGCTTACTCATTTCTAAAAAGTGATCTTAACCATTAACCCGGCCGGATGCAAACGGACAAAAATTTGATTCGAAACGCTAAATTGGTTAATTTGCGGGTGTGATTTACGACGCATCACTGGATGAACTGCTGCAGGCGGTCTGGGACGGCCGGCGCATTGACGCGGCCGGGGCGCGGCGGCTGTACGGGCTGCCGCTGGAGGAGCTGGGCGCGCTGGCGGATCGCCGCCGGCAACTGGCCAAGGCCAAGGCCTACGGCGGCCGCGGAAACGAGATCGTGACCTTCAACGTGGACCGCAATGTTAATTACACCAATGTCTGCAACGTCTATTGCAAGTTCTGCGCGTTTTACCGGGTGGAAAAAGACAGCGACGCGTACGTGATTTCGCTGGCGGAGATGGACCAGAAGATCGCGGAAACGCTGGCGCTGGGCGGCACGCAAATCCTGATGCAGGGCGGGCATCATCCCAAGCTGACGAAGCAGTGGTATCTGGACCTGCTCTCGCACATCAAGCAGAAGTGGCCGCAGGTCAACATCCACGGGTTCAGCCCGAGCGAGTTTGTGCATTTTCGCGAGGTGTTCCACGAACCGCTGGAGCAGATCATCGGGGATTTCAAGGCGGCGGGCCTGGGCTCGATTCCCGGCGGGGGCGGGGAGATCTTGGTGGACCGCGTGCGGCAGCGGGTTTCACCGCTGAAGGCGATGAGCAGCGACTGGCTGGAGGTGATGGACGTGGCGCATCGGCTGGGCCTGTATTCCTCGGCGACGATGATGTTCGGCCACGTGGAGACGGTGGAGGACCGCATCGAGCACCTGGAGCGGCTGCGCGCGCAGCAGGAGAAATCTTTGCGGCGGAAGGCGGAAAACGGAAATTCGGCGATGGGGAATTTCACCGCGTTCATTGGCTGGACGTTCCAGGCCGAGCACACGAAGCTGAAGGCGCCGACGGTAGGGGCGCACGAATACTTGCGGACGCAGGCGCTGAGCCGGATTTATCTGGACAATTTTGAGAACGTGCAAAGCTCGTGGGTGACGCAGGGTCCGCAGATCGGGCAGGTGGCGCTGAAATTCGGGGCGAACGATTTGGGCAGCATCATGATCGAGGAAAACGTGGTGTCGCAGGCGGGCACGACGTTTAAGCTGACCGTGGAGGACATGCACCGGCTCATCAAGGAACTGGGCTACGAGCCGCATCAGCGGGATAATTGGTATCGGCTGGTCAACTAAGCCTGCGTCACGGCGGGGGTGTAACGACCACAGGGTGATCATCCGGCACGACAACGGGGTGCTCGACGTCCTTTTGGGTGTGTATCGAAAGGCAGCCCGCCCAAGTGATGGCGAGGACAGCCAGGATGGCGGCCAGCAGAACCCGCTTCACGGTTCCATTGATCCTTTGTGTTTGTTTCCTCATAAGTCCTCTTCTTTGTTCAAGCCATTCCGAGATTAAAAGCAAAAGCGGGGCCAGCGGGTTCGTCAGGCGCGCGGGGCGGCGGGCGATTGCGTCTTGCATGGAACCGGGTGGCGGCATTGGTTTTTGCAAGGTGCACGGGAACGGTTGGGCTGCAAAACGGGCTGGTTTTACTGGCGGAGAACCGACAAATAGCTTGCAAATCTGCGGAGCGGGAAGAGAATCGCAAAAACGGCCCAACCCAGTCGTGGGCAAGCCACCAAATCGGAAATGTGAAGTAAGGTCGAACCACGATAATACGCCTATGAAATTTTCATTCCTATCCCGGGTCATGCTTGCAATTGCCGTCTTGATGGTTGTGGCCGGTGGGGCGCGGGCTGAATTGATGGTGGGCGACCCGGCGCCAAAACTCCAAACCGGAAAATGGATTCAGGGCCAATCCGTATCGGGCTTCGACAGCAATCACGTTTATATCGTGGAATTTTGGGCGACTTGGTGCGGGCCGTGTGTCCAGTCCATACCGCATCTCAACGAGCTGTGGCAAAGGTTCAAAGACAAGGGCGTGATCGTGATCGGGCAGGATGTTTGGGATTCCGATGCAGCGGTTGCGCCTTTTGTGAAAAAGATGGGCACCAACATGACTTACCGCGTGGCCCTGGACGACAAAAGCTCGGATGCCGACGGCTGCATGAGTTCCACGTGGTGGAAGCGCGCGGTGAATCACCACGGCATTCCCACGGCTTTCATCATCAATCGCGACGGGGTCATCGCCTGGATCGGCCATCCGATGGGATTGAAGGAGGAAGTTTTGGATGAAATCGTGTCTGGCCGGCAAGACTTGGTTAAAGCCAAGGCGGATTACCAAAAGGATCTGGCAATAGGCAGACAATTTCAAGATCTCCAAGGAACGTTGAATTCTTCCATCAAGCAAAAGAAATGGGACGACGCACAATCGGCGCTCGACAAAATCCACCTGCTGATGCCAAGAATGACCAACGGTTTTAGCGTCCAACGGTTGGAAATTCTTTTGGGCCGAAAGAATTTCGATGAGGCAATCCAATTCGCCGACTCCCTCGGCAAGTCACACGCGGCCGATGACTATTGGCAAAACGAACTGGCTTGGACGATCGCCACCAGCGAACTTCCGGATCAGCGCTGTCTTGCCCTCGCCAAAACGCTGGCCGGGCGCGCCGTGGATTTGACGACAGGGACCAATTCCGCCCCGCTGGACACTCTGGCGCGGGTGCAATTCATGCTCGGTGACAAGCCGGAGGCGATTGCCACCGAAGAAAAGGCCGTGAGCGTGGAGCAAAACCCCGGGGAAAAAGGAGCGTTGGAAAAAACGCTCGCCAGTTATCGCGACGGAAAGTTACCGAACGCGGATAACTAACTGCGTCACTTCTGCTGGAAGGCCAAAGTGGGACCACTACAGTTGCGCCAGGATTGTTGGCGCGGAAATAGACGCAGCTTGCGACGTCAGAAGCCACTGGTCTGACTTTTTGGTCCGCCAGGGAAGTGGCTTCAGTCAGTTGGCGGCGAGGAAACGTCGGGCCATGTTTTCCAGGACGGTGATCCAGGCGGGATGTTCATTGAGGCAGGGGATGACCTGAAAATCCTGGCCGCCGGCGGCGAGGAAGGATTGCCGGCCGCGAATGCCAAGTTCCTCCAGGGTTTCGAGGCAATCCGCGACAAAGGCGGGCGAGGTGACGAGGATGCGTTTGACGCCGGCCCGGGCGAGCCGCACGAGTTCGAAATCGGTGTAGGGTTTGAGCCAGGGATCCTTGCCGAGGCGGGACTGGAACGAGACGGACCATTTGCCGGCGGGCAGGCGCACGGCGGTGGCGAAGGCTTCGGCGGTGCGGTGGCACTGGTGGCGGTAGCAGAATTGATGGGCTTCGCTGGGCGTCTGGCAGCAATCCGGGACGGTGAGGCAGTGCGCGTGGGTGGGGTCGGATTTTCTGAGGTGGCGCTCGGGCAAACCGTGGAAGCTGAAGAGAAAGTAATCGTATTCCCGCTGCAAATACTCGCTGGCGCGGGCAACCATGGCGGCGATGAAGTCCGGAGCATCGCCGTAAGGGGGCTGGACGGTGATCTTCATTTGCGGCGCCAGCCGGCGGGCGACTTCACGGACGCGAACGACGGCGGTTTCATAACTGGACATGGCGTAATGCGGGAACAGCGGAATGAGCAGGAGCTGATCCACGCCCTGGGCGGCGAGACTTTTGATGGCGTCGGGAATGGAAGGCTTTTGGTAACGCATGGCGAGCTCGACGGGCACGCCGAGGCGGGCCTGGAGCTGGAGCTGGACGTTGCGGCTGGTGACGACGAGCGGCGAGCCGGCGGGAGTCCAGATGCTTTGGTAGGCGCGGGCGGCTTCGTGCGGGCGGCGAAGGAGGATCATGCCCACGATGAAGCGGCGCAGCAGCCAGGGCGTGTCAATGACGCGGGCATCCATCAGGAATTCATTCAGGTACCGCCGGACATCGGGAACCGACGGCGAATCCGGGGAGCCGAGGTTGACAAGGAGAACGGCTTTGCTCATGGCGACAATTATTTAAGGGCTTTAGCGACGCGGTCGGCGATGTTGGCGCCGGAGACAATCGAGTCGCCCAGGGAGACGCCGTCGCGGTAATGGCCGGCAAAGTAGAGTCCGGGGGCGGCGGCTTCGAGGTCGTTGAGCAACTGGCGGTACTTGCCGTAGCCGAGATTGTATTGGGGGATGGCGCGGGGATAGACGGCGGTTTGGGTGAAGACGGGCGGGGCGGCGACGCCCAGCAAGACGCGGAGATCGGCGAGCACGGTTTCGGTCAACTGGCCGGGCGGCAGCGCAGCGAGTTCCGGGTAGCGCGCGCCGCCGACATAACAGGTGAGGGTGAGATGGCCGGCCGGGGCGCGATTGGGAAAGAGGGAGGAGGAAAAAATGGCGCCGAGGATCTTGAAGCCTTCGATTTTGGGGATGAGCATGCCGAAACCCTGGCAGGGATGCCTGACGTCTTGCCGGCGGAAACCAAGGACCACGCTGGCGACGGGGGGATAGATGATTTCGGAAAACGGGCGGGTGTCCAGGGCCTGGGGGACGCCGATCTTCAATTCGGCGAGGCGGTAGGCGGTGCCGCAATAGACGACGGCGCCGAACTCGGACTCGCCGGCGGCGGTGGCGACGCGCCAGCCGTTGGCGGTTCGGGTGAGGCCGCTCACGGGGGTGCTCAATTTCAGCGAGCCGCCGAGCTGGGCGGCGAGGGAATCAGGCAGCACCTGGAGGCCGGCGTCGAAGGAGAACTTGGGGGCGCGGTCGCGGGCGACCTCCTTCGATTTTTTACGTTCGCGGGCGCCGAGGATCTGGCCTTTGATGAGGGAGCCGTATTTATCTTCGACCGCCTTGAGTCGCGGAAAGGCCTGGGGCAGCGAGAGCTGATAAGGGTCACCGGCGTAAACGCCGGCCACTAGGGCGTCAATGGCTTGGTCGAGGAATTCCTGGTTGAGGCGGCGGACGACGAATTGGGCGATGGATTCTTCCACGCCGTCGCGGCGGCGCGGGATGAAAGGTTCGCGCAGGACGGCGAACTTGGCGCGGAGACTGAAGAGGGGCGTGGTGAAGAAGCCGGGCGGGGTGGCGGGCATCTCGATGGGGCGGCGGTAGCGGACCACGTAGCGCGCCTCGGCCGCGGGGTCGGTGGGGAGCTTGTGGGTTTCCAGGCCGGCATCGCGGACGAGTTGGCCAATGAGGGGCGAGGTTTCGAGAATGGTATTCGGGCCGAACTCGGCGAGGAAACCATCGCGGCGCAGGGATTGGATGACGCCGCCGGGGCGGGCCGCGGCGTCATAAACGGTGACGGCGTGGCCGGCGCGTTTCAGGTAAAAGGCGGCGGTAAGTCCGGTGATGCCGGCGCCGATGATGGCGACGGGCGTCATGGAATTGCCTGGCGGTGAAATTTGCGGAGCGCCTCGTTGGCCGGCTGGTCGGTTTGTATCATTCGGTCAATTCCTTATACCGTGTTGATTCGCGATTTGCAACCCGTGGATGCGCGGCGGCTTGAAATTTAAATGCCGGCGGTTATATTGGCGCCGCTTTTACGGAGGCATAGTGCGGACGGTTCCAACAAACCCATCAACCAAGAAAGGAACGGTACAACATGAGCACATTCACCACCAAGGACGGCACGGAAATTTATTACAAGGACTGGGGCACGGGCCAGCCGGTCGTGTTCAGCCACGGGTGGCCGCTGAGCGCGGATGCCTTTGAGGACCAGATGTATTATCTGGCGGCGCGGGGCTACCGGTGCATCGCGCACGACCGCCGGGGCCATGGGCGGTCGAGCCAGCCGTGGCAGGGGAACGACATGAACACCTACGCCGACGACCTGGCGGCGCTGGTGGAGAAGCTGGGGCTGAAGAACGCCGTCCATGTGGGGCATTCGACGGGCGGAGGCGAAGTGGCGCGGTACTTTGCGCGGCACGGCACCAAGCGGGTGGCGAAAGCGGTGCTCATCGGGGCGGTGCCGCCACTCATGCTAAAGACGCCCGCGAATCCGGGCGGCGTGCCGCTGGAGGTGTTCGACGGGATCCGGGCGGGAGTGGCGGGAGACCGGTCGAAGTTTTTCCAGGAGCTGGCGGTGCCGTTTTACGGCTACAACCGGCCGGAGGCGAAGGTTTCGGAAGCGGTGAAGGAATCGTTCTGGCTGCAAGGGATGCAGGCGGGATTTCCAGCGTGCTTTTTTTGCATCAAGGCGTTTTCGGAAACGGACCAGACGGAGGACTTGAAGAAGATTGACGTGCCGACGCTGATTTTGCACGGGGACGACGATCAGATTGTGCCGATCGCGAATTCGGCGCTGCTGTCGGCCAAGCTGATCAAGAATGCGACGCTGAAAGTTTATCCGGGGGCGCCGCACGGGATGTGCACGACGCATAAAGACCAGGTGAGCGAGGACATCTGGAATTTCATCCGGGGCTGAAGCAGCGTATCAGATGGTCTTGGAATGCCGCCGCTCGGAGGCGGGCGCCAGGGTGTTGTCGAAACACATGGCGATGTTGCGGATGAACAGGCGGCCGGCGTCGGTGATTTCGAGGCCGGTGGGGTGGCGTTTGACGAGGCCGTCGGCTTCAAAGGGGGCGAGGGCGGCCAGCTCTGATTCGAAGTGCCGGGGGAAGTTGATGCCCAGTTTTTCGGACATGACGGTGAAATCCAGCGAGAGGTCGCACATGGTGCGCATGATGGTTTCGCGCCGGATCTGGTCCTCGGCGGTGACGAAATAGGCCTTGTGGAGCGGCACGTTGCCGGCGTCCACGGCGGCCTGCCACTTGGGGAGCTCCTTTTCGTTTTGCCAGTAGGCCTCGGGCACCTGCGAGACGCCGCTCATGCCGAAGGCGTAGATGTCGGAGCCGGCGCGGGTGCTGTAGCCCTGGAAGTTGCGCTGCAATTTTTTCTCGCGCTGGGCCACGGCGAGCTCGTCGGTGGGCCGGGCGAAATGGTCCATGCCGATATACACGTATTGGTTGCCGGCGGTGAGTTTTTCAATCACGAGCTTGAGGACCTGGAGCTTGGTCTCGGGGGTGGGGAGGACTTCGCGTTCGAGGATTTTCTGGGACGGCTTGATCCAGGGCACGTGGGCGTAGCTGAAGACGGCCAGGCGGTCCGGCTTCATGGCGAGAACGATGTCGAGCGTTTCGTCGAAGGACCCGGGGGTTTGAAACGGGAGGCCGTAGATCAGGTCGAGATTGATGGAGTGGAAGCCGAGCTCGCGCATCCAGTCCATGGCCTGCTGGGTCATTTCGCGGGGCTGGATACGGTGGACGGCTTCCTGGACTTTGGGATTGAAATCCTGCACGCCCATGGAAGCGCGGTTGAAGCCGATGTCGCGCAAGGCGACCAGATGTTCGCGAGTGAGCCGGCGGGGGTCCACTTCCACGCTGGCTTCGATGTCCGGCGAGAAGGTGAAGTGCTGGCGGATGATTTCGCCGAGGCGGCGGATTTCATCGGGCTGGAGGAAGGTGGGGGAGCCGCCGCCGAAATGGAGCTGCACGGCCTTGCGCCGGGGGTGGAGGAGGGGCGCCATGCGGGCGACTTCGCGTCCGAGGGCCTCGACGTAGGCCATGCCTTGGGCGTGATTGAGGGTGATGACGGTGGTGCAACCGCAGAACCAACAGAGGGTTTCGCAAAAGGGAATGTGAAAATAAACCGAGAGGTCGCGGGGTGCGCGGTTGTTGGCCGCGATTTTGGGGGCGAGCTGGTCCCAAGTGATCGTGTCGGTGAACTTGGTGGCGGGCGGGTAGCTGGTGTAACGCGGGCCGGCGACGTTGTATTTGCGGACCAGATCAAGATCTACGTTCAGCGTTTTCATGCGTAAGCTTTTACACTGTCCACCAAGGCGGTGATATTTTCCAGTTTTGCGTCCGGGGGCAGGCCGTGGCCGAGGTTGACGATATAGCCGGGGCGGCCGCGCATGGTGTCGAGGCACTTGCGGGTTTCGGCGGCGACGACGTCCGGCGTCGCGTTGGCCAGCAGCGCCGGGGGCAAATTGCCCTGGAGCGCGAGGTGCGGGGGAAGGGTTTTGCGGGCTTCGGCAAGGGGCGTTTGCCAGTCTATGCCGATGACGTTGGCGCCGGTGGCCAGGAGATCGGGCCAGTTGCCGTGGGTGCCGAGGGAAAAGACGATGACCGGCGGCGCGGCCGGGGCGGACGCCGGGAGGTGCAGGCCGGCGATGATGTCGCGCAACCAGCGGCCGCTGGCTTCGGGGAACTCGGCGGGGGAAAGGTGGCCGCCGTGGCTGTCGAAGATTTGAAGCGCGTCCACGCCGGCGGCGATTTGCAGGCGCAAGTAGGCGGTGATGGCGGCGGTGAGTTTCTCGGCGAGGGCGAAGTAAGTTTTCCGATCCTCGCGGAAAAGCCGGAGGGCGCGGCTGTATTGGGGCACGCTGGCACCCTCCATCATGAACGTGGCGAGGGTCCAGGGCGAACCGGCGAAGCCGAGCAGCGCCGTGCGGTCGCCGAGTTCCTGGCGCACGAGGCGCAGGGCGCGGTCCACGTAGGCGAGTTTTTCGACAACGCGTTCGACGGAGAGCTTTTGGATGTCCGCCCGGGTGGTGATGGCGAAATCCATGACCACGCCACCGGTGTCCTTGAAGGCGTAGGATTGGCCCATGGCCTCCGGGATGACAAGGATGTCGCTGAAGAGGATGGCGGCGTCAAAGCCGAAGCGGCGGACCGGCTGGAGGGTGACTTCGGCGGCGAGTTCGGGGGTTTGCACCAATTGGAGGAAGGTGTGCTTTTCCTTGAGCTTGCGGTATTCGGGGAGGGCGCGTCCGGCCTGGCGCATGAGCCAAACCGGGGGACGGTCCACGGTCAGGCAGCGCGCGGCGCGGTGGAAGCGTTCGCGGGCGGTCAGGGCGGTGGCGGCGGTCGCGTGCATCGAATCGGGCCAGACGAATAGCACAGTTTTGGGCGGAAGGACAGAGGCTTTTCAGAAATTGGCATGGCGGGGGCAGTTTATGGAGAGCGGCGGGCTGAAGCAGGCGGCCCGGCGGCGGAAAAAAATTTGCAACTTTGCGCCCGGCGCGGTTTTGAATGAAAACGATGGAACATCATTCTCCAGAACAGCGTGAGGGGCTGTGGCGGAAGCTTTCCGCGGGGGAGCGCGCGGTCTTGCGCGGGCAGCCGGAACTGGAATTGGAAGCGCGGCTGACGGACGCGCTGGCGCACCTGCCCAACGTGCCGGTGCCGTCGAACTTCACGGCGCGGGTATTGGACGCCGTGGCGCTGGAGGACATGCGGGCGGCGCGGGCGGCGCGGACGCGCTGGAGTTGGAGTTGGCGGGGGTGGTGGCCGCGGGTGGCGGCGACGGCCGCGGTGCTGCTGGTGGCGGCGGCGGTCTTTTACCAGCATGAGGCGTCGCGGTCCCGTTCCGAGATGGCCAAGAGCCTGTCCTTGGTGGCCAGCGCAAAGGGGGTGCCCAGCGTGGATGTATTGGAGAACCTCGATGTGATCCAGCGCATGAGCCAGCCCGCGCATGCGGACACCGAATTACTGGCCGCCCTGCAATGAGCGCCCTGCGCCAGTCAATCTTTTGCCTGGCAGCTTTGGTGCTCGGCGTGGCGGCGCGCGCGCAGACACCGCCGGCGTTTCCAAGTGCGATTCCCCTTTCCATTTCCAGAACCAACCCGCTGCCACCGCTGCCGCCGGGGCTCTCGCCGGTGGGGGTCTTCCGCAAACTGCTGGTAATGTCGCCCGCCGAGCGGGAGGAGTTGCTGGCGGCGCGGCCGCCCGAGACGCGGACGCGCATCCTGGCGAAAGTTCAGGAATACGAGACGCTGGACCCGGATGAACGCGAGTTGCGGCTGCGGGCGACGGAGCTGCGATGGTACGTGACGCCAATGCTGAAGATGCCGCCGGCGGACCGGGCGGAGAAGCTGGCGCAGGTGCCGGCGGAATTGCAACCGTCGGTCAAGTCCCGGCTGATGCAGTGGGATTTGTTGCCGCCGCCGCTGAAACAGGAGTTTCTGACCAACGAGACGACGCTGCATTATTTTGCGCAGGCGACGATGCCCCCGGCCGCGGATTCGCAGCAGGAAAAGGCGGCCGACCGGTTCCGCCGTTTTTTTGACCTGACGCCGGGCGAAAAGGAGGAATTGCTGGGGACGCTATCGGCCGAGGAACGGGCGCAGATGGACAAGACGCTGAAGACGTTCGATCAATTGCCCCCGCAGCAGCGGCTTTTGTGCGTGCGCAACTATGCGAAATTCGCCGGGATGAACGAGGCCGAGCGCGCGGAATTCCTGAAGAACGCGGACCAATGGTCAAAGATGTCGCCAGAGGAGCGGCAGACGTGGCGGGATTTGGTGGCGCATGTCCCGCTGTGGCCGCCACTGCCCATGCCGCCACCGATGCCCCCGCCCCTGCCGCCCCTGCCACCGAAGGCCGGGTTCGTCCCCCACATCGCAACCAATTGAGGCCGGAGGCTGTGCTGAAAGCCAGCCCCGGACCGCGGCTGTGTCCCGCGCGGCGCGGGATCAGCCGCAGCGCGTCTGCCCGCCACGCCGTCATGAATATTCCCAACGCGGTCAGTCCTGCAAACCCGTTGCGGCTGGTCTTCGACACAGCCGCGGTCCGGCCCGGTCCCAGCCCCGGACCGCGGCTGTGTCCCGCGCGGCGCGGGATCAGCCGCAGCGCGTCTGCCCGCCACGCCGTGATGAATATTCCCAACGCGGTCAGTCTTGCGAACCCGTTGCGGCTGGTCTCCGACACAGCCGCGGTCCGCCACATTCGGTAGGCTTAGCCAATACCCGGCTTTAAACAGTCCGGAAGAACTTTGTGTCACACCCGGAGGGCGCAGGTCATGCAGTTTCAAATTCCAATTTTCCCCGCTCCAGTCTAAGTTCCCAGCGTGCATCCGATTGCGTTTTATCTGGGAACCATGCCCGTCCGCTGGTATGGCATCATGATGGCGGCGGCGTTTTTCGCCGGCCTCTGGACGGCCACGCGCCGCGGCCGGCGGGTGAACGTGTCCGCCGACACGATCACGGACGTGACGTTGTGGCTGATGATCGGCAGCATTGTGGGGGCGCGTTTTGTGTATGTGACCACCTACTGGAAGCAGGAATTCGCCGGCGGGCCGTTCCGCGAGGTGTTCATGGTGCAGCACGGGGGACTGGTGTATTATGGCGGGCTCATCGGCGCGTCCCTGGCGGGCATGGCGTATTTGTGGTGGAAGCAGTTGCCGGTCTGGAAAATCGCGGACATCGTGGCGCCGAGCATCGCGCTGGGCAGCGCCATCGGGCGGGTGGGCTGCCTGCTCAACGGGTGCTGTTACGGGCGGACGTGCGATGATTTGCCCTGGGGCATCCGGTTCCCGGCCGACCATGAGACGCACGGCCTCAAAGTGCATCCCACCGAAATCTACGACGGGGTGCTGAACCTGCTGCTGTATTTGGGGCTGGCGTGGATGTTCCGGCGGCGGAAATTCGACGGGGAGATTTTTGCGCTGTATTTCATCGGGTACGCGATCTGCCGGTTCATCGTGGAATTTTTCCGGGGGGATTATCCGCCGGACCACATTCACGCGGGGCTGTTCACCCCGGCGCAGCTTTTGTGCGGGCCGATTTTGCTGGCGGGGGTGGCGGGCTGGTTCTGGTTCTCCCGGCGTAGCACACTAAGCCGGACCGCGTCAGTTGAAAAATGAATCAGCCACAGATGAACACAGATGGACACAGATTTGAAACCGGAACTGGCTGGATCAGCCTGGATATTACATAGTTGCATTGGCGCACAAGGGCAACCCCGGCGTAGCGCAGGTTTCCAAACCCAATGCCACTAGGATTTGGGGGAGCGGTTT
>CAZHIM010000094.1:0-16186 GCA_964532525.1 uncultured Bifidobacteriaceae bacterium
CCGGCAACATCGTGGCGATCCGCCCGATGAAAGACGGCGTGATAGCCGACTTCGAGATCACCGAGGCAATGCTGCGGCACTTTATCCAGAAGGTTCACCACCGGAAGTTGATCGCCCCACGCGTAGTGATTGCGGTCCCCTCCGGGATAACCGAAGTGGAGAAACGGGCGGTGAAGGATTCCGCCACCCACGCAGGCGCGCGCGAGGTGTATTTGATCGAACAGCCGATGGCTTCGGCCATTGGCGTAGGCCTGCCGGTGCAAGAACCGGCGGGCAACATGATCGTGGACATAGGCGGCGGGACGTGCGAAATCGCCATCATCTCGCTGGCCGGCATCGTGTTCAGCCGCAGCCTGAGGGTTGGCGGAGACGAACTGGACGGCACGATTGTGGCGCACATGAAGCGCGCCTATAACCTGATGATTGGTGAACGCACCGCAGAAGAAATCAAAATTCGCATAGGCTCGGCATTTCCGCTGGAACAGGAATTAACGATGGACGTCAAGGGACGGGACCTTGGTTCGGGTCTGCCCAAGACATTGACGATCCGATCGGAGGAAATCCGGGAAGCCTTGCAAGAACCGCTTTCGAGCATACTTGAGTCCATCCGGATCACGTTGGAACGCTGCCCCCCAGAACTCGCCGCCGATCTTGTGGATCGGGGCCTGGTGATGGCTGGCGGCGGGTCGTTGATCCGGGGGATAGACCGCTTGGTGGCCGGGGAGACGGGGTTGCCCGTGCATCTGGCCGACGACCCAATGAGTGCCGTGGCGGAGGGTACGGGGCGCGTGTTGCAGGAGATCGAGTTCCTGAAACGCGTGGCCACGAATGCCAAATACTGATTGATTCTTCCGGGAGTTCACCGCACGCCGGCCCCAGGCCGGGACGTCGCGGATGTTTAAGCGAAAAAATTATCTTGCCCTTGGCGCGGTGGTGTTCGTGGCAGTCTTGCTTTTAAGCCTGCCCACGCGCGCGACCGTCCGCCTAAAATTGGCGGTGGGGAGCTGGTTCTTACCCTTATTTGGCCTGGCCGGAGCCGGGCAGCAATTGCCGGCGGACCTGGCGGACAGCGTGTTGCCGCGGCGGGAATTGCTCAGGGAGATAGACGAACTCCGGCGGGAAAACCAGCAGCTCAAGGAGCAACAAATCCAGACGGCCGCCATGGCGCGGGAGAACGACCAGTTGCGGGACCGGCTGGGGTGGGAGCGGCAGGCGCCGTGGAAGCTGAAGCTGGCGAACGTGGTGATGCGGGACCCGGCGAACTGGTGGCAGACGATTCAGATTGACCTGGGGAGCCGGGACGGGATTCAAACCAACCAGCCGGTGCTGACGGCCGAGGGCCTGGTGGGGCGGGTGTCGGCGGTCAGCTTTGTGAGTTCGCAGGTGGCGCTGATCGGGGATCCGAACTGCCGGATTTCGGCGCTGGTGGATAATTCCACGCACGACATCGGCGTGCTGACGGCGGGCGGCCCGCTTTCGGGCGGCCCGCTGGGGGCGTCGCTGCCGGTGTTGAGCTATCTGGCGAGCAGCGCGAATTTGAAACCGGGGCAGGAGGTGCTTACCAGCGGGCTCGGCGGGGTCTTTCCCAAGGGCATTCCCATCGGCAAAATCGTGTATGGGCAAGCCGTGGAGGGCGGCCTGGCGAACGAGGCGACGGTGAAACTCAATGCCAACCTCGGGGCGTTGGAACAAGTGTGGGTTTTGTTCAAATGAGCCTCTTTCAACCCATATTAATCCTGGGATTCGCCTATCTGGCGGTGTTTTGCGAGGCGACGCTGGGGGCGCCGCGGAACTGGCTGGGGGCGCAGATTGACGTGCTGCCGGCGCTGATGGTGTACACGGCGTTGAATGCGGACGTGGTGACGGTGTCGCTGCTGGCGGTGCTGGGGGGGCTGGGGTTTGACTCGTTTTCGGCGAATCCGCTGGGGGTGAGCATTGTGCCGCTGTTTCTGGTGGGCTTTCCAATTTTTTTGCGGCGGGACCTGATATTGCGGGATTTGCCGTTTGCGCAGTTGGTGCTGGGGACGGCGGCGAGCGGGGTGGTGCCGGTGTTGACGGTGCTGCTGCTGCTGAACGGGGGGAGGCAGCCGCTGATCGGGTGGGGGTCGGGGTGGCAATGGGTGGTGATGACGGCGGGGGGGGCGGCGGCGACGCCGGTGATATTTGCGCTGTTTGACTGGTTTGGACAGACGCTGGGCTACAAGCCGGAGCAGGGGATGGGGTTTCGGCCGGACCGGGAAATCCGGCACGGGAAGATATTGAAATGAAGGCGGGGGCCCGGGGCGCGAGAATGAGCTTAAAGCAAGAACATGCTGGTTATTGATGAACTGAAGAAGAACGATCCGCAGTTGCGCCTGGTGGCGGTGCTGCTGGCGGGCGGACTGTTCACTTTGCTGGCGGGGCTCTGGTGGGTGCAGGTGGTGTCGGCGCGGGAATACCAGGCGCACTTGGACACGCAGGCGTACCGGACGATCCGGGTGCCGGCGTTGCGGGGGAAGATCCTGGACCGGGAGGGGCGGGTGCTGGCGGAGAACCGGCCGCGGTACAACCTGAGCCTGTACCTGGACGATTTGCGGAAGCAGTTTGCGGTGGCGATCCGGGAGGAGACGGTGCAGGCGCTGGCGCTGCAAAAGGCGGCGGTGGCGGCGCAGGAACGGCGGCTGGGGCGGTCGCTGACGAAGGCGGAACGGCGGCAGTTTGCGTTTACGGCGGACCAGATTGAGGGCTGGCACGAGCGGGCGCGGGACGAAGTGGCGGGCGGGGTGGTGGCGCAGATCGGGCGGAACATGGGCGAGCCGCTGGTTTTTGATGCGGCGAAGTTCAACCGGCATTACGCCACGGAGCTGGCGATGCCGTTTCCGGTGGCGGAGAACCTGACGCCGGAGCAAATCGCGCGGTTTGAGGAGAATTTCACGGGTGGGCTGGGGGCGGACTTGGAGCTGCAATCCATCCGGAGCTATCCGCTGGGGACGACGGCGGCGCATTTGCTGGGGGAACTGCGGATGGATGACAGTTCGATCGCCGGGGAGGAATCGTTTTTCAATTACCGGCTGCCGGATTACCGGGGGGTGACGGGGATCGAGGGGGCGTTCAACGGGGTGCTGCACGGGCGGGCGGGGCAGATGTCCGTGCTGGTGAACAATATGGGTTACCGGCAGGCGCAGGACGTGGAGGCAAAGCCGGAGCCGGGGGAGAACGTGGTGCTGACGCTGGACCTGGATTTGCAGCGGACGGCGGAGGAATCGCTGGTGAGCCACCAGGGCGCCAACGCGAACGCGGCGGTGGTGGTGATGGACGTGCGGAACGGGGACGTGCTGGCGATGGCGTCGTCGCCGACGTTTGATCCGAACGATTTTGCGCAGGTGATCTCGCGGGAGAAGTACGCGCAGTTGCAGGCGGTGATGGCGGAGAAGAACCGGGCAACGCAGGAGAATTACGCGCCGGGCTCGATTTTCAAGGTGGTGGTGGCGCTGGCGGCGCTGGAGGGGGGATTGAATCCGGAGCGGTTGTACACGGTGGAGGCGGACCCGGAGAGCCCCGGGAAGGGGTGTGTGTATGTGGGGCGGCTGAAGAAGCGGGATACGGCGCCGCCGGGGGAATACAATTTCAAGCGGGCGATCGAGCGGTCGAGCAACTCGTATTTCATCCAAGTGGGTTTGCAGACGGGGGCGGACCGGATCGTGGGGCTGGCGGAGCGATTTCATTTTGGGGAGCTGACGGGATTGGCGACGCGGCAGGAGAGCCGGGGGGACATGCCGACGATGGAGCGGATCCATCATGAGTGGCGGGAGGGCGACACGGCGAACATGTGCATCGGGCAGGGGGAAGTGGCGGTGACGCCGCTGCAAATTGCGGTGGCGTATTCGGCGATTGCGAACGGGGGGACGGTTTTCTGGCCGCGGCTGGTTTCGCGGATTGAGCCGGCGGACACCGCGGCGGGGGCGACGGCGACGATTTATACGGCAGGGCGGGTGCGGGACCGGATCGGGGTGAGCGGGCGGAGTCTGAAGATTTTGTACAACGCGATGCTGGGGGAGACGGAGGATGTGGAGGGCACGGGGAAGGCGGCGGTGGTGCCGGGGCTGCACATTTGCGGCAAGACGGGGACGGCGCAGGTGCAGGACAGCGCGAACCGGCTGACGGGGCACAATTATTGGTTTGCCTCGTTTGCGCCGTGTGAGAGCCCGCGCTACGCGGTGGTGGTGATGGTGCAATCGGCGGTGGAGGGCGGTTCGGGGGGCGGGATTTGCGCCCCGATCGCGCACGACGTGTACGAAACGATTATGCAGAAAGAAACACCGGGGGCGCCGCGGTTGCTGGCGACGGTGAATGGGAAGTGAACGCATGACCACGGAAGACCTCATTGAGAAGTATGACAAGCTGGACCGGCTGCAACTGGTGGCGCTGGCGGGGCTGATGCTGGTGGGGGCGGCGTTTGTGTGCAGCGCGACGACGGCGAGCCCGTTTGAGGCGGAGAAGGCGTGGTTCGCGCAGATTTGGTTCCGGCAGGTGATTTGGTATGTGCTGGGGCTCGGGGCGGCGGCCGTGGTGTGCCTGGTGGATTATCACACGCTGGCGCGGTGGTCGCTGGTGGGGTACTGGGCGATGATCGTGTGCCTGGTGGCGGTGCTGGTGCCGTTCATCGGGCAGACGCACGGCTGGGGGGCGCGGCGGTGGATTGACCTGCCGTTTTTCCAGTTTCAGCCGAGCGAATTTGGGAAATTGGCGTTCATCCTGGCGGCGGCGAATTTCCTGAGCCGGCCGCCGGACGAATTGAGGCAGCCGGAGGTTTTCTGGCAGGGGATGGGTTTGCTGGTGCTGCCGTTCATTTTGATTTTGAAGGAACCGGACTTGGGCTCGGCGCTGGTGCTGCTGCCGACGGGGCTGGTGATGATGCTGGTGGCGGGCACGCCGCGGAGGTACCTGGTGCGGTTGGTGGGCGGGGTGGGGGTGCTGGCGGTGTTGTTTGTGGCGGACGTGCTGTTTGCGCCGCCGCACTGGCGGATTCCGATGCAGGATTACCAGCGGCAGCGGCTGCTGGTTTATTTCGGGGCGGATTTTGCGTCGGCGGACGCGTCGGCGCAGGAGCGGGTGGAGGCGCGGCGGGAGCAGCAGGAGAAGTCGTACCAGGTGCGGCAGGCGCTGATCTCGGTGGGGTCGGGGGGATTTTGGGGGAAGGGGTGGCGGCAGGGGCAGCAGACGGCCCTGAGTTTTTTGCCGGCGGGGGCGGCACACAATGATTTCATTTTCTCCGTCATTGCCGAGGAGGAAGGATTCGTCGGCTCCGTAGTGGTGCTGACGCTATATGCGGTGGTTCTCTTTACCGGATTGAGAATCGCCGGCCAGGCGCGCGATCGCCTGGGAAAACTGATGGCCGTGGGCGTCGTGACGCTCTTGTTCAGCCATGTTTTCATCAATATCGGCATGAACATTCGCATTGTCCCGGTGACGGGCATACCACTGCCGCTGTTAAGTTACGGCGGGTCTTCAGTGCTGTGCTCGCTGATCGCGCTGGGCCTGATGCAAAACGTATATAAAAACCGTAGAGGATATTAAATATGAGCAATAACAACTTCTCGCGGAGTCGCCGGGGAATGCGGTTCAGGCCGAAAGGCGGCTTGAACCCCGCTCACCAGAAGACCGATCGCGAGGCGATCGAGGCCCGGGCGGACTTGGTCAGTGAACAGGGTGGTGCCGACCGGTTATTTGAGAAGCGGCACGTGCACGAGATTGAACGGGCGGAGGACATTGCCGCCGGACTGGTGCCGGAAGGGGCGCCCCGGGTGGGTGTGGAAGTGGCCGAGGGCGAGCGGGGGCCGGAAGTTCCGGCGGCGGCAGCGCCGGCGGCGGAAAAGAAATTCGAGCCGGTGGCGATCGCGCAGCCCGCGATGGGTTTGATTGACACCATCCGGAGCGCGGCGGCGAACATCGTCAAGCGGGTGCAGCAGTTGATCCGGCCGGAAGACAAGGTGCACAAGGAAGTGATCATCAATGCCGAGACGCTGGAGACGCGGGTGGCGGTGACGGAGGACGGCCGGCTGGAGGAATTCAACATTGAGCGCACGACGGAGGAACGTCTGGTGGGGAGCATCTTCAAGGGGAAGGTGCGCAACCTGGAGGACGGGCTGAAAGCGGCGTTTGTGGACATCGGGTTCGAGAAGAACGCGTTTCTGCATTACTGGGACATTGTGCCCAACCAGTTCGACTCGGGCGTGGAGATCGTGGAGCGGGAAGGCCGCCGGCCGCAGAAGCCGAAGATCACGCAGAAGGACATTCCGCGGCTGTATCCACCGGGCGCGGACATCATTGTGCAGGTGACCAAGGGGCCGATCAGCACGAAGGGTCCGCGGGTGACGACGAACCTGGTGTTGCCGGGGCGGTTTCTGGTGCTGCTGCCCAATTCGGATCAAAGCGGCATCTCGCGGAAGATTGAGAACCAGGAGGAGCGCAAGCGGCTGAAGAAGATCCTGCGGGAACTGCACATTCCCGACGGGATGGGCGTGATCATGCGCACGGCCGGGGAAGGGCAGCAGTTGCGGTATTTCGTGCGGGACCTGGCGCTGCTGCTGGAGGAATGGACGCTGGTGCAGGAAAAAATCAAGCGCCAACCGATGGCCACGTGCGTGTTCCAGGAACCGGACCTGATTGAACGGACGGTGCGGGACTTCCTGACGGAGGACGTGGAGCGGATCGTGGTGGACAACCCCAAGGCCTACGACCGGATGCGCGAGATGATTTCGAAGATCTCGAAGCGCTCGGCGGGGAAGATCAAGATCTACTCGGAAGCGCAGCCGGTGTTTGACCGGTTCAACGTGAGCAAGCAACTGGAGAACACGTTCACGCGGCAGGTGCACCTGAAGAGCGGCGGCTACATCGTGATTGATGAAACCGAGGCGCTGGTGGCGATTGACGTGAACACGGGCCGGCACAAGGGCGGCAAGGACCAGGAAGCGGTGATCCTGAAGGTGAACCTGGAGGCGGCGGAGGAGATCTGCCGGCAGCTTCGCCTGCGGAACATGGGCGGGCTGATCGTGCTGGACTTCATTGACATGAAGTCGGGGCGCGACCGGCAGCACGTGCTCAACCGGATGCGGGACGGGTTGCGGCGGGACAAGGCCAAGACGCACATGCTGCCGATCTCGCAACTGGGGTTGATGGAGATGACGCGCCAGCGGCACAGCGAAAGCACGCGGGCGGCGGTCTATGACGACTGCCCGTATTGCAAGGGCCGCGGGAAGGTGAAGAGCGCCATCACGATGAGCGTGGAAATCCAGCGCAAGCTCCAGGAAATCCTGAAGAAGCGGACGCGGGATGAAAACGACTTCCAGCTGCGGATCGTGGTGAACCCGACGGTGCTGGACCGGCTGCGCAATGAAGATGAGAAGCACCTCATTGCGATGGAAAAACGGTACTTCGGCAAGCTGTCGTTCCGCGCGGACACGGGGATGCATGCCGAGCAGTTCAAGATTGTGAATGTGGAAACGGGCGACGAACTGGTGAGCGTGGGCATGTAAGGGCAGGCCACGCAAAAGAAACGCCCCGCGAGAGATTGCGGGGCGTTTTGCTTTTTATTTCCTGTCGCCGCGGCGATTACTCGCTGACGGTGATTTGTTTCGGCTTGGATTCCTCGGCCTTGGGCAGCGTGACGGTGAGAATGCCGTCCTTGTAAGCGGCCTTCACCTTGTCGCTGGAAACCGCGGTGGGCAGGGTGAGCACGCGGGAGAATTTTCCGAAATAGCGCTCCTGGCGATGGACTTCGGTGCCTTCGGCGAGTTTCTCCTCCTGGCGTTCGCCGGAGATGACGAGGGCGCCATCCTGGATGGAGACCTCGATGTCCTCGCGCTTCAGGCCGGGGAGTTCGGCGCGGATGGTGAAGGCGTCCTTGTTTTCATGGACATCCAGCGCGGGCGCCCAGGCCTGCAAGGGTGATTCGAACATCCGCTCCAGTTCATCCTGCAAGTTTGCGACACGGCCAAAAGCGGGCCAAGCCAGAGCGGGGCGGGTATATTGCATCAGTTTCATAGTTGTCCTTTCGTTCACTTTTTTATGATCGAGTTTGGTTAATGTTTATCATTTCGGTTCCTACAGGTGCTTATCAAGCTTTGACAATGCCAACGCGGGAAAGGGCGAGAAACCCTGAAAAATGAAGGAATTTCAAGGGGAGGGCGGCCGGGGGTGGAAACTTTTGGCACACAGGAGTGTGCCAAGGGGGAGCGGGGAGGGGCAGGATGGCACAGTGGCCGTCAGGCCATCAATTTGACCCAGGCGAGCAGGCCGAGGAGGGCGACGAGGGTGACGGGGAGGCCGAGGCGGGTGAAATCCCAGAAGGAGATTTTGATGCCGAGGTCGCGGGCCTGCTGGACCATGATGAGGTTGGCCACGCTGCCGATGATGAGGAGGCTGCCGCCGAAGCTGTTGGCCAGGGCGAGGATGTAAGCGGTGGTCGGGGTCAAGGGATTGACGACCTTGAGGAGGAGCATGACGGTGGGTGAATTGTTGATCAAGCTGGTGAGGAGGGCGGTGGTGAAGGTGAGGGTGGCGGGATGATTGAGGTTGAAGCCGGCGTGCGCCAGCCAGCCGACGGCCTGGGTGCCGAAGCCGGTGGAAACAAAGGCGCCGGTGACGACAAAGAGGCCGATGAAGAGAACCAGGATGGGCCAATCCACCAGGGCGAGGAGGTCCTCGGTGCGGAACTTGGGGCTGGCCAGGTGAATGCCGGCGGCGGCGAGGGCGATGATTTCGGCCGGGATGGAGGAGAAGAAGAGGCCGATGACGGCGGTGAGCACGATGAGTCCCTTGAGGGTGTGGAAGCGGTTGAAGGGATAGTTGGTTTCGGGGGTGGCGGCGGCGGGGCGGGGCGGCAGCGACAGATGATTTTTCGAGAGGAACCAGATGAGAGCGTAGGCGCAGGCCAGGGCGAAGGCGACGGGGGTGACGCTCCAGAGGAGATAGCGGCCGAAGTTGAGGTGCGCGGTCTGGCCGATGAGCATGTCCTGGGGATTGCCGATGAGGGTGGCGGCGGCGCCGAAGTTGCTGGCGATGGCCAGGGCGATGAGGAAGGGGACGGGGTTGAGCTGTTTGCGCAGGAGGGCGGTGGCGACGATGGGGGTAAAGACGAAGCAGACGATGTCGTGATTGAGAATGGCGGAGAGGGCGGCGGTGACGGCCATGAGGATGAGGAGGAAACGCGCGGGGTGGCCGAGCCGGGCGGAGACGGCGTCGGCGACGAGGTGGTAAAAGCCGGACAGGCGGAGCTGGGCCGAGATGACAAAGAAGCCGAACAGCAGGCAAACGGTGGGCCAGTTCACGAACCCGATGACTTGGGCGGTGGGGAAGTGGCCGAAGAGCATCATGGCGATGGCGCCGAGCAGGGCGATGCCGGTGCGATTCAATTTCAGGCCGGGCACGCGGCCGGCGGCCAGGCCGAGGTAGGTGATGGCGAAGATGAGCAGGATGTTGGCGGCGAGGTTCATGGTTGGCACGCGGCGGCGGGGATATTCAGCCAGCCATGGTCTTTTCGTACACGGCCACGAGTTGGCGGCCCACTTCCGGCCAGGTTGCCGGTTGGGGTGGGCGCGGCAGGTCCGGGGCGGCATCGTAGAAACGACGCAAGGCCGTGGCCACGACCGAAATCGTGCCGGTGACCGGACAGAATTGCGCTTCCCGGCCAAAGGTGCCGTGCGCCCAAGGCAGGTCGCTTAACAACAAAGGACATTTAGCAGCGCCGGCCTCCAGTGCCGAGAGGCTGAGGCTCTCCATGGTGCTCAAGAGAACAAAGCCCCGGGCGGACTGGTAGATGGCGGCGAGCCGGGCACGATCGCCGATGGCCCCTTCGTAGCGGATGAATTCAGGGTTTTGTTTCGCGAACTCGAGGAATTGTTGCGCATACGGATCGTTGTCGGCATAGGGGCGGCCAATAATCCAGACCGGGGTTTTTGCGGCGACGGCGGCCTGGGCGAGTTCGAGGACGCGTTTATGCCCGACAATCGTGGCGGTGCAGACCAGCCAGGGCCCGCGCGTGACCGGCGCGCCCGCAAAGAACACCGTTTCCACCCCGTTTGGCACCACGAAGGTCCGGGATGGGTCCGCGCCGAACATAAATTCCATCAGATGTTTTTCCCAGGATGTCAGCGCAACCAAGGCATCCGCCAGGCGGTAGGAATCCCAGTTGAAGGCGGCGACGAAACTGCGCGGGGCCAGCCGGGCCAGGCCCCGGGAAACATATTTTTGGAGGCGCAGTTGGCGGTCCGAACGTGAACCCTGCGCGGTGAGCAGTTCGGCCATGACCACCTTCAATTTTTTTTGGTGGGCGAAGCGGATTTGATCCGCCGACATACGTCCGAAATAGTGGATCAAGTCGCCGGTCTGCGTTTCATCCCACCATCTCATCGGTTCAACCACCAGGCCCAGGCCCTGCAAAGCGGCCATGGTCTGCTGGATTTGAATGGCCAGTCCCCCATGCGCCAGGCTGAACGGCAAGTGGCAGTTGATTAAAATTTTCATGATTGCCACAGGTGAAAAGCCAACCAAGGCAAAATATCTTTGGCGCTCCCGGGCGGCAAGCGAGAAAGAACGCGAGGGGTGACGGGGCGGGGCTGCGAAAAAGTTGGCGCGGACGGGGGCGGGCTGGTTACGATGAACGCATGTCTGGCGCGTACGATGAACTGCTCGCGGCGACGATTCAACACTTGGAAAGTTTGAAATCGCGCGGCGTGCGGCAGGTGGCGGTGTCGGCGGAGACGTTGCGGGCGCTGGCGCAGCCGGTGAAGTTTTCCGGTTCCAGTTTTGCGGCGTCCCGCCCGGCGGCCGCCCGGGCCCGCGCGCCACAAAGCATTTTCCCCTTGGCGAAAAAGTTCAGCGAACCGGCGGCGGCCGGATTGCCGGCACCGACCGCGAAGGCTGAGCAGGCGGGGGGGGAGGCAGCCGTGAACTCACGTTCACAGCCACGGGAGGAGGGGCAACCGGCGTTGGCGGGGCCGGCCAGGGCGGCGGCGTTTGCGGCGCTCCGGGAACGGGCGCTGGCGTGCGTGAAGTGCGCGCACCTGGCGTCGTCGCGCAAGTCGGTGGTGTTTGGGGTGGGCAATGCGGAGGCGGAACTGATGTTTGTGGGGGAAGCGCCGGGGGCGGACGAAGACGAGCAGGGGGAGCCGTTTGTGGGGCGGGCGGGGGAATTGCTGACGAAGATCATCCAAGCGACGGGGCTGAAGCGGAGCGAGGTGTACATTGCGAATATTTTGAAGTGCCGGCCGAACATGCCGGAGCACTCGAGCGGCAACCGGAAGCCGACGCCGGAGGAGATGGCGACGTGCATTCCGTTTTTGCACGAGCAGATTGACCTGATCCGCCCGAAGGTACTGGTGGCGCTGGGCGCGACGGCGGTGGAGGGGTTGCTGGGGAAGACGGCGGGGATCACGAAGCTGCGGGGGAACTGGCGGATCTATCGGGGGATTCCGCTGATGCCGACGTATCATCCGGCGTATCTGTTGCGCAACCAGTCGATGACGGAGAAGCGCAAGGTGTGGGAAGACATGCTGGCGGTGATGGAGAAATTGGGGATGGCCATCAGCGAGAAGCAGCGGAAATATTTTTTGAAGGCATGAAACCATGAGCGCCGCGCCTGATTTTCAGTCTGAAATTGCGGTAGTGCTGACGGCGACCGTCAAACCCAATGTGACGGGCGCGGCGGCGATGGACCCGGAAACGCGGTTGGCGGAGTACCGGCAGGTAGCGCAGTTTTGCCAGCGATTCGCTCCGGTCTATTTTTTGGAGAATTCGACATACCCGTTGGACCGCCATCCGGAATTTGCGGGGTCCGACCGGTTGCGGGTGCGCCGGTTTGCGCCGTCGCCGGACGGGGCGCGGGGCAAAGGGTACCAGGAATTTGGAATGCTGGATACATGGATGGAGGGCGAACCGGAGCCGCCGGAACGATGGCTGAAGATCACGGGGCGATATCAATTATTGAACTTGGGGGCGATCCTGGCGGAATGCCGGCGGCGGCCGAACCAGCCGCTGTTGATTGACCAGTTGCGCCGAAAACAATGGTCGCGCACGTATTTGTTCTGCGTGCAGTCGGCTTTTTACCGGGCGCAACTGCGAGGGATTTACCGGGAGTGTGATGATCGCAACGGGGGAAATTCATTCATCGAGCGGATTTTGTTTCGACGGCTGGCGACATTGCCGGCCGAGCAGGTGCGGCTGTTTGAGACGCAGCCGCGCATTCGCGCGATTGCGGGGACAGTGGGCGCGGCGTACCCCACGGGGCGGGTCCAGTGGCTGACCAAGCAATGCCTGCGCCGGCTCAACGAACTCGTGGACAAGCGGTATCTGCTATATCCGGTATCCCCCTGACCATGCGTATTGCGATTCTCACCACCGACCACCGGGAGGACATTCCAGGATGCACCGAAATCCAGCCGCGTATCGGGCAGGCGCCGGGGGCATTTTTGCAGGGATTTGCGGGGCTGCCGGAGGTGGAAGTGCACGTGGTGTCATGTCTGAAAGAGCCGTTGCGATCGGTGGAGAACCTGGCGCCAAACATTTTTTATCACGGGGTGCCGGTGCCGCAGCGCGGGTGGCTACGGAGTCTTTATCAGGGGTGCATCAGGGGCGTGCGAAGGCAATTGCGGGAGCTCCAGCCGGACATTGTCCACGGCGAAGGTACGGAACGCTACTGCGCCCTCAGCGCGGCTTTCTGCGGATTTCCGAACGTGGTGACGGTGCACGGCAACATGCGAATGATTGCGAAGGTGAACCACGCCCGGCTGTTTTCGTATCAGTGGGCGGCGGCCAGGCTGGAAGGCTTTGTACTGCCGCGGACGAACGGGATCGTGTGCATCAGCGAATACACGCGGGCGGCGGTTATGGACCTGGCCCGGCGGACTTGGCTGGTGCCGAACGCGGTGGATCAGAGCTTTTTTGACGTGCCGGCGGCGCCGGACCCGTCGGCCCCACCGGTGGTGTTATGCGTTGGAACGATCTGTGTGCGGAAGAACCAGAATGATTTTATCCGCGCGCTCGATCCGCTGGCGAAGAAGAAAAAATTCAAAGTCATTTTTGCCAGCGAATCGCCTGAGGGGCCGTATGGCGAGGAATTCCAGCGGCTCGTCCGGGAACGTCCGTGGTGCGAGCATGTGGGTTTTCTCAACCGGCAGGCGTTGCGGGCGCGGCTGGCGGGGGCGACGTTTTTGGCGCTGCCGACGCGGGAAGACAATTGTCCGATGGTGGTGTTGGAGGCGATGGCGGCGGGGGTGCCGGTGGTGGCCTCAAAGGTGGGCGGGGTGCCGGATTTGATTGCGGAGGGGAAGACGGGGGTGTTCTGCGATCCGGAGCGCCCGGAAAGTTTCCGGGAGGGGGTGGCGAAGCTCCTGGATAATCGGCCATGGGCGCGGCAGTTGGCGGAGAACGCGCGGGCGGAGGCACTGGGGCGGTTTCATCCGCAGGTGGTGGCGCGGCGACATCTGGAGATTTACCGGGAAGTGATCGCAGGCGCGGGCGGCAACGGGGCGAACGGACATTAAAACCTGGAGATGCGGCGGCGTTTTTCAGGTTGATGGGACTCTTCACGAACCAACCGCCGTCATGTTCTACCAATCGTCCTCGGAGCCGGAGCAATACCCCAAAATTCTCCGCGTGCATGATTACCGCCCGGACTCGGTGGCGGCCGCGGATTTTTTGCCGCAAAGGCGCAGCGGAGCCGTTGAAACTTGCCAGCCGGGCGAAAGCAGTTTAGTTTCCGACTTTAGAAGCTACAGAAGCAACGAACGTCCGGCTGCAGAATTGAATGAAGTGTGCTTATTACAATACCAATACAGCGAATTGAAGGAGCGAGAGATGCCGGACAAATTCGCCGGCCGATAATTTTTCATGCGCATCGTCATTCTGACCACCGATAATCGCGAACTGAACAAGGATTATGGCAATCCAGCGCCGCATTTTGGCACGGCGCCCACAGCGTTGCTGCAAGGGCTGGCGATGATTCCAGAAGCCGAGGTGCATGTCGTTTCCTGCATCCGCCGGCCGGTGCAGTCGCCGGAAAAAATCGCGCCGAACACATTTTTTCACAGCTTGGTGGTTCCCCAAATCGGCTGGATGAAGACTTTGTTCCAGGGGTGTGTCCGCGCCGCGCGAAAAAAAATCCGAGAGATCCACCCGGACATTGTGCATGGCCAGGGAACCGAGCGGGACTGTGCCATCAGCGCGATTTTTTCCGGGTTTCCGAATGTCCTGACGTTGCATGGCAACATGCGGATCATCGCGGCGTTGAACCATGAAAAGCCATTTTCCTACAACTGGCTGGCGGCTCGGTTGGAGGGTTTTGTACTGCCGCGCACCCAAGGCGTGGTGTGCATCACCCAACACACGCGCAACGCCGTGAAAGACCTGGCCCAGCGCACCTGGGTGCTCCCGAACGCGGTGGATCAGAGTTTTTTTGACGTGCAGGCAAGGCCGGATGCGTTCCAGCCGCCGATGGGGTTGTGTGTTGGCACTATTTGCCCGTTGAAGAATCAGAATGCTTTCATCCGGGCACTGGACCCGCTCGCGGGGGAGAAACGATTCAAGATCATTTTTGCCGGCGAGCCGGCCCGGGAGGCATACGGTGAGGAGTTTTTACGGCTGGTCCGGGAGCGTCCGTGGTGTGAGCACATCGGGTTTATCAACCGCGAACAGTTAAAGGCCCGGTTGGCTACGGCCTCATTTGTGGCCTTGCCCACACGCGAAGACAACTGCCCCATGGTGGTGCTTGAAGCCATGGCTGCCGGGGTGCCGGTGATGGCTTCGAAGGTCGGCGGGGTGCCGGATTTGATTGAGCCGGAAACAACCGGGCTGTTTTGCGACCCGGCGCGGCCGGAAAACTTTCGCGAAGGGGTGGAAAAGCTGCTGGACAACCGACCCTGGGCGCGGCAGTTGGCGGAGAACGCGCGGGCGGAGGCGCTGGGGCGGTTTCATCCCCGGGTTATCGCGCAGAAACACCTGGAGATCTATCGGGAGGTGACGGGCAAATGACGCGCCGGACTCGCGGACGGCAGCCGGTGCTCAAAGAAATCCACGGTGGCGCGAAGGTCGTGGTCGAATTCACCGGCCGCATGGAAACCGAGGGTGCTCAATTTGTCCACCGAGGCGAGTGAATGTTTGATGTCGCCCGGGCGTTCCGCCGCGTGCCGAATTTCCGACGGCGAAGCGACCAGCCGGCAAATTTTCTCCGCCAGATGGTTGATCGAGATTCTTTTCCCGCCCGCCACATTGAAGACGCCGGTGGCATGGGGATTCGTGGCCAGAAAGGCATTGGCAGCGACGACCGCCTTCACAAAAATAAAATCACGCGTCTGTTCGCCGTCGCCAAAAATGGTGATCGGCTCATGTTGCAACGCCCGGTCAATAAACAGGGGGACGGCGGCGGCGTACTGGCTTTTGGGGTTTTGCCGGGGGCCAAACACATTGAAGTAGCGCAAACACACGGTTGGCAGGCGGCCTTCCGCAGCAAACAGCTTGCAGTAGAACTCGCCGTCGAGTTTGGTGATGGCGTAGGCGCTTTGCGGCTCCGGCAACATCGTCTCGGTTTTCGGCACGACCGGATTTGCGCCGTAGATGGCCGCCGAACTGCTGAAAACCAATTTTTTAACCCCCGCCCGCGCCGCTTCCTCGAGAATTACCAAGGTGCCGGAAGCGTTAATTTCATTGCATTCCACCAATTTTTGCATGGATTCCGGCACGCTGACCATCGCCGCCAGGTGAAAAACAAAATCCACGCCGCGCATCGCCTCCCGCACGGCCGGGCGGTCAAGTATGGAGCATTCAAGGAACTGGCATTTCAAACCGGCGAGGTTTTCCTTGAAGCCGGAGCGCAGATTGTCCAAGACGCGCACTTCGGCGAGGTTTTGAAAATGCTCAACGATGTGGCTGCCAATGAAGCCAGCCCCGCCTGTGACGAGAATCTTCATCAAATTCGTTTCTTCAGGTTAGCATCTGATCTTTGTGAGGCTTCGTAAAGGCTCGGCGATCAAGGTTTTGATTCTACAATTTGGCGCTAAATTGGTCTCCCCATCCTCCAGTCAGTGAAAAACAGAGGCCGTTCCCAATATGGTTGGCCGGCGGGAAAAGAAAAGCTTTTTTCCGCGTCGGCGACGTTTCGCGAATTGAGCCAAAAGTTTTGTTACCCGGGCCGGGGGCCGGGGTGGTAGAAAAT
>CAZHIM010000095.1:0-15557 GCA_964532525.1 uncultured Bifidobacteriaceae bacterium
CGCCGGAGGCGATGGACATTTCCTCGACCACGTTGAGCAGCTTGCGCTCGTCGGGATCCGTGGTGTTGGACAGGACGGGCCGGCCGCCGAGGGACTCGGCCACCGCGCTGCCCCCTTCCGACAGGGCGACCGTTTTATAGGCGCTGCCGATCAAGATCACCGCGATGGTGCCGAGGGCCACCTCGGCGAAGAGGACCGGGTTCCAGGGCGAGAATTGCACTTCCTCGTCGCCGTAGCGATGATAGCGCCGGGAATTGGAACCGAGGGTGGCGAACAGGGCCACGACATAGACCATGACAATCAGGGAGATGACGGCGAGAGCAAAATAGACGACGAGCCATTTCGTCTTGCGGCGGGCCTGATCTTGTCGGGCAAAGAAGTCCATTAAATTTTAACGGTCACGAACGCGGGCGGGCGCCGTGCGAAAGGCGCCGCGGGCCGGGGAACGCGGCCGGGGATTTCACGAAAACGAGACCTTCGGCGCGTCCTTCTGCTCCGGCTTGTCCACGACGAACAATTCGGCGGCGGCGAAGTTGAACACGCCGGCGATGAGGTTGCTCGGAAAGACTTCGCGATCGGTGTTGTAAATCATCACGGAATCGTTATAGGCCTGGCGCGCAAAAGAGATCTTGTTTTCCGTGGAGGTGAGCTCCTCGGTGAGCTGCATCATGTTCTGATTGGCCTTCAGGTCGGGATATTGTTCGCTGACCATCATGAGGCGGCTGAGGGTGCCGGCCAAACCGGACTCGGCGGAGATGAGATTCTTGACCGCGCCGGAGTCACCGGGATTGGCGGCGGCGGCCTGGGAGGCGGTGTAGGCGATGTTGCGGGCCTGCGTGACGGCCTCCAGCGTGCCGCGCTCGTGGGCCATGTAGCCTTTGGCGGTTTCGACGAGGTTGGGGATGAGGTCGTAGCGGCGCTTGAGTTGGACGTCAATTTGGGCGTAGGCGTTTTTGTAGCGATTACGCATGGTGACGAGCTTGTTGTAAACGCCGACCACCATGACCGCCACGATGATGGCGACCAAGAGCAAGCCACCCAGGACCACAAGGGCAATAATGATTCCGATACCCATAAATTTTATGTGTTTAATTAACCAACTTGCCCAACAGTCTCACCAAACGGCGGCGGCGGGCAATGATAAATTGACGAATAATTTGGAATGGCGGGCGTCACGGCTCAACGAAGACGGGCATGCCGATCCAGACGAGTTTGAGAAGGTATTCGGCGTCCCAATTGGCGAGGCGGAAGCAGCCATGGGAGCCGGTGTGGCCGATCTGCTCGGGGCTGGGCGTGCCGTGCATGCCGTAGCCGGGTTTGTCCAAGCCGATCCACGCGACGCCAACGGGGTTTTTGGGTCCGGGCGGGAGAACCAATTTATGGCCGAGGGCCTGGGCTTCCGGTGATTCAGGGAAGATCTCCGGGTCAAAAGTGTAATTGGGATGGGCGGCAATGACGGCGACGTGCAATTCGCCGACGGGGCGTTTATCGAATTTGGCGCCGATGCTGCAAGGAAAATGAGCGAGCAAGTTGCTCTCGCTGCCGAAGGCTTCCAGATATCTGTCGGACAAATGGATAACGACGAAGGCGGCTTTGTCGGTCGGCTCCGGGTAAGCGACATCGGGGATCTTGAGCACGGTGCCGGCATGGACCTCGGTCCAAACCGTGTCCGGGTTCAGCTTTTCGATGAGGGCGGGATGCGAGTGGGCCTTTTCGGCAACCAACTGGAGGATCGTTTCGTAATCGAGAGCCGATTGGCGGGACTTGGCCAGCCAGGTGCGGCCCAGGGGCTGAAGGCGCGCGAGATCGTTGCTGGTGACGGCATAATCCGTGATGAGGGGTTCCCGGAGTTTTAAGAGAGCCTGGGTATTGGTATCCAAGTCGCGCGTGGGGAGGAGATTTTGCAGGCGCTGAAAGACAGCGAGGGCCGCGCGGGTTTGCGAGCCGATGGCGCCATCAATCGAGCCGGGGGAGATGGCGAGGCGGGCCAGGGCGATTTGCGCTTCGAGCAGGTTTTGCACCGGCCGGGGGAACTCCGGGACCACCACCGAGGCGACGGGGGGCGGAAGATTTGAGGCAACCAGCGGAGGAACCAAAGGCGCCGGCGGGAGCAACTCCGGTTGCCTCGCGGGCGTAATGACGGGGGCGGCGGGCATCCGCTCGACGACGACCAGTGACGGGATCACGCGGTGGACCGCGGGCGGGGCCGGTTGGGACGAGTGCGCCGGACGCCGGACGTGCCACCATGACCAGCCCAGGCCCGCCAGGATGGCGAGCAAGAGCAAAACGGCCAGGAGGTCACCGCGGCGGCTGCGGCGCTTGGACGAGGTGGTTTCCAGATTCGGCACGCGGCCATTAAGCCAAACTTAAATGCCCAACAAAAGTGGAATCAACGGCGGTCCGCCGGTCCGCATCAAGGCGCGAGCAGGAGACGATGGAATTGTTGGGGAAAATTCGCAGCCTGGGTGTCGGTGAATGGCCAGACGCCGTTGGTGTCAAGCGCGTTGGTTGGGTCACGGCGACACGACCACGCGGTAAAATCGTTGCGATGAAATCGGGGGCGCGGGGGAGGCGTCCACCAGTGTGAGGGTGTTGGTCACGGCAGTGGTCGCGCCGCCGAGGCTGAGCCAGCCTGGCTGCAACAAATTCGTCTTGTACTGGAGGAGGTAGCCCACGTTGGGCAGCGTCAGCCAGGTGAGGGCGAGGCCGCCGGGGGTGTTCTGGACGGACGAGAAGGACGGGCGGGGAATGGGGGTGACGCTGACATCATCCAGTCCAAAGCCGGAGGGATCGTTTTCGGCACCGAACTGGAGGACGGTAGCGGGGCCGGCGGCGGTGACGACGAAATTGAAATTCGTCCAGCCGAAAGCCGGCGGGTTCAGGACGTAGTACAGGGTATTGGTGGCGGCATTGGTGTTCCAGTTCACCGCGAATTGCTGGACCTGTCCGCTGCTGGGATTATCCAACCAGAAGGAAAGCAGGTAGGCCTGCCCCGGACAGGTGGGCAGGGTTTGGGAAAGGATGGCGAACTGGATATCGCCGAGAAAAGCGCCATAAAACCCGGAATGAACGTTGTCATAACCGGCGAACACGCTTTCGACGCCGTTGAAGATGTTTACGATGTTGATGGTGTCGCCCACCAGCGTCCAATGGCAGAAGGTGCCGGATTCAAAGCCGCCGTCCCGGACGAGCGACTGGCCCACCTGCAGGGTAAACTGTCGCGGCTGGGACACGTGGGTGGTCTGGTTGGTAAAGATGATCGCGGCCGCATAGCTGCCCGCGGGAAGGGCGTTGGCGGCGGGAGCGAGGCCGACCACCACATTCACCTGGGCGCCGGGCGCCAAGACACCGCCCGGGACCGAGCTGGTGAGCCAGGCGGCGGTGTTGATGAGGCCCCAACTGAGCGAGCCAGCGCCGGTATTGTTGAGCACGAAAGTTTGCAGGGTGCCGCTGAACGGGCCGCCCGTGCCGCCGGTGGCGGCAAATCCGCCGAGGGGCCCGACGGCCAGGGGATCGGGCAAACCGGCCAGGGCATTGATGAAACCGACGCCATTCGGCGTGCCCCAACCGGTGCAGAGATCGTAACCGGGAACGGCATAATAAAGGTTGGGACTGCCGCTCCAAGTGTTGTCGCCCGCGGTGATATCATGAAAGGCGGAGGCGTAGTTGGAACTTTCGCCCAAGGCGTAAATGGCGGGATTGGCAAAGCCCACGGAAGGGTTATCCATGCCGCTGAGTTGCTCGTTCACCAAGGCCATGAAGCCGGCCCAGAGCGGCGCCGCGCAACTGGTGCCGCCGAAGATCCCCTCGGAACCGCTGTCGTAGGCCACACACACATTATCGCCGGTCAGGGCCACGTCCGGGAGGTTGCGCATGGTGGTGGAGCCGAGGTTGGTGGTCATGCTGACATTGGTCTGCCAATCGGGGATGGAGTAATCCGTGCTGACGCCCCCGCCGCTGCCCCAGAAATCATTGGTCGAGCCGTTTCCTCCCCAAGGCGTGCCGGTATCGCCCCAATTCCAGACCTGTTCCGACACGTAAGCCGCGCCGAGACCGCTCATGGTGAGGGTGGTGCCGCCGACCGAGGTGACATAGGGACTTTCCGCCGGCTGCCAAATGGGACTGGTCCAAGCGTCGCCATCACCGGATGCCTGGAAGAATGACTGCCCTTGTGCGCCCATTTGCTGAAAGATCTGGTCCGTCGTTTGGTCGGGACCGCCGCCGAAGCCCCAGGAGGAGCTGAATTGTTTGATTTGATTGCTGGAAACCATGGTATTCAACACGTCATTCCAGGTAAATTCACCCGGCTCCTCGAAGACGACCACCGCGGCCAAATTCGTGGCCATGGCCATGGCCATTTCAATATCCAGACAGACTTCGTCTTCATCAACGCCCGGGAGGCCGTCGAATTCATTAATCAAGACATTCTGCAATGGGACATTCGGGAGGCCGCCCTGGGCTTCATAGGCGAAGATGTCATTGGGGTCATAGCCGTCCATCTCAAACAAGCCGACCATCTGGCCGAAGCCGGCGGCGGCGCCGGGCGCATAAGCCTGCCGAAAATCGCCGCCCAGCAAGCTGCCGTCCGGGCCGGAACCGAGCGCCGGCCGGCCCGCCGCGGCGGCGGGGCGATGATGCAACAGGGGCCGGGGCCGGGCGTAATCGCTCAGGCCGCTGATGTCCAGGACCGGCAAGGCATCCGGAACGGACGGATCCGTATCCGGCGCAAAGAAATCGCGGGGTTCGACCGGGTGCCGATATGTGCGCAAGGTGATATGGAAAGCCTGTTCGACGTCGGAAACCGCGGCATTGACATCCAAGAGGACGCGATTGGCATGGGTGCGGGTGACGGTGAAGCTCCGGGCCCGGGCGAAATCAATGACGGCCTGGTAATCCGCTTCGGCGGGCCCGAACCGGGCAGTGAATTGTTCAGGGGTAAGATAGCGGTGGAAGTTGGTGGAGGCCGGGTCGTAAAGCTGATGGAGCAGCAACTTGAGGGCGGCCTGGTTGCGGAGCGGCAGGCCGATGGCGAGATTAAGCCGGTTGGTGGCCGGCAAGCGGCCGGTGGGCGACAAGCGGCCAACGACCGCGGGCACATGGCCCGGCAGGGATTTTAAAGCAGCGACGGCAGGCAAACAAATGGCCGTCGTCGCGAGCACGGCCAAAAAAGTGATCCGGCAAGTTGACATAGAACCAATCTCCAGATTTCGGGCATCCCGGGGCGGCAGTCCCACGCCCCGGTTCGGTTTTAGGGAACCACCAGCAGCCGGTAATAGCGTTGTGGCGAGGACAGGACGGCATTCGTGTCGGTGATCGTCATTGTGCTCGCATTCGCGGTGGTGGGACTTCCCAAATTCATCCAAGCGGCTGACAGCAGATTGGTGGTGTATTGAACCTGATAGACCAGGCCGGTGACGGTGTTCAGCACGAGCTGGAAGCCGCCCGCCGCCCGCACGGCGGACTCAAAAGAGACGGGACTCAGCGTGGTGACACTGATGTCGTCGAGAGCGAGGTAGGCCGGGGTATCCTCGAAGCCAAACTGGAGGGACGTGGTGGAGGCGGTGGCGGTCACGAGCAATTCCACGTTGGTCCAGGAGGTGCCGGTCAGATTGGTCACTAAGTACACGGTGGCGCCATTCCATTGCACCTGGAATTGATTGGGGATGCCATAGCCATCATGGCGCATGCTGCCGTAGGGATTACACAACCAAAACGAGAGCGCATAGACTTGTCCGGGCACGGTGGTCAGATTCTGGGCGAGATAACCCATGGGATCCGACCCAAGCTGCGCGCCGTAATTACCGGAATGGACGTAGAGACTGCTACTGCTGACATCGGTATAAACCATGTTTCCGGATTGGGTCCAACCGGTAAAATCACCCGTTTCAAAGCCGCCATTTTGGAGGTTGGGCTGGCCGACGGAGAGCTGGAAGGGCACCGCGGCAACGAGTCCGGCCGGATCGCCAAGGGTGATGGATCCGTTGTAGATCCCGGCAGGCAGCGTGTTGGCGGAAGCAGCAAGACTGGCGGTGAGGTCAACTGATCCGTCGGCAGGCAGTGAACCGCCGGCGGACGAGATGGCCAACCAGGACAAGCTGTTGGTGAGGGTCCAGTTTTGGCTGACAGCGGTGAGGTTGCTGAGGACCAGGACCTGAGACGCCCCGCCAAAGGGTCCGCCCACCGGGCCGGTCGCGACAAAGCCCTTGATGGGTGTCAAAGACAACGGCTGATAAACCTGGAGGGTGATAATGGGGCTCACGGCGGAGTGAGCAGCCTGGTTGGAGACGGTAATAGTGGCGGTGTAAGTTCCCACCGCCAAGCTGCCAGCCCCGGCGGCAAGACTGACCGTGAAACTGGTGGCGGCGCCGGAGGCAAGCGTGCCACCGGTGGAACTGGCCGTCAGCCACGCCGAGGTATTGATGAGCGACCAACTCACCGAGCCGCCGGTCCCATTCGTAAGCACGAAAGCGCCGGAAGCCGGAGTGAAGGGTCCGCCGAAGGGTCCGCTGAAGGCATAACCGCCCGCTCCGACCAAAAGGGCCAGCGATGGCGGCGCGAGGGCGTTAATCAGAGCGGTGCCGTTGGGCGTGCCCAGCCCGGTACAGAGGTCGTACCCGTTGGTGGCATAGAATAAACTGGGGCTGTCGGGCCAGGTGTTGTTTCCGGTGGTCACGTCATGGAAGCAACTGGAATAGGATGGGGTCGCGGCGAGGGCATAGATGGCGGGGTTGATAAAGCCAGGGGGCGCCGTGGCCTGTTGGTTGACGAGGGCGAGGAAGCCGGCCCAGAGCGGCGCGGCGCAACTGGTGCCGCCAATACCATCAGTGCCGCCGCCGCTGCCGCCCGATATCACGTAAACGTTATCCGCGTTACCCGCAACGTCGGGAATGTTGCGGTAGGTTGTGGAACCGCCACGGCTGGCCAAGCTGGTGATATTGGTCTGCCAGGACGGAATGGAGTAGTAACTGCTGATGCCGCCACAGCTGCCAACATATTCGCCATTATTCAAACCCCAGTTCCAAACCGTCTCGGACGAATAGGACGTGCCAGTACCGTTCATGGCCAAGGTGGTGCCGCCGACCTGCGTGATGTACGGCGAACTGGCAGGCGCGTGAGTCAAGTTCACGTTGTCCACGCCGCTGGCGGAATTGGCGCCGGTCGTAAAGGCATCGGTGTCGCCGGCCGCATTGAAAAAAGACTGCCCGGCGGCAGCCATGCTTTTGTAGATGTTGTCGGTGGTCGTGGCGGGACCGCCACTCCAACTCCAGGAAGAACTCAACTGTTTGACCGTGCCGCTGTAGGACAGCATGGAATTCAGAATGTCGTTTGGCACCACACTCGTCGTCTCAAATGAGATGATTTTGGACAGCCCCGGCGCGATCGACATGGCCATTTCGATATCCAGGGAGACCTCGGTGTTACCGCTGTCCGGGCCGGTAGTGGGAGTGCCATCGTAACCGTCCAGCAAGACAGTTTGGACGGCGATGTTGGTCCGGCCATCGCCAGCCGCGGCGGCGTAGGTGGCGATGTCGTTGGCATAATAGCCATCGAATTCGAACAGGCCGACCGATTGTCCGGCGCCCGTCAAGGCTGTGCCGGGCACGTAGGCAGCGCGAAAATCGTTGCCAAAAAAGCAGCCGGAGCCATCGGGGGCCGAACCGATGTTGGGGCGCAGCCTGGCCCGGTCCATTTGCTTCACCAGCGGGTGGGGTTTGGAAAAGTCACTCAGTCCCTGGAGGTCGGTGACGGGCAGATCCACGGCGACGGCAGGCTCGGTATCCGGGGCGAAGAACTGGCGGGCTTCGGTGGGATGCTGGTAAGTGCGAAGGGTCACGTGGAAGGCCTGTTCCACCGCGCCGACAGGTCCGACCACATCGAGGACGAGGCGATTGGAGAAAGTGCCCGTGATGGCGAGGCCGCTGGCCCGGACAAATTGTTTTACGGCTTCGTAATCCTGGGCACTGGGGCCGAAACGATCGGCTGATTCCACCGGCGTGAGGTAGTGCCGGTAATCGGGACTGGCGGGGTCGTAGAGCCGGGCGAGATATTGTTCAAGGCCGGCGGAGTCGCGGAGCGACACGCCAATGGCCAGGTGCAACTGGTTGGTGGCGGCGACGCGGCCAAGGGGAGTCAGCTGCGGCACCACCGCAGGCACATGGCCGGGCAAGGATTTCAATCCCGCGCCGGACGCGGAATTCAAGGCCACCAGAAAGATCGCGACAAAAAAAACAAAACAACGTTGCATCAACATACTTCACTCTCGTTACATCGTTTTTCGAGACTCGCCACCCCGGGGGCCGCGTTTATACGTCCAGTCATTGCGGCACCTCCAGCAGGCGATAAAACCGCTGCGGCGAACAGTGGAACGAATTCGTATCCGTAAGCAGGAGCGTTTCGGCGCCGGCGGCCGTGAGGCCGCCCAGGTTTATCCAATCGGGCTGCGACAGGTTGGTTTTGAATTGGGCCTGATAGAGCGAACCGGGCCGGGTGTTCCAGACCAGTTGGAAATCGCCGGCCCGGCGGACGGCGGATTTGACGGACGTGCCGGCAACGGCTTTGAGGCTCACGTCATCGAGCCCCAGGTAATTGGGGTCATCCTGGTAGCCGAGTTGCAGGAGGGAACTGGAACCGGCCGCGGCCAGGATGAGCTGGACATTGGTCCAGGCGGTGGTGGCGAGATTTGACTGCACAAAAACCGCGGCGCCATTCCACTGGACCTGGAACCAATTTGGCGTGTCGCCGGTGGCATTGCGCAGCCACAAGGACAGGAGATACGCCTGGCCGGAAACCGTGGGCACGGTTTGGGACAAATAGCCGGGCGAGTCAGCCGGGCCCAAAGCGGCGCCGTAGATGCCACTGTGGACAAACGAGGAATCATGGCTGGCGACCAAGGAATAGGCCGAGTTGCCGGACTGCGTCCAGCCCGTGAAATTGCCGTCTTCAAAGCCGCCGTTTTGCAGCAGGGGTTGGCCCACGGAGAGCGTGAACTGCATGGTGGCGATGGGACCGCTGGCATTGGTAAAGCTGACCATAGCGCCATAGACGGCGGCACGGAACGACTTGGCCAGAGGCAACACGCTGACGGTGACATTGGACAGTCCGCCGGCGGCGACCGAACCGCCGGCGGGCGAAGCGGTCAGCCAAAAAGGAAGACCAATCAACTTCCAAGCGACAGGACTGCCGCTGCCGTTGGCAAGGACAAAGGTTTGCGACGCGGCGGCGAACGGTCCGCCGACGGGGCCGCTGGCGGCGAACTCCAGACCGGATGACAGGGCCAGCGGCTGATTGACCTGGAGGGTGACAGGGATGGTTTGGACGAGATGTTTGGCCAGACTGGTGAAGGTGAGCGAGGTGGAATAAGTTCCGGCCCGCAGGCTGCCGGCGGCGGCGGTGAGGCTTACGCCGAGACTGGCAGTGGCGAAGCCGGCGAGGGAGCCGTTGGTGGAAGCGACGTTGAGCCAGGCGGAAGTGCTGACCAGAGACCAGCCGAGGGCGGCATTGGAAGCGTTGGTCAATTGAAACGTGGCGGTGGCCGGATTGAAGGGGCCGCCCGCGAAGCCGCTGAAAGCCATGCTCTTTTGCACAACGACCATGAGGCCGGCGCCCGGAGCGCCGGCGAGCGCCCCAATGAGATTTGCGCCGTTGGGCGTGCCCCAGCCGGTGCACAGATCGTAGCCGGCGACGGCGGAATAGCGGTCGGGGCTTTCGGACCAGAAATTATTTCCGGTGGTGGTGTCGTGGAAGCAGGCGGCGTAGGGGTAGGCCGCGTTTTGGCCTTTGCCGATGGCATAAATCGCGGGGTTAATGAAGCCGGCCGGCGGGTTGCCGAGGCTGACGGCCTGCTGGTTGACGAGAGCCATGAAGCCGGCCCAGAGCGGCGCGGCACAACTGGTGCCGCCGTCGTAATCCACCGAGCCGTCGCTGTCATAAGCGACCACGTTATCAGCCGTGAGGGCGACATCGGGGATGTTGCGCTGGGCAGTGGATCCGCCGTTGGCGGTCATGCCGACACCCGACTGCCAGGCGGGCAGCGGGTAGTAGGAACTGACGCCACCACCGCTGCTGGTTCCTCCGCCCCAGTTCCAAACCGTCTCGGAAGAGTACGACGCGCCCATGCCGTTCATGGTCAAGGTGGTGCCGCCGACCTGGGTGATATACGGCGAACTGGAAGGGGCGTTTTCGGTGCTGGGATTATCCACGCCGTTGTCCGAACTTGCACCCAAGGTGAAGGCGCCGGTGTCGCCGGAGGCATTGAAGAACGATTGTCCCTGGGCGGCGAGCTGCTTGAAAATAGTGTCGGTGGTGGTGCTGGGTCCGCCGCTCCACCCCCAACAGCAGGCCAGGTTTTTGACGGCGCTGTTGGCGGACATGGCATTGAGCACGTCGTTTTGCAGGCCGGCGGGACCGGCTTCAAAGACGACGATTTTGGCCAGACCGGGCGCCATGGCCATGGCCATTTCGATATCCAGCGAGACCTCGCCGTCGCCGCTGTTCGCGCCGCTGGTGGGCACGCCGTTGAAACCGTCCAGCAGGACGGGCTGGATGACGATGCCGGACCGGCCGCCGCCGGCGGCGGCCGCGTAGGCGGCGATGTCGCTGGCATAGTAGCCGTCAAACTCAAAAAGGCCGACGCTTTGGCCGGAGCCGGTGAGGGTGGTCCCGGGGAGGTAGGCATTTCGGAAATCATCTCCCAAGTAGGCGCCGTCCGAGCCGGAGCCGTCTTTGGGCGAACGGGTTAAATTCGCCCTTTTCAGCCGGGGATGGGGTTGGGAGAAGTCGCTCAGGCCCTGGATATCGGCCACCGGCAAGGCGGAGGGCACGGTGGGGTCGGAGTCGGGGGCGAAAAATTGCCGGGCCTCGGTGGGATGCTGGTAAGTTTGCAACCGGATGTGAAAGGCGTTTTCCACCGCCGCCGGGGGGCCGGCGACGTCCAAAACCAGCCGGTTGCTGCAAGTGCCGGTGACGGTCAGGCCGTGGGCGGCGGCAAACTGTTTGACGGCCTCGTAGTCCTGTTCGGACGGGCCGAAGCGGGCGGTGAATTCTCCGGGCGAGAGGTATTGGCGGTAACTGGGGCTGGCGGGGTCGTAAAGCTGGGTGAGAAATTGATCGAGCCCGGCGGAATCGCGCAGAGGGAGGCCGATGGCCAGATGGAGCTGGCGGGTCGCTGAAACCGTGCCGAGGGGCGTCAATTTGGCCAGCCCGGGCGGAACATGGCCCGGCAGGGTTTTCCAGTCGGCGGCGAACGCGCGGCCGGCTGCCCAGAAGCCGGACAGGGCCAGCAGGGCAAAAAGCAGGCGGAAGCGCTTATTAGAGAACATTGTAAAACAACCCGGCTTCGTTCCCTGCATGAGGCAGCAAGTTGCATTCCATAATTGGGAGAGCCGCAGTGGAACAAAATAGTTTAGTTTGAAGCAAAGTCAAATGGGCCGATTTTGAGCCGGGCCGGGGCGGCTGGGCGCGAAAACTCGGACCTCTTTTGAGGGTTGATTTAGTTTGACCAAGGTTGACCCGGAAGGCCGGTTGTTCGGGCTCGTCTTCGACGATGAAGATTTTCATAGGCGGCGTGGGCGGGTCATCAGACACCCGCAGGCCGGGGAGCAGCTTCGCAGAGGAAACCTTAAGAGAAGATGAAGGCGCAAGAGCGCTTGGCTCAGGTTGCCGGGGGTGTGGCTGGCCCACTGGGGCGCCGGAACTCCCACACGCCAGCGAACTGCGGGGAGGTTGCGGGACAACTGCCGACACCGAGCCACGCCCCCGATCCTGTATCCCAAACTTTCTCATAGCGGCCGGACTGGGTGATCCAACCATCGTGAAAGTAGCATTCGCCGGAGCCGCCGCCAACGAAAGAAAGGTCATGATTCCATGACGGGGCGGAAACGGAAATCAAAAGATTCTTCTAATAAGTGGTGGGGTGGTGTGTCATAAAATTGGAACACGCTGTAAGGGAATGGCAGGGCCATTGCGGCGGTGAACGCACAAATCCCATCCTAAAAATGGAAACCAGTTCAGAATGGCCGTGATGCAATCAACCGATGCCAGTGCTGAATCGCCCGGGCAGGAAACGATCGAGGAGCTGTTTGCCGCTCTGGAATCGCCGCTCTTGGGCTATGCGCTGCGCTGTGCCGGCGAGCTGGGGGTGGCCGAAGACGTGGTCCAGGAAGCTTTTATGAAATTGCACGTCCAGTTTGAACAAGTGGAAAAGCCACGCCCCTGGCTTTATCGCACGGTTCATAACCTGGCACTGAACCGCCGGCGTGACGCGCAGAAAACGGTGCCGCTCGATCCCGATCCGGAAAACGAGCACGGGCCGGCCGATCCGCCCGACCCCGCCCTGCCCCCCGATGAACAGATGCTGCGCCTGGAAGGCATCGGGCTGGTGCGCATCAGCTTGGAAACGCTGGACGCGCGGAGTCGCGAGCTGGTGCGGCTGAAATTTCAGGAGGAACTTTCATACAAGGACATTGCGGCGCGAACGGGGCTGACGTCGGGGAATGTGGGCTTCATTCTGCATCACGCGCTGAAAACCATCGCCGCCGAGCTGGCGAAAACGGGGGTAGTGCCATGAATTCAGACCAGCCATCCCGCGAACAGATCGAGGCCCGCATCACGGCGCTGCTGCTGGGCGAACTGCCGACCGACGAGGCGACGCTGCTGCGCTACACGATTGCGCAGGATCCCGGCTTGCAGAAGCTGCATGACGAACTGGCGGCGACCATGGTGCTGGTGCGGGAAGTGGAAAAAAAACCGGCTGACGGGCCTGCGGACAATCGCCCGCCGCTCCAGCTCCCGGCGGACCGGCGGCAGAAATTGCTGGCGCATTTCAAGACGCCGCGGCCAGAAGCAGCAACTCCGGAACCGTCCATCTGGCTGAGGCCAATCGGACGGTTTTCGGTGGTTCCGTATCTGGTGGCCATTGCGCTGATCGCGGTGCTGGCGGCGATGCTGCTGCCGACGCTGAGTAAGGCCAAAATGAGATCGCAGCGTGTTTCGGCTGAAATGGGAGCAAGGCAGCGAATTTTGGAGTCACAAATGGAATTGGCAAATAACGCGCCGACACCGGCGCCAGCAACTGTCAATGCGCCGGAATCTCAACCAACTGCGCCGCCGCCAGCCGTGTCGGGCACGCAGATCGTCTTGCCCCAACTGGCACCGGAAAATGCGGTGCAGGCCGGAACGCCAGTCGAGAGCGTGAATCGGCCGGCGCAGGCACAAGACGCCGCCACGTTCGCGCCGCTTTCCGAAGACGGCAAACCCCCGACGGTGGCGGCGCCGCCGGCTGCGGGACCGGCAATGCCGTTCGCTAACTCGACGCCGCCAATTCAGCTTCCAGCAAGTCAAACGAAAGCCGGCCCACAAGTAACAGCGGATCGTGTGGCTCAGACCCGGCTCGGGGCGGTGGAAACGCCACCAGGCAATGCCGGCTTGGCGGAGTCTGCCATCCCCAACGGCGGGGAGCACAAACAAGCGACGGCCAGCGGCAAACAGGAGATCTTCGTACTCAAAAGCCCCAGCGATACGTCTGCGGGGCAAATTCTCCACCCGGCGCGACACAGCCACAAGCAGGCCAACACGCAAAACAGCGGGGGCGGCGGGGGCGGCGGCGGTCAGCCGACTTCGGCTGCGGCGGTGATTCGCATCCCCAACGGCACCCTGGAGCAAGCGGCAATATCCGCGCCGGCAAAGGGTGGCGTTACGAATAGCTGGTCGGGAAAGCCTTGGGGGCCAAGTGCAGGCGCGATTGTGCCGAACGGCACGTACGCCATGAACGACAAGAATGCGCAACTCTTCACAGTCAATCAAACGCCTCCGACCGGCGGAGAGATAGATCGTTTGACGAAGGAATCCGCTCCGAAACAAGATTTCGACCAATCCGACCTGCCCTTGCGGAAGCCCGCGCCGAACGCTCCCCTGCCCCAGCCCGAAATTCTGGCCAGCAGCAATGCGTTTTCGACGTTCTCGCTGAACGTGAGCGATGTGTCGTTCAAGTTGGCCGAGGCCAGCTTGCAAAATGGCAAACTGCCGGACTCGGCCGCGATTCGCAGCGAGGAATTCATCAACGCCTTTGATTATCGCGATCCCGAGGCGGCGGCGGGACAGGCGATGGCCTTCACGTCGGAGCGGGCGCGGTATCCGTTTGCGCACAATCGCGAGCTGTTGCGGTTTGCCATCAAGACGGCGGCGGCGGGCCGGCAGCAGGGACGGGCGCTGAACCTGGTGTTGCTGCTGGATCGGTCCGGGTCCATGGAACGCGCGGACCGGGTGGCGATCATCCGCGAGGCGCTGCGGGTGCTGGTGACGCAATTGCAACCGCAGGACACGGTGAGTGTGGTGACCTTCGCGCGCACGGCGCGGCTGTGGGCGGACGGCGTGAGCGGCGACAAGGCTGGCGACACACTGGCGCGGGTGGGCGGCATCACGCCCGAGGGCGGGACGAATTTGGAGGAAGCGATGCGGCTGGCCTACGAGACGGCCCGGCGGCATTACCTGGCGAACGGCATCAACCGCGTGGTGCTGCTCACGGACGGGGCGGCGAACCTGGGGAATGTGGACCCCGACGTGCTGAAACACACGGTGGAGGCGCAACGCAAACAAGGCATCGTGCTGGATTGCTTCGGCATCGGCTGGGAGGATTACAACGACGATTTGCTGGAGCAGCTTTCGAGCAACGGCGACGGGCGCTATGCGTTCCTAAACTCGCCGGAGGAGGCGTCCAAGGATTTCGCGGCGAAGCTGGCGGGCGCATTGCAGATCGCGGCGGCGGACGTGAAGGTGCAAGTGGAGTTCAATCCGGCGCGCGTGACTGCGTATCGCCAGATCGGCTACGCCACGCATCAGCTTACCAAGGAACAGTTCCGCGACAACACGGTGGCGGCGGGACAGATCGCGGCGCAGGAGGCGGGCAACGCGCTGTACACCATCGCGGTGAATCCGCGCGGCGAGGGGCCGGTGGCCACGGTCCATGTGCGCTACCGGATTCCGGGCACCCAGGATTATCGCGAGCACAGTTGGGACGTGGCCTACACGGGCACGGCCCCGGCGCTGGAGCGCACGAGCGCGGCGATGCGCCTGGCGGCGACGGCGAGCGCGTTTTCCGAATGGCTGGCGGCGAGTCCGTATGCGCAGGAGGTCACGCTGGATAAACTGCTCAAATACTTGAACGGCGTCCCAGAAATTTACGGCGCGGACGATCGCCCGAAACAATTGGAGACGATGATCCGCGAGGCGAAAAGCCTGGAGGGAAAATGAAAGACACTTTTTAACCACAGATTCACACAGATGGACACAGATAAAGAACTGAATAACCAAGACGCCAAAACACAAAGGCTCTGACGCGAATTGCGCGAATTTTCGCGAATTTTTTACAAAAGTTTGACTCGGGGCTGACAAATGGAAGCGGCTGCCGCTGATAATGCGAATGAACTATGAAAACGAATATGCGTATTCCCGCAGTTGAACCTGCGGGCTATTGTCAAAAAGTCCCCGCGGGACTAGCCCGGATATTTCAAAGTTGCATTGCCAGACGAGGGCCACACCGGCGTAGCGCAGGTTTCCAAACC
>CAZHIM010000096.1:0-14282 GCA_964532525.1 uncultured Bifidobacteriaceae bacterium
CCTTCAATATTGGGCGTCAAATGTTGAATGTTTCTTTTGCGGCTCAAAGGTTCAACCAAAAGAGTGGGATGGAAGCCCGGTTACCCGATGAAATTCAGATCAAATCACGAAATCCACCAGTTGTTCCCTGGCCGCCTCCACGAGTTCATGGCAGCAGGTTTCAATATCTTGCATGCCGGTATCAATGAGAATCCGGCTTTCCTCGGGGCGGGGCGCGTCGAACGGGTAGCTGATGAGATTCTTGACCTGGCCCGCCGCGGCGCGCTTGTACAGGCCTTTCGGGTCGCGGCTCATGCAAACGTCCAGCGGGGCGTGAATGTAGAACCAAAACAGTTTTTCGCCCAGGATTTGCGCGACCAGGTCCCGCTGGGCGTACTCGGGGGCCATCGTGGAGACGACCACATTGAGGTCTTGGCCGGCCAAATGGCGGGCGATTTCGGCGATGCGCCGGTGGTTCTCCAAGCGGGCCTGCGGGCTGAAACCCAGGTCCGAGCAAACGGTCGCGCGCAGTTCATCCGCGTCCAGATAAACCACGGGAATGGCCAGGTCTTCCATGCCCCGGCGCAGGCGGCGGGCGAGGGTGGTTTTGCCCGCGCCGGAACGACCAAAAAGCCAGAATACCTTCGTGACGGTTTTCATCCTTGGTGGCAGAAGCAGACCTTGGGCCAGCCACACAATTCATTGATTTTGTTGAGCTTCAGCCCTGCCTGGACCGGCAAGGGGTGCAAACCAACTTCGCGGGGCAGTAAAGCAGGTTTGCTGATGCGCGAAGAATCATGGAGCTTCCCCGATGGCCCGGAACCGCGCCGAGACCGTTTTGGAGGCCATCACCAGCGCGCGGAAATGCCACTCGGCATGCGGGTCCAGTACGGATTGATAGTCGGTGGCCGAGCCCACCGGGGTGTCGTTGGCGTCGAACAGCCCAAACTCGACCTTCACCCCGAAGCGCTGCTGGTCGCTCAAATTTCGCACGGTGCCGGTCACATAGACCAGGGAACTGCCCGGCGTCTGTTCCAGGCCGAATGGCAGGATGGCAAAGTCGTTGGTCTGAGCCTCGATCCGCGGCGGCGGCACGACCGGCGCCACCACTGGAACGTTCGTCGTGACTGGCGCATTGGTGGGCTCCGGTGACGCTGGCGGCTTGGCTGCGGACACCACTCCGGGGGCAGCGACATTTGGCCGGGCGCGTTGCTTCCACAGAAACGCCGCCGTCACGCTGGCGGCCGCCACCAAGACGGCCACGGTCACGCCCAGCCAGGCGCGCCGAGAGGTGACAGCCCGATCCGGCGCCTGGACGGGCAGGGGACCCGTGGGCGCCAGGGCCGTCGGCTGGCCGCAGTGGGGGCAGGGGACCGTGCTGCCGGCGGCCGCGGCGGGAAACTCAATATGGCCGCCGCAGCGGCGGCAGGCCCCCTTCACAAATTCAGGGTTGGACATCTTGGAGCGATTTCCACAATTGGACGAAACCAACGATTTGCACGTTACGTCATATCAACTAAAATAACACTATGAATCAATTCGACAAATACAAAGAGGAGCACTCTTTCCGGCTGGAGGACCGGTTTTTGACGCGCCGGCAGTTTCTGCAACGGGCCGGGATGGGCTTTGGCGCCCTGAGCCTGGCCGCTCTTATGGGCAACGAATTGTTTGCGCCGGCGGCCCGGGGCAGCGAAGCCGAGGCCACCCTGCTGCCCAAGCCGTCGCCGTTTCCCGCCAAGGCCAAGTGCGTCGTCCACATCTTCGCCCAGGGCGCGCCGTCGCACGTGGACACGTGGGACCCCAAGCCGTCGCTGGCCAAGTACGACGGCCAGGCGCTGCCGGGCATGGACGGCGTGGCCATGGCGTCGCCCTTCAAATTCACTCCGCGGGGCCAGTCCGGCATCGAGGTCAGCGAGGTGTTTCCGCACCTTGGCGAACTGGCGGACGACCTGTGCGTGATCCGCTCGATGTACACGGACATCCCGGCGCACGAAGTGGCGACGATCATGATGAACACAGGCTCGCGGCTGGTGCGGCCGAGCATCGGCTCGTGGGTGCTTTACGGGCTGGGTTCGGAAAACCAGAACATGCCCGGATTCATTTCCCTGCGGCCCGGCGGCGCCCCGCCCGGCGGCACGGCCAACTGGCAATCGGCCTTCCTCCCAGGTATTTACCAGGGCGTAAGCATCAACACGCGGGTGCCCACCCTGAACCAGTTGATCGAAAACATCCGCAACCCCGTCACCCCGCTGGCCGAGCAGCGACGGCAACTGGACCTGGTACATAAGCTCAACGAATTGCACAGCCAGAACCTGCAAAAAGACGCGCAACTCGAATCGCGCCTCCAAGCCTTCGAGATGGCCTTCAAGATGCAGACCGAGGCGACGGACGCCTTCGATTTGAACAAGGAACCAGCCGCCATGCGCGACATGTACGGCCGCAGCCAGCAGGGCAACCAGATGCTGATCGCCCGGCGGCTGATCGAGCGCGGCGTGCGGTTTGTGCAGGTTTGGGCGGGCGGCTGGGACCACCACCAGGACCTCGAAGAGCGCCTGCCCGAACGAGCCCGGGACATTGACCAGCCTCTGGCCGCCTTCATCAAGGATTTGAAACAGCGGAACCTGTTCGATGAAACCCTGATCGTGTGGGGCGGCGAATTCGGCCGCAAACCCACGCGCGACCGCAACGGCGGCGAAAACCCCGGGCGCGACCACAATTCCAAGGCGTTCTGCACCGTGCTGGCCGGGGGCGGCGTGCACGGCGGCATGACTTACGGCGCCACGGATGAATTCGGCGCGGCCGCCATCGAGAACAAGGTCCATGTCCACGATTTGCACGCGACGATTCTGGCCCTGCTCGGCTTCGATCATAAACAGCTCACCTACCGCTACGACGGCCGGGATTTCCGGCTCACGGAAACGGCGGGCGAGGTGCAGCAGCCGTTGATCGCATGAAGAACGCCCTTTGGCTGGCCTTGATTCTGGAGATGCTGGCGCTGCCGGCCGCGCGGGCGGCGGAGCCCACGGCCGCCCAACTGGATTTCTTTGAGAGCAAGATCCGCCCCGTGCTGGTGGACAACTGCTACAAATGCCACAGCTCGGTCGCGGAAAAAGTGAAGGGTGGCCTGCTGCTGGACAGCCGCGAAGGCGTCCTGAAGGGCGGCGACGACGGCGCGGTGATTGTGCCGGGCGATCCCGACGCCGGCCCGCTGATCAAGGCGGTGCGCTATACCAACCCCGATTTGCAGATGCCCAAGGACAAGAAGCTGCCCGACGACGAAATCGCGGACCTGGTGACTTGGGTGAAGATGGGCGCGCCCGACCCGCGCAGCGCCACGGCCGACCAGAAGCGGTGGGCGGACAACAAGACGAACCACTGGGCCTGGCAGCCGGTCAAGCGCGTGGCAGTACCCGAAGTGAGCAACCCCGACTGGTGCCAGACGCCGGTGGACCGCTTCATCCTGGCCAAGCTCGACGAGCACGGGCTGAAACCCAATCCGCCCACGGACAAGCGCACGTTGATCCGCCGCGCCAGCTTCGATCTCATCGGCCTCCCGCCCACGCCGGAGGAGGTGCGGGACTTCGTGAATGACGAGTCCACCAACGCCTTCGCCAAGGTGGTGGACCGGCTGCTGGCTTCGCCGCATTACGGCGAGCGCTGGGGCCGCCACTGGCTGGACGTGGCGCGCTACAGCGACACCAAGGGCCAGCCGCGCCGCAACACCGAGGACAACGCCAATCCCTTTGCCTGGACCTATCGCGACTACGTGATCCGCAGTTTCAACGAGAACAAGCCCTACAATATTTTCATCCTCGAACAGATTGCCGCCGACCGGCTGTTGGAGATGCCCACCTGGGACCACAACCCCACCAACCTGGCGGCGCTGGGTTTCCTGACGGTGGGCGACCACTTCATGGGCATGCAAAACGACGTGCTCAACGACCGGATTGACGTGGTGACCAAGGGATTTCTCGGTCTCACGGTCACGTGCGCGCGCTGCCACGACCACAAATTCGACCCGATTCCGCAGAAGGATTATTATTCTCTGCGCGGCATATTTGACAGCAGCGTGGAGCCAAAGGTGGAACCGGTCATCGGGAGGATTCCGAACACGCCCGCCTATCTTGACTACTACCACCAGCGCGAAGACCTGGCCAAGGCCGAAGCCACCATTGAGGCCAGCCTGCCGGCGCTGCGCAAGGCCAAGGACCTGCCGAGCATCCGGAAGGCGCAAAAGGATCTGCGCGACACGGAGCATGCCATCAGCGAATTGGAACTCACCAATCCCGCCGCGCCGCCCCGGGCCATGGTGCTGGAGGACGCGATGCGCGGGCACGATTCGCCGGTGTTCATCCGCGGCGAGGCCGGCAATCGCGGCGAGCTGGCGCCGCGCCGGTTCCTGCAAATTCTCTCCGGCCCCGTCCGGCCCGTCTATACCAACGGCAGCGGACGCCTCGAACTGGCCATGGCCATCGCCAACCGCAACAATCCCCTGACGGCGCGGGTCATGATCAACCGCATCTGGCAGCACCATTTCGGCGTGGGCTTCGTTTCCACGCCGGATGATTTCGGCATGATGTCCGAACCGCCCAGCCATCCGGAGCTGCTCGATTACCTGGCGCTGGACTTCATGACCAACGGCTGGAACATCAAGCAAATCCACCGGCTCATCCTGCTCTCGAGCGTCTATCAGGAAAGCAGCGTGGACAACCCGCGCTACGAGCAGACCGATCCGGGCAACCGCCTCCTCTGGCGCGCCAACATCCGGCGCCTGGAGTTCGAGCCCCTGCGCGATTCGCTGCTGGCCATCGGCGGCACGCTGGACACCAACTTGTTCGGCCGCCCCGTGGACTTGCGGCAGAAACCGGATTCCCCCCGGCGCACGATTTACAATTACGTGGACCGCGCGAATATCGCCGACGTGCTGATCAATTTCGATTTCGCCACGCCGGACATGGTCACCGGCATCCGCCACGTGACCACCGTGCCGCAACAGGCGCTGTTCCTCATGAACAGCCCGCTGGTCATCAACCTGGCGCGGCGGCTGGTGGCCATGCCGGCCTTTGTGGATAACGCGGACGATGTGAACCGGCTGAATTTTCTCTACGAACGCATCTACCAGCGCCCGCCCAGCGACGAAGAGGTCCAGTTGGGCCTGGAGTTTGTGAATCAAACGCCCATCCGCGAAGACGTGTCCGATTTAGCGAATGGGGACACGGGCCGGAAGCCGGCGCCGGGCAAGGGCAACGGGGGGCGGAAGCGCGCGCCGCTCACCTCGTGGGAGGAATATGCCCAGGCGCTGTTGCAGGCGAATGAGACGTCGTTCGTGAATTGAGGCTATTGGGCGGGGGCGCCGCTGCGCCAGCCCACGATTTGCCCGTCCGGCAGGTGGACGGCGTTGGTCTGATTGGCGCCCCACTGTTCCGGCCAGCGGACGCCTCCCTCCAGGTGCACCACCGTGGTCCTCCCCGGCTCAATCGTCACCGGCACGGTCACCAGCCCAAAGCCGTTGGCCGCCGCCGCCACGCGGTAACTGCCCGCGGGCAGGGTCACGGTCAGGGCCCGCTGCAATACGGCTCCGGTATTGTTGTGCACCGTCCGCTGCAATTTCCCGTCGGCGTCGAGGATCCGGTAGTCGGAATACTCGTGCCGGTGGGGATCGCGGCTGTCGAAGTCGGCGTTGACCCGGTAGGCGGAATACACCAGCAGGTTGCCATTGGTGGTGTCCAAGCCGGGTGCGCCCGGGCCGGGGCCCACGCTGTCCAGCACCAAGCTGTTGCCGCCCTCAAAGCTGGCGCAGCCGGCCAGCCCGGCGCAGAGGCCGCCCACGGTTAGAATAACGTTTAATTTCATGCCTAACCATTGCCACAATTTTCCACCCTGTAAAGCGTCCCGCCGGCCGGCCGCGCCCGCCGGCTATTTCACCGCGGTTTTGCCGCCGCCGGTCAATTTGTTCGCCGGCCAGAAGGGTTTGGTGAACGCGTCGGCGAAATCGTAGCCGTGCTGGAAATCCGCGCGGGTGTCGGTGTCGGTCTTGGCCAGCAAGCCGCTTTCCACCATGTTGAAGACGATCTCGCCAAAATCGCGGCAGCCTTTGATGCCCCATTCGGCCAGCACCGTCACCGTCATGGGGCCGTATTGTTGCAGCGCGTACTGCCGGATGCCTTCGAGCAGTTCCTGGCCGGTCACATGGCGCACCGTGCCGCGGTTTTCGCGGCTGATGAGTTTTTGGGTAAAGTCCAGGGCTTCCCGGGTGAACCCATAGGCGTCCCGCGCAAACCGCGAATCCTGCGCCACCAGGTGGTCCACCACTTCGTCAAAATCAATTTCTTGCATATCAGGGTTTTGCCGGCTGACTCACGACGGTCGCTGGCGTGGCACCGCCCGGTTGGGAACCCGGCGGCTGGGCGGCTCGATAACATCGAACCGCGGCGCCCGTCAGCAACAATATCACGACCATCCACAACACCCGTCGTTCCTGTTTCGTCAGGCAATCCACTGCCGTAATGTAGCCGCCCAGCTTCATTTCGGCAAGGGGCGTGCGCAGGGAGGCTTTTCCGCGCGCGGCCGGCCAACAAAAAAGCCGCCTGCCTGGGCGGCAGACGGCTCGTGAGAAAGACCGGCGTTAACGGTTGTGATGCGTGCCCGCTGTGGAGGCTTCCGCGCTGCCCGCAGTGGCCGTCTTGGTGACGCTTTGATCCAACGCCTTCTGCCCGGGGGCGGAGGGTTTGGCAGGTTCGGCGCCCAGATTCTCGTCCGGGATGCGCATGGCATAGAAGGAGCGATAGATAAACACCAGCGCCACGATCAGCAACACGCCGCCGATGATCGTCTTGATGCTCTGGCTCTGGATCGTCACCGCGATTTCCACCGCGAGCAGGCCGAACAGCGTGGTGAACTTGATCACCGGGTTCAACGCCACCGACGAGGTGTCCTTGAAAGGATCGCCCACCGTGTCACCCACCACCGAGGCTTCATGGAGCGGGGTGTTTTTCATGCGCAGATCCACTTCGACGATCTTCTTGGCGTTGTCCCACGCGCCGCCCGCGTTGGCCATGAAGATGGCCTGGAACAGACCAAAGAACGCGATGGCGATAAGGTAGCCGATGAAGAAGTAGGGATTGAAGAACGCCAGCGCCAGCGCCAGGCAGAAGATCACGATGAAGATGTTCCACATGCCTTTTTGCGCATAGACGGTGCAGATGCGCACCACTTCGTTGCTGTCCGCTTCCGAGGCCGTGGTGGCGTCGAGCTTCATGTGCTCCTCGATGTACACCACCGCGCGATAAGCTCCCGTGACCACCGCCTGGGTGGAGGCGCCGGTGAACCAATACACCACCGCGCCGCCCATGAGCAGGCCCAGGATGATTTCCGGCTGCACGATGCTCAACGCATCGACGACTGGCTTGAAGGGGCCGCCGACGACGCCGGACGCCACCTGGGCGTCATACAATCCCTGGAGCAGCATGATGATGCCGAACACCATGGTGGTGGCGCCGACGACCGCCGTGCCGATGAGCACGGGCTTGGCCGTGGCCTTGAAGGTGTTGCCCGCGCCGTCGTTCTTTTCCAGAAAATGCTTGGCGTTTTCAAAGTCGGGCTTGAAACCGAAGTTGTTCTCGATTTCGCGCGCGATGTTGGGTTGCGCCTCGATCCGGCTCAGTTCATACACGGACTGGGCATTGTCGGTCACCGGTCCATAGCTGTCCACGGCGATGGTCACCGGGCCCATGCCCAGGAAACCGAAGGCGACGAGGCCGAAGGCGAAGATCGGGGCGGCGAACGTGAATTGTGCGGGCATGAGGGCAACCACGGGTGAACCCGCGAAGGTGGCGAGCATGCAGGCGCAGAACATCAGGCCCAGGATCACAAAGCCCATCCAGAACGCGGAGAAGTTGCCCGCGACGAAGCCGGACAGGATGTTCAGCGAGGCGCCGCCGTGCTTGGAGCAGTTGACCACTTCCTTGACGTGCTGGGAATTGGTGCTGGTGAAGACCTTGGTGAATTCGGGAATCACCGCGCCGGCGATCGTGCCGCAGGAGATGATGGACGCGAGCACCCACCACAGCCGGGAATCGTCAATGCCGGTTTGGTTGTGCAACAGCAGCCGGCTGGCCACGAAGGTTACCGCGATGGACACCAGCGAGGTGATCCACACCAGGTGGGTCAGCGGCTCTTCAAAGTCGAAATCCTTTTTGCCGGCGTATTTGGCCTTGGTCAGGGCTTCATTCAGAAAATACGAAATCAGCGAGGTGGCGATCATCAGGGCGCGCATCGTGAAGATCCAAATGATGAGCGTCGCGCACAGCGGCGCGTTGCCCGCGAGGGCCAGGGCCAGGAACGCCACCAGCGCCACGCCCGTCACTCCGTAAGTTTCAAAACCGTCCGCCGTCGGTCCCACCGAGTCGCCCGCGTTGTCGCCCGTGCAGTCGGCAATCACGCCCGGGTTCTTCGGGTCATCTTCGGGCAGCTTGAAGACGATCTTCATCAGGTCCGAGCCAATGTCGGCGATCTTGGTGAAGATGCCGCCGCAGATGCGGAGGGCGCTGGCGCCGAGCGATTCACCGATGGCGAAACCGATGAAGCAGGGGCCGACGAGTTCCTTGGGCAGGAAGATCAGGATGGAGATCATGAAGAACAATTCCACGCACACCAGGAGCAGGCCCACGCTCATGCCCGAGCGCAGGGGAATGCTCACCGTGTCAATGGGATTGCCTTTCAGCGCCGCGAAGGACGTGCGGCTGTTGGCGGTGGTGTTGATGCGGATGCCGAACCAAGCCACGCCGTAGCTGCCGAGGATGCCCAGCACCGAAGCCATCAGGATGATCAGCACATCGCTCAGCTCCTTGTGCTGCAGGATCTTGAAGTAGCCGAAGATGCAGACCGCGATGAGCACCCAGAGGATGGCGAGGAATTTGCCCTGCTGGAATAGATAGGTTTTGCACGTGCCCCAGATCGTGTGGGAGACGTCGGCCATGGACTTGTGGACCGGCAGCGCCTTGGTCTGCTTGTACTGCCAGATGCCAAAGATCGCGCCGATGGCGCACATCACGATGCCCATGTACATCAATTGAATGCCGGTGACGCCCCACAGGCCGTCAAACTTCACCGTCGTCAGCGGGGGAATCTGCAGGTCGGCGTCGCCTGCGCGTGCCGCGGCTGCGGCTGACAGGCATAACAAGAATGTGGTGAGTTTGGCAGGGAGTAATGTTCTCGCGTGCATATATTTCGTGAGTATGAATAATTGTTATTCTGGTGCGAGGCTTTGTGGTCTATAAATGGTATTTAAGAATACCACAAAGTCCGCACCTTAAAACTGATACAAGCGCCCTGGGAATTCTTCTCCAAAATTGACAATAGCTTCGCATTTTTTGACAACGCCTCCCCTTCGGCTGCTGCCCGACTGCCTCCGGCGCCAGCGCTCCCCAACATCCAATTGGGGCCGCCAGCGTTAGGTATTTGAAGGCCAATCGCTTGCAATTGTCTCATGGGCGGGGCAAGGGTGGTTGGGGCGCGTCGGTCTTGGGTGACTCGCGAGTTGCGAGCGGGGTGCAAGTGACCGGTGCCGGTGGCGCAGTGCCCCGTTGTCAGAAGACAATGCAGATAACCGGGCGGCCCGGCCGAAAACCAAGCAAAACATTATCTCCGCGGGGCGGCCCGGTTTCCGCGGAGGGCGGCTACTTTTTCAGGATTTTTTTCAGCGCCTGCAACACCGTTCGCACGTTCTCCTGCTTCGAAGTCTCGCCCATCAGCCCGATCCGCCAGATCTTGCCCTTGAGCGGTCCCAGTCCCGCGCCGATCTCGATGTTGTAATCCGCGAGCAACTGCCTGCGCACCGCCAGTTCGTCCACTCCGGCGGGCACGCCCACGGCGTTGAGCGACCACACCTGGTGCCCCGGTTGCGAGACGATTTCCAGGCCGAGGGCCGACAGCCCGCGCTTGAGCGATTGATAATTCCGCTCGTGCCGCTTCCAGCGGTTCTCCAGTCCCTCCTGCAGGATGAGGCGCAGCGCCTGGTGCAGCCCGTAATTCATCGTCACCGGCGCGGTGTGATGGTACACGCGCTCCTGCCCCCAATACGCCGCCAGCAAATTCACATCCAAGTACCAGCTTTGGACCTTCCGTTTCCGTTTGGACGCCACCGCCAGCGCCCGCGCCCCCAGCGAGACCGGCGCCAATCCGGGCGGACAGCTCAGGCATTTTTGCGTGGCGCTGTAGCAGGCATCCACCAACCAGTCATCCATGCGCACGGGGCAGCCGCCGAGCGAGGTCACCGTGTCCAGCACGAACAGCGAGCCCGCCGCCCGCACCAGCTTGCCGATTTCCTCCGCCGGCGTCAGGGCCCCCGTGGACGTCTCCGCGTGGACGATGGCCACCAGCTTGGGCTTGGGAACTTTCTTCAGCGCCTCGGCGATTTGGTGCGGCGTGATGATGTGGCCCCACGGCGACTCCACCTTCGTCACGCGCGCGCCGCAGCGTTCGGCAACGTCGCACATGCGCATTCCGAAGACGCCGTTCACGCCGATCACCACCTCGTCGCCCGGTTCAAGCAAATTTACGAAGCAGAATTCCATGCCCGCGCTGCCCGTGCCGCTCACTGGAAACGTCAGCTCGTTCCGCGTCAGAAACAGCTGGCGCAGCATCGCCTTGACTTCCTCCATCAACTTCACGAACGCCGGGTCCAGATGCCCCACCAGCGGACGCGACATCGCCTGCAAAACGGAAGGCGCCACGTCGCTCGGTCCCGGTCCCATCAGCAGCCGCGGCGGCGGGTCAAAAGCTTTTGGAATATCCATGATGTAAAAGAATAACGGAACGTGCCGGCAATACAAGCCGCCGCGCCGGGCGAATTCCGCAGGGGCGCATCTTGACACTGTCCCTGAGCTGAAACGGCTTTTGCCATGGCGAAAAGCTGGGAGCGTTTCTCACTCGCCGCGTCTTGCGGAGCCGGCGGAGCAAAATGGGGAGAGAATTTCCCGAACCATTTCGCGCATTGACCCCATGAACCACTCGCAAATCCAGCGTCGCGCCATCGCCAAAACGCGGAAACCGTTCCTCCCTCTCCTCGGGGGAAGGCCGGGGTGAGGGCGAGCTTCTTAATACTGACATTGCTTTGAGGTTCATGGAGAGGGCAGGCGTGAGGTGCTTCGTTTATTCAAATGAAAGTAAGAACAGTGTTCATCTGTGGTTGAACTGAATCGTTCCTGCGGGCGTGAGACAGAATCCAGGACGATACTGAAAAGGCCTTAAAAACGCGGTTCGTTTATTTGGGAAACGCAGATGCAAGCTGGGGCCGGACCGCGGCTGTGCTGAAAGCCGGCCGCAGCAAGGTTCGCAATTCAATGGCCCGCGCCACTCGGCAGGTTTTCTGGCTGGCCGCCTTGCTGCGGCTGGTCTGCGACACAGCCGCGGTCCGCCATATTGGAATATGCTCAGCCATTCCAGCTTTGGACACCCCTGAAGGATTTTGTCCCCACCCCGTTCCGGCTCAGGGGCGCGGTTTGCGTTGAATCCGTCCGCGGAACCTGTTTTCATTCCCGCACCCATGAAACGCCTTTACCTTGCCGCCTGCTTCGTGGCGCTGTCGTTTTGGTCCGCCGGGGCTGCCCTGCCGGAGGCTGCGCAGCCGGACCTGACGCTCTGGTATGAACAGCCCGCCGCCAACGACAAACCCATGGACGAGGCGCTGCCCATCGGCAACGGGCGCATCGGCGCGCTCGTGTTCGGCGCCCCGGCGCGCGAGCGCATCAACGTCAATGACGACAGCCTCTGGACCGGCGGCGAGAATATTTCCGGCGAGGATGGGACCATGGGCTCCTACCAGGTGCTCGGCAATGTCTATGTGAACCTGCCCGGCCACACCAACGTCACCGCCTACCGGCGCGGCCTCGACCTGGCGAACGCGGTTTCCCGGGTGAGCTATCACACCGGCGGCGCCGGCTTTGGGCGCCAGTTTTTTTGCAGCCACCCCGCGCAGGTCATGGTGGCGGATTTCCAGACCGATGATCCAAACGGCTACACCGGCAGCATCGAGTTGCAGGATTCCCACGATGGCAAAATCATCTTTGCCGACAACCGCATCACTGCCTGCGGCACGCTCAACAACGCGCTGCGCTACGAATGGCAAGTGTTGGTGCTGGCGGACGGCGGAACGGTTTCGGCGGAGGGCTCCCGGCTGGCGTTCAGCCATTGCCACGGCGTCACGCTGCTGATTGGCGCGGGCACGGATTACGTTTTTGACTATGCCAGACATTATCATGGCGAGGATCCGCATGCGCGCATCACGGCGCAGCTTGACGCCGCGGCCAAAAGCACGGTCGCCCAACTGGCGGCCGCGCATGTCCAGGATTACCAGTCGTTGTTCCGCCGCGTGGGCCTGAGCCTGGGTGCGGCCAGCGATGCGCAACGGGCTCTGCCCACCGACCAGCGCAAGCTCGCCGCATTTGCCGCGCCCGACCCCGGGCTGGCCGCGCTGCAATTCCAATATGGCCGCTATCTGCTGATTTCCTGTTCGCGCCCGGGTGGTTTGCCGGCCAATCTCCAGGGCCTGTGGAATGATAACAATTCGCCGGCCTGGCACAGCGATTACCACGCGAATATCAACGTCGAGATGAATTACTGGCCGGTGGAAGTGGCCAACCTGGCCGAATGCCACGAGCCGTTTTTCGACCTGATTGCCAGCCAGCTCCCCGCCTGGCGCCAAGCCACCGCCGCCGCGCCGGAGTTCAAGACCGCCGACGGCTGCTTCACCCGCCGCGGTTTCGCCATCCGCACCTCGCACAACATCACCGGCGGCATGGGCTGGCGCTGGGATAACACGGCCAACGCGTGGTATTGCCAGCATTTGTGGGAGCATTACGCCTTCGGCCAGGACCGGCATTATTTGCGCGCCGTGGCCTATCCCATCCTGAAGGAGACCTGCGAATTCTGGGACGACCACCTGAAGACGCTGCCGGATGGACGACTTGTGGTGCCCAAGGGCTGGTCCCCCGAGCACGGCCCGGAAGAGGACGGCGTGAGCTACAACCAGGAGATTGTCTGGGACCTGTTCACCCATTACGTGCAGGCCGCCGATGTCCTGGGCGCCGACCGGGATTACCGCGACCGCATCGCCGCGATGCGTGATCATCTGGCCACTCCAGGCGTCGGCAGTTGGGGCCAGTTGCTCGAATGGCTGCACGAGCAGCACAATCCGCAGTCCCCCGAGCTGGACACCCGCAACGACCATCACCGGCACACGTCGCACCTGTTCGCGGTCTATCCCGGCACGCAGATCACTGTGGCGCAAACGCCCGCCCTGGCCGCCGCGGCCAAAGTCACCCTCGACGCCCGCGGCATTGACTCCGGCAGCGACGTGCGCGAATGGTCCTTCGCGTGGCGCGGCTCCCTCTACGCCCGGCTGCGCGACCCGGAGAACGCCTACAATATGCTCCGGCAGTTCTTCGCCGCGCGGAACTCCTCGCCGAATCTCTTTGGCCTCCACCCGCCCGTGCAATTGGACGGCGACTTCGGCATCACCGCCGCCATCGCCGAAATGCTGCTGCAATCGCAGACCGGCCAGATTGAACTGCTGCCGGCGCTGCCCGGCGAATGGCCCGACGGCGAGATTTCCGGACTGCGCGCCCGCGGCGGCTATGAAGTCAGCTTTGCCTGGCGCGCGGGCCGCCTCGTGAGCGCCACGGTGAAAAATGTTTCCGGCGACGGCCATTGCCAGGTTCGCTACGGCGGCAAGATGGCGGCATTGCAAATCAAACGCGGCCACGCGAAATCGCTCAACGCGGAGCTTGAGTGAGGCGCAAGGTGTAAAGGCATGCGTATTTCGCACGAAGACACGAAGACACGAATTGGGCGGCAAAAAGACCACCTGTCCTCCATAGCCTTGGCGACGGAGGATGAAAACGAGGCCTGTGTATTTCCGGCCGGGGCGGGGACAGCTTGTCCCCCGGCAAAAAAAACATAAAAACGAGGCCTGTGTATCCGGACAGGTTCGGTGGGCAGAGGCCGAATTGGGCCTGGCCCGACTTTGGCAATTGGAATGGAATTAAAGGGGTCAACCCATAGATTGGTTCATTTTGTGATGGCCAGAATTGGTCAGGGGGCATTAGCCTGCCGGCCATGCCACGCCAACGCCGCGTTGAATATGCCGGGGCCAGGTATCATGTGATGAGTCGCGGCGACCGGCGGGAGGACATTTTCTTGGACGATGTGGATCGGCACGATTTCATCATGGAGCAGTCTGGCTTGGTATCTGGCCGCGCCGGAGCACCGGCCCGGTTGGCTGCGGGTGGACCGGTTATTGGGCG
>CAZHIM010000097.1:0-13976 GCA_964532525.1 uncultured Bifidobacteriaceae bacterium
TCAGGGTTGGAAGTTGAATGTCGAAGGTTGAATGTTTTCTGGGTTCTTGGAAAGGGCGGGGTGAGGTGTTCGTCCCTCCAGCTTCGGGTTCAGGGCGAGGCCGGCGCCGCCGCGGCGGCGCGGGCGTTCCCCGCCGTCGCAAACTTCAATTCATAGGCCGCGTACAGGGTGTTGCCCGTGGCCGCCGCCCGGGCCGAATCCTCCACGCGCACCACCAGGTTCGTCAACGGCGCCAGCCCCGCGCCGCCGGGCGTGAACGTCAGCGCATCTTCCGCCGCCGACCAGGCGAACGTCCCGTCTGCGGCCGGGCTCAGGCTGAAAGCCGACTGGACGCTGTTCGTGTCCATCGGCTGGCTGAAGGTCAAAACGATGGGCGATCCCGGGGGCACGCCGGCGGCGCTGTGCGGCGGGTCACTGGCGGTCACCACCGGATCCAGCGGCCGCACTTGCGCCTGCGCCAGGAAGAGTTTGGCCGTGGTGGCCGGCACGGTGAGCGAGGGGGCGCGCGAGCCCGCGGCGACGGTGATGACTTCCCGCGGATCGAGCAGATTTGCCAGCCGCGTGCCGGGGGGATAAGTCAGCCGCACGCCGGGCAGCGTTTGGGCGGCGCCCGCCGTGTTGAACACCACGAACACCTCCTGGGTGCCCAGCCGCCGGGAATAAGCAAAGAGCCCCGGGCCGGTGGGGTTGTGCCACAGGCTCGCTTGCGTGCCCAGCGACAGTGCCGGATACAGGCGCCGGAAATTATTCAGCCGGGCCACCAGTTGAAACAGCGGGTGGGTGAGGTTGAAGCTGTCCACGCCCGCCAGTCCCGGGTCCTTGAATTGCCCCGCAAACATGTCCTCGCGGTCATACGGATCGTTCCCGCCGTTGAATGCCTGCTCAGTGCCGTAGTACAGGCAGGGGATGCCGCGCGCCGTGTAGAGAAAGGCCAGCGCCACCGCCAGGCGGTTCGTGGTGCCGGCGTGCAGAAAGCGCGGCTGGTCGTGATTGTCCAGGAACGTCACCAGCCGCATTTGCGCGTTGGGGTCATAATCCGCCGCCACGTTGGCGTAGTGGCGGTCAATCTCGCCGGTGGCGCCGGTGGCCGTGGCAAAGACATCGCGGCTCAGAAAATACAGCGGATAATCCAGCACCGAATCCAGTTCATACGGTCCGCCGGCGCGGCGGCCGGTGTAGGAGCCGCACAGCGACTCGCTGCCCGCGTACACTTCGCCGAACAGGAAAAAGTCCGGCTTGCCGCAGCGCGCGGCGGCAAACTCACGGATTCGCGGGCACCAGTATTGCCAGAAGCCATTTTCCACGTGCTTCACCGTGTCAATCCGGTAGCCGTCAAAGCCCGCGGCCTGGATCCAATAATCGTAAATCGCCACCATGTTTGAGCGGACGTAAGGCGATTCCGTGCGAAAATCGTCCAACCCGGACAGCGCGCCCAGTTGATAATGCTCCGGCACGTCGTAGTCCGGGATGTTGCCCTGGTTGTGGAAGAGGTTCGTCAGGTCCGGATTCACCGCGTTGGTGTTGAACGGCGGGGCATACTGCCGGGCGTGGCGGTAGGCGAGGTTGTAACCGGCCGGCGGGGTCACGAACGCCGGATAGCCCGGGTCCCGGCTGTACACCAACCCGCCGCCATGGTTGCAGACGATGTCGTCAATCACCCGCAGGCCCTTCGCATGCGCCGTTTGCACCAGATGTTGCAAGTCGGCCAGGCTGCCCCAATGCGGGTCCACGCGGTAGAAATCGCGGCCGGCGTACCCGTGAAATTGGCCGTTGGCGTTTTCCACAATGGGCGAAATCCAAATCGCCGTGGCGCCCAAGGCCTTGATATAATCCAGCTTTTGTTCCAAGCCCTTGAAATCGCCTCCGTGGACGGCCCACGGCCGGGCGGGCTGGTAATTGCCGTCGGCGTTGTTATTGGCCGGGTCGCCGTCGTAAAACCGATCGGTGATCACTTGGTAAATGCTTTGCGCCTGCCAATCGGCCTGGTTGGTCGCAGTTTGCGCCCGTCCCCCCGCCGGCGGCGCCATCAGCAGTCCCAGCAGGCCGCCGCAGGCCGCTAATCGCAGGAAAAGATGTTTCGCGATCCGTCGCACGGTTTTGCGGTTTAACCGCCGATGGGCGGTGAGTTTGAACATCACGCGCGCATTCTAAAGGTTTTTCTGCGGGCCGCCCCACCGCACAAAGATGCGGTAGCAGGCCGCGCAGAGCATGCTATGTTCAGATAGTAATCCACAGCAACCGAACCTAAAACGTTTAATCATCGCGCATGAAAACTAGAATTCAAAGAATCTCGATCTTGGCGGCGCTATTGGCGGGCGGTCTGATGTCTGTGATCCCGGCGCAGGCCACTAACTATGCGGGCAACGGAAACACCGGCTTTGGCGGGCCGGTGGGCACCGGCTCCCTCTCGGTCACCGACAACGGCACCAATATCACTTTTACGATCACTCTCACGGGGGGCAGTTTCAGCGGCAACGGTTTGGCCCTCTATATTGACACGGGCAGCGGCGGCTTTACCAGCACGTCCGGTTTCTTGGATGACGGCGACGGTGGCCGCACGATCGTTTCCGGTTACAGCGGCTCGGGCCAGAGCGTGATGACCTTCGCCAGCGGCTTTAAGCCCGCCTACGCGCTCTCCTTCAGCGATTCCTACACCAGCTTATTTGGTTTGGCCAATGGCGACAGCGGCAGTTTGGATTATATTACCGGCCAAAGCACGCCTCTCTACACCTTGACCGTTCCCGCCGCCGACCTGGGCCTGACGCCCGGGGTCACGGCCAACATTCGCATCTTTGGCTCGCTCGTCAGCCAAACCGGCTACCGTTCGACCGAGGCGGTCGCCGGCAACGATTCCGGCACCCAGGGCTGGAATCCGTTCACCCAGACGGCCTTTGCCAATTACGTTTTCGATCCCACTGTCGTGACCACCAATTATGTCACTTTCCAGGTGGATATGACCGAGCAGCTCGCGCTCGGCAACTTTGTGCCGGCCAACGGCGATACCGTGTATGTCGCGGGCACGTTTGAATCGCCGACTTGGTCGCCTTTCGGCCTGACCAATAATCCGACCGCGGCCAATCCCAACATTTACAGCGGCACCGCTCCCGATACGGACACCGCCGGCACCGTGGAACAGTACAAATACGGCTATGTGAGCGTGTCCAACTCCTCCAACGAGCTGGAGAATATCGCGACCATTGTCAACCGGTCTTTTACGCTGCAAGCGGGCTCGACGGTGCTGGAGCCGGCCTATTACAGCGATGTGCCTGCCACGCCCAGCGCCACCACCAACACCGTGGTCTTCCAGATCAACCTGGCGCCCCAGATCTATCTCGGCAATTTCACCAACGGCGACCAAATCGAAGTCTTTGGTTCCTTCCAAAACCCGGTCTGGACCGCCCCCGGGATCATCCTGACCAACAATCCCACCAGCGCCCAGTCGAACATCTACTCGGGAAGCTTTACGGACGGCAATTATCCCGGCACCCAGTACCAGTATAAGTACGTCATCGTCGCCGGCACCACTGACAACTATGAAACCACGGCCAACCGGAACCTGGTCACGCCCACCAACTACGCCGTGCTGCCGGTGGCCTATTTCAACAACGCCAGCAACGTTTACGCCACGCCCGTCACCTTCCAGGTGGATATGACGGCGCCCCTGGCGGACGGCGCCTTCGTTCCGGCCAACGGTGATACCGTAACCGCCGCCGGCACGTTCCAGTCCAGCCTCTCCGGCAATCAGTGGGTGGCCGGAACCTTCGTGCTGACCAACAGCCCCGCCAACACGAACCTTTATATCGGAACCTTCACCGATCCGAATCCGCCGGGCACCGGCGAACAGTACAAGTTCCAGATCAATCCGGCCGGCGTCGCCGCCAATGCCGTGTGGGAAAGCATCCAGAATCGGTACTTCGCCCTGGCTTCCACGGCGCAGGTTCTGCCGGTGGTGTTTTGGAACAACACGGACCCCAACAACGTGCTGCTCGTTCCGACCACGGTCACATTCACCGTCAACATGGCCAACGTGGTGGATATCTATGGCGTGCCCTTCAATCCCGCGAACGACGCCGTCATCATCAACGGCTACTTCACCACGCCGGCGTGGTATAGCTGGACCGACCCGCTGTTGGGCTCCTTTGACTACACCGAGTATGTGCTCCAGAACAATCCCGTGGGCAGCTCGCTCTATACCGGCACCTATGACTTCCCGGCGGGCAGCCCCTTGGAAACCATCTATAAGTATGGGATCGTTCACAATGTCAACTCCGACAACAACACCAACGCCGATAACGAGGCCAGTCCCAACCTGAATCATACGCGCTGGATTCGAGCCGTGGGGGCCTATACTTTCCCGGTGGATATCTTCGGGATGCAACAGACCAATCTGCCGGTCGCGACCGAACCGCCCTTTGGCAACCTGGCCATCGCGGCGCCGGTCCACGGCCAATTCGCCCTCACCTGGCTCGGGCGTCCGGGCGTCTATCTGCAATATTCCACGAATCTGCTCAGCCCCGATTGGGTGCAGGTGGAATCCACCAGCGGCACGAACTCCTTTGTGTGGCCGCAAACCAACCAGCAGGAGTTTTTCCGGCTGATCAATCCCTAACGAGTCGTTTACGCCGGTTTGGGCCATCCCGGCCCAAACCGGCAATCTCAAATGAACCACCATAGATCCAGCCGCAGGCGTATCCGGGTCGTCCCTGGATTCACCCTCATTGAGTTGCTGGTTGTCATCGCCATCATTGCCATTCTGGCGGCGATGCTCCTGCCCGCCCTGGCCGCCGCCAAGCGGAAGGCCCAGGCCATCACCTGCCTCAATAACTACAAGCAGTTGACGCTGGCCTGGCAAATGTATGCCAATGATAACAATGGAATCCTGGCATATAATGGCGACCGCAATGCCACCGGCGTGCAAACCACCTGCAGCTGGGTTTACAGTTCGCAACAGGATTACCTCACTTGGACGACGAGCGGCTACAACACCAACACGGCCTTCTTTGTCAACGACCAGCTTTCCTCGCTGGGCGATTACATCGCCAAAACCATCGCCATTTTTCATTGTCCCGCCGACACCTATGCGAGCAGCGCGCAGCATGCGGTGGGCTGGGTGAATCGGGATCGCAGTTGCGCCATGGACGCCGCCATCGGGGGCGGCGTGAAGTACTATGCCGGACAATCCTGGTTTTATAACGCCAAGAAATTCTCCGATCTTCACACGCCCGGACCGTCCGACTGCTGGTTGCTGCTGGATCAGCATCCCGACAGCATAGACGACGGTTCATTCTATTTTAATTCCACGTCGTCCACTTTTATTGAATTGCCCGGCATGAATCACGGCGGGGCCAGCGGCATCTCCTTTGCGGACGGCCATTCGGAAATGTATAGGATGCACCTGGGCGTGGTGCCGGTAACCTACGGCGCCAACTACCCGGCCAACGCCAAATATTCGAACCAGACCGACATAAACTGGTTCACCCAACATACTCCGCAAAACTGATATACTTGCATGGCTGTTCCGGGTCGTTATCATCGCGGACTGTATAGTCAAGGAAGTTGCCGCCGCGATGCCCTCCAGGGCTCTAAATTTATGAACCTGTTTCGTCTCATCAACGGCCTGTGCTTGCTGGCCGCCGCTGAAATCCTGTTTTCACCCATTGCCCGGGCGGACGCCGATGTCTCGGCTGTTCCCGGCCGGACCTCTCCCGATTGGCTCAGCAATGGCGTCATCTACGAAGTTTTCCCGCGCGAATTCTCGCCCGCCGGCAACCTCGCCGGCGTCACCGCCCGGCTGGATGACTTGCATGACCTCGGCGTGAACATTCTCTGGACCATGCCCGTGCACCCCATCGGCGAGAAAGGCCGCAAGGGCGAGTTCGGCAGCCCCTATTCCGTGCGCGATTATTACGCCATTGATCCCCACTACGGCACGCTGGCCGACTACCAGCAGCTCGTCGCCGGCGCCCATCAGCGCGGCATGAAAGTCATCATGGACCTCGTCGCCAACCACACGGCCTGGGACAGCGTCATGATGACCAACAAGGATTTTTACAAGCAGGACGCCGCCGGTCATGTCATTTCCCCCGTGCCCGACTGGACCGATGTCGCCGGCCTCAATTATGCCAATCCCGCGCTCCGCCAGTACATGATCACCATGCTCAAATACTGGATCAAGGAGTGCGACGTGGATGGTTTCCGGTGCGATGCGGCCCCGATGGTGCCCACCGATTTCTGGGACCAGGCCCGCGCCGAGCTCTCTGCCGTGAAGCCGGACATCATGCTGCTGGACGAGGGGGAAAAGCCCGACCTGCTGACCAACGCCTTCGACGTGGATTATTCGTGGAAGCTCATGTGGACCCTGAACGACGTCATCAGCCACAACGCCCCCGCCGCCAATCTCCGCCGTTCCTGGGAGCAAAGCTGCGCGCAAAATCCCAAGGGCGCCCTGCACCTGCGCATTTCCGACGATCATGATGAAACCCGCGCCATCGAACGCTACGGCATGAACGGCGCGCTGGCGGCGTCCGCGCTCATGTTCACGCTCGACGGCGTGCCGCTCATTTACAACGGCATGGAGGCCGGCGACGCCACCGAATCGGCCGATCCCGCCCTCTTCGACAAGTTCACCATTTGCTGGCATCCCCATCAGACCGACCGCCCGCCGTTCCGCGGCATCTATCACGATCTCATCCAGCTCCGCAAACAGAACGCCGCCTTCCGCACCCACGACGTCCGCTGGCTGCATAATTCCAGCGAATCCACGCTGGTGACCTACGTGCGCGCCGACGGCAAGGATGAATTCCTGGTGGCCATCAACTTCTCCAACCGGCCGCTCCAGGGCACCGTGGACCTGCAAGAGGCCGCCGGCTTTGCGCCGGTGCGCATCGGCGGCCGGCCAAGCTCCGAAAACAGTCCGCTGCCCGCCCTGCACCTGAACGGCTTTGAATGGCGGATCTACCACCGCGCAATAAATGCGATGGCGGCGAAGTGATTCGCCGCTTCCATATTCTTCGGAGTCATCTTTAATAGGGACATGCAAAAACCGCGCCTGAGCTTCTGGCAGATTTGGAACATGAGCTTCGGCTTTCTGGGCATCCAGTTCGGCTGGGGCCTCCAGATGGCCAACATGAGTTCGATCTACGGTTACCTCGGCGCCGACCCGGACAAGCTCGCCTTCCTGTGGCTGGCCGCGCCGGTCACCGGCGTCATCATCCAGCCGCTCATCGGCCAGACCAGCGACCGCATCTGGACGCGCTTGGGCCGCCGGCGCCCGTTCATCCTCGCGGGCGCCATTCTGGCGTCGCTGGCGCTGCTGCTCATGCCGAATTGCTCCGCGGTCTGGATGGCGGCCGGCCTGCTGTGGGTGCTCGATGGCACCATCAATGCCAGCATGCAGCCCTTTCGCGCCCTCGTGGCGGACAACCTGCCGGACGAGCAGAACTCCCAGGGCTTCGCGATTCAATCCCTCTTCATCGGCCTCGGCGGCACCGTGGCCTCGGCCCTGCCATGGCTGCTGACCAACGAATTTCACGTGGCCGCGGACGCCACCCACCACATTCCCGCATCCGTCCGCCTCTCGTTTTACATCGGCGCCGCGGCCTTCATGGGCGCGGTGTTGTGGACGGTCTTCAGCACGGCGGAATATCCGCCCACCACCGCCGAGCTCGCCGCCATCCGGTCCCGGAAGTTCGACTGGACGCTCGGCCTCGGGGATGTCCTGGTGCTCGTCGGCCATTTGCCGCGCCGCATGTGGGAACTGGGCGTGGTCCAATTCTTCACCTGGATCGGCATGTTTGCCATGTGGGTCTATTTTTCGCCCGCCGTGGCCAAGAATATTTTCCACGCCACCGCCGGTTCGCCGGAAATGGAAGCCGCCGGCGCCTGGTCGGGCTTTTGCTTCGCGGCTTACAACGCCGTCTGTTTCGGGTTTTCCTTCGTGCTGCTGTGGGGCACCAAATATACCGGGCCCAAGCTGATGCACGTCATGTGCCTGTTCATCGGCGGAATCGGGCTGGCCACCGTGCCGCTGGCCGGCGATAAATATCAGCTCCTCATCACCATGACCGCGGTGGGCATCGCCTGGGCGAGCATTCTGTCCATGCCCTACGCCATGCTTGCGCCCGCCCTGCCCAAGGATAAGGTCGGCGTGCTCATGGGCATGTTCAATCTCTTCATTGTGCTGCCGCAGGTCGTTGCGTCCGGCTTGTTGGGCGCCATCCTCAAGCATTTCCTGCACAGCGAACCGATGGGCGCGCTGGTCGTGGGCGGCGCCAGCATGTGTCTGGCCGCGCTGCTGACGCTGCTGCTCGTGAACTTTAAGCGCCCGGCCCGCGCGGCACTCCCCGCCGAGGCCGCGGGCGCGCACTGAATCGGGTGACACGCGTCGAGCGGGTCGGCGCGTGGCGTTCACGCCGCTTCGGTGTGCAAAGTTCAAGCGGCTTGGGCCGGTCATGGGTCTTGTGCTTTTGGATGCTGAAGCGGGCTGAAACCCGCGGGCCGTCATTGTGCGAGCCTCAATAAGAACCAGGCCACCACGCCGGTTGGCATTTTCATGCGAATTGGCGTTGCCGGCCGTCCAATGTTAATACTATTCGCATGACGATCACGTTTCGGATCCGTTTCAGCACGCATCCCGGCCAATCCCTCTGGCTGGTGGGCAGCCATCCCCTCCCGGCGCATCCGGTGCCCCTGCAATATGTGGACGCCGGGCACTGGCAGGTGGCCATCCCGTTGACCGTGCAGGCCGCGCGGTTGGCCGTGAATTACTCCTACGCGCTCGCCCTCGCCGACGGTTCCCGCTCCACCGACTGGGGCCGGGACCGGACCTTCGTGCCCGATCAATTCGACTGCACCGAACTGCTGGTGCTGGATAGCTGGAACCACGCCGGCTACGTGGAAAACGTTTTCTACACCGAGCCGTTCAAACAGGTCCTGTTCGCGAAAAATTTCCCCGCCGTCAAAATTGTCCCCCCGGCCAGCCCCACGCACACGTTCCGCGTCAAAGCCCCCCTCTTGAAAAAGCACCAGACATTGTGCCTGCTCGGCGACGGGCCCGCCCTCGGCCGCTGGAACACCCGGGCGCCGGTGCTGCTGGGCCGCCCGGCGGGCGCCGATTATTTCTCCGTCGCGCTGGACTTGCGGGGCCAGACTTTCCCGCAGGCCTACAAGTTCGGCGTCTTTGATCTGGAAAAGAAAGCCTTCGTGCGCTTCGAGGACGGCCCCAACCGCGCGCTGCGCGACGGCGTGGTGCCGGACCGCCACGTGCTCATCAACGACGGCTTCATCCGCCTCCCGCTGGAACCGTGGCGCGGCGCGGGCGTGGCCCTTCCCGTCTTCAGCCTGCGCACCGAGAACGGCTTCGGCGTGGGCGAGTTTGCCGACCTGAAATTGCTGGCCGACTGGGGCAAAAAAGTGGGGCTGAAGTTGATTCAACTGCTGCCCATCAACGACACCAGCGCCACGGGCACGTGGAAGGATTCGTATCCCTACGCCGCCATTTCCGCCTTTGCGCTGCACCCGCTGTATCTCAACCTCGCCGCCGCCACCAGCCCGAAAAACCGCCGGCTGCTCGCCGCGCTGGAACCCGAGCGCCAGCGGCTCAACGCGCTGGACGCCGTGGATTATGAGGCCGTCATGAAGGCCAAACTCGCGTTCCTCCGCAAAATCTTCCCCTCGCAACGGACCGCCACGCTCGGCAGCGCCGAATTCAAGAAATTCTTCGCCGAAAACCGGCACTGGCTCGTGCCCTACGCGGCCTTTTGCCATTTGCGCGACAAGTTCGGCACCGCCGATTTCAACCAGTGGCCGGAACACCGCGAATTCGTTGCCGAGAAAATCGCCGCGCTGGCGGGGCCAGACCTCCAGTCCGCGCCCGGCGGGGAGCAATCGCCGGCGCCTGCCGTCGCCGCGAAAAAATCCGGCCCCGCTGCCGGGGCCAAACGATCCGCCGCCGCCTGGACGCCGCAGGACGAAATCGCGTTCCATTGTTTCGTCCAATATCACCTGCACCTTCAGCTCAAGGACGCCACGGCGCATATCCATGCCGCGGGGCTGGTGCTGAAGGGAGACCTGGCGATTGGCGTTTATCGGCACGGCGCCGACGCCTGGCAGGCGCCGGAGCTCTATCACATGAACCTGCAGGCCGGCGCGCCGCCGGACGCCTTTTCCGCCAAGGGCCAGAACTGGGGCTTCCCCACTTACAACTGGCCGCGCATGGCCGCCGACGGCTTCGCGTGGTGGAAACAGCGCTTCGCCCAAATGGGCCATTATTTCGACGCCTTCCGCATTGACCACATTCTCGGCTTCTTCCGCATCTGGAGCAGTCCGGCGCACGCGGTGGAGGGCATTCTCGGCTATTTCGTGCCCGCGCTGCCGTTGGAGCCGGGGGAGTTGACGGCGCGCGGCCTCCATCTCGACCGCGAGCGGCTCACCCGGCCGTTCATCAACGATGCCGTGCTCAAGGAATTGTTCGGCGCCCGGGCCGAGGCGGTCCGGCGCGAATTCCTGCTGGCGTCCCCCGGTGCCACTTATTCCCTCAAGCCGGACTTCGCCACGCAATTGCAGGTGGAACAGGCCTTTGCCGTCCGCCCGCAGACCGACGAGAATAGGAAATTAAAAATCGGACTGTTCGATTTGATCAGCAACGTCATTTTGCTGGAGGCGGATGGTCAACTGCATTTCCGCTTTGCCATGCAGGACACCTTGTCCTTCAAACATTTGCCCGCCGACATGCAGCCGAAGCTGCGCGAGCTTTACGTGGATTACTTTTTCCGGCGGCAGGATAATTTCTGGATGCGCGAAGCCATGCAGAAGCTCCCCGCCCTCAAGCGCGTCACCGACATGCTGATTTGCGGCGAGGATCTGGGCCTGGTGCCCGCCTGCGTGCCGGAGGTGATGCGCGACTTGGGCTTCCTGAGTCTGGAAATCCAGCGCATGCCCAAGGTCATGGGCCAGGAATTCTCGCGTCCGGCCGCCGCGCCCTACTTGAGCGTGGTGACGCCCGCCACGCATGACATGAGCACCCTGCGCGGCTGGTGGGAGGAAGACCGCACGCTCACGCAAAAATTCTTCAACCACGAACTCGGCCTGGCCGGCGAAGCGCCGCGCACGGCCGAACCGTGGATTGTGCAGGGCATCGTCCGGCAGCATCTCGCCTCGCCCGCCATGTGGAGCATTTTCCAATGGCAGGATCTTGTGGGCATGGACGCCACCCTGCGCCGCGCCGACGTTGCCGCCGAACGCATCAACATCCCGGCCCAGCCGAATTATTACTGGCGCTACCGCCTGCATCTCACGCTCGAAAAAATGCTGCAGGCGAACGCTTTTAATTCCCAGCTCAAGCAAATGCTCACCGCCGCCGGGCGGTAGAAAGGCTGAGGTTGGGAGCGGCGACGCTTGATGGCGCAGTGAACGCCAGAGGCGTTCCAGACAGTAGCCGGGGGTTGAGCGACCAGGGAGCGATATCCCCGGACAACGGTCCCCAAGCTTCCCCGCACCCCGATAGGCGGTGCCAGACATGCCCCGTGGCACCGCACAAATTCACGATAGATATTTTGGGTCGTATTTGGTTCCGTTTCTTTCCAAGAGTCGCTGTAATTCATCCGCAAATGACGCTTTGCGATGATGCTCTTCCTGACCGCCGATGTAACGCCGCAGCACCGCACAATGCGTCCAACTGGCGGTAAAAATGGCGTAGCCTTCCTGCCAGCCAAAGGCTCGTTCATGATTTTCCGCCGCCCAAACCGAGGATGCTTTCTTCAATTCCCGCACCAGATCGGCGGGCGCATCCGTGGTTTTTAAACTGATGAGAAGATGAACGTGATCCGCAACGCCACCGATGGTTTCCGGCAGGCCGCCCAATCCGCGGACCGTGCCGCCGAGATACTCGTGGAGAAGTGCCCGCCATTCGGCGCGAATCAATGGCCGTCGTTCTTTCGTACTGAATACAACATGGTAATGAAGACTGTAAAATGTGGAACCCATGATGATCGTCCGCATTCTTGCACCCCTCCTGGGTGCATGTCAATTTTGCGCATGAATACCGGAGGTCTTCGCAGGCTACGACCTCCGGCTACTCTCTGGCAACCCTCCGGGTTGCGCTGCCTCACCAACCCGAAGGGTTGGAAGCGAGTAGCCGGGGGTTGAGCGACCAGGGAGCGATACCCCCGGACAACGGTCCCCAAGCTTCCCCGCACCCCGGCAGGTGGTGCCAGAAGCTCTCGTTGCTAATGTTCCGCCCCATCTGCCGGTCGCCTCAAAATGCTTGCAGGCGACGATCCCAATTCTACCGATACAGCCTGTTTTGTAAGTATATCCAGAAAACTATCACTAAGTGTTTAAAAAAATATGCAATAGTTCTGTATTTGCCGCTGCTCGATACGCATCGGGCCGTGATGAATCCGCCGTCATGCCATAGCCGTTCGCAGCTTCTACCCGGCGCTCATCGCCGACGGGACACTCCGGAACCGTGTCGGCGCAGCGGCCCATCCGCCGTCGTTCCCCCTTTTTTTGCTTGGCGCACGAATCCACCCGGCGCGTTTGCATCCGGTCTGCAGCCCCTTGGAATCCAACCTAATAAAACCTAATCAAACCAAATTTTTTTCGATGGCTCTTCATGGTTATTTATCGAACATCAATAAAAAGGCTTGACGTATTTCAATAAAAGATTATTGTTATTCAATAAAACAACTCAGCTATCAATGAAATCAACTATGAAAACAAGTGCCAATAAATTGCCAAAGTTCTTCCATCGCCTGTTTGCCGTGCTCGAGATCCTCGCCCCGGCTGTCATCTTGACCTTGTGCATCGTCGTGATGGCCGTTCCGGGTCTGCTCCATAATGTCCAAATGGAAATGGAGCTTGGCCAGGTGGGATTGCTGCCGGAAGCGGGTGTCCTCACCGCCTTGAGCGGCGATACCAACGCCGAAACCATCACCATCAAGAACCTCCAAGGCACCGTATCGGTGAAAAGCTCGGCGGACGCCCGGGGCGTGTTCGCTTTCACGCGCGCCTCGACTTTGCCGATGTTTCTCGCTTACGCCGCCTTTCTGACGGTCCTCTTTGACCTGCTGCGGCGCCTGTTCCGGAGCGTGGAGTTGGGCGAGAGCTTTACCGACCGGAGCGTGCATTTGGTCCACAAAATTGGAGTGACCATCATCATTTTCGCGCTGCTGTCCGCCGCCGCGTGTACCTGGCGCGACCATGCCGTGGCCAACTATTTGGAAAGCCATGCCACCGTCCAGGGCGTCAAGCTGGCGTTCACGCCGCCGCAGGCCAGGCCCGTCATCGTCGTCGGTTCGAAGCATTTTGACTTTCAATTCGGCTGGGAGGGGATTTTCACCGGCCTGCTGGTCCTGGCGCTGGGCGAAGTTTTTCGCCAGGGACTCGCGCTGAAAAAGGAAAACGATCTCACCGTTTAATTGCCGCCGTTATGCCCATCAAATTAAATCTGGACCGCGTGATGTTGGAGCAACGCATCAGTCTCACCGAACTGGCCGACCGCATCGGGATCACGCTGGCGAATCTCTCGATTCTCAAGACCAACAAGGCGCGGGCCGTCCGCTTCAGCACCTTGGAAGCCCTCTGCCGCGAATTGAAATGCCAGCCCGGTGATTTGCTGGAATTCGTCCCCGGCCCCGTTTCGGAAACGCCCGGTTCGGCCGCGAATGAATCCGGCCCAGCGGCTGACCCTTGACCCCTGTTACTTTTACGGCATCCACTTGGGAACGCCGTGTAGAAAAATGGCCGTGGTGGAAGTAATCGTAACGCGAACCGCGCATGAAAGCCCAACTGTCGCTGTCGCCTATCGCCATCATTTCGGCGGGGGCGACGACTCCTGAATCACCCAATGCGTGGTAAGCTGCAGAAATTAAGGATCGGGTGCCGCCCAATCCCAAGTTGTTGGTGAGATTTCCCACCTGGAGCGCGCCAAAAACATTGTAGCCGTAAAAAGGAGCAGTCACGATTTATCCGTCCCT
>CAZHIM010000098.1:0-13960 GCA_964532525.1 uncultured Bifidobacteriaceae bacterium
GGTGCTCGTCCACCCATCTTCCGCTTCAGGGAAAGAAACGATCAGGCGCCCGCGCTTTGATCAGCGCGAGCGCCTGTGCTTCAAATCTTCAATACCATCCCGGCCGGAACCGCTTCAATTCCCCGGGCGTGCCGCTCACTTCTTCTTTCCATGCACCCGGGCAGCCACCTTCAACCGCAGCCCGTTCAGCCGGATGAATCCCGTGGCGTCATCCTGATTGTAGGCCTTCGTCGGGTCGGCTTCCATCGTGGCGATGTGGGGATTGTACAGGCTCACCGGTGATTTCCGTCCGGCCACCATGAGGTTGCCCTTGTACAATTTCACGCGCACCGTCCCCGTGACGTTCTTCTGGCTCTCCTCCACATACGCCTGCAGCGCCTCGCGCTCCGGCGCATACCAGAAGCCGTTGTAAACCAGCTCGGCATATTTCGGAATGAACGCGTCCCGCTGGTGCATCACTTCCCGGTCCATCGTCAAACTTTCCATCTGCCGGTGCGCAAACTGCAGAATGGCGCCGCCGGGCGTCTCATAAACCCCGCGCGACTTCATGCCCACAAACCGGTTTTCCACCATGTCCACGCGGCCCACGCCGTGTTTGCCGCCCAGCTTGTTCAAAACCTTCATCACCCCCAGCGGATTCAATTTCTTCCCGTTCACCGCCACGCAGTCGCCCTTTACAAAATCCAGCTCCACGAATTCCGGCCGGTTCGGTGCGTCCTCCGGCAGCACCGACAGCGTGGTGAAATACTCGCGGTTCTTCAGGTCGTAGCTGTCGTACCACGGATCTTCCAGGATGCCCGCCTCATACGAAATGTGCAGGAGGTTGCGGTCCATCGAATACGGCTTCTTGACGCTGGCCTGCACCGGAATCTTGTGCTGCGCGCAATAATCAATCATCTGCTGCCGGCCCGGAAATTCGCTGCGAAACCGCTCGTCCCGCCACGGGGCGATCACCTGCAGATCCGGCGCCAGCGCGTTGGCCGTCAGCTCAAACCGCACCTGGTCGTTTCCCTTCCCCGTCGCGCCGTGCGCAATGGCATCCGCCTTTTCCTTCCGCGCGATTTCCACCATGCGCTTGGCAATCAGCGGACGCGCGATGCTGGTGCCCAGAAAATACTGTCCCTCGTAAATGGCCCCCGCGCGAATCATCGGATAAATGAAATCCCGCGCAAATTCCTCCTGTAAATCGTCAATGTAAATCTTGGCAGCCCCGGTCTTTTTGGCCTTGGCCTCCAGCCCCTTCAATTCGTCTTCCTGCCCGATGTCGGCGCAAAACGCGATCATTTCCGCGCTGTACTGGGCCTTGATCCAAGAAAGCAGAACGGATGTATCCAATCCGCCGGAGTATGCGAGAACAATTTTCATGCGGCCGACATTCTAGCCGTGAAACGCCCCCCAACGCAAAATCGAAATGCGCCGTCCGCTTTTCCACGGGGCGAGACAAAATCCTTCGCCGGCATCCGCCTGGCCCTGGAAGGGCACCGGATATTGGTCATTCCCACCCGTGCATCGAATCGTACCGGAAGGTCATCTCGTTTGTGCTGTATGCCTTATACCACTTTACGTGGCCATCACCAAAGAGCACGTTCTGCCCCAGCGAATGCACCTGCCAGAGTTCATAGGGCGAGCCGTTGACCTGGCCGCCCACGCAATTCTGCGAGTAATCGTCCTTGTCCGCATCCGACGGATCGAAACTGCCGCCCAGGCCTTCGCCACTCGTCTGCTTGGGTATGCCGCACGTGTCGCCCGACAACACATAAGCCGACGGATACAAAATCAGCGTGCCCTTGACCGCGCTAAATCCGTCGTTGGCGATGTAAGCCGCCCGGTCGCCATTGAAGTAGTTGAACGGTCCCTGCATGTCCAGCGGCAACTGCACGTTGCCGGGACAGTTGTAAACATTGGTGTTTCCCACGTTCGGGAAAATCTGTTCCATCCAACTGCACAGTCCCGACCCCCTCGGCGGCTGCCAATCGTTGGTGCCCCAATAAATATCCGTGCCCGATTCGGGATAATATTCGCCGTTGTCGTCCGCAAACATCCGCATGCCCAAACCAATCTGGTGCAGATTGGACGTGCAACTGGTCGTCCACGCGCGCTGTTTGGCCGAAGCCAGCGCGGGCAGCAGCAGCGCCGCGAGGATCGCGATGATCGCAATCACCACGAGCAATTCGATCAAGGTAAATGCGCGCGCGTCACGTTTTGAGTTCTGAGTTCCATTCATCTGAATTTTAGACGGGGCCTTGCATCCGTGGTTTCATTTTTCTGCGGCCAATATTGCCCCCGGCCAATTCGGGCGCGCTTTTATTCATCCTTGCCTAACCCGTTTGCCAGGCTAACCGTTCACAAGTTCTTACTGGCCTCCCCGTCGTATCTTGCAAAAAAATTTCCATCCCCAATTCTTGCCGCCGGCGCCGCCGATTCACGGCGGGAAACCAATGGCCAGCTTCACCGCCGAATACTCCGGATGGATTTTCCCGGCGCGCGTGCGGATGATCAAGTCCGGTTCCGTCCAGGTCTGGCCCCGAAACCACTCCGGCAAATCCTCCGCGCGCATCAGGCCAAACAACGCCACCAGCGGCGCATCGCCTTCCCGAAATACCACCGGCCGCTTGCGCACGATGACCAGATGGGATTCCCTCGCGCCGGCCTCCACGCGCGCAAGTTGCGCGGGCTCATGGGGAAACACACACGCAAACCAGCCGCCCGGCGCCAGGTGCCGCGCCGCCGTCGCGCAGTAATCGGCGATCGTCCCTCGCAATTCAAACCGGCACGCCAGCTTCTGCGGGTGCTCGCTCTGGATCCCGGAAGCCGGCGGAAAATATGGCGGACTCCCGGTGATAAGATCGAATTGCTCGTCGGCCCGCAGCACCCCGGCCGCGCGGAAATCGCCTTCCCGAATGTCGTACCGGTCCCCCAAGCCGTTGTAGGCCGCCGACTTCCGCGCCAGCGCCACGCTCTCCGCCTGCGCCTCCACCGTGACCAGTTGCGCGCCCGACAAGCGCCACGCGCAGATCATGCCCACCGTCCCGATGCCGCTCCCCAAATCCAGCACGCGCCGGGCCGTGGGACACCAGGTTGTGCCATACCAGGCCGCCAAAATATCGTCGGTGGAAAAACGGTGGCCGTCGGCCAGTTGGAACAGCCGGAAATGCCCGCTGATGGCATCCAGCGTTTCGTGCGCGGACACCGGCGGCGGGGCCGCCGCCCCCGGCGGCACCGGTCCCGGTTTGGCCCAGCCCTTGAAATGAGTCTCCACCTTCATGCCGGAGTTTTCCTGGCGGCATTGCCCAAGGGCTCGACATGCACGAGCACGTCCAACACGTCCGGAATTTCGGCGCGAACCTTGTCCTTCAACTGGTGGGCAATTTCATGCGAGCGAACCACCGTCATCTGCGGGTCCACCTCCACGTGCATGTCCGCATAAAACTGGTAGCCCATTTTGCGCACAATGCACTTTTCCACCCGGCCCACGCCCGGAACCATCGCCCCGACTTGCCTGATCTGCTCGATGATTTCCCGGTCGGGCGAGCGGTCCATCAACTCGTTGAACGCCGGCCGCAACTGCCGCCAGCCGTTGAACGCGATCGAGCACGCCGCCGCCAGCGCCGCCCAGTTGTCCGCATTCTCGTAGCCCTTGCCGCCGACCACCGCGATGCTGATGCCGATGAACGCCGCCACCGAGGTGATGGCGTCGCTCCGGTGATGCCACGCATCCGCCCTCATCGCCGAACTTCGGGAGCGCTCGGCTTCGCGCAGTACAAACCGGAACAGGAGCTCTTTCACCACCACGACCCCAACCAGCACCAGCAACGTCCAGGCCGAGGGCGCCAACCGCGGCTCAATGATCCCGCGAAATGAATGGTAGGCGATCACGCCGGCCGCCATCAGCAACATGGCCGCAACCGTCGCCGCCGCCAGCGGTTCGGCCTTGCCGTGACCGTACGGATGATCCTCGTCCGGCGGCAGCTCCGCCACCACCAACCCCCGCCAGACCACGATGGAACTGACAATGTCGGACAGCGATTCCACCGCGTCCGCGATCAGCGCCTGCGAACAGCCCAGGATGCCCGCCAAAAATTTGGCGGCGGTCAGCATCACGTTTACCGCGAGGCCGGCAAACGTGGCGCGCAAACTGCGTTGCAGACGAATGGAGGACATCAGGAATTATTTAACCATGAACCCTTCGAACCACACAAAAGAATACTGGTCAGATCAGGTGACAGAACATCGCGTCCCGTAACTTTGGCTCAAACCACGTGCTCTTGGGCGGCATGATGCCGCCGGCGTCGGCAATGCTCATCAGGTCCTCGATGCCCGTCGGGAACATGGAGAACGCACAGGCATACTCGCCGCCATTCACCAGCTTCTCCAGCTCGGCCGTGCCGCGAATGCCGCCCACAAACGTGATCCGTTTGCTCGTGCGCGGATCCTCAATGCCAAACAGCGGCGCCAGCACGTGCTTTTGCAGCAGCGTCACGTCCAGGCCCTCGATCGGGTCCTGCGTGGCCGTGAACTGCGCCTTGAACGTGAGCTTCCGCCATTTGCCGCCCAGAAAGCAGCCCAGTTGATGCTTCCGTGCCGGTTTGGCTGTGCGGCCGGGTTTGACCTCAAAAATCTCCGCAAGCTTCTCCCAAAGCTGCTCCGGCGTGTGGCCGTTCAAATCTTTCAACACGCGGTTGTATGGCAAAATCTGCATCTGGTTGTGGGGGAAAATCACCGCCAGGAACCGTCCGCTGTGCCCCGCCCCCTGGCGCGATTTGAAAACCCGGCCCGCCGCCGCGCAACGATGGTGCCCGTCAGCAATGTACAAAAACGGAATCTGCGCAAACTGCGACGTGACGAATTCGCTATCGGCCGCGCCGGATACCAGCCACGCCGTATGCTGCACGCCGTCCTTGGCGGTGAAATCCACCGCCGGGGCGCCAGCGGTCTTTTCGGCCACAAACGCGTCAAATGCCTTCACTGCCCGATAGGTCAGAAACACCGGCCCCGTCTGGGCATTGAGCGTCTCGATGTGCCGCACCCGGTCATCCTCCTTGTCCACCCGGGTCAGCTCATGCTTTTTGATGACGTGGTTGAGATATTCCTCGCAACTGGCGGCGGCCACCAACCCCACCTGCGCATGCTTGCCCATGATTTGCCGGTACAGATAATACGCCGGCTGGCCATCCTGCTTCAGCGCGCCCTGCGCGATGAGCCGTTCAAAATTCTCCTTCCCCTTGGCATAGACGGTCGGCGAATACAAATCCGTGCCCGGCGCCAGGTCAATTTCCGGTTTGCTCACATGCAGAAAGCTCAGCGGATTCCCCGCGGCCAGTTCCCGCGCTTCCTCAGTTGACATCACGTCATAAGGCAGTTCGCAGATTTGGGCCGCCAGTTCCGGTTTGGGCCGCAGGGCGGCAAAAGGTTTCAAAGTAGCCATAATTGCGAGGTGAAGATAGGGTCGCTGCCCGCCAAAGGCACGCCAGAAATTGCCCGGCACCGGGATTTGAAAGCTTCGCCTTCCCGCGCTCCGAGCGGACGCGCCAAAAAGGGTCTTTCGCGGACTTGTCGGATCGTCGAAATTGCGCGGGGCCTCACGGACTGCGGCGGGAAGCGCAGCACCTCGCCGCCTTCGTGCGGGCACCGGTCCTCAGAAATCGGCAGTGACTCCGCGCGCCCCCGCCCAGCCGCCGCACGTTATCTATTATCCCGAAAACAGCCGTGCAAGACCTTGGAAACCCACAAACGCAATTTTCGCCCTCCGTGGTTGCTTGAAAGAATAGGTCGTATCGGTCAAAACCACTGGCACATGCCTCGTTTTCATGAGCTCTTTTGCCGGGCTTCAAAATTTTGTCCCGCACCCTCACGTCGCCATTGTGTAATATAATTATTGACTCATTATGTAATCTGTAGTATTAAAAATCAAACCCTGAACTGTATAATGCGCTTCCATTAAAAAGCCGAACCCCTTTTACCTCTTGGTTGGTTGAATCATTTGGGGGGGCCAAGCCCGCGACCTCGATTTCACCCGTGACCATGACATGGAAGCTGTCTCCTCAATATTAAGAATCTTTGGAAAAACCCTTCACTTATGACCCCTGCAACTTGTCAGCCCCGCAACACCCTCCTCCAAAACGCCAAAAGCTTGAAATGCGTCCTCCTCGGCGCACTCGCTTGCTTGATCTGGCTGTCCAGTGTGCAGGGGCAGGCAATCATCAATTTGGATTTGGGCAACAACGCGCTGGCTTCGAATGGCGCAGGCTTTACCAAGCTCGGGATTGCCGCCGGGGACTATGCCGCCAACAACGGGAGTTGCTACCTGTGGACCAACGTCGCCAACAGCGGTTTAAGCCTGACCATGACGAACATCGCCGAGTATGGCGGCGCTGGCACCTTGGATGCCGACGGGTTTTATAACATCTCCGGCAATGGTCCCGCCTTTTTCACCATCAGTAACGTGCCTCCGGGCATGCCAGTCACGTTGTATGCGTGCTGGGCTTGGAATGGCGCTTCGCATGCGCCCATCATTTTTTTCGGGGGCACGCAGACCACCGTCACCAATAACGGCGAAATGGCCAATCCCAGCCTCCAGACGTTGCAAAATGTCGGCACCGCCACGGCGGCGGCGGACGGCACCGTCAGCGGTTCCTGGTATGGTGACGAAGCCGGCACGCCGCTTGGTCACCAAGAAGGCCAGCTTGGAGCCCTGGTCATCAACGTCGGGCCGTGCCGCCCGGTGGTCATTTTGAATGGGCCGAATCCCATGGGCATTCATATCAACACTCCTTTTACCGATCCCGGGGCGACGGCGATTGAAACTTGCGGCGGTTCTGTCACTTTGAGTACCAACGGAACGGTGAACACCGCCAGCGCGGGCGTCTATACGCTGACCTATACCGCTATTTCAACTGCCGATAATGCAACGAATACCGCCACCCGCATGGTCAATGTCTGGAACAGCGACATCCTGAATCTGGACCTGGCCGAAAGCGGTGATGCTATTTCCACTCCAGCCGGGTTCAACCGGCTCAATTGGGCCAACTCCAATCCGATGCTCTTTTCCGCCCTCAGCGTGAACGGTTCAACCTATAGGGTTGGTTTCACCAATGTCAGCGGCACCTATAATTCCGCGACCTATAACACGATTGATCGGGACGGTTTCTATGTGAACAACGGTGTCACTGCCGGGTTCTATGTGACCGGGCTGAATCCCGGCGATGTGGTGGCGCTTTATGCCTGCTGGGCGTGGGATGGCGCCGGAAACGCCGGGGTCATCACCTACGGCGGAGCCACCAAGACCCTCAATGTGGGAACCGACATCACCGCCCCTTCAACCAATACCTTTATGCAAATCGGCTCGGCCGTGGTGGATGGCACCGGCACCGTGAACGGCACTTGGACGGGACTGTCGGGGCATCAGGGGCAGATTGGCGGCATGATATTCAGCATTTTGCCGCCCGGAAGTTTCGGCATTTCACCCGCTGGCATCACCAATAATTGCCTTGGTTCAGCCACCTTCACCGCCACTCCGGCACTCGGGGCCACGAATTATCAATGGTATAATCCTTTGTCCCAACCGATCACCGGCGCCACCAACACGACGCTCGTCCTGACCAACACGCATCCGTCCGACAGTGGCACTTACACAATCATCGCTGCCGGTCCCACCTGGACCGCCACGAATTCGGTGCAACTGTTGACCGTTGATACCGCTCCGCCGCTGATGGCCTTGAACGGAGACAGCACCAATCAGGTCATCCAAGGTGCCACATTTACCGATCCAGGCGCGACAGCTTATGATACTTGCGCCGGCACCAGTTTGGCCGTGACCACCAGCGGCACCGTCAACACCAGCCAAGCGGGGGTCTATGATATTACGTATTCGGCCGTGACCGGCGACGGCATTCCCGGCAGCCTCACCCGGGTGGTGATCGTGATCAATCCCACCCTGACTGACCTTGCGATTGCGCCGTCATCAGCCACACCGCAATGCGGCAGCAACGTGACGTTTACCGCCTCGGTCAATGGCCTGGCGCCCATCACCTATCAGTGGTATGACAACCATGCCAACGCCATTCCCGGAGCCACCAATGGCAGCTTTACCCTGGTGGATCCGACGGATGCCTGCACGGGCAATTACCTGGTGGTTGCCCAAAACCCCTACGGCGCCTTGACCAATTTTGCCACCATCGCTTCGGTTCTGCATACGGCCCCGCCCGTCATGGCGCTCAACGGCGTCAACCCCGTCAATCTCATGGTCAACACTCCGTATGTGGATGCCGGCGCGACGGCGTATGATTTATGCGCCCAGGCCGGCTTGCCGGTGGCTTCCAACAGCACGGTGAACACTTCCGTCCCCGGCACTTACACCGTGACCTACTCGGCCACGACCCACGACGGCACCCCGGGCACGATCACGCGAACCGTGATTGTCAGCTTCATCCCCAATTTTGGGCCAAACGTGCTGATCTTCGATCCCACCATGACCAACATCCAAAGCCAGTTGGATGACGTATTTTCCGTGCAGCAATACAATCAATTTGGCACGCAACGTTTCGCTCTGTTGTTCAAACCCGGCCAATACGCCAATCTGGACCTGCCCGTAGGTTTTTATACGCAGATCCTGGGCTTGGGACAGATGCCCGATGACGTGACCATTACCGGCTATCTCCATTCCGATGGAGTCTTGGAAAATGAAAACGCCACCGAGAATTTCTGGCGGTCCGCGGAAAACTTCGCGGTGGTTCCAACCAATGGCGCCGATTACATGATGTGGGCCGTGTCCCAGGGCACCGCGCTCCGCCGAATGCATATCGCGGGCACGCTGGACCTGGCGAACTTTACTGACGGAAACTATGCCAGCGGCGGCTTCCTGGCGGATTCCAAGGTGGATGCCACCGTGAGTTCCATCTCGCAACAACAATGGCTCTCCCGCAACGACCTGCTGGGGGACTGGTCCGGAGGCGTCTGGAACATGGTTTTCGTTGGCGTTTCCAACCCGCCGGCGGGAACCTGGCCGGCGCAGCCCTATACGGTCGTCACCAACACCCCGCTGATTGCGGAAAAGCCGTATCTGTATCTGGACGCCAATGGAAATTACGCCGTCAGGGTCCCGGCCCTGCAAACGAACAGCTTGGGAACCACTTGGGCCGCCGGCCCGACACCCGGCAGGTCCATTCCCCTCGGCCAGTTCTATCTGGCAAACCCGGCTGCCGACACCGCCGCCAGCATCAATGCCGCCTTGAACTCCGGGCTGAATCTGATCCTGACTCCCGGCGTTTACGAGCTCACCAGCAGCCTGCTGGTGACCAATCCCGATACCGTCATTCTGGGGCTGGGTTACCCCACCCTTATCCCGCAAACCGGAACTCCCGCCCTGGTGGTCGCTGACGTGGCTGGCGTCAAAGTGGCCGGACTGTTATTCGACGCCGGCCCGGTGCAATCCCCCACCTTGTTGCAGGTGGGCCCCACGAACAGCGCGCTGGATCATTCGAGTGACCCGATCTTCCTGTACGATATCTCCATGCGCGTGGGCGGCGCCACCGCCGGCACCACCGCGAGTTGTCTGCAAATCAACGCCAATGATGTGGTGGGCGACAACCTCTGGCTGTGGCGCGCGGACCATGGCAACGGTGTGGGCTGGACCCAGAACGCCTGCAACAACGGGCTCATCGTCAACGGCAACCGGGTGACGATGTACGGGTTGTTTGTCGAGCATCACGAACAGTATCAAACCTTGTGGAATGGCAATTGGGGACGGCTCTATTTCTACCAGTCGGAACTGCCGTACGATCCACCCTCGCAAGCCGCGTGGTCGCATGATGGCGTGAATGGGTATGCGTCCTACAAAGTGGCCGACCCGGTCACCAGCCATCAGGCCTACGGGCTGGGCATCTATGCCGTCTTCATCAACTGCATCAATATCAGTTGCGACAACGCCATTGAGACCCCGGCCAGCTCCCAGCAGGTCAATGTGCATGACCTGATCACGGTTTATATTGCCGGCAATACCAGCGGCGACGGCACCTCGTCGCTCTATCACATCATCAATGGCACGGGCGCCACCCTCTCCGGTCCGGGTTTTGGCGGCACCGCCACGGCCAACTGCCTGTGGCCGGATCCGGCCTTCAGCCTCAGCGCAGTCATATGCGGGGCAAACACCTCCGTTGCCTTCCCGAGCGAGTCCTGGCATTCTTATCAACTGCAATATAAACAGGCCCTGACCGATCCGGCCTGGTCAAATCTTGGCACTCCTGTCGGCGGCAATGATGGCCTGCAACAGCTCAATGATTCCACCCCGGCCACCGGCCGGTTTTATCGCGTCGAGTCCTTTTGAAAAACTGAAAGGTCGAAACGTGATCTGAACAGCGGAAGGGATGGGCTTTTCAGTGCCTTTCCGATTCCCGTCTCAACCCGGGACAAAAATCTTGTCGAATTTATGCTTGTCAGCCGCGAATTCGTTGCTATCCTTTGCAACTCTTTAACGAACGATTTGTTTATGGCACGCATTTGTGAAATAACTGGTAAACGCCCGATGAAGGGCAACATCATCTGGCGCTCGGGTAAAGCCAAGAAGGCCGGCGGTATCGGTACGCACATCACCGCCATCACCAAGCGCAAGTTCCGTGTGAACCTCCAGCGCGTCAAGGCCGTCATGCCCAACGGCGAGGTGCGCTATGTGCGGGTGGCCGCCACCGCCCTCAAAAAAGGCCTCGTCACCAAGGCGCCCAAGCGCACTTGGAAAAAGGAAGCTCCCGCCCCGGCGGACGCCACCAAGGCCTGATAATTCCTCTTTTAAAGCTGGAGGATGGCGCCTGCCATCCTCCTTTTTTTATTTCCTCATTTCCCCTTCGTGTATCGCATCGCCGCCCGCTTCAATTCCCGGTCCGCATCCCGCTGCCGCAGGTCATCGCGCTTGTCGAAGTGTTGCTTGCCCGTGCCCACGGCCAGCGACACTTTCACCTTGCCGTCCTTCCAGTGAAAATCCAGCGGAAACAGCGCATTCCCTTTCACCGCCGCCAGCCCAAACAGCTTGCGGATCTCTGACCGGTGCAGCAGCAGCTTGCGGGGCGCCTTGAGGGCGTGGTTGTTGATGTTGCCGTGGGAATATTCGTCAATCTGCGCGTTGTAGAGCCAGACCTCGTCCTTCTCGACGCGGGCGAAGGCGTCCGCAATCTGCGCCTTGCCGGCGCGCAGCGACTTTACCTCCGTGCCTTGCAGCACGATGCCCGCCTCGAACGTCTCCAGGACGTGGTAATCGCGCCGGGCTTTGTGGTTGGTCACGATGTCGGCCATGACCAAATTTAGAGTCACGCGTTACAATTGACGAGCGAATTTCAAGACGATCAGCCCGGGCCGGCCGCCGTTCGTCCCTCGCCAGGCGTCAATGCTTGCGGCGTTTCTTGGCCACCGGCCGCACCGCCGGCGTCTCTTCCGGCATGTCCCAGCCCATCTTTTCTTCCAAAATCTCCGTGAGCGCAATATCGGCCAGCCCCATGCTCGCCGGCACGTTCACCAGCGGGCGCGCCACCCCCCCGCCCCCGCTGCTCAGCTGCCGCACGCGGCGCGAGATCAGGTTTACCAGCACGTTGGGATTGCCCACTTTTTCCACGGCTTTTTTACAAAGTTCAGCGTTCATTTAATCGAAAATAGCTCAGGAGTATATGCCAAACTCCCGCCGGCGCAATCCGAAAAATTCCCTTCAATATTCCCCGCCTTTCCGGCATTTTTGGGCACTGACTTATATGGCCACCACCAATACCTTTCACTTGGACGCCTTTCTCGCCGCGTGCACCGGCACCGTCAACCGCGCCCTCGACCACTTCCTGCCGTCGGAGAAAACCCGGCCCGTCACCATCCACAAGGCCATGCGCTACTCCCTCTTCGCCGGCGGCAAACGCATGCGCCCCGCCCTCCTCCTCGCCGCCGCCCAAGCCTGCGGCGGCTCCGCCAAAAATGCCCTTCCCCTCGCCTGCGCCGTCGAGTGCATCCACACCTACTCCCTCATCCATGACGACCTCCCCGCCATGGATAACGACGATTTCCGCCGCGGCAAACCCACCAACCACAAGGTCTTCGGCGAAGGCATCGCCGTCCTCGCCGGCGACGCCCTCTTGACCCAGGCCTTCGAAATCGCCGCCCAATGCAAAGCATCCCGTCGCTATCCCCACGATAAAATCATCCTCGAAATCGCCCGCGCCGCCGGCTCCCTGCAACTCGTCGGCGGCCAGGTCGCCGACCTCGAAGGCGAAAACAAAAAGCTTTCCGTCGCCGAACTGCGCTACATCCACGAACGCAAAACCTCCGCCCTGCTCTCCTGTTCCGTCCGCCTCGGCGGCATGAGCGCCAACTGCACCCCCGCCCAGCTCGCCGCCCTCACCGACTTCGGTTACCACGTTGGCCTCGCCTTCCAGGTCATTGACGACATTCTCGACGTCACCCAAACCACCGAGCAGCTCGGCAAGACCGCCGGCAAGGACGTCGCCGTGCAAAAAGCCACCTACCCCGCCATCGTGGGACTGGAGAAATCCCGCCGGATCGCCGCGCAACTCACCGCCAAGGCCTTCGCCGCCTTGAAGCCCTTCAAAGGCCGAGCCGTGCCCCTCGAGGCGCTCGCCACGTATTTGTTGAAGCGCGACAAATGAGGCTCGCCTGATTACCCGCTCCGCCATGGATTCACCTTTGCCCCCGCTCACACCCGGCACGCTCTACCTGGTTGCCACCCCCATCGGCAACCTCGAAGACATCACCTTGCGCGCCCTGCGCGTGCTCCGCGAATGCGACGTCGTGGCCGCCGAAGACACCCGCCACTCCGGCCAACTGCTCAAGCATTTCGAAATCTCCAAACCGCTCCTCAGCTATTTCGCCTTCAATGAGGCCAAACGCAGCGAGGAGATCATCGAGCGCCTCCGCCGCGGCGAGAAAGTTGCCCTCGTCACCGATGCCGGCAGCCCCGGCATCAGCGACCCCGGCGAACGCGTCGTCCGGGCCGCCCTCACCGCCGGCTTCCGCGTCGAGGCCATCGCCGGCCCCTGCGCCTTGGTGGCCGCCCTCACCGCCAGCGGCCTGCCCACGGAGGAATTTCATTTCCTGGGATTCCTCCCGCACAAATCCGGCCAGCGCCGCAACCAGCTTGAGGCCCTCAAAACCGTACCCGGCACCCTCGTCTTCTACGAATCGCCCTTTCGCATCGAAAGGCTGCTGGGCGAACTCAACGAAGTTTATCCCGACCGGGACGTCGTCCTCGCGCGCGAGCTGTCCAAAAAATTCGAAGAATTCCTGCGCGGCAAACCCGCCGCCCTCCTGGCCATCGCGCAAAAGCGCAGCCTCAAAGGCGAGTTCGTCGTCTTGGTCGCCCCCGCCCCAGCGCCGGGGCGGGGACGGCTCGTCCCCGAGATTCAAACCGCTTAAGCCGGACCGCTTCCGTTGCCCTGCGCCCGGACCGCGGCTGTGTCGCAGACCAGCCGCAGCACCTTCGCAGGAATGACCGCGTCGGAACTACTCAACACGGCTTGCAGGCCCGACGCGCTGCGGCTGATCCCTCGCCGGGCCGGGGACGGCTCGTCCCCGAGATTCAAACCGCTTAAGCCGGAACGCTTCCGTTGCCCTGCACCCGGACCGCGGCTGTGTCGCAGACCAGCCGCAGCACCTTCGCAGGAATGACCGCATCGCAAATACTCAACCCGGCTTGCAGGCCCGACGCGCTGCGGCTGATCCGGCGCCGCGCCGGACACAGCCGCGGTCCGGGACGCCCCGCGCAATCACGACACGCCCGGCAATTCCGTTCGCGTCATGGACTGCGCCGGCAAAGCGTAGCGGCGACGGCGCCTTCGCACACACGCGTGGCCCTCGAACCTTTGCGAACCGTCGCCCGCACGAAAGCCGCGTGGCACCCCGCTTCCCGCCGAGCTGCATTGCTATACCCGCGCCCGGACCGCGGCTGTGTCGCAGACCAGCCGCAGCAGCTTCGCAGGAA
>CAZHIM010000099.1:0-13386 GCA_964532525.1 uncultured Bifidobacteriaceae bacterium
CACATAGCTGCCGCCCGCCGGACACACCGGCCACTTGGCGAGATACGGCAGGAGATCCTCCTGGGTGGGCACGTCAGTAAGTTGCTTGTGCTTTTCCAGGGCCCACTGGTTTTTGGCGGCATCCAACTGGCGCAGGTTGTTGATGCAGGCGTTCTGCTGGGAAGTGCTGCGCGCCTTCACGAAGTTCGGGATGGCGATCGCGGACAGCATGGCCGGCACGGCCACCACCGGAATCAGCGCCACGTTCGCATAGCTCTGGCAACTGTTGCCCACCGTCAGGCAGCCCTGCGGCGTGTTGGCGCCCACCGAATAGGCAAACGCCGGCCGGCTGTGGAACAGCGCTTGCAGCCACTGCGCTTGCGCCGCGGCGGCGCCGCCTTTCGCAAACTGGCCGGCCATCGCCTGCTCCTGCACTTGGTACAAGACGCGCCCGAAACGTTCGCTCATGAAGGTGAACTGGTTGCCCTGGTCGGGAATGCCCTGGGAGAGGTGCTTGAATTCAGCCGTGCTTTTGAGGCCGGGCGTCTGCCCGCTTTTCACCGCCAGGCTCTCGTTGATCAAGGCGTCGGACGAGGAAATAAACAGATAGCCGCCGGCGCTGGCCGCGCTGGGACGCAACATGCCGATCAACGGCACCGGCACCGGCATGGTCCGCAAATGGAGCCCGGGCTTTTCCACGCTAAGGGTCCCCGGATTGGCCTTCAGCGCCTCGTCAATGCGATTGAACAGGGTGTCGTCATTCACCTTGATCACCAGCAGCAAACCCGGTTCCGGGATGGTGAGCGTATTGCCTGGCAGCGGGATGGGAATGGTGTTGGATTCGTTGAGGGTGAGCACCAAGCCGGCCTCGCCGCCGAGGGACTTCAGCACGGCGTCCCATTTCAATTTGGTCTTTTCTTCAAACTGGGCGGGCAGCTTGGCCACAAAATCCTGCGCCTGCGGGAAACCCGACCGGCCCACCTCGTCCTGCGTGACCTTCCACAGCAACGGCAAATCCACGTCCGCAAAAACGGCCAGCGCCGTGTTGGCGGGCAGGAGGTCGAGGCCCGTGAGCGGGTGCGGTTCCTGGCCGCAGAGTTTCCAGAGGAAGCCGTCGCCCTTGCCGGCGTAATGATGCAGCAGCATTTTGTCGCGGAACATCCCCTTTTCGATCTCGATCGAGCTCAGGCCCACGCCGGTCACGTCCTCGATGCCGCTGTCCTGGATCAGGTGGTTCACCAGATCGAAGGCCTTGTTGATGTTGGTGGCATTTTCCGGCGTGAGGTTCGGAATGGCGGCCACGTTGACGCGCCAGGCATCCACCTTGGTCGAAAGATGCTCCAGCCATTGGGCGGTGCCCAGATAAAGATAAAAGTTGCCGCCCGGATCCAGTTGCGAGGTGACTTCGGCAAAGCTGGTGCGTTCCGCGGACACCGGACCGGTGCCGGATGGGGGCGTGGCGCCGGATTGAGGTGTGGAGGCGGGCTTGCCGCAGCCGAAACTAAACCAGGCCAAGCCGGCCAGCAGAGCCAGGACCGGTGCGCCCGCGAGCAAAGAGATTTTTTTCATGATCAATAGTGTTGACGGTTCTGAGGGTTATCGCGGGAAAGAAGACCAGTTCTACGGAAAAGGACAAGTGCAAAACGAAGGTACCTGGGCGTTATTCCACTTTTGGCGCCGGCGTTTCCTCTTTTGGGGACTGTTCTTTAAGTTCGTAAAACGACAGGGTCGGGAGAGCGGCTGCCGCGACTTCGCGCGGCTGCTTGCCCGCGCGTTTCAGCAAATAACCGATTGATATTTCGCCTTCGTAGAGAGCGCGGATCAACAGATTGATACTGCGGCTCGGCCGGTGCTTGCCGGATTCCCAGCGCGTCCAGCTTTTTTCGCCAACTTGGAAGAGCTCACCCATTTCCTTTTGCGTGCGGTCGCAGCGCGCGCAGTTCTTTCAATTGCGCTGGCAGCAGCAGGCCAATCAGTCGGGCTTTGGTGCTCTCGATCGCTAATCGAAGTTTGGCCACGTGTCCAAAGTTCATTTAATAGCGAAGCCCCCATCCCGCCTTCAAAAAGGATGGGGTGGTCGACGGGACTTGAACCCGCAACAGCCAGAACCACAATCTGGGGCTCTACCAATTGAGCTACGGCCACCACCCGGAGGGCTCAAAGCATAAAATTTCCCCGCTCCGGAGTCAAGTTTCCCCCGCGCTCATAATCGCGCCGTCAGGTATTTCGTCAGCTTCACCGTGTCCGCATGGAACTGCCGGATGCCCTCCGCCGTCTTTTCCGTCGCCATCGCGTTCTCGTTCAGCAGCCAGCGGAACTTCTTCTCGTCCAACGGCAACCGCTCGATCTGGCTCGCGCGCGCCAGCTCCGGGCTCAGCTTCCGCGCCAGCGGCGCCTGGCTCGCTTGCAGCTCCCCGAGCAATTGCGGACTGATCGTCAGCAAATCGCACCCCGCCAGCTCCTGGATCTCGCCCACGTTGCGGAAGCTCGCCCCCATCACCTCCGTCGCGTACCCGAATTTCTTGTAGTACCCGTAAATCTCCTTCACCGACAACACCCCCGGGTCCTCCGCCGGCGCAAAATCGTGCCCCGCCGCCTTCTTGTGCCAGTCCAAAATCCGCCCCACAAACGGCGAAATCAATTTCACCCGCGCCTCCGCGCACGCCACCGCCTGCGCCAAGGAAAACAGCAGCGTCAAATTGCAATTGATGCCCTCCCGCTGCAGCATCTCCGCCGCCTTGATCCCCTCCCACGTGGACGCGATCTTGATCAGAATCCGCTCGTGGCCCACGCCATGGGTCTCGTACAGCTCAATGAACCGGTGCGCCTTCGCCACCAGCGCCGAAGTGTCAAACGACATCGCCGCGTCCGTTTCCGTCGAAACCCGCCCCGGCACGATCTTCAGAATCTCCACCCCGAACAACACCATCAAATCGTCAATCACCCGCCGCAGCAGTTCCTCCCCGCCGGCCTTGGCCTGGTTGTCCGCGATCGCCTTGGCCACCAGGAATTGATACTCCGGCATCTGCGCCGCCTTCAGAATCAAGGACGGGTTGGTGGTGGCGTCGCGCGGGGTGTACTGCTTCAACGTCCCGAAATCGCCGGTATCGGCCACGACGGTCGTGAATTTTTTAAGCTGGTCCAGTTGTGTCTCCATAATTGAGTTTTACAATGCCTCACGCCCCCTTGCGTGGCAACCAAAAGCGGCGTTAAAAAGTCGCTTCCCGCCACCACGCCATCCGCCTGTCGCCCCAAGCCTTCACCCAACCCATTATCGTTCACACAGATCCAAAACAGGACCGCGCGCGCCGGCCGGTGAAAAATTCTTCTGCCCCGCCGCGTTTTCCTCCCGCCCGGACCGCCGTCAATTTTTTTGACACTGTTTTCGCTTGGCTTAAACTGGTATTGATTTTCTTTATGCCTACTCATTATCTGGCTTGCGACTTGGGCGCGGACAGTGGTCGCGTGATTCTCGGCACCCTCGACCAAGGCCGGATTTCGCTGGAAGAACTCCACCGCTTCCCCAACGGCGCCACCAAGGTCGTCGGCGCCCTCTGCTGGGAATTCGACCGCCTCCTGAATGAACTGAAGACCGGCATGACGAAGGCCGCCCAGCGCCATCTGCCCATCTCCAGCATCAGCACCGATTCCTGGGGCGTGGACTACGTCATCTACGACCAGCGCGGCCTCCCCCTGTCGCCCGTCTGGTGCTATCGCGATTCCCGCACCGCCCAGGGCGTCGAGACCGTCAAGGAAAAGATCGAGTGGCCCGTCATCTACGCCGAGACCGGCATCCAGTTCCTCGCCCTGAACACGCTCTACCAGATCGTCACCGAGCCCCCCGAACGCCTCGCCCGCGCCCGGCACATCCTCCTCATCGGCGACGCCTTTAACTTCTTCTGCTCCGGCGTGGCCCGCAACGAGGTCTCCCTCGCCAGCACCACCCAGCTCTACAACCCCAACCAAAACGCCTGGTCCAAAAGATTGTTCTCCGCCCTCGGCCTCCGCGAGGATCTCTTCGCCCCCATCTGCCCCAGCGGCACCCGCCTGGGCCCGCTCAAAAAAAATCTCGCCGCTGAAACCGGCCTCCCCCAAATCGAAGTCATCGCCTCCTGCTCCCACGACACCGGCGCCGCCGTGGCCGCCGTCCCCGCCGCCGCCGACGGCGATGCCTGGGCCTTCCTCAGCTCCGGCACCTGGTCCCTCATGGGCGTCGAACGCCCCCAGCCGCTCATCACCGAGCAGAGCCGCAACCTCGGCTTCACCAACGAAATCGGCTTCGGCAACTCCGTCCGCCTCCTCAAAAACATCATCGGCCTCTGGCTCGTCCAGGAATCCCGCCGCCATTGGGCCCGCACGGGCAAAAAATTCGAGTTCACCGACCTCGAACAACAGGCCATCGCCGCCCCCCCCTTCGTCTCCCTCATCAATCCCGACGACCCCCGCTTCCTGAGCCCCGACAATATGCCCCTCAAAATCGCCGACTTCTGCCGCGAAACCGGCCAGCCCGTCCCCGCCACCATCGGCGCCTGCGTCCGCTGCATCTACGAAAGCCTCGCCCTCTTTTACCGCGTCACCTTGCGCCGCACCGAACAGCTCACCGGCAACAAAATCCGGCGCCTCCATATCGTCGGCGGCGGCAGCAAGGACGCCACCCTCAATCAGTTCACCGCCAACGCCACCAAGCTCCCCGTCCTCGCCGGCCCCACCGAGTGCGCCGCCCTCGGCAACATCCTCGTCCAGGCCATCGCCCTCGGCCACCTCGAATCCCAGGAAGCCGCCCGCGAAGTCGTCCGCCGTTCCTTCACCCTCGTCCCCTTCACCCCCCAAGACACCGCCAGTTGGGACGCCGCCGCCACCCGCTTCGAAAAACTTTTGCTGTAGCGCCTGGACCGAAAAGCGGTGGCGCGGTGGCGCGGTTTCAACGCCCCGTCGCCTGTTTGATGGAAATACTTTAATTTCGGCTGGAAATTTCCCCGCCATTGTTTAATCATGCCCCATCAGACAGGCTCAAGCCTGAGTCAATCAGTCGTCACTTCTATGTTGTGGTGGAAGTATCAGCAATTGCGCATCGGTAATTCGGCCAGCCGTCTGGCCGTCGTCGAAAAACTCGCAATCTCTGATGACGATGCCGCCGTCGGTCCCCTGATCTTTGCCCTGAAGGATAAAAACCCCGCCATCCGCGTCGCCGCCGTCAAAGGCTTGCTCCATTTCCACCCCCGCCAGGCCATCACCCCCCTCGTGGAGCACCTCCGCGACCCCGCTCCCGAAGTCCGCGCCGCCGCCGCCGATGTCCTCGGCCAGATCGGCGACCCCGTCGCCGTCAACGCCATGGTCGGCCTCCTCCTCGACCCCGAAATGACCGTCCGCACCGCCGTCTCCGTCGCCTTGCAAAGACTCGGCTGGCACCCCGGCGACGATTCCCAGCGCGTCCTCCAAATCCTCGCCATGGGCCGCGCCGACGACGCCATCGGCCTCGGCCCCGAAGCCGTCGGCCCGCTGCTCGAAGCCATGCGCTCCGGCTCCCCCAACAAACAGTTCGAAGCCGTCAAGGCCCTCAGCCAGATAGATGACCCCCGCGTCAAGCCCGCCATGGTCGAAGCTCTGCGCATCGCCAACCCCGCCGTCCGCATCGCCGCCCTGGGCACCCTTGAACGCTGGGCCGACGAGTCCAGCCTCCCCGCCGTCACAAAATTTCTCTCCGACGGCAACTCCAGCGTCCGCGGCGCCGCCGTCGAAGCCGCCCGCGCCTGCGGCCGCGCCAAGGCCGTCCCCGCCCTCCTCAGCATGCTCAAGGACGCCTCCTGGGAAGTCCGCCAAGCCTCCGTCAAGGCCCTGGGCAACCTCGGCGACTCCGCCGCCGTTGACGCCATCTCTGCCGTCGTCGCCAACGACCCCGATCGCGACGTCCGCGAAACCGCCCTCGCCGCCCTCGGCCGCCTCGGCAACCGCCGCGCCGTCCCCCAGCTCGTCCTCGCCCTCGTGGACAAGGATACCACCGTCCGCGCCGCCGCCGCCGCCGCCCTCAAGTCCGTGGACCCCAACTGGGAGAAAAACCCCTCCGTCCGCCTCGCCCTGCCCAAGCTCAAAGCCGCCCTCGACAATCCCGAGTATTGGGTCCGCCACAGCGCCACCAAGCTCTTCGCCCAGTTGAAAATCGCCCCCGATTCCATCACCGATGCCCCCGCCGCGCTCTCCAGCGATGCCAACCCGCCCCACCCCGCCTTCTCCGTCCTCGCCGACCTCATGTTTGACCATGATCGGGATTTGCGGCTGGCCGCCGTCGAGGCCTTCCGCCATCTGCACGATGTCAATGCCCTCCCGCTCCTGAGCGCCGCCATCCATGACCTCGACCAAAATGTCCAGCACGCCGCCCAGCAGGCCCTGGCCGACATCCAGTGAAGCTTGTTTTTGCCATGCCCCGCAGGCAACCTGATATCCTGAAGCCAACGTGACTGAACCCCAGACACAATCCCAGAAGAACCCGCCGCACGTCCTGTTCGTGGATGACGAACCGGATTTCCTCCAAGTCATCACCGAGACCTTTGGCGAGCTCAGCAGCGGCCGCTGGAAACTGTACCGCGCCGGTTCCGCCGACGCCGCCCTGGAAATCCTCAAACAGGAGAAAATTGACCTCGCCGTCGTGGACATCAACATGCCCCTTCTCGATGGCATGCAGTTCCTCCGCATCCTCGCCCGCCGCTATCCCAACGTCAAAAAAGTCACCCTCACCGCCTTCGCCACCGAGGAAAACCGCAACGCCTGCCTGGCCACCGGCGCCGAGATGTTCATCGAAAAACCCCGCACCGCCGACGGCTTCAAATCCGTTTTCGTCATCCTCGAGGAACTCGCCACCTGGGCTCCCGCCGCCGGCTTCCAGGGCCTCCTGAAACAAGTCGGCCTCGAAGACGTCATCCAGATGGAGTGCCTCGGCCGCAATTCCTCCATCCTCGAAATCCAAAACCGCCAGATGTCCGGCCGCATCTTCATCGAGGAGGGCAATATCATCCACGCCATCCTCGGCGAGGAGCAGGGCCAAACGGCCTTTCAAAAACTCCTCGCCGTCCGCGGCGGCGAATTCAAGCTCCTCCCCTTCGAGTCCCCCGGCCTCCGCAGCATCGAAGGCCCCTGGGAATTCCTCCTCATGGAAGCCGCCCGCGTCCGCGATGAGCTCGCTTCCAAAATCCTCGCCACCCCGGCCGCCACCCCGCCCCCGGCCGAGGAACAACTGGCCCCCAACGTCGCCGTCACCGAAACCCTCGTCTGCTCCGCCCAGGGCGACCCCATCTTCCAGTGGCAGTGCACCGATGTCCTCGACCGCGTCGCCCTCCTCCAAAACATCGCCCAGCAGGCCGCCCTCCTGAGCCAGGCCCTCCCCCTCGGCAAGTTCGAGCGCCTCGAAATCCGCCAGCCCGACCGCCGCACCGTCGCCCTCTTCGGCCAGGACCGCCTCGTCTTCGTCAGCGTCATCAACACCGCCGTCCCCAAATGAACGAGGCCCTCACCCATCTCTTCAACGACTGCGCCACCGCCCCCGGCGCCCTCGGCTGCGGCATCCGCCTCCCCGACCGCGTCAGCCACGTCCGCAGCTACCACAAATCCTGCCCCGACGAAACCCTCGAGAAAACCATCCTCCATCTCGCCAACGCCTCCGCCCTCCTCGCCACCCACGACCTCACCGCCCAGCGCCTCGCCTGGACCTTCGCCGGCGGCCGCATCTTCGTCGCCATCCGCCCCGACGGCGCCATCTTCAGCCTCGTCACCCGCACCGACGCCAACGCCATCGAATTCTTCGATCGCATGACCCTCCAGTTTTATTTCGTCTGATAATCCGCGCGGCCGGCCGCCGCGCCCTGCCTGGCCCGGTGCTCCAGATAGCTCTTCCGCCATTGCGCCCGCAAAGGTTTCCCCGTGCCGTTGCTGCTGATGCTGTCCACCAGCCACCACTCCCGCGGCACCTGCCACCCCGGCAGCCGCGCCAGCAGAAATTGCTTCAGCTCGTCCAGGCTCCCCAGCCCCTCCGCCGCCACGCACGCCACTATCGAATCCGTCCGGTCCGCGCTCCCGCTCGGCGCCCCAAACACCACGCATTCCGCCACCGCCTCGTGCTCCCGCAACGCCTGCTCGATGATCGTCGGCGACACTTTCCGCCCCGCCACATTGATGTGGTCGTCCGTCCGCCCCCGCAACAAAATCTCCCCGCCCCGGATCTCCCCCAGATCGCACGTCTGAAAAATCCCCCCGCCCAGCGCCGGCTCCGGCGTCGGCCAGTACGTCGCCCCCGCCGCCCGGCTCCGCACCCGCAGCGCCCCGTTCTCCCCCGCCTCCACCTGCACGTTCCGCAGCGGCCGACCCACCGACGATTCGTCCGTCCGCGGCTGGTCCGTCGCGTCATACGCAATGCCCCCGCACTCGGTCGTGCCGTAGAAATTGTGGATTTTCAGCCCGTGCTCCTCAAACACCGCCCGCTCCAGCGACAGCGGCAGTGGCGCCCCCGCCGAAATCGCCAGCCGCACGTTCCGCAAAATCGCCCCCGCCTTGTGCCACGCGTGCCACAGCGCCGGCACGGCCGCCACCGTCAGGTTCAATTGCGGCGGCGCCGCGCTCCGCAGCGCCACCGGCAGCGGCGATGGCACCAGGAACAGCGGGATCCCGTGCAGTAGCAGCGGCAGCACCAGGCTCGAAAATCCATACGAATACGCCGGCGAAATCACCCCCAGATTCGGCCACTCCGCCCGCAGCCCCATCGTGCTCACGATGTTCTCCGCGTCCGCCGCCAGTTGCTCCTCCGTGAACGCCACCACCCGCGGCTCCCCGATGCTCGCCGGTGTCGTCTTCAGATGACAGCAAGGCCGCCGCGGCGGCGCGATCTCCAGCGGCTGCTGATACGCGTCCAGCGGACACACCACCGCGCCCCGCCGCCACGCCCGCAGCACCGCCAGGATGAATTCCGGAGAGTTGCCCTGCGGATAAACCATCCCCGTCTCCCCCGCCCCGGCCGCTTCGGCTTCCGCCTGCAACTGCGAAAATGTCCAGCTTCGTCCGAAAGCCAGATCGCGCAGGGCCACTTCATTCTTCCTTGCTTCGGCCGCCTTCTGCCAACGTTCGTAAAGCATCTTTTGCCCTTCTAATAAGCCATCGTCTGTTTCCGTTGCAAGCGCAATCACCGCGTTCGCGTCAGCATGAGCCGCCACAGCCAGTCCCACCGCAGCAGCGCCGCCCCCGGCCACCCGCGCAATCCCCGCCAGACCATCACCCCCTGCAGCCGCCGCGCCCAGGCCAGCCGCCGCCCAAACGCCGCGTCGCACTCCCGCGCCACCCGCGCCCGCGCCGCCGCCCAGGCCAGCCCGCCTCCGCTGTATTCCGCCAGCGCCGCCGCCGCCAGCGCCGCCGATTCAAACGCCATGGACATCCCGTTCCCCGTGATCGGCGGCGTCATGGTCAGCGCGTCGCCAATGCAACATTCCTCCCGCGCCGCCGCCCGTTGCGGCCGCAGTTCCAGCCCCGCCACCGCACAAAACGACCCTGGCGCAAACGCCGCCCCGCCCAGCCGCTCCCGCAGCGGCGAACCCGTCTCCCCGCGCAGCCACGCCTCCTTCGCCTCCACCCGCCGCCCGCCTTCCCGCACCCGGAACAATCCGCACACGTTCACTTCCCCGCCCCCAATCCGGTTCAGCCCCACGTAGCCGTCCCGCCCCAGGTGCATTTCCAAATCCGCCGCCAGCCCCACCGCGTCCCCCGCCGCCACATGCGCCTTCACCCCAAACCACCGCGGCCAGCCCGCCGCCGTTTGCAGCCGCCGGCCCGAAGCCCGCACCCATCCCTCCCCCGCCGCCACTCCCTGCTGGCGCGCATTCATCCGCAAATCTCCGCCGCTCTCCTGGAACACTTCCGCCAGCAGCGCATCCAGCACCTGCCGCGATAAACATAGCGCCGGCGTCTCCAGCCGCCGCACCGGCGACCGGTTCCGCCCGCAAATAAACAGCACCGTCCGCGCCTCCACCGCCCCCGCCGCCACGCACCGCTCCAGCAACCCCAGCCGCTCCAGCACCGCCCGCCCCTGGCCGCTGATGAATTCCCCGCACACCCGGTGCCGCGGATAGCTCCCCGCCTCCCAAATCGTCACCGGCACCCCGCGCTGCCGCAGCCCGATGCCCAGCGCCAGCCCCGCCAGCCCGCCGCCAATGATCGTGATGGGTTTGCGCGCCGTCATCCCTCACTCCTTTCGCCGCGCTATGAACAGGTGGCTGAACAGCCCCGCCGGCCGCTCCGTCAATCGCCACCCCGCCCGCTCCGGCCACAGCTCCGTCAGTTCCCTCCCCGCAAATCCCGCCCGGATGCTGATCCGCGCATCGTGCCGCGTCACCCCGTTGCAGCCGATCACCCACAGCAGCCGCCCGCACACGCCCGGCAGCCACGCCCGCCGCGGTTCCACCGCCACCACCAGGTTCGCTGATTTTGCCGCCAGCCGCAGCAGCTCCGCGAGCGGCTCCGCTGGGAATTGATGGAAGAATAAATTGCTGATGACCGTCTGCGCCGGCACTCGTTCCGCCCGCCGCAGCCATTCGCCCGCCTCGGCCAGCTCCACCCGCGCCCGCCAGCCGGCCCGCTCAAACCGCCCGCCCACCTCCCCGTCCGCCACCCGCAGCCGGTCCACCAAAATCGCCTGCGTGCCGGCCCATGCCCCATTCAGCCGCCGCGCCACGCTCAATAAAAACCGCCCGTCCCCCGCCCCCAGCTCCACCACCCGTTGCGCCTGCCCCTCCGGCCGGTTCTCCCGCAACGCCCGCGCCATGATCCCCGCGTGCCCCATCCACCCATTCAACCGTTGCAAGTCGCGCCGCGACCGCCGGGCGCCTGCGTCCTCCGGCGGCAGCTCGTCCAGCAGCTCGGGAAGCACCATCCGTTTCATAGTCGGGCCCCCTCTATTCCACCGCCAGCAGCGCACCGTGGCAACTGAACCCCGCGCCAAACGCGCTCATCCACCACCAGCCGCCCGGCGCCCGCTCCGCCAGCGCCGCCTCCAGCACGAATAAAACCGACGGACTGCTCATGTTGCCGTGCTCGCGCAACACCGCTTCACTCCACCGCACGTCGGCCCCCGATAACCCGATCCGCTCGCGCAGCGCCAGCAGCACGTCCCGACCACCCGGATGCAAAATCCAGCCCGTGATTTCCGACCGCGCCACCCGGTTCCGCTGCAGCGTCTCGTCCAGCACCACTCCCGCCAGTTCCGCCGCCAGCGCCGGCACCGCCGGCGTCAAAATGTTCCGCAGCAGCCCGTTCTTTTGCTCAAACCGCAACGCGTCCCGCACGTCCGGCTTCAGCCGTGATCCGCCCCCCTTCCACTCCACCCGCCGCCCGCCGCTGGCCGCCGCCGACAGCACCGCCGCCGCCGCCCCGTCCCCAAACAAACACGCGCTGATCAACACCCCCGCGTCGTCGTCCAGGTAAAACGCCGCGCTGCACACCTCCACGCAAATGGACAGCACATGACCGCGCCCCGCCGCCACCAGCGACTCCGCCGTCAGCAGATTCGGGAGCGCCGCCCCGCAGCCCTGTCCCACCAGATCCAGCGCCAGCACGTCCGGCCGCAGCCCCAGCCGCTCGCTCGCATAGCTCGTCAGCCCCGGACACAAATACCCCGTGCACGTGCTGATCAGGATTGCGTCTATCTCCTCCGGCCGCACCCGCGCCGCCGCCAGCGCCCGCCCGGCCGCCGCCGCCGCCAGCCGCGGCGCATGCTCCCGGAACCGCGCATGCAGCACGTCCGGTGTGATCTCAAATGCCTGGATCAAATCCTCCAGCGCCAAGTCCCGCGTTTCGATGCCGTTGTTCCCCGTCAGCACCTTTCTCAAGATGGCCTGGGACCGCGGCGTGAATTCCTGGAAGCGCGCGGAGGCTTTGAGGGTCGTCCAACACTCCTTTTGACTGTAACGGCGCGCCGGTGTCGCCGTCCCGATGCCAACGATGAACATGTGTTTTAATATAATCCGCCCCGGCTCGTCCCGCCAGTTGTGGAAGTCCCAAACCCGGAGCAACATAATCGCTTCCGTGGTTCTGCGGCGCTACGCCGTGGCGGGGCTCGTCCCCGCAAATTAATCAATCTCCGCCGCGGGTTGAGCGACCAGCGGGCGCCATCCCCCGGAAAATACCCCCGGCTTTCCCTCACCGGATCGCCAGCGTTTCCGGCTTCGTGATCCATCCGGCTGGCCGCGACATCACCTCCAGCATCCCATGCCCAAACCGCGACGCCGTCGTTGCCCCCGCCGCCATGCATGCCACCTTCTGGTTGAAAAACCGGTGGCACGCATCCACCATCTTGCCTGGAAATCTCCGCTCAAAAATCATCCCGCTCTGGTACATCGCAAAAATCCGCCCGTCGTAAAAATACCGGATCAGCCCCATCCACGCCCGGATCAGCCGCCGCATCTCCCGCGAATAGGCTTCCAGGTTGTCCAAGTGCTCCGCCAGCAGCTCCGCCGAGTGCAGGGCCAGAAACACTCCCGGCGACAGCATCGGATCCACAAACCCGAACGCATCCCCGGCCATCGCCCAGCCCGGCCCGTGTCCGCGCTGGGAAACGAGCTGGTAATTCGTGTACGTGAACACCCCCGTCACCCGCCGCCGGTTCACCCCCGCCGCCGCCAGCACCGGGTCCCGCTGGATCGCCCCTTCCAACCGCTCTTCCGGCGTCGCCCCCAGTTTCGCCGCCGCGTCCTTGTTCAGCACCACCCCCACCGACAGCCGCCCCGGCAGCGGGATCCGCCAGCTCCAGCCCTCCGCCAGCCGCCCGATGATCACCTGGCCCCGCGGCAGGTTCTCTTCGAAGCCGTGATAGTGCGCGAAGTACGCCACGTCCTTGCGCGGACCGATCTCCGCCGGAATCTCCAGCGCGTGCGCGAAGTACCGGCTCCGCCCCGTCGCATCCACCAGCAAGTCCGGTTGCCTTCCCCCCAGCCAGGGCGCCCGCTCCAGCGTCGCCCCGTCCAGCCGCACCCCGGCCGCCCCCGCCCGCTCGATCTTCGCCCGCGCCCGCACCCGCCGCGCCCCCAGCTCGTCCGCCCGCCGGTCCAGCAGCGCGTCAAACTCCGGCCGTGGCACATTGTACGCATACGTCGGCATCGCCGTCCCCGCCAGCGAGTCAAAACAAAACTCGATCTTCTCCCGCGCATCCAGCGTGAACGTCACCCCCGGCTTGAACTGGCAGATCGCCGCCACCCGCGCCTCCAAATCCAGCCGCCGCAACACCGGAATCACCGCCGGGATCAGCGACTCCCCCACGATCAGCTCCGGCCGCTTCCCGTCGTCAAAAATCGTCACCCCCAGCGCCTGCAACGCCAGCAACGACGCCAGCACCGAGCCCGTGGGCCCGCCGCCGATGATCCCGACGCTCTGGACGGTCGT
>CAZHIM010000100.1:0-12910 GCA_964532525.1 uncultured Bifidobacteriaceae bacterium
CCGGGCGTGTGCTGCGGTTGCGATTTGACCGCCAACTTTGCGTTGCTCGTGGCGGATTCGGGCTTTGTGCGCTGAATCATGCCCCCAGTTTCCCACGCGCGCGAGTAATCGTCGTGGACAGGAAATTGCGCCGTTATTTGTCCACTTTACTACCGAGGTGAATTGCGCCGTTGGCGTCTTTGGTAACAGACTTAATCAGCGGCGTCTTTGCGTTTTCCAATTTAAGCCTCTGGCGGCATTTGCGGACAGCATCAAAATGCCCGCCGTCTGATTCTGGCGTTAGCGCGAAGTCACACCAATCAGCGAGTGCTTCATCTGTAAAAAAACAAAGCGGCGGAAAATCAGGGAGCTTGTCTGGACTGCAAATCCAAAAATCCACCAGAAAACAAGCCAAGTCATCGCAACGGTTCAAATCAGTTCCGAGCCGCTTGCCCTTTTTTGAAAGTTTTCTGCCCAAACCCTTGAAGAATCGAACGTCATTTTCCTTCGCAGCCTGATGGATGATTTTAGCCACGTCGAAATTTGCCCATGTGTTTTTGAGGCTTCCAGTTGACGCAGCAAGTGCCAGGACAAAATGTTTCTCGTCAAGCCGTTGTCGCCCAAAACCAATTTTGCCGCTTGATTTCATTTTCTGCCCCATTGCGCGAAGAACGAGAATGTCTCTCGCGTCTTTGCAACTTTGTATCACCTGTTGGCAATCCTGAATCTTTCCAATGGGTATTCCGGCCAGAGCTATTGCCGGGTCATCTGCCGGTGTCGGCACATATTGACTCCCGATCTTGTCATCAAGTGCTTTCCGAAACTTTTCAAAAGTTTCAAAATTTGTGCCTCCTTTTATTCCCAATGAAGCATTGATTTTGTCCTGAATTTTAGCAACTTGCTTTACAGACAATTCTTTGCCGGTGACACGATCTCTAAAAACAACTCTGAATCCCGCGCCGCGCAGACCATCTACCCGCGCAAGGATTTTGGTTTCGTTCGCCCAAAAGGTTTCTTGGCGCGTGCTAAAACGCAAATTCGCAAGTGATGGATAGTCTTTTATCATCGGCTATTGGCCGGTTTTCGGTGGAATCACGGTGAACCATTCCGCCGCTTCTTTCCGTGCCATCAAACCCTTGTAATGCCGGAACAGCATCGCAGGCGACGTGCCAGCTTGCGCGGCAGTCTGGTTTTCGTTCTGGTTCAAGGCGTAGTGCGCGGTTAAAAATCCGTGGCGCAACCCGTTTTTCCGTGATGGGATTCTCAGCCGCTTCCGTAGCTGGATTAACTGCCAAGTGTAAGCGTCCAGCGTGAGGCTCGTCACCGCGCCTTGATGCTGGCGATATGGTTCAAGCCACGCGGCCAATGTCGAATTGATTTCCACCAACCGTCGGGAGCGCGTCTTGGCTTTGGCAGAACTGATTTCCACATGGCCGGACACGCGCCACACGTCGCCCCAGTCGAGCCGCAACGCCTCTTGCAACCGCAACCCGCCAAAAGCTTGCATGGCGATGATGACGGCCATTTCCGGCGCGGCGTTGTCGAGCATCAAACGCAGTTCTGCCGGGCGGTAATAATCCACGTCGCCGGTGTCCGCGTCCTCTTTCCGCAGTCCATCCGCTTCAAGCAACCGATGATTGGCCGCGAGATAATCACGCCGCTGGCACCAGCCGAAAAACATCCGCAGTGTGGCGCGGTAGTGGTTTCGACTTTTGGGCGAAAGCGTCGCGTGAGATTCAACGAACAAATCAAGGTGTTGCTTGGTCAAGTCGCACACGTCAGCGGCGGGATTCGTGGCGGCAAATTCGTTCAACTGCCGTTCGGTGTCTTGGACATACACCGGAGATAAGACGGAACGCTTGCCATCTTGTGAGACGCCCTTTGGCCTGCGTGCGTCGCAAAACTCTGTGACAGCAACCGCCAGCGGCTTGCGCTGGACGGCGGCAATGCTCTGGCGATACACGCGGACGGCCTCTAGCAGCGAGCAGCCTTTGGGCAGTTGCTTGACGGCGGAAAGGTAGTTGCCGGTCATTTCGACGAAGGAAACCGCCTTGCCGGTTTCCTGCCGATACGCGGCGAGCATATCCCGGACGGTCAGGGCGTCTTGCGCCTGTTTTGCGGTCAGGGCAGATGATTGCTGGCCTTTGTGGAGTTCCTTGACTTTGTCCTCTGCGGCCTGCTTGGCTTCACTGTAACTGCCGAATGTGAGCATCCGCCGTTTGCCCGCCACTTTGAACGCGACGCGGTAGAACGGGAAGTTTTCACCGGGCCGGTAGATTTTGGCGCGTTGCTCGTAATGCTCGATTGTGACAGGGAATTTCACGCGACGGTCAGCAGATCGGGCCGGTTTTTGTGCAAGTTCTGTGCAAGTGGCCTGAGAATCCTCTGTTTCCTCAACAATAGTGGTGCCCACGACAGGACTTGAACCTGTATCCGGTTAAGGACTAGAACCTGAATCTAGCGCGTCTGCCAATTCCGCCACGTGGGCTTGACGGTTTGCAGTGTGAAGAAAGGCGGATAAAACTGCAAGTTCATTTATTCGAAGCATTTTTTCCGGTTCCACACCAGACCCAGCGGGCGCGATACCTTGGTGGCTTTTTCCAAATTCTTGCGGGCCGATTGGGGGGCGGTAAAAACCGAGACCAGCCCGTTTTCATACAGCCGGGTCAAGCCCGAGGCCGCCGGCCAAGTCACTTTTTTGCGGACTCAAATCCGGCGAACAAGTTCTCCAAATTATTCAGATTGTTTGCCGCCAGGGTCTGGGGGGCGAGGGCCTTTTGGAGGAAATCAATGCCGTCCTCGACGGTGCGGATGGACCGCGGCAGGATGGCGCCGGCGGCGTTGGCGTGGCCGCCGCCCTGGAATTTTTCCGCGACCTTGAGGGCGTCGCCGTTGCGGCTGCGGAAGCTGGCGAAGATGGAGTTGGAGCGGCGGAAGAGGGTCACGAGCACGGGATACTTGGTGGCGCCGCTTTCGAGGAGCTGATGGACGATCTGGTTGCTGCTGCCGATGACGGTGCTCACGAACGCGACGGTGGGCGAAAGTTCCTGGATGTGGCGGCGGCTCCATTCCAAGCCGATCGGGTCTTCGACGCGCCGCTTGGTGGCCATGACTTCGAGCAGGGGATGGTCGAGGAGTTTTTCCAGGTCGCCGCCGATGACCGTGTGGAGGTTCCAGAACTGGTAGGATTTGACGAGGCTGGCGTAATCGCCGGCCACGGTGAAATCGGGGTCGTGTTCGAGGAACAGGTCGGAGACGTCGTTGAAGTGGACGAGGCGTTCCAGCGCGGGGGAGCCCAGGCCCTCGGCTTGGCACAATTCGTAGCAGAGCAAGCCGGCGGATTTGGTGATGTCATGGATGAAGCGGGCGTTTTTCGGCGCCACGGCCGTGACGTGATGGTCCACAATCACCCAGTCGGGCTTGTCCATGCGCGTCTCCAAGGCGAGGTCGGTGACCCAGGCGGATTTTTCGCGGAGGTCGCGCTGCTTCCAGAAATTGTAATGATAAGCCTCCAGCCGCACCGGTTCGCCGAACAGGTGTTTGGCCAGGCGTTGCAAGAGCAGGCCGGACAGAAACCCGTCCAGGTCGCTTTCGTGCGTGATGATGACTTCAGGCTTGGGCAATGCCGTCATGGAGCAAGGTTAGTGCACGACCGGGTGCGTGGCGAGCGGGAATACGAGGCGCGGTTTGACAGCACGGGGGCGGACGCCGTAGCTTCAGGTGTGTTTAAACTGGTTTCGGATTACGCACCGGCGGGCGATCAGCCGCAGGCGATTGAAAAGCTGACCGCCGGGATCGTGTCCGGCGCGAAGCATCAGACACTGCTGGGGGTCACCGGCTCGGGCAAGACTTTTACGGTGGCCAATGTCATCCGGAACGTCAACAAGCCCACGCTGGTCATTTCCCACAACAAGACGCTGGCGGCGCAGCTTTACGCCGAGTTCAAGGCGTTTTTCCCGCAGAACGCGGTGGAATACTTCGTGAGCTACTTCGATTATTACCAGCCGGAGGCGTACATACCGCGGACGGACACGTTCATCGAGAAGGATTCCAGCCGCAACGACGAGATCGAGCGGCTGCGGTTGTCCACGATGAGCTCGCTGTTCACGCGGCGGGACGTGGTGGTGGTGGCGAGCGTGTCGTGCATTTACGGCATTGGCAGCAAGGAGGATTACGAGGCGCTGGTGGTGCCGCTGCGGTTGGGGCAGGGGACGTCGCGAGACCAGTTTCTGGGACGGCTGGTGGATTTGCAGTACGACCGCAACGACATCGCGTTTGAGCGGGGCAATTTCCGGGTGCGGGGGGACACGGTGGAAGTGTGGCCGGCGGGGCGGGAGGACGGGCTGCGGGTGGAGTTTTTCGGCGACGAAATTGAGCGGCTGAGCCGGTTTGAGCCGCTGACGGGCGGCAAGACCGAAGCCATGGAGGCGGCGATGATTTTTCCGGCGAAGCAGTTTGTGACGACGGGCGACAAGATGAAGCGGGCGATCCTGGCCATCCGGGAGGAACTGGGCACGCGGATTGCGGAATTCGAGCGCGACGGCAAATTGCTGGAGGCACAGCGCATCAAGCAGCGCACGGAATTCGACCTGGAAATGATGGAGGAAATGGGCGTGTGCTCGGGCATCGAGAATTATTCGCGCCACATCGCCAACCGCCCGCCGGGGTCGCGGCCGGCGACGCTGTTTGACTTTTTCCCGGACGATTACCTGCTGGTGATTGACGAGTCGCACGTGACGGTGCCGCAGATCGGGGGGATGTTCGAGGGGGATCGATCGCGCAAGACGGTGCTGGTGAACTACGGATTCCGGCTGCCGAGCGCGCTGGACAACCGGCCGCTGAATTTCCTGGAATTCCAGGGCTTGCAGAACCAGACCATCTACGTGAGCGCCACGCCGGCGCGGCGCGAGCTGGACTGGTCGCGGCAAAGCGCGGGCGGGGGCACGGGGGTGGTGGAACTGGTGGTGCGGCCGACGGGGTTGGTGGATCCGAAAGTGACGGTGAAGCCGTTGAAGGGCCAGATTGACGACCTGATCGAGGAGGTGCGCAAGCGGGCCGACAGCAAGGAACGCACGCTGGTGACCACGTTGACCAAGCGGACGGCGGAGGAGTTGACGGATTACCTGCGGGACATCGGGGTGAACGTGCGGTATTTGCACAGCGAGATTGACGCCATCGAGCGGGTGGAAATCCTGCGCGCGCTGCGCAAGGGCGAATTCGACGTGCTGGTGGGCATCAACCTGCTGCGCGAGGGGCTGGACCTGCCGGAGGTTTCGCTGGTGGCGATTTTGGACGCGGACAAGGAAGGTTTCCTGCGGAGCGAGACGAGCCTCATCCAGACGGCGGGGCGGGCGGCGCGGCATTTGCACGGCGAGGTGATTTTGTACGCGGACGTGATGACCGACAGCATCAAGAGTTTTCTGGCGGTGACGGAAGCGCGCCGGCAGCGGCAGTTGGACTACAACCGGGAGCATAACATCACGCCGCGCAGCGTGAACCGGGCGGTGGAGGAAAGCCTGGCCACGTATGAGACGAACCGGGCGAAGGCCGCCGGCGTGCTGCAGGACGCGAAACTGGACGTGGATCTGACGCAGACCATTGCCGAACTGGAAAGCGAGATGCTGAAGGCGGCGGAGGATTTGCAGTTTGAAAAAGCCGCGCTGCTGCGCGACCAGATCAAGGAATTGAAGCGGATGCTGGACGGCGGGAAGCCGGAGGAAAAGGCAAAGCCGGCGAGCTATCGAAAGGGGAACGGGCGGCGCTCGCGCAAACGGGGGGCGTACACGGACGCCGCGTGAGGCGGAAAGATGCAACCACAGACGGACACGGACGGACGCAGACGAACACGTCCTGACTCAGGCGGCGCTGGTGTTCAGGCGCAAGCGTACGCCGGCCAGGGTGGCTTCATGCCAGAGCCGGATGTGTTCGCCGAGTTTTTCCAGCCACGGCAACACGGACTTCTCCAAGGCGTCGGAGAGTTGGAGGTTGTCCTGGGAATCGCAGGCCTCGTCCACGCGGCGGATGATCATGGCGATTTGTTCGAGCTGCCAGCGGCGGAGTTTGTGGAAGGTGGTGCCGCACCAAACCTCGCAAAGATTTTCGGGCATCAGGCTCAGGGTGAGCACGGGTTCCTTGAGCTGGCCGGCGATTTTCCACCACAGTTCGCGGGCGATGAAGGGATCGTTGATGAGCACGAGCGTGAATGTTTCCCGCACCGCCGCCTGCGCGCGGCTCACCTGTTGCGCGGCGGTGGTGAGCAGCACCAACGGCAGGTCGGTCAGCGGCACGGTGATGGCATCCACGCGGAGAAACAAGAGACTGTCCAGCGGCAGGGAGAGATCCACGGCGTGCCCATCCACGAGAAATTCGCCGAGCACGCGCTGGTTGGCGAGGGCCTCGGCTTCGAGAAAGGAGTGGATGGAGTTGAGGGTATGGCGGCCGGGCGGCAACACCACGGTCGCGCGGTCAAGCGTGACGAGGATTTCCCCGGCGGATTTTAAAAATCCAGAATTCCTATAGTTCATACCCCCTCCCACATCGGTAATGTAGGCTGGGGCCAGAGTTTTTTCCTGCAAAAGTTATTCACAAGGGGTGGGGGCGGGCCTAAGGCGGAAAACTCCGGCTTGAAATTCGTTTGCTCCGGGCTCAATTGCGTTAGACTGGAGGCATGAATTTATTGCCTTTTGGAAAGTTGCCCGCCGCGAAGCCGCGGGCGTTTGTCCCGGAAACCGCGGACTTGGGCGATTGGCCGCAAATCGCGCCCCTCTTTGACGAGCTGAAAGCGCGGGCGGCACAGGCGAAGTCCGCCGCCGAGCTGGAGCGCTGGCTGCTGGACTGGAGCGAGCTCAACGCGGCCCTGGACGAGGAATCGTCGCGCCGGTATATCGCCATGACCTGCCACACGGACAATGCGGAGGCGGAGAAGGCTTTTCTGCATCTGGTGGAGCACGTGGAGCCGCAAGTCAAGCCGCGGCAGTTTGAATTGGAGCAGTTGTACGTGGCGCACCCGCTGCGGGCGGAGTTGCTCAAGGCAGCGGCTCCGGCCGCCAAAAGGAAGGCTGTCGCCCCGTCGCGGCGCAAGCCGGCCGCCAAGTCCCGCTACGAAGTGTTTGATCGCAACGTGAAGAACCATGTGGAGCTGTATCGTGCGGAGAACGTGGCGCTGGAGACGGAGGAGGCCAAACTTTGCCAGCAGTATCAAAAATTGATCGGGGCGCAGACGGTGAATTTCCGTGGCGGGGAAAAGACGCTGGTCCAAATGGGACGGTATCTCGAGGAGCCCGACCGCGCGCTGCGGCAGGAGGCGTGGGAGGTGGTGGCGCAACGGCGGTTGCAGGACGCGGACAAGTGCGAGGAAATCTTCGAGGCGCTGATCCAACTGCGGACGCGGATAGCCCGGAACGCGGGTTTTGAGAACTACCGCGATTACGCCTTCCGCCAGAAAGGCCGGTTTGATTACACGCCGGCGGACTGCGTGAAGTTCCACGGCGCGATTGAAAGCGAGATCATGCCGGCCGTGCGGCAGATCCAGGCGGAGCGCCGGGAGCAGTTGAAACTGGAGAAGTTGCGGCCGTGGGATTTGGCGGTGGACCCGCAGAACCGGCCGCCGTTGAAGCCGTTTGCCGAGGTGGACGAGATGGTGGCGCGCGCGCAAAAGATTTTTGATCGCGTGGACGGCGAGCTGGCGACGGGTTTCCGGCAGTTGCGGGAATTGAAGCTGCTGGATCTGGAAAATCGCAAGGGCAAGGCGCCGGGGGGATATCAGTCCACGCTGGCGGAGGCGCGGGTGCCGTTCATTTTCATGAACGCGGTGGGCGTGCAGCGGGACGTGGAGACGATTCTGCACGAGTCGGGCCACGCCTTTCACGCGCAGGCGACGCGCCGGGAGGATTTGCACGCGTATCGCGAGGCGCCGATCGAATTTTGCGAAGTGGCCTCGATGTCCATGGAGCTGCTGGGCAACGAATTCATCGAGGAATTTTACGCGCCGGCGGAGGCGAACCGCGCGCGCAAGACGCATCTGGAGGGCATCATCGGGTTCTTCCCGTGGATGGCGGTGGTGGATGCCTTCCAGCATTGGATTTACACCCATGCCGGGCACACGCGGCAGGAGCGCCAGGCGGCGTACCTGGAGCTGATGGACCGTTTTGGCGGAGACGTGGATTGGACGGGCTGGGAGCAGATGCGGGCGAATTCGTGGCACCGGCAGTTGCACATTTTCATCCATCCGTTTTATTATGTGGAGTACGGCATCGCGCAACTGGGGGCGCTGGAGGTGTGGGCCAATTCCCGGCGCAACCGGACGAAGGCGCTGAAGGATTACAAGAAAGCGCTGGCGCTGGGCGGGTCGCGTCCGCTGCCGGAGCTGTTTCACGCGGCGGGCTGCAGTTTTGAGTTTGCCGCGGGCACCATCAAGCCGCTGATTGAGCTGGCGGGAAGCGAATTGAAGAAATTGTAACGGGCGCTATCGCGCGTTGCCCAGCTCGTCGGCGAGGTCCTCGATGGTCCAATTGGCGCGGGCGGCCTGCAATTTATCCGCCGCAGCGCCATGTTGCCAGACGGCGAAGCGGAGCGTGCGGCCGATGTCCGCCTGCAACGGCGGTTGCGCGAGCAGGCCGGCGATGAAACCGCCCAGCAGATCGCCACTTCCGCCCTGGCCGAGGTAGGGGTTGCCGGACGGGTTGACAAAGATTTCGCCCCCGGTCTGGCCGACCAAGGTCTGGTGCCCTTTGAGCACCACCCAGCAGTTGCCGTAGCGCCGCGACAATTCGCGCAGGGCACCGGGGCGGTTGGCCTGCACCTTGGGGATGGGCCAGTTGAGCAGCCTGGCCGCCTCGCCGGGATGCGGGGTGAGCACCCGGGCCGCTTTTTTGGTAAAGGGTCCGGGCGAGAGAAAATCCAAGGCGCTGGCGTCCACCACCAGCGGGAATTCAAAATCGCGCCACCAGTGGGCCAGTTGACGGCGGAGCAGTTCCGGAACGTTGCGTGACGCCAGGCCCGGGCCCACGAGCAGGCCGCTGACGCTTTCGGGAAATCTCGTGTCCGGCGTCCAGGCGCTCACCATGGCCGACTGCAACTGGGCGGCCACGACGCCATAAACATCTTCCTGGGGGTACACGGTGGTCAACCCCGGTTGGGCGCGGAGGGCGCCGCGCGTGGCCAGTATGGCGGCGCCGTGATAGTCCAGGCTGCCGGCCACGATGGCCACGTGGCCAAAGGAACCTTTGTGCCCCGCCACGGGCCGCGGCGGCGGAAAATTTTGAAAATCACCCGGCTGGGTCCAGTTCAGGCTTTCTTTGAGCGGGCAGGGGGCCAAGCCGACGTCTTCGGCCACTTCCAACCGGCCGACGAACGGCCAGGCGTGGGAGGCGAGCATGCCCGTCTTGGGCGCGCCCACCGTGAGCGTGAGGGACGCTTGAATCGCCGCGCCCTGCGGAATACCGGTATCCGCATTGAGGCCGGAGGGAACATCCACGGCCAACACCGGGATTCTGGCGGCGTTGATGGCGGAAATAATCTGCACCCAAGGTTCGGTGAGCGGACGGTCCAGGCCGATGCCGAACAGACCATCAATGATCAGGGCGGGCTTTTCCCGGAGGGCGCCTTCCAGGGGCGGCAAATCGCTGTCTGGGAGGAGCAGGTCGAGCAGCTTCACCTTGCGGCCGGCCAGGAACTCGCGGGCCGCGCGGGCGTCGTCGCCGTTGTGGCCTTTGCCGGCGAGGATGAGGATGGTGTCATCATCGCCGGTGAGTTTGCGGGCGCGGCGGGCGATGCATTCGCCGACGCGGCGAATGACTTCAATTTCGGTCTGGCCGGTTGCCCAAGTGGCCTTTTCCCATTCGCGCATGGCGGCAATAGTGATGACTGGAACTGACACGGCAGAAAAGTGACATAATTTTCCGGGGTTCAAAAGTAGAATCCGTGCGTGCGCGCGAATCGGATCGGGCGAGGGGCGGAAAGCGGCTTGAGACTGTGGATGGGCTTGTACAAGTGGTTAAAGATTAAGCGATAATACTGTTCTCGGTGGAATCGGCGATCTAAAGGACAAATAGGACAAAAGGGACGGATCGGTTCCCCGGGGTTTGGGTGGAGGCCAAGGCAAGGATCTGCCGGCGGCTCAGCGTTTAACGTAGCCGTTGGCGCGGAACCAGGTGACGGCGTCGGCAAAGGCTTGTTCGGGGGCGGTTTGGGGGAGGCCGAGTTCGCGGATGGCTTTGGCGGGGTCGAACCACATTTTGTACCGGGCCATGCGGACGCCGGCCAGAGTGGCCCGGGGCGTTTTGCCGGTGAAGCGGGCGATGGCTTCGCTGATTTCGGCGATACGGAGGGCGAGCCAGTAGGGCATTTTTCTCTGGGGGGCGGGCAAGCCGGTGATTTTGGCCAGCGCGGCGAGGGTTTGTTGCATGGTCCAGTTGCCTGTCTGATTGCCCAAGATGTAGCGATGCCCCAACGCACCTTTTTCCGCCGCCAAGATGTGTCCCACGGCCACGTCCCGGACATGCACCCAGTTGAGGCCGGTGTCCAGATAGGCGGGCAGGCGGCGATTGAGAAAGTCCACGATGATTTGGCCGGTGGGGGTGGGTTTCCCGTCGCCCGGGCCGACGGGGGCGGAGGGGTTGACGATGATGATGGGCAGGCCCCGGGAGCGAAAGAGCTCCATCGCCACGGCTTCGGCTTGGAATTTGGAGCGCTTGTAATCGCCGCTGAGGTGGTCGGGGGAGACGGTGGCGGCCTCGGTGGCGGGGATGAGCCGGCCGTTTTCCTGGGTGGGCAGGCCGATGCAGCCGACGGTGCTGGTATAGACGATCTTGCTGCAACCGGCCCGGCCGGCGGCTTCGAGGACGTTGCGGGTGCCCTGGACATTGACGGCGTACATGGGGGCGTAGTCGCGCATCCAGAGGTGATAGCTGGCGGCCACATGGAAGCACCAGTCGCAGCCGGCGAGTTCGCGTTCGAGGAGGGGGCGGTCCAGGAGGTCGCCCGGCACGCGGTCAAACTGGCAGCCCGGCAAACATCGGTCCGAGGTGCCCGGTCGCAAAAGTGCCTTGACGCGGTGGCCACGTGCCAGCAATTCCTGCACTAGATTGGAACCGATAAAGCCCGATGCGCCGGTGACAAAACATTTCATGGTGCCTCGACTGACCAGCCCACTGATAGGGCATCGGGGTGGAAATATCCAACAAATTATTTTGCCGACGGCCGCTTGACTTGGTGGGCGGAGTTGGAAAAAATCGGGGAGTTGTATGCCGGCTAAGAATACCGCCCGAAAGAAAATGACGCGCGCCGAAGAGCGTGACCTGGACACGAAGATCGAGTTCGTCGAGGGTCTGGTTCGGCGCGATCCGAACTATGTGGATGCGTTGCAGATTCTGGGGGATCATTACACGCAGCGCGGGCGCATCAACGAGGGCTTGAAGGTGGACGAACGGCTGGCGCGGCTGGAGCCGGGTAACCCGCTGGTGTTTTACAACCTGGCGTGCAGCTATTCGCTGGCCGGGGAAATTGACCATGCGGCCGGCGCCCTCGAGAGGGCCCTGCAGCTCGGCTATCGCGATTTTGACTGGCTGGCCAAGGACCCGGATCTGAAGCCGCTCCGCACGCAGCCGGTTTTCGACGACCTCAAGGCCAAGATCCGGCAGTTGAAGGCCAAATCCCGCTGAACCTCATGAAGGTGACTGTTCGCGGGCGCACCGAATCCTTTCGCACCGTCACGTTCGACGCCACCGCCAATTCCGTGCGGCTCATCGAGCAGCGCCTGTTGCCGCACGAGTTTAAGATCATTGGGACGAGGAATTACCGCGAGACGGCGCGGGCCATCAGCGACATGGTGGTGCGCGGCGCGGGGGCGATTGGCGCGGCGGCGGCCTACGGGCTGGCGCAGGGGGCGCTGGCGTTTCGGGGGGGCGAGGTGCGGAAGTTTTCCGCCCACATGGAGACCGTATTTCAAACCCTGGCCGGCGCCCGGCCCACCGCGGTGGATCCGGTGAATGCCATGAACGGCGTGCGCCGGGAAATGGCGCGCGGGGGCACGGTGGCGGAGCAGCAGGCGCTGGCGGTGGCGGCGGCGGAGGAATTTGCGAACGAGGACGTGCGGCATTGCGCGGAGATCGGGCGGCACGGGGCGCGGCTGATTCGCGACGGGATGAACGTTTTGACGCATTGCAACGCCGGCTGGCTGGCATTTGTGGATATTGGCACGGCGACGGCGCCGTTGTACGCGGCGCAAGAGCAGGGGAAGCGGTTCCACGTGTTCTGCGACGAGACGCGGCCGCGGTTGCAAGGCGCCTCGCTGACGGCATGGGAGCTGGCGGAGCAGAAGATTCCCCATCATATCATCGCGGACAACGCGGCCGGGCACCTGATGCAACGCGGGGAGATTGACTTGGTGATCGTGGGCAGCGACCGCGTGCTGGGCCGCACGGGCGAGGTGGCCAACAAGATCGGCACCTACACCAAGGCGGTGCTGGCAGCGCGGCACCGGATTCCCTTTTACGTGGCGATACCGCTTTCGACCATTGACTGGAAACTGAAGCGCGGCGGGGACATTCCGATCGAGGAGCGGCGCCAGGAGGAGGTGCTGGGCGCGTGGGGCGTGCCGGCGAATCCGCAAGGCGGGGCGGGGCGTCCGCGAGGCGCGCGGCGCGTGTATGTGCGGGTGGCGAACGCCATGAGCCCGGCGCGCAATCCGGGTTTCGACGTGACGCCGGCGGAGCTGATCACGGGGATCATCACGCCGGCGGGGATTTTCAAACCTGGGGAATTGTGGCGGCAGCGTCACCGGTTGGGGGGTGGCGACGGGGCGCCGCAAAAATAAAAGGGAAATGGCGGGGATTGAACTTGCGCGGGTGGCGAAAGGAAATTAGAGTGTGTGCCCCCTAACGGCGGGGTAGCCAAGTGGTAAGGCAGGGCTCTGCAAAAGCCTCATCCGTCG
>CAZHIM010000101.1:0-12170 GCA_964532525.1 uncultured Bifidobacteriaceae bacterium
CCCCCGAGGTCTATACCAGCAAGGGCGTCCCCGTCAAAGTGGACGGCGTCGCCCAGATCAAGGTCAAGGGCGATGACATCTCCATCCGCACCGCCGCCGAACAATTCCTCGGCAAGCCCTCCGACGAAGTCCGCAACATCGCCACCCAGACCTTGGAAGGCCACCTCCGCGCCATTCTTGGTACGATGACCGTCGAGGAAATTTACCAGAACCGCGATGCGTTCGCCTCCAAGGTCCAGGAAGTCGCCGCCGGCGACCTGGCCAACATGGGCCTCAACATCGTCAGCTTCACCATCCGCGACATCCGCGACTCACAAGGCTATCTGGACGCCTTGGGCAAGCCCCGCATCGCCCAGGTCAAGCGCGACGCCACCATCGCCCAGGCCGAGGCCGACCGCGATTCCATCATCCGTTCCGCCCAGGCCAACCAGGCCGGCCAGGAAGCCAAGTTCGCCGCCGATACCAAAGTGGCCGAGTCCCAGCGCGACTACCAGATGAACGTCGCCAATTACCAGGCCGCTGTGAACCAGCAAAAGGCCCAGTCCGACCTCGCCTACGATTTGCAGAAATTCAAGACCGGCCAGCTCGTCAAGGCCGAGGAAGTCCAGGTCCAGATCGTCGAAAAACAAAAGAACATCGAGCTCCAACAGCAGGAAATCCTCCGCCGCCAGCGCGAACTGGAAGCCACCGTCCAGCGCCCCGCCGATGCCGAACGCTACCGCGTGGAAACCCTCGCCAACGCCAAGAAATTCCAGCTCGAAACCGAGGCTGCCGGCGCCGCCTCGGCCACCAAGGCCACCGGCTTTGCCAGCGCCGATGTCTCCAAGGCCACCGGCATCGCCGAGGCCGAAGCCAACAAGGCCCGCGGTCTCGCCGAAGCCGCCGTCATCGAGGCTCAGGGCAAGGCCACCGCCGAAGCCATGCGCGTCAAGGCCGAGTCCTTCAAGCAATACAACGAAGCCGCTGTCATCGAAATGATCGTTCGTGTCCTGCCCGAAGTCGCCGGCAAGATCAGCGAGCCCCTGTCCAAGACCGACCACATGGTCATCATCAATTCCGGCAACGGTCCCGGCGGCGGCGCCAGCAAGCTCACCGGCGACGTCACCCAGATCATTGCCCAATTGCCGCCCGTCATCGAAAGCCTCACCGGCATCAAGTTCGAGAAACTCCTCGAACAAGTTCCCGCCCTTAAGAGAGCCATGGGCAAGGACGATACTGCCGAACCCAAGGGACAATGAGCCTCCGCCGTTCCACCCAGGATCGCTACCTCGCCGGTATTTGCGGCGGGCTGAGGTCCATGGAGAGGGCCGGGGTGAGAATTCCCCGAAAGCGTTCGCGCATTGAACCCCTGAACTGCAAAAGAAACATCCAACATTCCACATTCAACGCCCAATATCGAAGGGGCTCGCGCTGCCGCCTTCGTTCAGGGTTGGAAGTTGAATGTCGAAGGTTGAATGTTTTCTGGGTTCATGGAAAGGGCAGGGGTGAGGTGCTTGTCCGTCCATCTTTGGGTTCCAAGGGCTGGTTTCTTCAATCCAAACGTGACCCATGCTTGCTATGATTGAAATTGGCGGACTGCTCGTGATGTTGGTCCTTCTGGCCGTGGCGGTGCCATTGGTCCTCGCGGCGCTTGCCTTCTGGATTTGGATGCTGATTTCCGCCGTCCAGAACAAGGGCCTGACCGAAGGCGAAAAGATCGCCTGGGTGCTGATCCTGATCTTTATCCATGTTCTGGGCGCCATCCTCTATTTCTTTATCGGCCATCCCAAACGGAACACGCCCTTGGTTCCTCCACCCAAGCCATGAACCCGATATGAAACTCTTCGAAGCCATTCTGGATGCCAATCACCGCGCCGTCGCCGGTGACGCCAGCGCCGGCCTGCGTCCGGCCGATTTCGCCGATTCTCTGCCCGTCGCCGCCCTGACCTGCATTGATCCGCGCCTGAACGCGTATTTCCCCAACGTCCTCGCGCTGCCCGCTGAGGATTTCATCTGGCTGCGCAACGCCGGCAACCTTGTCACCGGCCCGCTCACCAGCACCGTGCGCTCGCTCGCCCTGGCCTGCGCCGTCGAAGGCGCACGCGAAATCGCCGTCATCGGCCATACCGACTGCCAGATTTGCAGGACCACCACCATGGTCCTGCTGGACAAGCTCAAGGCCCTCGGTGTGGACCGCGCCCGCCTGCCCGGGAACGTCAACGAATTCTTCGCCACCTTCAGCAGTGAACGCCAGAACGTCATCCAGGCCTGCAACTTCATCCGCAACAGTCCCATCATCGGTCCGGGTATTCCCGTTCACGGCCTGCTGCTGGACTTGAACACCGGCAAGCTCGATTGGGTGGTCAACGGCTACCAGACCCCGGCCTCGGCGGCCGCTGCGGGTCTGTCGGCATCCATCGCCGTCCCGGCCGCCGGCGGTCCCATGGACTCGATCGGCGCCTTCAAGGATTTCGCCATCGGCGAGATGAAATTTCCCGAAGCGAAAATCGGCGAGCTGGCCGCCCATGCAGGCGAGAACTTGGCGGGCGAAGCCGGCCGTTTGGGAGCCAGGATCGGCCAGACCGTCGCGCCGGCCGCCCAAGTGGTGGAGCAGGCGGCCGCCCAAGTGGCCCACGCCGCCGAACAGGGATGGTCCACGCCGCCCCCCATCCATTTACAGCCGCCCCCGGTGCCCCCGAAGAAAGTTCCGTTGCCGCCGCCGATCCCGCCCCGACCGAACCTCCGCCGCCGCTGACGCCGCTAAAGTTGCAATCTGGCGTAAGCTCCGCTATATTAACGATATGAGCAGTGTGGCAAGTGTGACTCCGGCGAGCGGTGTGGCGCGTGGCGCCGCCGTTTTGCAGGTCAGCCCCGCAAGCGCAGCCGTTAATCGTGCCTCGGCAGTTTCGGCCGCCGCCAGTGTGCGGCCCTCTACAAACATCCCGGCGGCGTCCAGCCCTCCCCCAAATCTCCCGTCCGGTCTGCCATTGAGCGTCCTCTTGTCCGTCAATCGGCCGGCTTCCCAAGACATCCAGGCAAGCTCGGACTACGACACCATGCAAAACGCCTTGCGGTCGAACAATCTTACGGCGGCGCAACAGGCCTACCTGCGCCTGCAAAATGATTTGGTTCTGGCCCAATCCGCTCCTGCGGCGCTCCCCCCTGCCGGCAGCTTGGATACCACGGCCTAGTCGGCCGCTGATCCGGCCGCTTTACTCGCCTGGACGTCTGACCGGAGGACGGTCTTCCGGTTCGTCTCCCCGTACGGCCCCGTTCTCATGGCCGCCGCCAAAGACATCCTGCATTCGGGCGGCCAGCTCGTTCAGCAAAACCGGCTGGCTCTCGTATTTTGTGAATCCGTCCGGCGGCTGGAATAACTCGTCTCCGGGCACGCCCGGCTGCACCTTCGTGAGCGTTAGCGAAAATGCGTTCGGCTCGGTGGCCGACTCAATCACCAGCGGCACGTTGTCCAAGTCCTTGGCCCGCGTCACTTGCAGCACCCACTTCTGGCCCTCCGCGCCGATGACCGTCAGTTCCGCATGCTCAACCGGATGTCCCTCGAACTGGTCCGGTTGTCCCGGCACGGATTCCATCGCCACATTCGTAAACTGCCCCGTCGCGCCGAGCGGCGCGTACCCTTGCAACGCTTCGCTGAAGGCAAAGCCCCCCCGCAACCCCGCATCCCAGATGATGCCGAACTGCCCCGGATTCGCGGATTTGGATTTGCCGGGGACGGTTTCCAGGCGCAGTTTTTGGCCGCGCACAAAAATCTCACCGGCCAGATTCTGGGGCCGTTTCGGCGCCGGCGCGCTCAGTGTGATCACGCAATCCGCCTGGAAGCCGCCCACGTTGGTGAGCAGGTTGGCGGTCGGCCCGGTCATCACCGTGCTTAGCCGCGTGAACGTCACTTCCGCCTGCCGGCCCAAGCCTCCCGCGTTTGAGTTGCCGCGGAAACATCCGCAGGTTCCCAGCAGTAACGCGAGTCCCGCCCCCAGCAATGGCGCCAGCCGCCGCGCCGGCAGTTGCGATCTATGGTCAAAATCGGTCATGGTCAATGGAATCAACTTTCGCAGAAACCATGCGCATGCGCGCCGTGGCTGTCAACCAAATCCGTCGCCCGCTGGGCCCGCGGGCCCGCGGCCGGCGCTGGCGAATTAGCCCAATCCGCCTATTGAACACCCGCCCCAACCCGGTTACGATGGGGCGCACCTGTGGCAGATCCGAAGCGTCAGGCTTTTGGGCAAGTTGATGTTCCACTGCAAGCACGCAGCGATTTACGGCAGGGCGATTTTGGAAACATGAATACGATGAGCAACCACTGTTTGAGCAATCTGATGCCTACACCTAAATTCCTGGCCGCCCTGGCTGCCGCCAGTCTCCTGACGGCCCCCGCTTGGGCGCTGCCCGAACCCGAAACCGAGTCGCTGCCGCTGGTGGGCACCGATGCCCACGGCCACGCCTATCCCGGCGCCACCGTTCCCTTCGGCATGGTCCAAGTGGGCCCCGACACGCGCATAGACACCTGGGACGGTTGTTCCGGTTATCATTATTCCGATTCCGTGATCTTGGGCTTCAGCCAAACCCACTTGGGCGGCACCGGCTGCGGCTGCCTGGGTGACGTGATGCTCATGCCCACCGTCGGCGATGTGCATCTGACCGCCGGCACACCCGGTAACGGCTACGCTTCCAAGTTCTCCCATGCCCGGGAAGATGCCACCCCGGGTTATTACCGCGTGTTTTTGGAAACGCCCGGCGTCACGGCCGAATTGGCCGCCACCGCCCGCTGCGGCCTGCACAAATACACTTTCCCCGCCTCCGCCCAATCCCACATCATTCTGGATCTGGAGCACGGCATCGGCAACCATCCCGTGGAAGCCGAACTGCACGTGGAAGATCAAACCACCGTGAGCGGCACCCGCATTTCCGACGGTTGGGGCGGCCACCGCGCGGTGTATTTCGTCATGCAGTTTTCCCGGCCGTTCAAATCTTCCGGCATTGAACAGGACGGCCGGCGCCTGGCGGCGGGCGAGCAGAACGCCCACGGTAAAAGCGTCAAGGCCTGTTTCGATTACCAGACCACCGACGGCGAGGTGGTGCTCGTCAAAGTGGGCATCTCCGGCACCGGCATCGAAGGCGCGCGGAAGAACCTCGCGGCCGAGCTGCCCGGCTGGGATTTCAACGGCGTTCACAAGGCCGCCGTCAAACAGTGGCGGAGTGTTTTCGACGCCGTCCAAATCCGCACCGAGGATCCGCACGTTCAAAAGACGTTTTATGCCAATTTGTACCTGACCTGCGTGGCGCCGAACTTGTTCAACGACGTGGATGGCACCTACCGGGGTTACGACCAGAAAAACCACCCGTCCACCAATTTCCAGAACTACACCACGTTTTCGATTTGGGACATCTACCGCGCCGAATGGCCCCTGATCACCCTCCTGCATCCCGACCGCGTCAACGACATCGTGCAAACCATGCTGGCTGAATATCGCGAGCTCGGGCAGCACACCACCCCCATCTGGCCGCTCTGGGGCAATGAGACTTGGTGCATGATCGGCTACCATTCCGTGGACATGATGGCGGAGGCCTACCTGGACGGGTTCCGGGGTTTCGATGCCGAAGCCGCCTATCAGGCCGCGCGCGACACCGCCATGCAGGACCGCAATGGCCTGGATACCTACAAGCGTCTCGGCTATGTCGCTTCCGTCCCCGGCCACGCGGCCACTTCCTGCACGCTCGAATACTCCTTCGATGACTGGTGCCTCGCCAAAATGGCCGAGGCCTTGGGCCATGCGGACGATGCCCGGATGTTCTATCAGCGCGCGGCCAATTACTACAATCTCTTTGATCGCAACACCCGGTTCTTCCGCGGACGCAAAGCCGACGGCCAATGGCGCATGCCGTTTAACGACCGCTCGCTGGTGGGCGACGAATACACCGAGGCCGATGCCTGGCAGTATGCCTTCGCCATTCAGCAGGACGTGCCCGGCATGATTGCCCTCTACGGCGGGGACGAAGGATTCGTTCAAAAGCTGGACTCGTTGTTTACGGAAGATTCCACCATTTACACCACCATTCCGGACATCAGCGGGCTTATCGGCCAGGATTCGCAGGGTGACGAGCAATGCCACCACGTTCCGTATCTCTACGACTATGCCGGCCAGCCCTACAAGGCCCAGCAGCGCCTCCGCCAGATCATGGCCACCTTGTACAATGACACGCCGGCCGGCCAGTGCGGCAACACCGACTGCGGCCAGATGGCCGCCTGGTACATCTTCAGCGCCCTCGGGTTCTATCCCATGAATCCCGCCAGCGACGTCTTTGCCATCGGCAGCCCGGTGGTCAGCAAGGCGACCATCCACCTGGACCGGAACACCTACCATGGCCGCACGTTCACCGTCGTGGCCCGCAACAACAGCGCCGAGAACATCTACATCCAGTCCGCCACGCTGAATGGCAAGCCGCTGGATCGCGCCTGGATTTCGCGCAACGAAGTGATTTCTGGTGGCGAGCTGGCCTTCGTGATGGGGCCCAATCCGAATCCCCAATGGGGCAGTGCCCCCGCAAATCGTCCGCCGGCCACCATGCCCGCCAACTTCCAATATCCGCCGGTGCCCGCGCCCGCGCCCACGAATCAAATGGCCCAACTCACGGTGCCCATTCACCTCGCCTGCGGCAGTGACGCTCCCGTCTCCGGTTTTGCAGCCGACTCCGACATGCTTGTCGGCGGCGTGAATCACGCGGATACCCAGGTGGATGTCAGCGCCTCGCACGCCGCCCCCGCGGCCGTTTATCAGAACGAGCGCTACGCCAAGGATTTCGCCTACACCTTTTCCGTGCCGTCAGGCCGGCGTTATCTTGTCCGGTTGCACTTCGCGGAAGTTTTTGACAGCGCCATTGGCGCCCGTCTCGAAAACATTTACATCAACCGCCACCAGGTCCTGACCAACCTTGATATCTTCGCTGCCGCCGGCGGCAAGAACAAGGCGCTGGTCATGGACTTTCCGAATATCAAGCCCAACCGGCGCGGCCAGATTTCCATCCGCATTGCCGCCACGCCGGACAGCCCGGATCAAAATGCCAAAATCAGCGCCATCGAAATCCTCGATCAGCCTTCCAATCAGGAATCCTCCCGGTCGCCGGTTTCGGCCTTTGTGATTTCCTACGCGGATGGCAACGGGTCCATCGCCATTGACACCTCCGAAGCTCCCGAGCTGGCCGATTGGGCGCAGCATCAACTGGCGCCGGTCCTCGCCGCTTGGTATCCCAAGATTGCCGCCCTGCTGCCCAGTGACGGTTTCACGGCCCCGGCTCACTTCCACCTGGCCATCCGCCCAATGGACGGCGTGGCCTACACCGACGGCACCAACGTCGTCGTCAGCTCGGCTTGGTGCACCCGTCAGAAGGACGGCGAGGCCATCGGCTCGCTGGTTCACGAGATGGTCCATGTCGTCCAGCAATATCATAATGACGCCGCGCCCGGCTGGCTGGTTGAAGGGTTGGCAGATTATATCCGCTGGTTTCACTACGAGCCGCAGAGCCACGGTGCGGACGTCGCCTGGGCCCGGCGTCAGGGCAAACACTTTTCGCCGCGTTACGACGGCAGCTATCGGGTCTCGGCCAATTTTTTGAACTGGGTCTCCGAAAAATATGACCCCGACATCGTGCCCGTGGTCAATGCCAGTCTGCGCGATAATAAATACTCCGACGCCCTGTGGACCCAGCGGACGGGCAAGACCGTCCAAGCGCTTGGCGCCGAGTGGGGCCGGTGGCTGGATGCGCAAATCCACACTTCCGTCGCCGTTACCGGGACAATCGGCTGAAGCGCCCTTGCCCGTCTTTGAACGCTTCAAAACCATTTCCGGGTCTCGGTTTCCCGCTGGCGCTGGACAATCACGCCCACTTGGCCCACCATTAATGCTTTATGAAAAGCCCTGTTTCTGATTTTGATAAATTAATGCAACGATTCACGCTTTTCGCGCTGATGGTGGCCGGCGCCTGGTTCCCCACCTTGGCGTCCGCCGAGCCCGATGCCGCGTATAAAAATCCCAAGGCGCCATTGGAAGACCGGGTGCAGGATTTGTTCGGCCGGCTGACCCCGGACGAGAAACTGGCGCTGCTCGGCGGCACCGGCTTTACCACACAGCCCATTCCCCGGCTCGGAGTGCCGCCCCTGTCCATGGCCGATGCCGGACAGGGCGTCCGCGGTGGTGCGGACACCACCCTCGGGCCGGCCACGGCGTTTCCCGCCGGCGTGCTCATGGCGTCCACCTGGGATACGAACCTGCTTTCGCAGATCGGCGAAGCCATCGCCCAGGAAGCCCGCAACAAGGGGTCTGGTGTCCAGATGATGCTCGGGCCCGCCGTGAACATCCAGCGCTCGCCCTTGGGCGGCCGCAACGGCGAATATTTCAGCGAGGACCCGTTCCTGGCCGCCCGGCTTGGCGTGGCCTACATCGAGGGCATGCAGGGCACCGGCATTTCCGCTTGCATCAAACATTACGCCGTTTACAACCAAGAAGCGGACCGGTTCGATGTCAACGTGACCGTCGGTGAACGCGCCATGCGTGAAATCTATCTCCCTGCGTTTGAAGCGGCCGTCAAAGAGGCCCATGTCTGGTCCGTGATGAGTTCCTACAACCTCGTCAACGGCCGTCATGCCAGCGCCAATCCCTACTTGCTCGACGACATCCTGCGCCGCGACTGGGGCTTCGATGGCGTCGTGATGTCCGACTGGGGCGGCGTGCATGAAACCGGCGTCGTGCAGGCCGGCAACGATTTGGAAATGCCCACCGGCGACAACATGAGCGTGCCCAAGCTCAAGGCTGCGCTCGCCAGCGGCGCCATCACCCAGTCCGCGGTGGATGAATCCGTGCGCCGCATCTTGCGCACCGTCATCCGCGTCGGCTTGCTCGACGGCCCGATTGAACACGACGCGAAGCGGGTTGATTTCGCCGCCCACCAGCGCCTCGCGCTGGAAATTGCCGAGCAAGGCATCGTGCTGTTGAAGAACGAAGGGCAGATCCTGCCGTTGAACCCGGCTCGAATTCATTCCCTCGCCGTCATCGGGGAAAACGCCATGGACCTGCAAATCGGGGCCCTCGGCAGCCCGGAAGTGCGCCCGTTGCACACGTCCCGGTTGTTGGACGCCATCAAAGCGCATGCCGCCGGCGACATGAAAATCCATTACGAAGCCGCCCGGATGGATGGCGAACCGCTGCCGCTTTCCGCCCTCAGTTCTCCGGATGACAATGCCGTTCACGGCTTCAAGGCTGAGTATTTTTCCAATGTGAAACTGGAGGGCACTCCGGCGCTGGTCCGCGTGGACAACGAGATTGACCTCGCCAATCCGCGGCCGGTCGCCCCCGGCTTCCCCACCACCGATTTCAGCGCGCGCTGGACCGCCCGGCTCGTTGCGCCTGTCGCCGGCAGTTACACCTTCACCTTTACCGGTGACGATGGCTTCCGCGTCTTTCTGGACGGAAAGCGGGTGATGAACAGTTGGGTCCGCGAAGCCGCCCGCACCCGCACGGCCGATGTCGTGTTGGAGGCGGGCAGGACTTATAATCTGCGCATCGAATATTTCCAAGGCGGCGGTGATTATGTGGCGCGCCTGGGCTGGCTCATGCCCGGAAAACCGCTGTTTGCCGATGCCGTTGCCGCCGCACAAAAATCCGATGTCGCCATCGTCTGCGTTTCCACCCGCCGGACGGAAGGCGAGGGCAACGACCGCCCGTCCATGGACCTTCCCGGCCAGCAGGCGGAATTGATCCGCGCCGTGGCCGCTGTGAACAACAAGACCATCGTGCTGCTGAATAATGGCACGCCCGTCACCATGAAGAGCTGGGTGGACCAGGTGCCGGGCCTCGTCGAAGCCTGGCTGCCGGGGCAGGAGGGTGGGGCGGCCCTCGCCGCCATCCTGTTTGGCGACGCCAATCCATCCGGCCGCCTGCCCACCACCTTGGCGGCCAATCGCGATGATTATCCCGATGCCGGCAATTTCCCCGGCAAAGACCATCAGGTCAATTACGCCGAAAACATCTATGTCGGTTATCGCCACTTTGACAAGGCAGGCATCCAGCCGCTCTTCCCCTTCGGCTACGGGCTCTCCTACACCAAGTTCGATTATAAAAACCTCAAGCTCTCCGACGCGCAGCTCGCGCCCGATGGCAGCGTGACCGCCACCGTGGAAATCTCCAACACCGGCGCGCGCGCCGGCCAGGACGTCGTCCAACTCTATGTGCGCGACCTCGCCCCCAAGGCGGACAAACCGGTTCGCGAACTGAAGGGTTTTTCCAAAGTCGCCCTCCAGCCGGGCGAGACGAAAACCGTCCAGTTTCACCTGACCCCGCGCGACCTCGCCTACTTCGACGTTGCCGGTCATCAATGGAAGGCCACCGCCGGCGGATACGAAGTGGGAATTGGCGCCTCCTCGCGGGACATCCGACTGACCGCGCCCGTGCAGCTTCTCCAGGAATTTTCCGACAAGCTTGCCGCCCCCAAAAACGGCTCCGGAGTCCAGGCGCAATTGTAAAGTTGTCGCGTATTTCATCCCGACGGCCCGCAGTGGCGAAAGTCCGCCCGCGGGCCGTCGCTTGTTTGGGCAGCCAGCAGCCACCCTGATGCAGGCGCCGGCGGGATCTGGGAGGGTTCGGTGGCAGGCCCGGGCGAGGCGGGGAGGGCGCGATGGATAAAAACGAGGATGGAGGATGGTGGATGGTGGGCGCGATAAGGCGGCGTAAATTTCGCCGGGGGGACCTGGGCGGCAACCTGCCGGGGAAGGTGGGCGGGGGTCAAAAAAAATTTCAGGGTTGACGAGGCTTGACGATGTGGGTTTTTGCTGGGGTTTTCGCAGATTTTGGCGAACGAAATTGTGGGCTTTCCGGGGGATGGCGGGAGGGAGGGAGGGGATGAGACCGATGCGGCCGATGGGACCAAAGCGACCAAAGGATGCGCGGTGGTGGTACAGAGAAATCGTGCGGGCGGACGCTGAAGGGCGCGCCGTCCGGGGCCGGACTCGATTGTGAGCGTGATGGCTCATCGTGGCGGGGGCGGTTTCCCAGCCAGAGCGATCTTAGCAGGGTTGGAGGATTCGCAAAGTTAGCCGCTAACGGGAAATGCGTAAGTAGTTGGGCGGGAAGCGAATTTAGTTCCAAAAAACTGAGTTCGGGAGCGATGGAGACTCTGCCAAGCCGTTTCGTGGCCCCCTTTTTCGACCAACCCGCGGCTAATTTCCAGAACGCCTCTGGCCGTTCACCGGAGCCAGCTCAATTGCTGATTTTACTGTTTTGGCTTCAGGAGAAAAGCCATTGATTAAGCCCACAAAAATGAAAAAACAAATCGAATTTACCTGGCCGGGATTGCGGACATGGCCAAACCCAGTTGACAGCTTTGGCGGTGTGATACATGTTTGTCTCACGATGAAGACAGCGACTGTCAGAGATTTGCGAAACCGTTTTCCGCGCGTCGCCGCGTGGATTGCCGAAGGCGAGCCGGTGGAGATTACCAAATTCGGCAAGCCGTTTGCCCGGCTTATGCCTGTCATGCCCGCCAAAACGCCCAAACTCGTCAAACCCGACATCATGGCGCAGTTGAAGGCCACTTGGGGCGACCGCATTTTTTCCAACAAGGAAGTGGCTGAAATGCGCGCGGCGGAATTGGAAGGCGAAGAAGGATGATTGCCTTTCCCGACACATCGTTTCTTTGCGCGCTTTACGTCCGGCAGGACAATTCCCCGGAAGCGGCGGCGCATTTCCAAGCCATGCCGGAAGCCTTGTACGTTTCCAGCCTCATGCTTTACGAATTTCGCCAGAGCGTCCGCTTTCAAGTGTGGTTGCACGGGCGGGACAAAACCAAAGGTTACCCGCAAGTCGTCGCGGAAACCGCGCTGGGGAAACTTCAAGCCAACATGGACGCGGGCGCGGTGGTGCCCGTCGCTGCCGACTGGCCGGACGTTTACCGATTGGCCGAAACCGTTTCCAAACGCCACACCATGGGCGGCGGCCATCGGGCGTTTGACGTGCTTCATGTCGCCACGGCGTTGCACCTGGGCGCGCGGGAATTTCTCACGTTCGACGCCAACCAGCGCAAACTCGCCGCCGCCGCAAAATTGAAGGTGAAGCCGTGAAAACCCAGCTCGCGCAACGGCGAAAAATGAAGATTGGTAGCGCGCACGGGAATCGAACCCGTCTTTC
>CAZHIM010000102.1:0-12018 GCA_964532525.1 uncultured Bifidobacteriaceae bacterium
CAATGTCGGCGACTTTCCAGGGGTTGCCATGCTCTCCGGCATCACACAGCAGCAAGGCCCGCGCGTGGATGAATTTAGAGGCCGCCGTCTTGCCACTGCGCGTCAAGGTTTCCAGTTGGCTGCGCTCTTCTTGGGTGAGGGTGACCTTGTATCGAGGTGCCATGCCCCATGCTCCACCATCCGCCTCGCTCGGTCAATATGCGAAATATATAGTGTTACATGGTACTAGGGCCTTTCACTCCTGCTTCACCGCATCGAATTGCCGCCCTTTCCGCAAAACACCATTACTTGATAAAAACAGCTAAAGTTTTTCCCGAATACTCCGAGTCAAAACTGTTGACTGTGAGTGACATCATGGCGTTCGGCTTTAACAAATTGCCAAGAGGGCTAATCGCCTGGCCAAAATAAATTTATGTCTGTATTGCAAGCTCCCGGCCTTGCCCGCAAAATTGTGGGCAAGTATCTAACGTTCAACCTGCACGGTGGATCGTACGGCATTGACGTGCTAAAAGTGCGCGAAATTATTCGCCGCGCCAACGTTACCAGCGTACCTTCGGTACCACCTTTCATTTTAGGCGTCATCAATTTGCGTGGTAAAATCATCCCCGTGATGGATCTCCGTCTCCGTTTTGAATTCACCATTGCCAGCAGTCTGGATCAGACCTGCATTATCGTGGCGCAGGTCACTCTGCCTGACGGCAAATGCACGCCGATGGGCCTCGTGGTGGACGGCGTCGAAGAAGTCATTAATCTCGCGGCTACGGACATTGAGGACACGCCAGAATTCGGCGGCCGGATCAGCACCGGCTACATCCTCGGCATCGCCAAGGTCAAGGGCGTAGTCAAGGCGCTGCTCGACATTGATGCTGTGGTGGGCGCTGATACGTTGGCAAAAATCGGCAATGAAATGGCCCCCACCGCCGCCTGATCAAACAAACGACAAAAAACTAATTGATTGAAGATTTATGAAAAACTGGACTATTGGGAAACGCATCACTTGGGGTGGCGGCCTTTTACTCGCCTTGCTGATCATTGTCGGCGTAATTTCTGTCAGCAGCTTAAGCAAGCTAAAAAAGCAGGCTGCGGATATCAGTGAAAATGCCATGCCCAGCGTGGACGAAATCTCCGAGATAACTTTTAACATGTATCGCGGCTATGTGCGCACCGTCATGGCGAGCGGTGAGACCAAGGTGGAAGCTCGGGACAAAAATCTGGCCCAAGCCGCTGAAGCCGTCGCCAAAGTTGCAGAATTACAGGACGAGTATGAAAAAACCATCCTTATTGCCGAGGACCGCGCCAATTTCGAAGCGTTTAAGAAACGCCGTGCAGATTATGCGGAAGCACGCGGGCAACTTGTGGCAATGATCAAAGCGGACAAATCCATTGAAGAGAAAAACACCTTTTTGCAAGAGACCTTGGATCCCAGTTTCTCTGCCTACCGGGATCAAGCTAAAGTCATTCTCGATTGGAATAATAAGGATGGACTGACGCATTGCACGGCCATGCAGGCCAGCGCACAGCGGACGACCATGATCGTTTCCATCGTTGCTGTGGTCAGCACACTCCTCGCTGTTTTCTTGGGTGTCGTCATCATTCGCGGCATTAACGGGGTTTTGAAGCTGGTGAGTAATTCATTGAACGACGGCGCTCATCAGGTGGTATCCGCCGCCAGCCAAGTTTCCGCCTCCAGCCAGACACTGTCGGAAGGTTCGAGCGAACAGGCATCTTCCTTGGAGGAAACCAGTTCTTCGTTGGAGGAAATGTCCTCGATGATCAAACGGAATTCTGAACACGCCCTAAAAGCCAATGATCTCGCCAAAGAGGCGCGGACCGCGGCTGACAAGGGCGTGGGTGACATGCAAACCATGGCCACCGCGATGGAGGCCATCAAGGTTTCCTCCGACGACATTGCCAAGATCATCAAAACGATTGATGAGATTGCCTTCCAGACTAACATCCTCGCGCTTAATGCCGCCGTGGAGGCGGCGCGGGCGGGTGAGGCGGGCATGGGCTTCGCGGTGGTTGCGGACGAAGTGCGCAATCTGGCACAACGCTGCGCGCAGGCGGCGAAGGAAACCGCGGCCAAAATCGAGGGTGCCATCGCGAAGAGCGGGCAGGGCGTGGAGATAACCGGCAAAGTAGCGACGGCCTTGAACGAAATCGTGACCAAAGTGCGGCAGGTGGATGAGTTGGTGACGGAAGTGGCCGGTGCATCGCGCGAGCAGACGCAGAGCATTACTCAAATCAATTCGGCGGTCGGGCAGATGGACAAGGTCACGCAAGGCAACGCGGCTACAGCCGAGGAATGCGCCGCCGCCGCCGAAGAGTTAAACGCCCAGGCTGAAACCATGAACCGGTCTGTGTCCGAGTTGCTACGATTGGTGGACGGCCAGGGCAGCACCACCGCCATCGGCACGGCCGCACCCATTCCCCGCGCTTGGCATGAGGCGGTCACCGTTTCAGCGGCCAAGCAGCCCACCGATAAAAACAATGGCAACGGTCACCATGTTTTGAAGCAGCCCCAGTTGGTTGCCTCTCGCAAGGCGGACATACCGATGGATGACGACTTTAAGAATTTTTGAGTTGCCACTCTGGCCATCAAATCGAGCTGTAAAAGCCGCGTCGGGCGACGCGGCTTTTTTGTGTTCTTATCGGAAAAGGGGTCAGTTAATAAGATTGCCATATTTGGCAGACTCAGTAGTTGATTTCAGTTAGCCCTTGGCGGCGAAGGAGGCACCCATAGTTCGGTGCGGAAGAAACGGCTGGCAGCATCGCTCCCGACCTCGTTTTGTAAACTGAATGAGCTAATCACTTTACAAGAATGAGGTTTCCAGCCCAAAGATTTCCGCATCCAAAAATTCGCGTCAAAAGCTCTCGCCCATCCTGTCAATCTTGTTAATCCTGTCCGTTTTGTTGCCGGTGTCAGGCAGTTCGGTTTTCATCCCCGTCCGCCCCAAAAATTCGTGTGAATTCACGAAATTCGTGTCTAAATTTTCCTATTCCTCAACACCTTGTGCATTTCCCGTTAGCGGCTAACTTTGCGAATCTGCCAACCCTGCTAAAATCGCCCTGGCTGGGAAACCGCCCCCGCCACGATGAGCCATTATGCTCAGAATTGGGGCTGGGCCGATTTGACGGACACAGGTAAAGAAAGACAACGCAAGATAATACCTGTATGAATGAACCTGTGATCGAAGCCAAGAAGACGCGGAAGAAGTTTAACAAAGCCTTCAAGCAGCAGGCGGTGGAGCTGTGGGTCCACAGCGGCAAGCAGGCCACGGAAGTGGCCGCCGAGTTGGGCATTCATGCCCAGCGGCTCAGTGCCTGGAGGAAGCGCTTCGCGCCCCCGCCCCCTGGGGGGGATGGGGGCGGGGGCGCGCAGCGCAGCGTCGAACAATGGGAGGCCGATTATGCCACCCTGCGGCGCGAGAACGATTATCTGCGCCAGCAGCGGGACATTTTAAAAAAAACTTTGGGCATCCTCTCCGAACCCACGAGCAACGGTTTCAACGAATCAACGCGATGAAAACCGACCACCCCATTCGGGCCATGTGCGAGGCCTTGGAAGTCTCGGCCAGCGGCTATTACGACTGGTCCCACCGCCAAGCCCAGCCCGGTCCGGGCGCGGGGCGTCATGGACTGCGCCGGCAAAGCGCAGCGGCGACGGCGCTTTCGCCCGCACGCGCGAGCCGCGAACTTTCGAGCACCGTTGCTCGCACGAAAGCGGCGTGGCGCTGCGCTTCCCGCCGCAGTCCATGACGCGACCGGAATTGCCGGGCGCGTTGGAATTGCGAGGGCATCATTTGTGATACTGCTGGCCTTCAGCCCTATATGGCCGTGTTGTTCCCTGTCCGAGCTTTAGGCGCCGAACAACTTCTGGATCCTGGCCTTGACGGCTGCATCCATCTGGATGAGCGGCGGCCAGGGGCGCTTGAAGCCTTCGCCGGGAAGCTTTTTGGTGGCGTCCAAGCCCAGCTTGCTGCCGCTGGCCATTTCGCTCGTGGCATGGTCGAGCACATCGGCCGGGCCCTTGGTGAAGATGCTGTCGCGCTGGGGGTCGGTGTTGGCAGCGAGATGGAACAACACCTGGCTGGTGTTGTGCACGTCCACGTCCGCATCCACCACCACGATGTACTTGGTGAACATCATCTGGCCCATGCCCCAGAGGCCGTGCATGATTTTGTAGGCCTGCATGGGATAGGTTTTCCGGATGCTGACGAACACGAGATTGTGAAAGACCCCTTCGGCCGGGAGCGCGATGTCCACGATCTCCGGGAAATTCATTTTGAAGACCGGCAGAAACAGTTTCATGCTGGCGCCGCCGATGTAAAAATCCTCCATGGGCGGCCGCCCGACGATGGTGGCGGGATAGACGGCGTCCTTGCGATGCGTGAGGGCGGTGACGTGAAAGACGGGATAAGGCTCGGGCAGCGTGTAGTACCCGGTGTGGTCGCCAAAGGGGCCCTCGTCACGCAGGGGTTCGGTGGGGTCCACGTAGCCTTCGATGACGAAGTCGGCATTGGCGGGGACCTCGAGGTCGTTGGTTTCGCATTTGACCAGCTCGACGGATTTTTTGCGGAGATAGCCGGCCAGCAGGAACTCGTCCAAGCCGTCCGGCAGCGGGGCGGTGGCGGCAAAGGGAAACATGGGATCGCCGCCGAGAAAAATGCTCACGGGCATGCGCGCGCCGGTTTCATAATAGCGGCGGCCGTGGCGGGCGCCGACCTTTTGCAACTGCCAGTGCATGCCGGTGGTGTGGTCGTCGTAGATCTGGATGCGGTACATGCCCACGTTGCGGGCGCCAGTGTCCGGGTCCTTGGTGACGACGCAAGGAAGCGTGATGAACCGGCCGGCGTCCAAGGGCCAGCACTTGAGGATGGGGAGATTGGCGAGAGTGGGCGGCGTGGCCGAGGTGGGCGGCAGCACGACAGCCCCGGCGGGCGGCGCGGGAGTCCGGGCGACGGGCGCGGCGGGACCGGGGGACGGTTCGGAAAAGCGGTGAATGACCTCCTTGCAGGGGCCGCTGGAGACGATTTTGGGCCGGGCATGGCGCAGGTCCAGCGCCTGGCCGAGCAGCTTGATGGTTTCCTTGAAACTGGTGGGCGGCTTGGCCTGCAGGAGCGCACCGAGCTCGGCGGCGACGGCGTCAACGGATTCGGCCCCCATGCTCAGGGCCATGCGCCGGTGCGAGCCGAGGGTGTTGATGGCCACCGGAAAGGGCGAGACGACGCCGTTGACGGTGGGCTGCTCGCAGAGGAGGGCCTTGCCGCCGCCGGGGGATTTCATCTCGCGGTCGGCCAGCTCGGTGATTTCGAGCTCGGTGGCGACGGGCTGGGAGATGCGCTTGAGTTCGCCGGCGCGTTCGAGGGCGTTGACAAAATCGCGGAAGGAATCGAAAGCCATGGGAGCGAAGCTAACAGAAAAATGACGCGGCGCAATGCGGGCGCTAATTGCTCGACTCCCAGGGAGGGCTGGGGCAAGCTTAGGGCATGGACGCAGACGAGCGCGAAATCTTCCAGTACCTGAAGGGGTATGGGGAAGAATGGGTGAACGCGAAGGAAATCTGCCGGCGGGCGGGGGGCAAACGGCGTTTCAACGAAGACAATAACTGGGCCCGGCCCGTGCTCCAACGCCTGAGGGACCGCCAGCTTGTTGAAGGCGACGAGCTGGGCCGCTACCGGATCAGACCCTTGAAACACAAGGGCCGCTGGATTTCGCCCGACATTGAAAAGCTTCTCCGGGAAAGCGGCATCGAGGTGGACGCGGAGCGGGCGGACGCGGCCGCGGACGAGAATCACGAGCCACTCTGATGGTCGCGGCGCTGCTGACCACCCTGCTCTTCGCCACCTCGGCCGTCTGCGGTTACCGGACGGCCCGGCAACTGGGCGGCGTGGAGGCCAACTTCTGGCGCATCACCCTGGCGATGATTTTTCTCACGCTTTGGGCGTTCACCTGGGGCAGCGGTTTTGCGGGCGCGCCGGGGTGGTTCATGCTGAGCGGCTTTTTCGGCATCGGCCTGGGCGACTCGGGTTTCTTTCAGGCGTTGCCGCGCCTGGGCAGCCGGCGCACAGTGCTGCTGGCGCAATGTCTGACGGCCCCGTTTGCCGCGGTGATCGAATGGCTCTGGCTGGGAACGCGGCTGAACCTGGGACAAGTGGTGTGTGTGGCGGTGATTCTCGCCGGGGTGGCCATTGCCCTGGCGCCGGACGACCATCTGAAGATCTCGCCGCACGACTGGAAAATCGGGATCGCGGCGAGCGTTTTCTGCGCCATGGGCGGGGCGCTGGGGGCGGTGATCATCCGCAAGGGCTACGCGGCGCTGGCGGCGGGGCCGGTGGCGGTGGACGCGGGCACCACGGGGTTTCAGCGCGTGGCGGGCGGCATGCTCATTCCCACGGTCGCCGTGCTGGTGTTCAAGTGGCGTGCGATGCACCCCGCCGGCGGGATGTTCCAGGAAGCGGCCTGGCGGCAGGCGGAGGAAAAGCGGCGGCGCATCTGGCCGTGGGTGCTGGCCAACGCCCTCGCGGGCCAGACGCTCGGCGTCACCTGCATGCAGTGGGCGCTCAAGACGAACCCCTCGGGTGTGGTCCAGGCCATCATCGCCACCTCCCCCATCGTGCTCCTGCCCATGACGCGCGTGGTCGAGGGCGAAAAGATCGGGCTGCGGTCGGTGGTGGGCGCCGCCGTCGCGGTGGGCGGGGTGATAGGATTGACATTTTCGCGGTGAGCGCGGATGAGCAAGGCGCGCGCCGCGCGGACGGATTATGAACTCGGAACTACCATCAATGGTCCAGGCGCTGGGGCTGGAGAAATTCCGGCGGCACATCTTTTTGTGCGCCGATGCCACGGAGCCCAAATGCTGCACGCGCGAGGCGGGGTTGGCGTCGTGGGAATTTCTCAAAGCCCGGCTGAAGGAGCTCCAGTTGGTGGGGCCCAATCCGCTCGTGTATCGGACCAAGGCCAACTGCCTGCGGGTCTGCGCACGGGGACCGATCGCGGTGGTTTACCCGGAGGGAATCTGGTACCACAGTTGCACGCCGGAAGTTCTGGAACGCATTATACAAGAGCATCTTATAAATGGCAAAGTGGTTCAGGAGTTCGCTTTCGCGCGGAATCCCTTGGCTTGAATTTATTGGGGCGCAGGATTTTGCTCTGGACTTTGCCGGGATGAAAGCGCAGTGTGGAATTCAGATTTAGGAACCGTTTTATGGCCAGATTGCTCGTCAAAACCAAAGGACTGGGAATCCAGGCGATTGAATTGCAAATGGGGGTGAATCACGTGGGCCGCAACCCGGACTGCGAACAGCATCTCAATCACCACACGGTTTCAGCGCTCCACTGCGAGCTGTCGCTCACTCACGACGGGGTTTATCTGCGGGACTGCAACTCCACCAACGGGACTTATCTGGACGGGGAACCGGTGAAGGAAGCGTGGCTGCGGCCGGGGCAGGAGCTGCGGCTGGGCGACGTGGAGCTGTGGGTGGAATCCGTGGAAGCCACGATCGCCATTCCGGAGATGGCGCCGGAAATGGCGGCGCCCAAGGTGGTGCAGCAACATGGCGAACTCTGCTGCGCGCGCCATCCGGACCGGAAGATCACGTTCCGCTGCACGCACTGCGGGGAAGCGATGTGCAACGCCTGCGTGCACGTGATGAAACGCCAGGGCGGCCAGCCGCTTTACCTCTGCCGCGTGTGCAGCCACAAGTGCGAGCGCATTGAGGTCATGGAAGAAAAGAAGAAGAAGGGGTTCCTCGGTTTCCTCCAAGACACGGTCAAACTCAAATTCCGCCATCTCGGGAAGGAAAAATAAGGCCGGATCCGCCATCGGCTCATCCGTCCATCAAAGATGGAGGGACGAACACCTCACCCCCGGCCCTGCCCAGAAACCCGGAAAACATTCAACCTTCGACATTCAACTTCCAACCCCGAACGAAGGCCGGCAGCGCGAGCGCCTTCGATATTGGGCGTTGAATGTTTCTTTCGCGGCTCCAGCGTTCAGGCGGCCAAGCCCAGGTTTTTGAGCACCTGCACGGTGGCGGGCGCCTTGTTGAGGGTGTAGAAATGCAGGCCGGGCACGCCAGCGCGCAGGAGTTCCGCACACTGGCGGGTGGCGTATTCAATGCCAAACTGCATCGCCGCCTCATCGTCCGCGCCCAAGGCATCGAGTTTGGCGCGGAGGGCCGCGGGTATTTTCGCGCCGCAGAGCTGGGTGAACTTGGTGATTTGCGCGGCGTTCAAAATGGAGATGATCCCCGGCACCAGCGGCACGTTCACGCCCAGCTTGCCGGCCAGATGGTCGCGAAATTCAAAATAATCGGCGTTGTCGAAAAACAACTGGGTGACCACGAAATCGGCCCCGGCCGCGACTTTTTCCTGCAGGTGGCGCCAGTCGGCGTGCTTGCCACCGCGGCAGGCCACGTGGCCTTCGGGGAAGCCGGCCACGCCGATGGAAAAATCGCCGTGCTCGCGAATGAACCGGACCAGTTCGAAGGAGAACTCGAAGCCGCCGGGGGCGGGCTGGAATTCGCCGCCGCCGGGCGGGTCGCCGCGGAGGGCGAGGATGTTGCGGCAGCCCAAGGCGCGGATTCTGGCCAGGAGGTCGCCGACCTCGGCGCGGGTGTGATTGACACAGGTCAGGTGGGCGAGCGCGGGCAGGCCGTGGCGGCGCTGGACCTGGTCCACGATCTGCAAGGTTTTTTCGCGCGTGCTGCCGCCGGCGCCGTAGGTGACGGAGCAAAAGTCCGGCCGGGCGGCCAGCAGCGCCGGGATCTGCTTTTCCAGCAGCGTCCGTTCCCCCTCGTCGGTCTTGGGCGGAAAGAACTCGAATGAGATGACCGGCTTTTTGGCGGCCAGTTTGTCAGCATAGATGTCGCGGATGAGTTGCATGGGCGTCCACTCCGGTGGCATGAGGCTAGCGTAGCGGAAATTGCGGCGGAGGCAACCTAAAAATCAACGTATCTTGATGCGATGATTCGACCCGCTGGTCCCCGGCAGCAAAAAACCCCTTCCGGCGAGCCGGAAGGGGCCTGTGGTTCTAAGTCAGATTAGAACGTGTAAATAAGGTTGGCCGCCAGCAAGAACGAGTTGGCGTCCGCACTGTTGTTCGCGAAGGCGTCACCGGAGTCAATATGATCCCAGCGGAATTCCACGCGGCTGATCACGTTGGCCCAGAGGTTATACTGGATGGTGGCGGTGACTTCCTCACCCCGGCCGTCCGTGAAGTAGTAGTTCGACGGGACATAGTTCTCCGCGCCCGTGAGGTCGAAATATTCACCACGGAGGTTGAAGGAGAGCTTGTCGGTGGCCTGGATGGTGGCATAAGCGCCGGCCGACCAGCCTTCGTCGTTCTTGGAGTTAACCGAGGCGTCAACCGGGTTGAACTGCGCGTTGTTCACGCTAACCAAGTCGAACGCGGCACCGACCTTGAGGGCGGTGATGGGCGTCGGCAGGGTCAAACCGGCGTAGTAGTTGTACTGGCCGTATTTGTCCATGTTGACGAGCGCGCCGAGGTTCAGCGTGGCTCCCTTGGCCCAGCCGAAACTGTCGGGGGCGGTGAAGGCGATCGCACCCGCGAAGGTCTTGTCAGAGGACGAGGGGAACACAGTGTTCCCACCAAACGCGGTGTAGGCGCTCGGCGTGGTGGCATCCACAATGCCGGCCTGGACCGTGATGGCATCTACAATCTTGTAGCTGCCCACCATGCCCAAGAGCGTTGTGGGTTCCAGCGAATAGCCGACGGAACGCGTATAGTTCGGATTGGAACCATCCGTGTTGCCTTCGTAGCCAATGATGTCGTCCTGCACGCCGACTTTCCAGTCAATGCCGTTCCCCACGGGGGTGCGGATCACGACGTAAGCCTGGCGCAGGGCGATGTCCGCCGTGCCGGCCGCGTCGCCCGCCTGGTTGTTCAAGCCCAGACCGACGGCGTCGGTGCCGGCGTTGAGGTCAATGTGGTAACCGGAAGCCCACGGACTCTCGTCCTGCGGCTTATCGAGGGCGATATCCACATTGTTCAGGCTAAAATTATCCACTTTGCTGCTGCCGCCAAGCGTTCCGGCGGGAAGGCCGGCGCCAGGGCCGTAATTGCCGGGATTATACTGTGCAGCCACATCCACATAACCACTGATAGTGGTATTGGAGAGGGCCGTATCCAACGGCACCAACTTTTCGTCGGCCCGGACCGCAGACGCCATGCTGACGGCGCCAAGAGCGGCCAGAGCTAATGTCCATTTATTAAACTTCATCTGTTCCTCCAGGTTATAGTCTGTTGTTTGTTTTTTCCTTTTAGGATTGGGACGAAACCCGTTCGCCCCCGGCACCACCAAGTGCCATTGGTGCAGAAAATAAGGAAAATCCCCGTAAATGACAATCCTTTTTTTTGGTCAAAACAGACACTTATGAGATTTATGGGCAGCCGGTTACCGGGGGGGCCCAAAACATCCCGGCGCCGGCGCCGGCGGCGGGCGCCCACGGAACCCCGCGGAAATCACTCACTTAAGCGGCTCCAGGGGATCGCGGCGCGAAAAGTAGCGGGGCTGGAACAAATCGTGCTGATAGTGCAGCGGTTGGGTGAATTGCGCTTGCAATTGACCTGAGCAGATTTTATCACACACACACTATGCCAATTTTTGCCTATACGGCGCGGGAGACGGCTTCCGGCCGGGAAATTCGCAACACCGTGGAAGCGATGTCCGAACAGGCGGCCATTGCCGCGCTGCTGAATCGCAACTTGCTGGTGGTGGAGATCAAGGAAAAGATGGCCAAGCGGGGCCAGACGCGGGGCGGCCACGTGCAACTGGCCGACTTGGTGATGTTCACCCGGCAACTGGCCACGATGATTGATGCGGGCATTGCGATTGTCCAGGCGCTGCAGGCCCTGGCCGAACAGACCACCAACAAGGTCATGCGCGACACCATCAAGGATATTTGTTCGCGCGTGGAGGCGGGCGAAAGTTTCTCCGAGGCGCTGATCCGCCACCCCAAGGCGTTCAACCGTCTCTATGTTTCCATGGTGGGGGCGGGCGAAAAAGGCGGTTTGCTGGCCGAAATCCTCGGCCGTCTGGCCACGTATCTGGAAAACAGCGAACGGCTGCGCAAAAAGGTCAAAACGGCGCTCATGTATCCCACGGTGGTCACCATCGTGGCCATTGTCATCACCATTTTCCTGCTCGTGAAGGTGATTCCGACGTTCAAGGACGTCTATTCCGGGTTTGGGGCCAAATTGCCCGGCCCGACGCAATTCCTGATTGGGTTGAGCGAACTCTTGCAGCACTACCTGCTCTATATGATCCCCCTGCTGGGAGCGGCGGTTTGGGGCTGGTTCTACTTCATCAAGACCAAGCAAGGGCGCGAATTTTGGGACACTCAACGGATCAAACTGCCCGTATTTGGGCCAATTGCCCACAAGATCTGTCTGGCGCGGTTCACCCGCACGCTGGCGTCGCTGATTCGCAGCGGTGTGCCCATCTTGGAAGTGCTGCAAATCGTCTCCCAGACCGTGGGCAACGTGGTGATGGAAAGGGCCGTGAAGTCGGCGGCGGCCGACATTGAGCGCGGCGAAGGCATCGCGGCGGCCCTGGGCAAACACCCAATCTTTCCCACGATGATCATCCGCATGCTGAGCGCCGGTGAACAGACAGGCAATATTGACACCATGCTCGAGCGCGTGGCCGACTTCCTGGACGAAGAGATTGAAACCACGCTTTCCGGCCTGATGTCGCTCATCGAACCGCTCTTGATCGTCTTTTTGGGCATCGTCATCGGCGGCATGGTCATCTGCATGTTCCTGCCAATCTTCAACTTGGCCAACATCGTCAACGGCGGACATTGAGGTCTGCCGGCGGGAACCGGGCCCGGCCGGGGCGTTTTTGGGGGGCGGGCTTTCCCCCGCCCCGTTGGGCCTCCGTTCCAAATTCCAAACATTGAAGTATTGGAAATACTTTGCGCTAAATGGGTTAACGCTCACCCTTTCCATGAACCGTCTCTCTTCAGGCCTTTGCAGGCTGGAGGCGAAAATGA
>CAZHIM010000103.1:0-11183 GCA_964532525.1 uncultured Bifidobacteriaceae bacterium
GAAGACCGGTACGGCGTCAAGATCACCGAGGTGGTCGGCCAGGCGTTGCCAGCATGAGCCGTCCGCTTCCATTTGCCTCCGCGCGGCCGGTCCGGGCTCTTGGTTTTCATGGGACTTTCCGCCCGGGGCTCCGCCGGGGCGCGGTGGCTTCCGGCGTTGCCGCCCTGTGCCTCCTGGCCGGCCGCCTGTGCGCCGACCCGGCCCTGGCGCCGGTCGCCGCGCCGGCGTTTCCCGAGGCCGGGGTCTCCCTGATCCGCGTCACCGGCGCGCTCGCGCTCGTCCTGGGCCTCTTCCTCGGCGGCGCGTGGCTCTTCAAAAACTGGCAGCGCCTCGCCGCCCGGCGCGGCCGCGAGCCCAGATTAAGCATCCTCGAAACCCGTTCGCTCGGCGCCCGCCAGGCCGTCTTCGTCGTCGGTTACGAGCGCCAGCGCTTCCTCCTGGCCACCTCGCCCGGCGGCGTCAACCTGCTCACCCATCTCCCGGATGCCGACGCCGCCGAACCCGAACCCGCCGCCAAACCCGCCGGGCCGATGTCCTTCAGCCAGGCCCTGTCCCAGGTGCTGAAACGGAAATGAACCCGCCCGCATCCCCCGCCGGCCCCCGCCGCCTGCGCGCCCCGCTCTTTCCGCGCCGGGCCGTTCTCGCCGTGCTCCTGCTGCTGTTCGCGGGCGCCTTCGCCGCGCCGGCGCAAACCAACCTCACCACGACCACCCTCGGCCCGCTCTCCATTTCCCTCGGCGCCGCCAACGGCGCGCCGGATGTGGACTCCGGCATCAAAATTCTTTTTCTCATCACCCTGCTGTCGCTCGCGCCCTCCATCCTCCTGCTCATGACGTGCTTCACGCGCGTCGTCATCGTGCTGGGCTTCGTGCGCTCAGCGCTCCAATTGCAGGGCTCGCCCGCCAACCAGATCATCATCGGCCTGTCCCTCTTCATCACCTTCTTCGTCATGGCCCCCGTCTGGGACCAGATCAACCATGACGCGCTCGAACCCTACCAGGCCCACGCCATCACCGGCCAGCAGGCGCTCGACGCCGCCAGCGGCAACCTGCGCACTTTCATGCTCAAGCAGACGCGGCCCAAGGACGTCGAACTCTTTGTCTCCATGGCCAAGCTCCCGCCCACCCGGGTGGAGGACCTCCCGTTGCGCGTCGTCACCCCCGCCTTCATCATCAGCGAGCTGCGCACCGCCTTCCAGATGGGCTTCCTCATCTACGTGCCCTTCATCCTCATTGACATCGTCGTGGCCACCGTCCTCATGAGCATGGGCATGATGATGATGCCGCCCACCACCATCTCGCTGCCGCTCAAACTCCTCCTGTTCGTCCTGGTGGACGGCTGGTCGCTCATCGTCCAGTCCCTGGTGCGGAGTTTTGGCATGTGAATTTTTATGAACCCTGAATTTGCCATCGAACTGTTGAAAGACATGATCTTCCAGGCCCTCACCATCGCCGCGCCCATTCTCCTGACGGCCATGATCGTGGGGCTCGCCATCAGCCTGTTCCAGGCCGTGACCACCATCCATGAGCAGACGCTGGCCTTCGTGCCCAAGGCGCTCGCCGTCATCGGCGTGCTGCTCCTGCTGCTGCCCTGGATCGTGCGCTCGCTCGTGGATTTCACCACCGCCGTCATCATGAAAATGCCGGAGGTGGCCCGCTGAAACGGTCGCCGGAGGGCTGAGGCGCCGCGCCGCCGCGCGGGCCGCCATCCCTCCCTCCGGCCCTCGCCCCCAAGCGCATGGACGTGGATTTTTACAACTGGTTCCTGGTGTTTGTCCGGGTCGGCGCGTTCCTGTTCGCCCTCCCGTTCTTTTCCGCCATGAACTTCCCGGCCACGCTGCGCGTGGCTCTCGCCGCGCTGGCCGCCCTGTTGCTGGCGCCGCAACTGCCCCCCTTCGACGTCCGCCATCTCGATTTGCTGGCGGTCTTCGGACTGCTCACCCGCGAACTGGCCATCGGCCTGCTCTTCGGCTTCTTTGCCCGCGCCGCGTTCTTTGCGGCGGACATCGGCGGCATCGTCATCTCCAACGAACTGGGCCTGAACATGGCCGCCATGATGGACCCCTTGTCCGGCCAGTCGGAACAAGTGCCGGGCCTGATCCTCTTTTTCGTCGCCACCATCACCATGCTGTCCCTGGATTTGCACCACGGTCTCCTGCTCGGCCTGGCCCGCTCGTTCGACGTGCTGCCCATCGGCGGCGGGCACCTGAGCTCGTCGCTGTTCGAACTGCTCGTCGCGCGCACCGGGCGGATTTTCGTGCTCGCGCTCCAAATCGCGGCCCCGGTCATGGCGGTGTCGTTCACCATCACCGTGTTCTTCTCCGTCATGAGCCGCGCGGTGCCGCAGATGAACGTCTTCGCCGAAAGCTTCGGCATCCGCATTGCCGTGGGCCTGATCGTTTTCGGCTTCACGCTCCAAATCTCGGCCCAGTACATCGCCAATTCCCTGGAGCGGCTGCCGGATGACCTCCTCGGCCTGGCCCAATTGCTCAACGGCGCCCAATGAAACCTCCCGTCACCCCCCGCCCGCGCCGCCAGGCCGCTTAACCCATTTCCCTGCCACCATGGCCGACGAGAGTTCAGGCGAGAAAACCGAGCAGCCGTCCCAGCGCAAGCTGGACGAGGCCATCAAGCATGGCCAGTCCCCCCGCAGCGACGAGGTGCAGACGGTCTTCATCCTCTTCGGCAGCGTGGCCGCGCTCACCTTCTTTGGCCGCGAGACCTGGCACCTCCTCGCCAACACCGAGGTGCAGGTCTTCAGCCACCTGTACGACACCACCATCTCCCCGGATTCCCTCCAGGCTTATGGCGTCACCGCCGCGCTCATGGTGTTTAAGTGCGCCGGGCCCTTCGTCATCACCCTCATGCTGGCCGGGCTCGTGGCCGGCGCCATCCAAAACCGCTTTCAAACCGCCTCCGAAGTCCTCACCCCCAACTGGAACCGCCTGAATCCCGTCGAGGGCTTCCACCGGCTCTTCTCGAACCAGTCGGTCGTGCCCACCCTCCTCGGCCTGGCCAAGTTCGCCATCGTGCTCGCCCTGTCGTATTCGGAAATCCGCTCGATCATGGACGACCCCATCTTCACCACCGCCGTCAGCGTGGGACGCCTCGCCGAATTCCTCGGCCAGACCGGCCTGGGCATTCTCCTGCGCGTGTCCCTGGCGCTGCTGGTCGTGGCCGTGGCCGATTACGGCTACCAATATTGGAAGGTCGGGCGCGACCTCATGATGACCAAGGAGGAACTGAAGGAGGAGGCCAAGAACTCCGAGGGCAACCAGCAGGTGAAAACCGCCCGCCGCCGCCGCCGCCGCACCGCCACCAAGGCCAAACAGCTCGCCGAAGTCCCCAAGGCCGACGTCGTGGTGACCAACCCCACCCACATCGCCGTGGCCCTGCGCTACGACCGCAAGACCATGAAGGCGCCCAAGGTCGTCGCCAAGGGCATCCGCCTCAACGCCCAGCAAATCCGCGAAATTGCCCGCCAGCACCAGGTGCCGATCATCGAAAACCGGCCGTTGGCCCGCCTGCTCTTCAAACACGCCCGCGTTGGCGGCGAAGTCCCCGCCCACCTCTACGCCGCCGTGGCCGAAATCCTCGCCTGGGTCTATCGCATCAACCGCTACCGCTATTACGCCGAGCGCAACCAGGTGTAAGGTCAGTTCGCCTTGCCCGAATGCAGGTCGGCCCGCCCGATGTTGCCGTCCGCTGCCGAAAGTCTCACCGTGCCCACGTTGGCTTCCTCGGCCGGATCGCCCAGCTTGTTCGCCCACAGCTCCACTTTCCAGACCGGGCCGGCGTCGCTGCCCGTAAGCGTGAGCTTGGCTTGGCGAAGCGGCGCCGGGGACATTATCTGCTTGCCGGGCGCACGGGGCGCGAACATCCTTTATCGGATGGCTGAACCCGCACACGCACACGCAACCCCGGTGACCGGCGCTCCCACAATTCCTTCCCGAGTGAAGGGAATCCTCATCAAATTCGTGGCCCTCACCCTCCTCACGCTGGCCTTGGGTTTCACGCAGAGCTGGGCTGCCAAGCGCTTTTACGGGCCGGATTACGTCGCCGGCTTCCACACCGGCCTGCTCGAGGGCGCGCTCATGCCCGCGGCCCTGCCGGGGCTGCTGCTGGGCCACGACCTGCCGATCTACGCCGCCCACAACGACGGCCGGCCCTACAAGATCGGCTACATTCTCGGCCTCAACACCTGCGGCACGTTCTTCTTCGGCCTGGCCTTCTGGCGGCCCCGGCCCAAGCGCTGAACCGGCTTCAGTACGGCCAGTCGCAAAAGATTTCCAGCACGCTCAGCTCCCCACCGCCCCAATACACGCTCGGCGCAAACGTGAACCGCCGCCCCGCTTTCTCATACACCAGCGTCACCGGCCCCGCCGGCAGGTTCGGATCGTACGCCAGAAATTCAATCTCCCGGTCCGACTCCGCAAACCGGTACAGCACGATCCCGTGGTTGATCGTGAGCTGCGGGAAGCGAAACAAATGCACCAGCGCCACGCTCCGCCGCGCCAGCGAGTGCTTCAACTTCTCCGCCATCTTTTCCTGGAACCGCCCCGACACGGGAAAAATCATCCGCCAGTGGCTCCGTAAAAAATACGATTCCCACGCCGCGCCGCAGTTCGCCTTGAGCACCGCCTCGTGGGCCTGGCTGAACGCGCGCAGCCCGTCGTAGCCGGGAATGACCACCCGCTCCGCTTCGGCGCCGGGGCGCCGCGGGTTGCGCGCGATGACGCGCCGCACCAGCCGCCGGTACGTCGCCGCGTCCGCCGGCGGCAGCTCCGGCGCAAACCGCGCATAATCGAAAAACAACCGCGCGGCGCGCACCAGCACGAAGCACCGATGATAATACGTTGGCGGCGGCTCCGCCTTGAAAGTGGTCATCGCCCCGGTGACGGGGTCGAAGTGATATTTCCACGCCAGCTCGTGCGGGAACGCGAAGGTGTCGCGCTCGAATTGAAAGCGTCTCGCGGAACTTTCGGCCGGCGGCGTCATGGCTTGGGTTCGGGCTCGACGCCGTTCAGCGCCAGTTCCGCCGACAGCACCCGGGCCCCCGCCACAAACGCGGATACCCGCGCCTGGATCATCGGCCCCAGCCGGCCCGTGATGGCCGCCTCGATGCGCAGCGTCTCCCCCGGCCGCGCCGAGCCCAGGATCTTCACCGCCCGCAGCGCCGCCAGCTTCATCCGCGGCCAGCGCGGATGCGCCGGATCCTCCTGCGCCACCATGCCCGCCACCTGCGCGGCGGCTTCCACCAGCAGCACGCCCGGCAAAATCGGTTCGCCCGGCAGATGCCCGCGCAGATAATATTCATCCCCGCGCACGCGGTACTCGCCCACGCCCTCCACGCCCGGCGTCAGGCTGATCATCCGGTCCACAAACCGGAACTCCGGCCCGTGCGGCAGCGAGCGCATGGCCAGCTCCAGAACATCGGGCGCGGCGCTCATGGCTGCCGGGCGCCCCCGGCCGAAGTGCTCGTAGCCCGCGGGTTCATTGTTTTAATGGTTCTGTGACCGAATAATCCGCCGGCACCTTGGCCGTGAATAAGTCCTCCGCCGGCGGCTGGTTGAGGACGATGTTCGTAAACGTGTTCTGCAGGCTCGACCCGTCCGCAAATTTCATCTCCGTGCTGGCGATCAGGAAGTCGTTCGTGTGAAAGCCGATCACCACCTCGCCGATCATCTTGCGCGCCGCCTCGCTCCGCGGCTGCAGCGTCATTTGCAAAATGTCATTCGTCATCGCCGCGGACACCAGCCGGAAATGTTCCTCCATCGAAGCGCGGTCGCGCGGCAGGCTGGCGTCCAGCAGCGCCAGCGCGTCCTTCATCGGCCCCGGCGCCGCGGCGTCCAGCGGATATTTTTCCGCCCGCTTGAGCCGCGGATACACGATGAGCAATTGATCCGGCGTGCGCACCACGATGGTCTGCGCCGGCTGGCCCAGCTCCCAGCGGAATTCGCCGCGCTTGACCCACACCTTGCCCGTGGACACCAGCGGCTGGTTCAAAACCGTGAGATGCCGCGTCTGCGTGAAATCCCCGGACCAGCTTTGCAAATTGGTCTGCACTTCGAACCAGCGGTTGAATTGCGCTGCCTCATCCGCGGCCCCGGCCACGAGCGAGGCCAACAGCAGCAGCGCGCCCGCCGCCGCGAACGCGAACGCGCCGGGCAGGCGCGGCAGCCTCCGGGGGTTCCTCGACGTTTTTAATGGGTAAAGCCAAGGCAGAGGTTTCTCACAGAGCAGATCGCGGCTGGGTCGTTGGAGACGCCCTTCCCCCTCATCCTGGCCTTCTCCCCCGGGGAGAAGGAACGCGGATAGTGGTCGGCGTGAAAACCGAAAGCGGCTCTCACCAATCCCGTCGCAGGTTTTCTCGCTACGCGGGGAGCGTGCCTCCCTCTCCCCGGGGGAGAGGGCCGGGGTGAGGGTAAGCGTTAAACTACTTAGCCCAAGGTCTTCCCAATCCTTCAAAGCCTTAAATTCGGAACGGAGGTTCATGGTGAGGGGGAACGGCGCATGGCTGCCCCAGAGACCATCCGGGCCCGCTGCCGACCCTTGAAAGGTTCGAGTGGAAATCTTCCCGCCCACTCTAAACGTCGAAGAACGTCTCCGGGCGATCCCGCGTTGCCGCCGGATCACTGCGGCGACGGCCAGATGGGGGTGAATTGATACCATTGATCTAAATTTTTGCGGATTTCCGGTTCGAATGCACGCAGGATTTGCTGCGTCAACTCGCGCCGCGCCTCGCGATTGCCCAGCGCCTGCCGGTCATACGCGAACTCCGGCAGCACCCGCACGGCATAGCCCTCCGGGCGGCGCACAATCGTCACGCCCACCAGCGCGCAGCCGGACGCGCGGGCCAGTTCGGCCGCCGCCAGCGACGCTGCAAACGGCTGCCCGAAAAATTCCACCGGCACCCCGCCGCGCGCGGGCGGCCGGTCCAAGGAAATCGCCATATCCGCGCCCGCTTGCAGCCGCTTGATCACTTCCACAAACGCAAATCCGTCGTCGCCGATGATCTGCGTGGCCACGCCGTAACGCGCGCGCGCCGCCTTGCGGAAATCCGTCAGGCCGTCGTCCGGCTCCGCCTGCGAGAGGATCGTCAACTGGATGCCGAGTTGGTTGAGCAGCAGGCCGCCGTGCTCCCAATTGCCGAGGTGCAGCGTGATGAACAGCGTGCCGCGCCCGCGCCGCCGCGCGGCGTGGATGATTTCCAACTCGCCCTCCTGGGTCAGCCAGTGCTGCGCCGTGGCGCCGCCTTCCACGCGCCACAGGTCCACCAGCTTGGCGGCAAAATTCCGGAGCGCCGCGCGCGCCGCCGCTTCCGCCGCCGCCCGGTTGCCGCCGAGCACGGGCAGAAAATTCCGCACCACCACTTCGCACCGCTGCCGCTGCGCACGCCAGTAAATTCCGGCCAGCCCGCGCGCCAGGCCTTTCACCAACCGCTCCGGCAAGGCCCGTCCCAAGCTGGAACCCAGCCGCCACAGCCCGGCCCGGTAAAACGCCGGCTGCCCGCCCGGCCCCGCGCCGCCCGCCGCCACGCCGCCTTGGGCGCGCCGCCACCACGCGGGCAACAGAAAGACCGAGATCAGCATGTTCGCACCGATGCCCACCGCGCAGACCCGCCCCAAGCTCGCCATGCCGAGATTGCTGGAAAACGCCAGCGAGCCGAACCCCGCCACCGCCGTCCCGCCGCACAGCATCAGCGCGCGCCCCACCGAACGCCGCACCGCCGCCAGATCGCCCCCGTGCCGCCGCAAGGCGAGCTGGATGAAAATCGTATAGTCCACGCCCGTGCCGAGGATGAGCGGCAGCGCCATCAGGTTCATCAAATTCCAGCTCCACCCCGCCAGCGCCATCGTGGCGAGCAGACCCACCCCGCTCAGGCCCAGCACCGCCAGCCCCAGCGCAATCTCCGTGCCCCGCCGGAACGCAAACCACAACGACAGCAGCACCAGCGCCACCATCGGCGCGATGAGCACCCCCATCCGCGACTGCACCCGCTTCAGCGTGGCGTGCCCGAGCAATTCCCAGCCGCTCAAAAATGCGTGGTCCCCCGCCAGCGTTTGCGACAGGCCCAGCAGCGCCGCCGGGTCCGCGTGATTCGTGGCCGGATACACCAGGCCCAGCACGAAACATTCATCCGCCGTCCGCGCCACGAACCGCTTCAGCAACCACTCGCTGAGCTGGTTCGTGGGCCAGACCACCGGCCGGGCCGTCGCGTCCCGGGCCCACGTGCGCACCAGCTCATCGCTCAACACCAGCGCGTTGGTGTTGAAGCCGGCGGCCAGCGCCGCGTCGCGCAGCCGTGGACCTTCGCCGCCCAACACTGCGGCGGTCGCCTGATTGGCCGCTTGAAATTCCCCGCGCGGCCACAACACGGCCGGCAGCAGGTGCCCGCCAATGACGTGCCGACTGGCGGCCGCATCTAATTGCTTCTCCGCGCCCACCATCCGCTGGTAAACCTCCGCCTCGTCCCGGCCTCGGATAATCAGCCAGAGCGGCTGCGGCGGCAGGCCCAGCTCCACCGTCATTTCGTCCAGCGTGGCCTGCGCCGCGCCGTGCGCGGGCTGGAGCGCGTTGGCGCTGTGGTCCAAGCCCGGTTGGCGCCAGCAAAGCACGGCCACCGCCGCCACGAGAATCCCGCCCGTGAGCCACAGTGCGCCGCGCGTGTGCGGCGGCGCGCCGGCGCCAGGCCCCGGCCCGCCCACAACCGGCATTTGCGGCGCCACAAAATAATTCCACCAGCGAAACGGCGGCGCGCCCGGACGCGGCCGGCGGCGCTCCGGAAACAGCGGCGGCAGATAAATCATCACCATCACCAGCGCCGACAACGCGATGCCGATGGCCACCAGCGAGCCGAGCTGGCCCAGGCCCGGCAAGCCGCCCAGGTTCAGCACCAGGAACGCGCTCATCGTGGTGATGGCCGCCCACAAAATGCTCGGCGCAATCGCCCGCCGGATTTCCGGCACCGTCATTTGCGGATGCGCGAGCGCCTCCTGGTAATGCACCACGGCGTAATCCACCGCCAGCCCCAGCAGCACCGCCGCAAACCCCAGTGCCACCACGCTGATCGTTCCCAGGATCAGCGCCCCCAGCGCCAGCGTGGCGAACAGGATCAGCCCCAGCAGCGCCAGCAGCCACCACATCGGCAGCCACCGCCGGTGCGTGAGCCAGAACAAGATCGCAATGATCACCGACGTGGCCCCCACCGAATGGCTCATGTCGCGTTGCATGCTCGTGGCGATTTCCTCCACGAACACCGGCCGCCCCGTGTAGCGCACCGTCACGCCCGGCCCGGAAGGTTCCTCCGCCACCACCGCATGAATCGCCCGCAGCCAGCTTTCGCACGCGCGATAGCTCGTGAGGTCCACCGCCGATTGCAGATAGATCAGCCGATACCGCCCGTCCGCCGAGGCAAACATCTGCTGCCCCTGGCCCGGCGAGATGCCGCTCAGGTTGGTGAGCGCGGGCATGGTGAGCAGGTCGAAGGGGTCGAAGGCGCGCCGCGCCAGGTCCAGCGGCGACATCGAAGTGGCCAGCAATTCGCGCGTCTCGGCCAGTTGCCCCGGCAGCCGTTCCGGCGCCAGGCGGTTGGTGAGCGCGGCAAAATCCGCGGGCGGCTGGTTGAACCACACCCAGCCCAGCAATTCGCCGAGCTGCTCCGGATGCTCCATCCACGGCGGTTGCCAGGTGACTTCCGCCACCAGGTTCGTCTCCCGCCGCAGCCGTTCCGCCAGCCGGCCCGCGAACCGCTCCGCCGTGTCCGCATCCGGCGCGCGCAGGGCCATGATCAGTTCCCGCGCGTTGGTGAAATGCTGCTCGTAAAGCTTCAGCCCCTGCACCGTCGGCTCGTCCGGCGGCAGCAGATTGAGCACGTCCACGTCAAACCGCAGCCGGGCCAGCCCCAGGCCCACGGCCACCACGAGCAGCGCCCACCACCAGCGTTTGAGAAACGCGCTCACGGCGGAAGAAAACCCTCCACGGTTTCGCCGGTGCGCGAATTCTCCAGCCGCCAGCCGCCGTCCGCCTGGCGCGTGAAATGAAGATTCTTCGGCAGCGGCTTCCCATCCAGCGCCGCCGGCAGATACAGCCAGCCAAATCGCGCCGGCCCCGGGCCGAACCCGCTGAAACTCAGGTCGCGTTGCGGAAACTTAATCAGCCAGCGGTTGGATGTCGTCTGCGCCGACAGGATGGTCAGGGGCGTCTTGTCGAACTGGATCAAGTGCCGCCCCGCGCCGTCACTGGCCAGCACCAGGTCGCCGCCGAATTCCGGCAGCCCGCGTCCCGGCCGCCATAGCGCCTGGCCCTGTTGCACCCGCCAGTCCGCCCCGCCCGCCGTGAACAGACTGTGCACCGGCGATTGGCATCCGCCCGCCAGCCACAGCACGGCGACCATAAAAATAATTTCCACCCGGCCAGCCCGCGTGCGCCAAACCCGGGAAAGCCTTTCCATGAACCTCAAAGCAATTTTAGTATTAAGAAGTCCGCCCTCCCCATGAACCCGGAAAACATTCAACCTTCGACATTCAACTTCCAACCCTGAACGAAGGCGGCGGCGCGAGCCCCTTCGATATTGGGCGTTGAATGTGGAATGTTGAATGTTTCTTTTGGGGTTCAAAGGTTCAATGCGCGAAATGGTTCGGAGAATTTCCACCCGGCAGGGCCGGTGGCTGTCCCTGCGCGCGCCGCGCTCCGGGAATGTGGCAGTTGTCCTGGTATTTCTCGTCATGAGCGACTTCCGTGGCGGAACCATCCCGCAGACCGGGAGATCCGGCAAGCAAAGAATAGCCAGCTTGCCGCGTCCGGGTGTGAGACCGAATCCTGAAACCCAGCAAAAAAACCATAAAAGTGCGGACATGTCCGTGCTTGGGAACTGGGCGACATCTCCATGACGCCCCGCGCCCGGACCGCGGCTGTGTCGCAGACCAGCCGCAGCAGCCTCGCAGGAATGACCGCGTCGAAAATACTCAACATGGCTTGAGGGCTCGACGCGCTGCGGCTGATCCCGCTCCGCGCGGGACACAGCCGCGCTCCATAACGCTCCGCGCAATTCCGACGCACCCGGCAATTCCGTTCGCGTCTTGGACTGCGCCGGCAAAGCGCCAGCGGCGACGGCGCTTTCGCACGCGCGCAGGAGCCGCGAGCTTTTGAAAACCATCGCCCGCACGAAAGCGGCGTGACGCC
>CAZHIM010000104.1:0-10891 GCA_964532525.1 uncultured Bifidobacteriaceae bacterium
CGTGCCGGCAAACCCGCGCGGCCGGTGGCGGCGGAAAAATTTTGAATTTTTTCCCGCCGGACCTGTCCATCATTGGTCTGCCCCCGGGGAAATCGGCCATGGATTGCCCCTGAGGATCTGGCGCACCTGCCCGGGACAAAATCCCGGCGGCAAGGCGCCTTGGCAATCGGATTTGCATTTTTCCCGGTGGTCAGACACACTGAAAGACCTTTTCGCAAAACAACAAAATATGAAAAAAATACTCGTGACCATGTTCTGTCTGGGACTGGCAGCACCGCTGTTTGCCGACGGAACGACCGAACCCGCCGGGGGCGCACCCGCCGCCAGCACCAACTCGACCAATCCATTCCCCGATGAAAAATCCCGCGTGAGCTATGCCTTGGGCATGATGAACGGCCACCAATGGAAGACACAGGATCTGGATTTGGATCCGGACGTTTATGCGCAAGGCATCAAGGACGCCTTGACGGGCCGGCCCACGCAGTTGACAGAGGATCAGGCGAAACAGGTGCTGGACAATTTCCGGCGGGAGTTTATGGCCAAGCAGCAGCAGAAACGCAAGGAACAGGCCCTCAAGAACAAGGCGGACGGCGAAGCCTTTTTGTCCACCAACAAACTGGTGCCCGGCATCAAGCTGCTGAGCGTGGCGGCCGCCAACGGCCAGACCAATGAACTCCAATATCTCGTCCTCACCAACGGCTCCGGCCCCCTGCCGCAAGCCGGCGACAAGGTGACAGTCAATTACCGGGGCACGCTGTTGGACGGCACGGAATTCGACAACTCCTACAAGCGCGGCCGCCCGGCCACGTTCCAAGTGGGCGAGGTGATCAAGGGCTGGACCGAGGCTTTGAAAATCATGCCGGTGGGCTCGAAGTGGCGGTTATTCATTCCGTCCGACCTGGCCTATGGCGAAAACGGCCGGTCGGGCATCCCGGGAAATTCCGTGCTGACCTTTGACGTCGAATTGCTCGGAATTCAAGCGCCCCCGGCGCCCGCCGCGCCGCTGACCAGCGACATCATCCGCGTGCCCGGCATGGATGAGATCAAGAAAGGCGCCAAGCCCGAGGTCATCAAGGCGGAAGACGTGCCAAAGATCCAAGCCCAGGAGCAGCAGCAACAGCAGCAGCAAACGAATAAGTAAGATATCGTTGCTTTCAGATTCGGCGACGGCGGTGCTGCGGCACCGCCGTCGCGTTTTCCGGGCGCAGCAGAGCCGCGGACCAGCACTTGACACAGTCCTTGATTTGCGGCAAAGACGCGCCGAACGGCTTGCTCCTCAGCTCGCCACAACACTATGCCCAACTTCCCTAATCTGCGCGACCACAACCACCGGCGCGGGAGTCGCACGCCAGCCGCTCGCGCAACCCGAATGAACCGCCGCGGTTCTCTCCTGGGGGAGGTTAGGATGAGGGCGATCACCGCAAACTTTGTGCCCAACTTCCCCGCCACACCAGCAACGTAGCGATTTGCCCAATCGTCGAAAGCCCCGCTTTGCTTTGAGATGGCCCATTATCGCCGGAGGCGGAAGAACTTCATTGGGGCCGTCCAGTCAGTATTGGTATAACTGCATCCATTTACGGGCGCATCCGTGAACGGGCCCATGGGCGAAGACGCCCATTGAAGTTTCGAACCGTTGATCCAGCTCAGCACGAATCCCGCCGGCGAGTTAGTGCCCAATAGCATCCCGGCGGTGGGAATGAGCGCCAAGCCATGGTAATTGCCGGACACCACACCGATCGCATCGGTCACGGTGACGGGCACATTGGTCTGGCCATACGAGTCATCACCCCAGCCCACAATCCTGCCGTTGGACAACAACGCGAAGGTGTGGAAATCACCAGCCGCAATGGCGACCACATTGGTCAATCCCGCCGGCACGTTGGTTTGGCCAAAGGTATCGTCACCCCAAACCACCACGGTTCGATTCGACAACAAAGCCACGCTGTGCAAATAACCGCCGGCGACGGCCATCACGTTGGACAAATTGGACGGAGGCGACGCCTGCCCGTAGGCATTGTATCCCCAGGCAGCCACGGTCCCATTGGCCCGCAACGCAAGACTATGATCGCGCCCGGCGGCGATGGCAGTGACACCGGCGAGGCCTTGCGGAACATTGGTCTGGCCCATTGAATTGTCGCCCCATGCCACCACCGTGCCGGGGCTCAACAAGGCAACGCTGTGCGCATCGCCGGCCGTCACGGCCACCACGCCGTTGGTCGCCACGGCGGGAATATTGCACTGGCCGTAGTCGTTGCGTCCCCACGCCACCAGTGAACCACTCGCAGTCACCGCCAGGTTATGGTCCGTGCCAGCGCCAATCGCCACAAACGGCAGCGAATTGGTCGGCACGCTCGTCTGCCCGTTGCCATTGTACCCCCAGGCCACCAGCGCGCCGTCATGCCGCAAGGCCAGCGAGTCGTAATCGCCGCCCGCGGCGGCCACCACGTCCGCCAACCCCGCCGGCACATTGAGCTGGCCGCCGGAATTATCGCCCCACGCCGTGACCGTGGAGATCGGCGCCAAAACGCTCACGCGCCCGGTCGTCGACACGCTGCCGTAGGCGTTGGTAACGGTGACAGCATAAAAGCCGGATTGCACGGGCTGAATATTGGTGATGAGCTGGCCGGAATATGAGCCGCCAATCAACTGCCCGTTTAGCCGCCAGACATAACCCAGCGTTGGCGTGCCTTGCACATTAACGGAGAGCACCACGGTGCTGCCCGCGTCCACCACTTGGTTGGTCAATGGTGCGATCAATGTCGGCACTTGGTAAACCGTCAGTTGGGCCACAGTGCTCGCGGTAACGCCTGCCGCGTTTGATGCAATCAAGGTATATGGACCGGCGTTATTGATGGAAATATTCACGAGTGCCAGCGAGGCGCTGGTGGCTCCTGGAATATTCGTGTTGCTTTGCTGCCATTGATAGCTGATGGGCTGCGAACCATTGGCCAAGCCGGAAAACGTGTGGCTGGAACCGCCGGTCACCGCCGCGCCCACAGGTTCGATGGTAAAATACGGTGCCAGCGGCGTCACCGCAAGCGTCGCTGCCTTGCTGGTGGCCGTGCCGATGGCGTTGGACACGATCACACAATAATTTCCAGCATTGCCGGACTGGACGCCGGATAACGCCAGTTGCGCCCCCGTGGCGCCGGCAATCGGTGCGCCGTTGAAATACCACTGATAGGCCAGCGGCTGGCTGCCGATAGCCGTTACGGCGAAAGTGGCATTAGACGAGGCGGGCACCGTGAGCGATAACGGGCTGCTCATTATGGTCGGCCCCGCGGGATCAATCCGCACTAACATCACGGCGCTCGTCGCCGACCCGACCGAATTGGTCACCACTGCCTGGTAAATACCCTCGTTTGCCTGCTGGGCGTTGTTAATGATCAGGTTGCCCGACGTAGCACCGCTGATAACGGCGTTTTGGAAATACCACCGGTAGCTTAGCGGAGCCGTGCCGCTGGCCGCCACCCACAAGTTGAGCGGCTGGCCTGCCGGCACGGAAACGATGGCAGATTGATTGGTAATGCTGGGCGCAAGTAGCACCGCCACATTTGCCACCATGCTCGTGACTGAGCCGGCAGCATTGGCCACCACCACCTGGTAGGCGCCCTGCTGCGGGGGCTGCACCGAGGTCAGTGACAGAAAATAATTCGTGGCGCCCGCAAGATTCGTTCCTGAGAATTCCCACTGATACGACAGCGGCCCCAACCCCATCGCCGTCACCGTCAGATACACGGCGTTGCCGGCCAGCACGCCCGTATTGGCGGCGGGTTGCTGGGTGATGGAAGGCGCCTCCACAACCTTCATCGGCACGCTGCCGAGCGTTCCATTGCCACTATTGTAGTACCAGAAGTTCTGATTTTGGCCGTCCACCACTGACACCGTGCTGGAAACCGGCAGGTTATAGATGACCGTCCGTAAATTGCCATCCACCGCCGTGCCCGCCCCAAAGGCCACGCTGCCATTGCTATTGCAGCAATAAATTTCCGTACCGACCGTCCCCAGATCGTTCAAATTGGTGTCAAATTCGAAGCTGTTCCAAAACAGGCGCGAACCGTCGGCCGAGAGCACCAGGTTTCGCGTGCCATAGGGATGTTGATCGCTGCCGGCAATTTGCACCGGCGTATCATTTGTCATCACAAATTTGTGGATGTATGCATCGGAGATATTGTTGTCGCAGTGATAATAATAATTGCCGGTAGGATCGGCTTCGCCGTCTCCTTCCCGTTCGGGGTACGGAAATGACCCCACGTTTGTGCCACCGACCGTGTCCACCACGTTGACCCCGATCCATTGGTCTTCACCTTCGGTGACAATTCGCCCAGCCCGGCCGGCGTTGATCTTGTAAATATCCGTGCCAAGGTTCAATGACGGCAGCAGCGTTTGCGCGTTCAAATCCACCACATAAGTGGCGCCTTCCGTCCAACTCGCAATGTAAAGCCGGCCTTCGCCATAGTTTATCGTAAGGTCCGTCGGGTTGATCCCAATGGGCAGCGTCTTATCAATGTTTCCCGTCAGCGTGTTGATAAACAACAGCGTGCCGTTCTGTCCCGACAATGCCGGCGGTTGCAAAGCATAAATATAGTGGCGCACTCGATCAGCCGTCATTTTCGTGACGTTTAACGCGCCGATATTTACCGTGACCGGCACCTCTATCTTCAAACCGCCAGCCGTAAACTCCAGGTTGTTTGTATAAGTCCCCACCGCCAGCGCAACCGTTTTGAAGGATACGGTGATCAACGAGGGCGTCGTGCCGCTCGTGGCACTCAGCCCTAACCACCCATTGCCGGTCACCGCCGCCGACCACGCCGTGGCCACCGCGCCCGTCACCGATAGCGTCATGCTGGCTGGATTATAGCCAACAATTCCACCGGCCGTGATTTGTGTGGGGTTGATGGTGATCGCGGCTACCGTAAACGACCAGACGGGGCCTTGGTTCGTGGCGCTGAAGCCAATCTGGTCCACCCGCCAATAATAGGTACTGCCCGGATTGAGCGGTTGCCCGAGAACCGTGCTTGTGCCGGTGGTCCGCCCCAGATACTGCGCCGATGCGGGAGTCGCCGACGCCACCGCTGACTGGCTGGTGCCGAAATAAACGTCATAGGACAGCGCCGTGGCCGACGGCGACCACACCAGATTCGTGGGTGCCTGCGCCACCACGCTGCCGTTGGCCGGCGTGGGCACCAGCGACAACCCGCTCACTGACGCGATGCCCGCCATGGGGAAAATCACCACGCTGGCAGTTGAGGCATTGTAACGAAACAGCTCCGTCTGGTCGCCTGACAACGTCTGCACTGTGGCTGAAAAAGGCAGGTTGGTGATCACAATCCCGGTCTGTGCGTTGTAAACCTCCGTCGGCCCGAAAGCCACCGAGCCATCCAGCGAAATGGCATAAATATTGTCCGTAAACTGCGTCAGCAACACCGCCGTGTTCGTGGCGGCCACCTTTTGGACCTTGTTGAACACCCACCGCTGGGCGCCGTCGAGCAGGATAGGCGTATTCTGCGGATCGCGGCTTTGATTTGGACCGGTGGTCAAAGTGCTCAAGGCACCGGGCGTCACCGCAAAACTCACAATGGACGAATTGATGCTGCCTGCGCTCCAGCCATACTGTTGCCAGATGTAGAGTGTGCTGCCATCTTTCGACAACACCAACCCGCCCGCGCCGGAAGACTCGTTGCCGCCAGTATTCAGCACCATCGTTTCTGTATCGCTGGCATAGTCAAACTGGTAAATCTCCGGTCCCCAGGCGCCGTCCGTGAAATAAACCGTTCCCGAATTATTGGCCGTCAGATACAAGGGATTGGATAGGCTGTACGTGCTCGGCGTGGTAATGGGCTGCGAGGACAAGACCGTGAACGATGTCAGGTTCACCTCGGATATTGTCCGGCTGCCGGTATTGATGACATACAGGGAATCTCCCGCCGGTGTCAACGCCATGTCCGTCGGGTTTACACCCACGGCGATTTCATTTAGTACCGCGCCATTCGTGGCATTTAAAGCCAGCAACGTACCCGCACTGGTGGCATTGGGAGCATTCAGCGCGTAAACAATCGGGCGCAAATAGTCGGGCGCCAATTTCACAATCACCCGGCCTGGCAATGGATTCGTAATCTGCGCCCCGGCATCAAGTCCCCAGAAAACAGCCAGCAGCAAACAAGTGAGTTGGAAGATACGCTTCATAGTATTAGGCCTTGTTAATAAACTTCTAAAAATTTTATCTTCTGAATCTCATATCAAAACCCAGCCTGCCGGTTTTGGCAAGCAGAAATCGCCGCCGAACAACGGGCTGGCTTGCACGCCAACCATTTGCGCAACCCGGCTCCCGCGGCAAGTTCCGGCCAAGAACTGTCTCCAACCCGCCGCGGACGGCGGGGGCGCTTGTGCAGTGGATTTTTCGGGACAGTGGCATTATGTTACGCCCGTCGTACGGTTTCAACACCTGGCATTAGCGGTCACCGCGCGAACGCGAGGCGGACCGTCAGCCAGGCTAATTTTGAACGCCCGCCGGCAAATCGGGTCTGTGTGATTAAAAATATGAAATTCAACCGGAGCTTCCTTGGAAGTCTGGCGGCGATTTTGGTCTTTGCGTCGGGCATGGTCACCTGGCGCTTCGTGGCGCGCGCGGTGGAGGGCGTGGCGGGCATCCGCGTGGATAGCACGCCGATCAACCGCGATCCGGCCACTGGCAACAGCTATTCGCCCGTCATTAAAAAAGTGGCGCCCAGCGTGGTGAACATCTATTCCTCGCGCATCGTCAAGCAGCGCCGCTACCGGAACCCGTTGCTGGCCGACCCGTTTTTCCGCCAGTTTTTCGGCGACCAAGAGGGGGACGAGGGACGGGAAATCACCAGCCGCGACGAGTGGCTGGGCTCGGGCATCATCGTCTCCGCCAACGGTTACATCCTCACGGCCAACCACGTGGTGGAAGGCGCGGATGAAATCAAGGTGGGCGTGCAAAACGACCGCACCGAGTATTCGGCCAAGGTGATTGGCATGGACCCGCCCACGGACGTCGCCATCTTGAAGATCGAGGCGAAAAACCTGCCGTCCGTGACGCTGGGCGATAGCGACCAGTTGGAAGTGGGCGACGTGGTGCTGGCCGTGGGCAATCCGTTCGGAATCGGCCAGACGGTCACGCGCGGCATCATCAGCGCGCTGGGGCGCAGCCTGTCAGACCCCTCGGAGCGGAGTTACCAGGATTTCATCCAGACCGACGCGGCCATCAACTTCGGCAATTCCGGCGGGGCGCTCGTGGACGCGCAGGGCCGGCTCATCGGCATCAACGACGCCATGATCAGTCCCAGCGGCGCGAGCGCGGGCATTGGCTTGGCGGTGCCCGTCAACATGGCGCGGAACGTGATGGAAGGGTTCCTCAACGGCGGCAAGGTGGCCCGCGGCTACCTGGGCGTGGATTCACAGGACATTGACTCCGGCCTGGCCAAGGGATTCGGGGTGCCAAACGCGGAGGGCGCCCTGGTGACCGAGGTTTCGTCCGGCTCGCCGGCGGCCAAGGCGGGCGTGCTGGCGGGTGACGTGGTGGTGGCGGTCAATGACAAGCCCATTTCGAGCAAGGACAGCCTGCGCGTCGTGGTATCGGAACTCCGCCCGGGCTCGAAGGCGGAGGTGAAGATCTACCGCAATGGCGCGCCCAAAACGCTCCTGGTCATGCTGGCGGAGCGGCCGGACATCGGCCAGCCCGCGGTGAAGTCCGAGGACAGCACCACCCAGCCGCCCAAGGCCGACGCGCTGGACGGCGTGGCGGTGCAGGACCTGGACTCGCAGCTTCGCCACGAACTGCACGCCGAGAACGTGGCCGGGGCCTTGATCATTGATGTGGACCACGGGTCGAATTCCTTTGAAGCGGGCCTGCGGCGCGGCGACGTGATTGTGGAAATCAACCATTCCCCCGTGGCCAGCGCCGAGGACGCGGTGCGGCTGTGCAAAGCCGCGCGCACGGAGGAGATCCTCGTGAAGATCTGGCACCTGGAACGCGACGGCGTGGGGCGGGTCCGCTTTTTGAGCGTGGACAACACCAAACGCACCCAGTAAGGCTTCGCGAAAAAATAACTTGAGCAATTATGGCGCAGGGATTTTGCCCGCTGGCAAGGCGCTCGCGAGGCGCATATCCGCATGGATCTGTAACGAACGAGCAACGCCGCCAGCGGCCAAAAGAACCAGCCAGAATGCTCAAGTTATTTTTTCGCGATGCCTAAGGAGCCCCCCGGGCGGCCCGCACGCGCTTATCCGGCTTTGACAAATCGCCGGAGCCGGGCAAATTCATTGCCAATGGCAGTTCAATACAAAGATTATTACGAAAGCCTCGGGGTGCCGCGCACCGCGACCCCGGAGGAAATCAAAAAAGCTTTCCGCAAGCTCGCCCGCGAATTTCATCCCGACGTCGCCAAGGACAAGAAGAAAGCCGAGGAGCGCTTCAAGGAAATCAACGAGGCCTACGAGGTGTTGTCGGATCCCGACAAGCGCAAGAAATACGACGAGCTGGGCGCCCATTGGAAATCCGGCGCGGACTTTCGTCCGCCGCCAGGCTACGGCGGCGGGTTCCCCGGCGGCCAGGCCTTCCGCGGCGGCCGGGCCGGGACCGACGAGTTCCACTTTGGCGGGACGGGTTTCAGCGATTTCTTCGAGCAATTGTTTGGCAACCGGATGCGCGGCGGCGGCTTTGCCCGGGGCGAGGATTATTCGTCCGGGGAATTCGCCGAGCGCGGCGCCGACATCCAGGGCGACATCATGGTGACGCTGGAGGAGGCGGCGCGCGGTTCCGTGCGCACGGTCAACGTGACCCTCGGCGACCGCCGGGAATCGCACCAGGTCAAGATTCCGGCCGGCATCACCGAGGGCCAGCGGCTGCGCGTGGCCGGCCGCGGCGAGAGCGGCAGCGGCGGCGGGGAAAACGGCGACCTCTACCTGCGCGTGCGGTTCGCGCGGCACCCGGACTTTGACGTGGACGGGCACAACCTGATTTACGAACTGGAGCTGGCCCCGTGGGAAGCCGCGCTGGGCGCGGAGATCGCCGTGCCCACGCTGAACGGGCGGGTGAACATCAAGATCCCCGCCGGCACGCCCAGCGGCCAGAAGTTGCGCGTGCGCGGCCGCGGCCTGGGCAAGGACGGCGACCTGCTGGTGGTCACCAAGATTGTCCTGCCGCACAAGCTCACCGACGCCCAAAAAAAGCTTTGGGAACAGCTCGCCCACGAGTCCAAATTCAACCCGCGCCTCTGACGCGCCCCGCCGGACATGGCCGCCGCCGCAAAAACCATCGTGATTACCGGCGTTTCGCGCGGCTGCGGTCGCGCGGTCGCGCAGGAACTGATCCGGCGCGGCCAGGTTGTCATCGGCTGCGGCCGGTCGGAGCCGGACATCGCCGCGCTCCAACGCCAGTTTTCCACGCCGCACGACTTCGCAGTCGTGGACGTGGCGGACGAGGCGCAGGTGGGCGCGTGGGCGAAACGGATTTTAGAAACCCACGAGGCGCCCGATCTGCTGGTGAACAACGCCGCGCTCATCAACCGCAACGCCCCGCTGTGGGACGTCCCGGCCCGGGAATTTTCAGACGTGATTGACGTCAACCTCAAAGGCCCCGTGAACGTGATCCGCCATTTCGTGCCGGCAATGATCCGACGCGGGCGCGGCGTCATCGTGAACATCAGCTCCGGCTGGGGCCGCTCCACGGCGCGGGACGTCGCGCCCTATTGCGCCACCAAATGGGGTATCGAGGGCCTCACGCGGGCGCTGGCGGAAGAACTGCCACCCGGCATGGCCGCGGTGCCGCTGAATCCGGGAATCATCAACACGGAAATGCTTCGCAGTTGCTTCGGCGGCAGCGCGGACGGCTACCCTACCGCCGAGGAATGGGCGCAGGTGGCCGCGCCATTTCTGTTAAAGCTCAACGCGGCCGACAATGGCCGGCCGCTGACCGTGGGGTGAGCGTTCGGCCGGTACATTGCAAGGCTTGATTTATTTCCGGACAGGCAGACACTTTGAAGAGTCATGAAGCGTTACTTCCTTGGTTTGCCGCTCCTTGGTGCCGCGCCGGCGTTATATTTTTTAGGATTTTACCTCGGCGGGGCTGGCTTTATACCCGAAAATCTTGGCTTCATTGCCGGTGCTGCAGCGATGTTTATTTTTCCTTGGGCCATTGCTGCACTTTGCCTCGTCGTTCTGAAAATAAAAGGACCGATTAATGTTGTCCTTTTCGTCGGAGCTTTGGTAATCCAAGTGGTCTTACTGTTTACTGTGGTTTCTCCGGGAGCCACCTGCCAAATGATGGGAACCGCGCATCGGTTGAAAGGCGAATTTCAAGCCGATGAGCTTCGTAGTTGCGCCGAGCTTATTCGGCAAAAGTTCCATGCTGGGACTCTTTCGGCACGCGCTCGAAGCAAAGACGACGATTTCATTGCCGACCCGTCTGCCATGGTTGTTTCGGATTCAGAGCTTCCCAATTCTCTGCGCGGGCGTTTCCAGCGGGTGTATATCCAGAAAGTGCCAGAAAGCGACGTAGAGCAGGTCATCTTTGCGCTAGGACCATATAGAGGCATTGTGTGCGATGGCCGAAAACACATGCGTGGATTTTCTGCTTGTTCCATTGCGGACGGTGTAGAGGCCTATCGGTATCAACGCTTATGACTTATACAGAATGCCATGCCGATCCCGGCCCCCAATTCAAGCGATGCGTTTTCAATCGCTTCCTTAAGGTTCAGCGTGCAACGCCAACCCCACCGCCAGCGCGGCTGCCCGGATGTCCCGCGCCTGAAGCGAGCGATTTGCACTTTGCCGGGACGCGGTTTTATTCCATAGTAGGCGGCCGTTCGCAATCGGTGGGGCGCTTGGCGCAGCGGTAGCGCAGCTCCTTTACACGGAGAAGGTCACA
>CAZHIM010000105.1:0-10702 GCA_964532525.1 uncultured Bifidobacteriaceae bacterium
AAATTGAGCGCCCCGGCCAAAAGGTGGCAACGTAACCCACATTACGGAATTGCTGGGGGCAAACGTGCTTGACATGGAATGGCACAACACTATCGTAACCCGACCATTACAGTTCATATTTTATGAAGATTGAGGACCTTTATCTCGATACGCTGCGCGACACGCTTACGGGGAAGACGTATAACGACACGCACGCGCTTCCGTATTATCCATTGAGGAGGTTTTTGAACTTCTGCTTTCCGGGTCTGAGCATCTCGCGAAAAAGCGCCCCGGATTCGCCCTTGCTTTCAGACCGGCAAGGCTGGTGGCAAACCGCGAAGACGATGACGGGGACTCTGCGCATGGACAATTTTCGCTTTGCCATAGAGAACACCGTCGGCCGGGGAATTGAGGGCGATATTGTGGAAACCGGCGTCTGGCGCGGCGGCGCCTGCATTTATGCCGCAGGCGTTTTAAAAGCCTTTGGCTGGCATCGTGATTTGTGGGTTTGTGATTCTTTTGCCGGTTTGCCGGAGCCCAAGGTCGCGGAGGAAGGCGGCACCCGCTGGTGCAAACTCAATGATTTTCTCGCGGTGCCGAAGGAGGAGGTCATGGACAGTTTCCGCCGGTTCCATTTGCTGGACGACAAGATTCACTTCGTGCAGGGGTTTTTTGAGGAGACCATGCCTAAAATGCCGGTTAAAAAGATCGCCGTCTTGCGTTGCGATGGCGATATGTATCAAAGCACGATGGATGTCCTGCAAAACCTCTATCCCCGCGTAAGTGATGGCGGCGTGGTGATTATTGATGATTGGGGAATTCCAGAATGTCAGAAGGCTGTGAAAACCTATCTGGAGCGGGTCCCGGAAAAACCCTCCATCATCGTCTTCGGCAAGACAAATGATGCCGCGTATTGGTTTAAACCAGCCACTGGATCCAAGTCTGGAAATGTTCCCGCGGCGGCGGCCGAAAAGGCGCCGGCTTCAGCGGTCCATTCTTAGCCGAACCGCGCTTTTGGTCTCTGTCTCTGTTTTGTCGGCGGGAGGCGACGTATGGACGTTGTCGGCGTGACCTGCACCCGTGTCCAGAGATATTTACCCAATTCGCCGATCTCAGAGGCTATTTTTGGGGTGGGACAAAAAATGGCTGGACGTGAGTGGTAATGCCTCGTTCGAGGGCGGTCCAGATCGCTTGGGCGCGGAGATTCCAGTCCCATTCGAGGCCAGCGGCGTAGGCCTCCCGGCTGGTCTCGGCATAGAGCTTCGGATCGGTCAACAGGCGATGAATGCGGTCGGCCAGGCCGGGAAGATCTCCGAGGGGCGCCTTGAGCCAGCCACGGGGATAATAAGTGCGCAAGGAAACCAGGTCGAAAGAGACGCCGGGGAGGCCGCAGCAGAGGGCTTCGGCGGCGGCCATGCCGCCGCTGTCATAGACGGCAGGGTGAACCACCACGCGGCTGGCCTTGACGATTTTGTATTTTTCCACGCCGTCGCGGAAACCGAAGAATTTGACGTGGTCGGCGATGCCGAGGTTTTTGGCTTTGGCCTTGCACTTGGACTCGAGCGGACCGGAACCGATGATGGCGAGGCGGGCATCCGGCTTCTTCTCAAGGAGCAGCTTCCAGATGTCGAGCAGTTCCAAGGGGCCTTTCTGGGGATGAAGGCGGCCGATGAAGATGGCGTCGAAATCTTTTTGCGGCGGCTCGGGCACGCTTTGGGGAACGGAGAGATCCACGCCGCCTTTGACGGCGAAAACGGATTCGGGGGTGCGGCCTTCCTGGATGACGAATTCACGGTCCTCTTCGCCGGTGACGAGGATCATTTCCGCCTGGCGGAGGACCTGGCGGAGGAGGATTTTCTGGAGCGGGCGATAGGCCGTAAAGGTGAGGCCGGGGCCGGGCTTGCCGGAGAACCACTTGGGGGCCAGCAAGTAGGACTCCATGACGAGGGGCACGTGGGGGAAACGCCGTTTGAGGCGAAAGGCCGGCAGGCTGTTGGGCTGGAATTCGTTGCTGGCGATGATGATGTGCTTTTCATTGGGCGCGAGGACCAGTTGATCCATGCCGCGGCAACCCTGAATGGTTTGGACGAGCCACCAGATGAGGCGGCCAAAGGGGCGGTAGCGGTCCGCCGGCCAGGTGACATGCTGAATGTTGTCGAGGCCAAAGTAATCGCACAACTGGCGGGCGCCTTCGTTGCCGTACACGGTGATGTGGTGCTGCCGGTTCCAGCGCCGAATGCACTCAACCATGATACGATCCCCCCCGCCCAGAGAGATGGGCGGAGGCACGATGGTATTGGCAATCCAATGGACGTGCATTGACGGACGGACAACTTAGCAAAAAAAGGGAGCGGAGGCACGCGGAAAAGATTCTTCAGCCACCGGCATTCAACCCGGCGCTGCGAGGCATCAGCGCAGTTGGGCGAGCAAGGCGCGCATGCCCGGGAGCCAGGAGCCGAGCGGGCGGCCCAATTGGCGGGAGAGCTTCTGGTTGCTCATGATGGTGTAGTGCGGCCGGCGCATGGTGGAATTGAAAAAGGCGCTGGATACGGGTTCAACGGGCGGTTCAGCGGGGAGCAAATGCGCCCGGACCGCTTCGGCGAGGATGCTTTTAGTCCATTCAAAACGGCTCAGGCCGTCGTCATTTACGGCATGGAAGAGGCCGGAGGCGCGCGCACACACGAGTTCGATGGTCCACTGGGCCAGATCGGCGGCGAAGGTGGGGACGGAGGCCTGGTCGGTGGAAGATTTCATGGGGCGGCCCTCGCGGGCGGTTTTCAGGATGGTATGGATGAAGGTTTTGGACTGGGAAGGATGCCAGGCAAACACCCAACTGGTGCGGAGAACGAGGTGGGCGGGGGAGGCCTGTAACACGGCTTGCTCCCCGGCGAGTTTGCCGGCCCCGTAATGATTCAGGGGATGGGGTGGATCGGCTTCGGTGTAGGGCGAGGTTTTGGCGCCGTCGAAGGCGTAGTCGGTGCCGTAGTGGACGAGGCGGATATTATTTTCAGCACAAAGCCGGGCGAGCGTTTGGGGGCCGGTGGCGTTGACGGCCCAGGAGAGCTCGCGCTTGATTTCGCAGCGATCCACGAGGTTGTAGGCGGCGGTATTGATGACGACCTGGGGGCGCAGGGTGGCGAGTTGCCGTGCCATGATTTCCGGCCGGGTAAGGTCGAACTCAGCATGACTGAGAAAGTGGATTTCAAAGCCGGGCGGGGGCGATTTTTTCCACTGGTACGCGAGGAGACCGTCGCCACCAGTGACCAGAATGCGTTCCATAAAGCGGGAAACTAGTGGCGCGGAGGTTGCCCTCGGCCAGGTCCGCCAGCGGGTTCGGAGCCAAGGCTGTCAGGTTGGTTTTGTTTCGTGGTGCCGCGATTCATGGGCAGCAGGATTATCGTTACGGAATACGGCAGTCAACATTGTTGTGGAAATTGACGGCAGGGCGGCCGGGAGGGTGCGGTCCCGGGGTTGCAATTTTCTTGCCTCGGATTGGTGGGTTGAGCAGACTTAATTACATGCCTGAACTAAGAAGATCTCGTCGGTTTTTAGCTGGGAAAAGCCGATCTCCTGCTGGTGGGCAAAGCAACGTGGGCGGCCGTTTTTGCAGCATTTGCTGAAGGCCAGGGCAAATTGGTGCTAACGGTTTCATCCAGATCATCGGTCCAAGCCTCACTCAACTCATTTCATGGTCAAAGTACCGCTTTCGATTCAGCACTCGCTGTGGGTCCGCGGGGACATCATCTGTCGCGGCCAGCGGAATGCGATTTCCGAGACGCAAGGATTGCGGGAGCGCGGGGCGAAGATTTTTTTGTTCAAAGGCGCGAACGATCAGGAGAGCCTCAAGGAATTGAAAGAGCTGCTGTGGCGGACGGATGAGCACGTGGTGCTCTCGTGGCTGCACCCGGCGGAGTTGAAGGCATTGCAGCCGCTGTTGAAGGACCGCAAGAATTTCTCCTTGCTGGCGGATGACTGGTACATTCACCCGTATTGGTACATGCGGGAGGCGGAGTATCTGATTTTCCGCAAATACGACGGCATTGCGGTGCGGATGGGACGGGCGCCGTTTTTGACGGGCGGCCGGCCGCCGGTGCTGCTGGATCCGCGGGCGGATATTTCGTGGTATCCGCTGCTGGCCGCGGCCCTGCGGCCGGCGGTGTTGGCGGCCGCGCCGTTGATGGATGCGTGGCAATGGTGGCAGCGGCGCGGGGAAGAGATTGATCCGGCGCGGCTGCTGTATTTCCCGTTTGCCATCGAGCCGGGGAACGTGCCGGTGGGGACGGGGGAGGCGCAGTACGACTTTTCGAACACGGGCGGCACGCTGGGGGTGTGGGTGATGCGGGACGCCTATGCGCCGTTTCATCATTCGTTCGCGAATCTTTACCGGGACCGGGAGTTGTTGACGGATGCGATCGCCAAATGGGAGAACCGGCCGTTCCGGTTTTATGATTGCCGGCGGGAGAAGCGGCTGTTGCCGTATGCCGAATACACTCGCAAGAACCAGCAAAGCCGGTATTGCATCGCGTCGGGAGGGCTGCATGACGCGACGGTGCCGAAGTATATGGAGTATGCGTGTGTGGGCACGCCGATGATTGGGCGGAGTCTGCCGTATGAGTACCCGTGGCTGGACGATTGCCTGTTTCCCGTGGACATGCTGGCCGCGAGCCCGCGAACGATCAAACCGATCCTGGAGCAGGCGCTGGACTGCCAGGCGAAGCTGCGACAGAACTGCCTGAATTGGCGCGAGCGGCTGCTGAAATTATACGACCTGCAGACCCTGCTCGACGTGGTGCAGGAGCAGGCTGACGGCAAACCGGTGCGTCCGGGCTATCTGAAGAAGGACCTGAAGCTGGAAAAGCACTAAGGAAGCTGGCTTAAAACTTTAGCGACGATTCGCTGAGCGATGGCGAGGGACGCGGTGGCGGCGGGGGAAGGGGCGTTGACCACGTGGAGAACGCCGGGCGCTTCCTCGAAATGAAAATCCTCGACCAGTTTGCCTTCGGGGAGCATGGCTTGGGCGCGGACGCCGGCGCCGCCCGGCGCGAGGTCGCTGGCGCGAATGTCGGGCACCAGCTTCTGGAGCGAGCGGGTGAATTCAGCTTTGGAAAAGGACCGGCGGATCTCGTAGCCGCACATGCTGGGATATTTGGCGAGGAATCTCCACAAGCCGGGGAAGAAGAGGGCCTCGGCAAGGTCGCGGGGGTTGATGTTGGTCCATTTATAACCTTCGCGGGCGAAGGCGAGCACGGCGTTGGGACCGGCCTCGACACCGCCATTGACCAGCCGGGTGAAATGGACGCCGAGGAAGGGAAACTTTGGGTCCGGGACCGGATAGATCAAATTGCGCACGAGAAATTGGCGCTCCTTTTTGATCGTATAATATTCGCCGCGGAAGGGAACGATTTTGGCGGAGGGCTTTTGGCCGGCGGCACGCACGAGGCGGTCGGCCTGGAGTCCGCCGCAAGTGATGACAAATTTGGTTTGGAACCCGCCGGCGGAGGTTTGCAAGGTCCAGGCTGGGCCTTGGCGGCGGGCCTGCTGGAATCGGGTGTTGAGGCGGATTTCCCCGCCAGCCTGACGAATGAGCTGGCCGAGTTTTTCGCAGACGGCCGGGTAATCCACGATGCCTTCCTGGGGAACATGGAGGGCGGCCAAGCCGCCGGCATGGGGCTCGATCTCGCGGATTTGTTCGGGGGTGAGTTTGCGGAGGCCTTGCAGGCCGTTGGCGCTGCCGCGTTCAAAGAGGCTCTCCAAGCGGGGCAGCTCGGCTGGGGAAGTGGCGACGACGATCTTGCCGCACTGTTCATGCGCGATGCCGTGGGTGCGGCAGAAGGCAAGCATCTGCTGCAAGCCCTGGACGGCGCATTGCGCCTTGGCAGAGCCGGGCTTGTAGTAGAGCCCGGAATGCAGCACGCCGCTGTTGTTGCCGGTTTGGTGGGCGGCGAGCTTGGATTCCTTTTCCAGGAGCAGGAGCTTTAAATTCGGTTTGGCTTCGAGCAGCCGCAAGGCGGTGGCCAGACCGACAATGCCGCCGCCAACAATCGTTACGTCAAAGGTCATTACGGCAGATCATGGTAGAATGCGGGCGCAACAAGTCCAGCTTCAAGAAGGAGTGGAACGAGCAGCGGGACATCAGCGCGCGGCGGACGTGAATTCGCGCAGGAAACGCGCGATGGCGGCGGCGGTGGTGGGGACGGGTGTGATTTTTTTGAGTTTCCCGACGTTAACCGCCACGATGCGCGGGGTGGCGCCGGCGGGCAGCAGGGATGAATCGAGCGGCTTTCCGGCCAGCGCGGCGATTTGGCGGGGCGAGATGAGACCGTCGCCACAGACGTTGAAGATTTCCTTGCGGGCGGAGGAGCGGACGAGTTCCCAGAGGATGCGGGCGACCTCGGCGGTGTGGAGAAATTGGTATTGTGAGTCGGGGTGCAGGCGCAGGGGCTGGTCGTGCAAGATGTCGAAGACGGGGTTTTTGCGCAAGGCGGGGCCGACCATGCCGGCGAGGCGGAGAATGAGCCAGTCGGGGGCGTAATGCTGGACGATTTGCTCCGCCAGGATTTTGTGCAGGCCGTAATGGGAATTGGCGGCGACATTGATGGGCGAGGTCTCGGCCGTGGTGGCGGGGGAAGTCAGATTGTCATAGACATCCACGCTGGAAAGGTGGACATGGAGGGCGGCGGGGAAATCCGTCAACGTGCGGAGACGGTGGACGACGGTGAGGTCGAGATCCAGCCCGGGCTGCTGATCGGACAAAAATTTTTTCGAGTTGCCGGCAGCGTCAATGGTGACGTCGGCGCGGGTGCCCTTGAGGGCGTCGTAGTTTTGGCGCGTGACGGCGAGCAATTGCACGTCCGGCTGGGCGGCGAGAAAGAGCCGGAGCCCGGTGCCAACGAAGCCATTCGCACCGAGGAGGGTGACTCTCATGGGTCAGGAGACGTTGAGCCGGGCGTGGTCGTAGTTTTGCTCGAACCATTCAGCGGTGAGGCGGAGGCCCTCGGCGAGCGAGGTGGGGCATTCATAGCCGAGCCATTCGCGCATGCGGGTGACGTCGAAAAGCTTCTCCATTTGCGCGTCCGGCTTGGAGGCGTCCCAGACGACTTTGCCCTGGTAGCCGGTGAGGCGGGCGATTTGTTCGGTGAGTTCCTTGATGGTGACGGGCTTGCCGGAGGAGATGTTGACGAGGTCGGGGCGGTTATATTTTTCCGCGGCGATGAGGAGCGCTTCGCAGACATCGCGCACATAGACGAAGTCGCGCACGGGGCGGCCGGTGCCCCAAGCCATGACTTCGGGTGAATGGTGGAGGCGGGCTTCGTAATAGCGGCGGATGAGGGCGGGGATGACGTGGGAGCGTTTGAGGTCGAAATTGTCGTAGGGTCCGTACATGTTGCCGGGGACGAGGACAATGGCGTTGAAGCCGTACTGCTCGCGATAGGCGGCGGCTTGCACGGGGTTCATGGCCTTGGCAAGCGAGTAGGGGGCGGCCAACCGCTGAGGATAACCAAAGAAGAGACTGGTTTCCTTGATGGGGTTGGGGGCGTCAACGGGAAAGCTGCAGCCGCCCATGACGGTGACGTATTTTTGAACGCCGGCGCGGAAAGATTCGTGCAGCATGACTTCGCTGAGGAAGGCGTTTTGATAATGGTAATCGGCCGGGCGCTCTTGATTGGCGAGGATGCCGCCGACGAGGCCGGCGAGATGGATGACCAGTTCGGGCTTGATGTCGGCGAGCATGCGGCGGACCTGGGCCTGTTCGAGCAAATCATAGTCTTTGCGGCCCGGCGTGATGGGCTGGAAGCCGCGCTCGTGCATGAGGGCAATGAGGTTTGAGCCGAGGAAACCGGTCGCCCCCGTGACGAGGATCTTGGTGGATGGATTCATGGTTAGGAAAAAATGATTTGCGAGCCGGGCGCGTTGATTTTGACGTCGAGGATCTGGCGGCCGGCAAAGACGTGGCGAAGTTTTGCGTGGGCGGAGGGCGGGGCGAAAAAGAGCATGAACCCGCCGCCGCCGGCGCCGAGCAATTTGCCACCCCAGGCGCCGGCCTCGCGCCCGGCGGCGTAAATCTGGTCAATTTCCGGGTTGGAGACGCCGCCATCGAGTCCGCGCTTGGCTTCCCAGGCGCGGTGGAGGAGTTCGCCGAATTCGCGCAGGGGGCGGTTGGTGACGAGGATGTCATGGCCTTCATAGACCATGGCGCGCATGGCGCGCAGCGCCGGCCCGTTTTGGCCGACGCGCTTGAGTTGGTGGGCCACGACATCCGAGGCCTTGCGGGTGATGCCGGTGAAGACGAGGAACAGGTGCGATTCGAATTCTGTGAGCCGTTTCTGGGAAAGCTGCAGGCGATTCACGACGATGTTTTGCTCGGTGTGGAATTCGATGAGGTTGAAGCCGCCCCAGGCGGCGAGCGCCTGGTCCTGGCAACCGACGTTATCCTTCAGAATATCGCGCTCGACGTGGATGGCTTCATAGGCGAGTTCCTCGGGACGGAGAAACTGGCCTTTGAAGCTGTGCAAGGCATGCAACAAGGAGACGGTGAAGGCGGACGAGGACCCGAGGCCAGTGAAGGCGGGGAGATCGGCGCAGTTGTGGAGCTCGATGTCGCGCTCGATCTGACAGAGGCGCAGGCATTCGCGGAAGACGTTGTGTTCGATCGCCTCGACCGCCTTGACGATCTCCACCTTGCGATAGGAGATGCGCATGGAGTAATCGAACAGCCGGCTCAAAAAGGGGCTGGCGGTGACGTAGGAGAATTTATCAATGGCCGTGGCGAGCACGGCGCCGCCTTCCTGCAAAAAGTATTCGGGATAGTCGGTGCCGCCCCCGAAAAAACTGATACGGACGGGAGCGCGGGCGATGATCATAGGTCTTGGGTTTGAAACTTGCTGAGGTTCTGGTGAATGAAAAGGTCCGCCTCACGCAGTGTATCGGGTGTCCCAATGTCCAAGAACGGTGCGTTCATTGGTAAAACTTTCAAGGAAACGCCCGCCGCCGTCAAGGTTGGAAAAACTTCCTGTTCCAGGCTCAAGGGAACGCGCGGGGAGAATTGTTCCACGAGGGATTGGCGGAACAGATAAACGCCGGTGCTGATGAGGCCGCGGCCGGGGCGTTTTTCGGCGAAGCCAGCCAGGCGGCCGGCGGGATCGGTCACGAGGCTGCCATAGCGGGTGGTGTCGGGCACTTCGCGGCCGAAAATGACGCCGGCGGTGGCTGGGTCCTCGAGCGCGTGGAGGGCGTCGGCCAGATTAACGAAGGCGAGGGTATCGCCATTGAGCAGGAACCAGGCGGAAGAATTGATTTGGCTTTGGTGAAGGGCGTTCAAAAAGCCGCCGGCGGTGCCCAGCGGCGTGGTTTCGGGAACGCAAGAGACTTGGACGCCGCGGACGGGTTGGGACTGAAAATATTTTTCAATCAGCTCCGCCCGGTATCCCGTGGACAGCACGACGCGGCGAATCTTTTGGGCGGCGAGGAAACGCACGACCCATTCGAGAAAGGGCCGGCCATTCACGGGAGCCATCGGCTTGGGCAGGTCGCCCAACAGATGCTTGATGCGCGTGCCGAAACCGCCGGCAAGCACGATGGCGGCGGTTTGTTCTGGCAAGATGGGTTCCATGGCTCGTGGGTGGCCGCGTGGTCCCCGCCGGGAACAGCCAGGGACCGGGCCGAAGTTATTTAGACGTTGGAATAGATGGAATTTCTCACAATGGTGTAGCCTTTGATCAACTCGGCGATGCCGCGGTCGAGGGGCCATTCGGGGTGGAAACCGGTGGCGGCGAGACGGGCATTGCTGACGATGTAATCGCGCTTATCGGGGTCTTCGCCAATGGGGGCCTCCACGAAGACGAATTTGGGGAGGTGTTTTTGGATGACGGCGCAGAGTTCGAGCTTGGACAGGTTCGCGTCGTCGAGGCCGACGTTGTAGGGCTTGCCCTTCATGGTATCGAAATGGGCCATGCCGTGCAGAAAGGCCCGCGTGACGTCGCGGATGTGGATGAAATTGCGCTTGAAATGACCCTCAAAAATGAGCACGGCGCGGTCATGCACGGCGCGATAAACGAAGTCGTTGACAAGCAGGTCCACGCGCATGCGGGGCGCGCAACCAAAGACGGTGGCGAGGCGGAAGCTGATGCTGTTTTCGCGGGAGAGCACCGCCTGCTCGGCCTTGACCTTGGTGATGCCATAGGTGGAGATGGGCCGCAGCGGGGAATCCTCGGTGCAGAATTTTCCCTTTTCGCCGATGCCGTAGCCGCTGTTGGTAACGGGCACGATCATCCATTGCCGGGGGCTGGCGAGGCGGCAGAGCATTTCGACCGCGTCCTGATTGGTGGTCTTGGTGGCGATTTGATCGGTGTTGCAGAGCGGGGCGCCGACGAGGGCGGCGAGGGGGATGATCAGATCCGCTTTGGCGACGAGGGGTTTGACGACGGCTTCTTCCCGGCAATCGCCGCGGACGACGGAGAATTTTTCATACTGGCAGCAATCGAGAAGTGAATTTTGATTGAAATAGAAATTATCGAGGACGGTAACTTCGTGTCCCTGGGCGAGCAGGGTGGGCGTGAGGATTGAGCCGAGGTAACCGGCTCCGCCGGTGATGAGGATTTTCATAAATTTTGCGGGCACAGTCTGCCGGGTTCGGCGGACGAAAGCAAGATGGCCTGCGGGGAAAGCGCGGTCGGGTGTGTGACGGCTAAGTAACCCAAAGCAAGAAACCAATGGAGGCGGTTGC
>CAZHIM010000106.1:0-10633 GCA_964532525.1 uncultured Bifidobacteriaceae bacterium
AAAGCCATAAAAAAAGCGCTTTCCAGAACTTTCCTGAAAAACGTCATGCGCCCCCACCGGTGCCGGTCGAACGATGGGTGCGTGCTGTGCGTCCGCTTCTGACAAGCCGACCTGCTTCAACTTGGCCACCAACTCCTCACGCGATATGCCGGGATTTACGACCACCGCAACCGAACCCCGTGGGGCCACGGTGATCGTCGGGCTGAGGAGATGCCGGTAAACGTATGGGTAAACAGCCGTGCCGGTGGCAACGATGAGGTAGGCGAGAATATAAGGGATGAGTTTTTTCATGGCCGGGTATTGGGCTTTTGCAAACGCAAAGCGTTCGTGTTGGCTACTCGCTCGCAATTGTTGTAAAAGTCCACGGGAACAAATAAAACGTCCCCGACAGCCGAAAACGGCATGTCAACGGCGGCAAGTGCCGGATGGATACGACACTGCGGGTCTATCGTATCTCGGCGAAACATCTCGTCAAAATCGCAACGGACTCCCTGAAAATATCCCCAGCCAACGATTCGTGAGCCGAAGGCGGCACAGCCACTTGTGGCAAATAGCGCACAAACTAGAATTAATGGCACCAACTTGCGCATACACTTGAAGCCACCTAGCGCCAGAAGCCAATCCCACGGCCGCCCCCCGACATGAAGCGGGATAGCGGAACGGACGGCGCCAACGGCGGATGGCTCCAGCCACTTACGCATCGTGACCATAGTCTCTAATCAATACGGCGGGCAAATGTCCAATCAGAGCCGTGATACTGCATGAAGGCCTCGGCGTCAAAATCGGCAATGAGCCAATTATTCAACATTGAAACGTGGCATTTGGTGTCGCTTGTCCAGCGAACTGTGACACTCTGCGGCTCGTAATCCCAACGAGTGGAACAGCTCTGGAGAAATCCCAGCGAGTAAAACTCAAAACGATAACAGTGCATCCCTGAATGCTCTGAATTGTCGGCGACCTTCTTCGCCACAATAATCTCACGAACGACCACCTTATCACCCGCCTTGTTTGTCGCCTCACCAAGAATCTTCGACTCTGGTTCGGCGGCGGTGACACAAACTGCCGGCATGAGCCAGGCAAAACAAATCATCAGGATAAAAAACGATTTCATAAACGTGCGTGAATTCACTCAAATTTCTTCTTCACCGCAACCTGTACCCAATCCGGGCCGGGAAGCTGGTAGCCGAAGAAGTATTTGGAGCTGATGCCCGCCACTTCGTCGCCCAACTTCGAGACGGTTCCACCCAAGCCCCTTCCGGCAATTGGCCCGTGGTACGCTTGACGAACTCCGAGTGCGGCAGGCTCATGTTCGGCGTGAAGTGAATCACGGCATTGTCCTTGACCATGATGAGCATCGTATCGCCCGGGAACAGTTTGATTTTGTCGCTCATAACTTAACGCTTTCAATAGGCTCGCGCTGCCACAGTTCATTAGACCGCTCGTTTGCGTGTCTGTGAATAAAGCTCTCCAAGAGTGATGTCATCTCGCCACGAAGTAAATAAATCAACGCCGTGTCGCGCTTCCAGCTTCAGGCCAAAAGTCTCCAACTCCAAATTGTCGGGCAAACACCGCAAAGGATAAAGAGCCCGATAAATGTCCATCAGCTTGTCATCAGGAGAAAAGCAACAACGCCGTGACTGCCGAAATCCGAAGGCATCAACCAACGTGCTCAAAAACTCTCGAATTTCTGTCTTGGGTGAGTCTGGAAACCGTCGCCGCCAGCGAATCCCCCTGCAAGCTCTATCCCAAAACTTCCGCAACGCACGACGGCTGTACACCCATGTTGCCAACGAAATCAACGCTGCGCTAACTGCTATCGTCAAAAGTGCGTCGAGTTTACTCATGGGTCTGTTCGAACGGAATAATAGCGCTTTTTTCTGATTCATCACCACCGCCGATTCGTTTATTAAACGAGCTTAATCCGCCGACCTCAAAATGCAAAGCGTTTATCCCCCCCCCGAAAATCCGGTTTTCCGACGCCTGTAATGGGTAAAGGGGAAATTGTCGCGGAGCGACGGCGGAGATTAGCCAGCTACGAAGTGGCTGGTTCCGCGCCGGGTGAAATCATGCGTCCTGAAGGGACGCCGGATTTCCCCCGTCCCGTCAGGACGGTTTCGTTTTTGCAACCAATACCCGGCACGTCGTGCCGGGCTAATATCCAACATCGCTCCGCGACCACCGAAACGCGCTGCGAAAATTTTCCCCGCTCAACGTCCCGCACCCGGAAAACCTGTTTGACGTCCGCCGCCGCTCCGGCGAGACTTCCGCATGGCTCCGGCTCAATTGAAAATCGAAAAACTCGCCTCCGGCAACGGCGCAACCCCCAAGGCGGGCAACTCCGTGACCGTCCATTACACCGGCACTTTGACCGACGGCACCAAATTCGACAGCTCCGTGGACCGCAATGAGCCCTTCAGTTTCCACCTGGGCGTCGGCGAAGTCATCGCCGGCTGGGACCAGGGCGTGGCCCAAATGAAGGTGGGTGACAAGGTGCGCCTGACCATTCCCCCGGAACTGGCCTACGGGCGCGAAGGCTATCCGGGCGCCATTCCGCCGAACGCCACCCTGATCTTCGAGGTGGAACTGCTCGCCGTCGCTTGAATCAAGGAACGCCTCGCCCGGGCATTTCCGCGGGCACCGCTTCCAGTTCCAGCCGGAACGTGTGCCGCACCACGGCCAGAGTTGACGTCACGCCAATCTCCGAGCCCACCAGCAGCCGCTGCAAATCGTCCAGGCTCGTCACCGGCCGGCCCTTGAAGCCGATGAGCAAATCGCCTTCGCGCAAGCCCGCCCGCGCCGCCGGGCTGTCCGTTTCCGCCTGCAAAACCAACACGCCCTGCGGCGTCTTCAGGCCCAGGTGCCGCGCAATCCGCGGATGCACCGGCGCCGTCTGGCCGTGAATGCCCAGCCACGCCCGCCGGATGCGGCCTTCCTTGATGAGCCACGCCGCCACGAATTCCGCCGTGTTGCTGGCAATCGCAAAACAAATCCCCTGCGCCGAGGCGATGATCGCCGTGTTGACCCCGATCACTTCCCCGCGCGAATTCAGCAGCGGGCCGCCGGAATTTCCCGGGTTCAACGCCGCGTCCGTCTGCACAATGTTGTCCATCATCCGGCCGGACTGCGCCCGCATGCTCCGGCCCAGCGCGCTGATCACCCCCGCCGTCACCGTTTGCTGAAAGCCCAGCGGATTACCGATGGCCACCGCAATCTGCCCCACGCGCAGCCGGTTCGAATCGCCAAAGCGAATGTGCTCCAATTCGGGGGCGCTGATGCGGATCACCGCCAGGTCGGAATCCGGGTCATCGCCCGAAACCGTGGCCGGATAAGTGCGCCCGTCGGCCAGCGTCACGCGCACGCTCGCCGCGCCGTGCACGACGTGGCTGTTGGTGACGATGTATCCGTCCGGCGTGATGATGAAGCCCGAGCCGCTGCCTTCTCCGTGGGGTTGCTGGCCGTTGGGCCCGGTCTGGCGCACGCGAATATTCACCACCGCGTCGCGCACGGCTTCCACCATGCCGCTGACAGTTTGGGAATAGGCGTCCAGCAACGCATCGTCCTCCGCGGGCAACCGTGAGGCCTCCGCGGGCCGGATCATATCGGCACGGTCCAGCACCGGCAGCAGTTCCGCCGCCCGCCGTCCTTGGTATTTCTTGGCGATCATCATAACGCGCCAATTTACACCCGTTTACCGATTTGCCAAATCCTGGCCCGCTGAACCCATGCCAATCCAGCACTGCCAAGCGGATGGGGAATCAAAGCGCCTCACAATAAAATTGCCATGGAGGCCGATTTCGTCAATTAATGGCTTCACCACGCGGATTCGAGATCGGGCTGATTGACAAACCGCAGAATAAAACCCTGACAACATGATGAGGAAGATGCTTCTTTCGCTTGCAATAGCGACAGTCGGCGCAATTTCATTGCTGGCGCAACCCACGATTACCCTGCCGCCGGCCAATCAGGTGCTGGCCACGGGCGCAACGTTGACGCTGAACGTGGCGGCCACCGGCACCCCGCCACTGGCATATCAGTGGCTCAAGGATGGCCGGCTGATGGCGGGCGCCACGAACCCCACGTTCACGGTGGCCAACGCCGGCGTGACAAATTCGGGGGCCTACAGTGTTTGGGTTACGAATGCCGGCGGGATCAGCAGCAGCTTGCCCGCGCTGGTGGCGGTCGGCAATCCCTCCCTGCTGGCTTGGGGAGATGACTCATTGGGCCAGTTGGGCAATGGCACAAACGGCACCACCAACCAGCCGATCCCGGTGGCGACCAATTTGGTGACGGGGGCGGCGGGGGCGTATTTTTCGCTGTTTGTGACCGCAGACGAAATGTTGTGGGCGATGGGGGATAACTCCTACGGCCAGTTCGGCAATGGCACGACCAACGACGCCAATCTGCCCGTAAGCGTGGCCAGCAATGTGGTGGCGGCAGCCGCGGGGGCGGCGGATTCGTTCTTTGTGACGACAAACGGGACGCTCTGGGCCGTGGGCGACAACTCCCATGGCCAGTTGGGCACTGGGACAAGCAACGGCGCCAATCTGCCGGTGAGCGTGGCCGGCAACGTGGTGGCCGTGGCCGCGGGATCATATCATGCACTATTTGTGACCGCGGACGGGACGCTGTGGGCCTTGGGAGATAATGAGTATGGCCAGTTGGGCGATGGCTCAACCAACGACGCCGGTTCGCCAGAGATCGTGTCCAGCAATGTGGTGGCGGTGGCGGCGGGAACGTATCATTCGCTCTTCGTCACAGCCGACGGCACACTCTGGTCCATGGGGCACGACGAATGCGGACAATTAGGCGATGGTTCCACCACTGACACAAACCTGCCGGTGAGTGTGGCCAGCAACGTGGTGGCCGTGGCTGCGGGCGGCGATCATTCGCTGTTTGTAAAATCCGACGGGACGCTGTGGGCGATGGGGCGTGGCAATTATGGACAGTTGGGCAACCACTCAACCAGCCTCACGACCTCAACGCCGGTCAACGTGGCCAGCAACGTGGTGGCGGTGGCGGCGGGCGCCGATCATTCGCTGTTTGTCACGGCCGATGGGACGGCTTGGGCGATGGGCTATAACAATGACGGGCAATTGGGCCTGGGCACGAAAACGGCCATCACGAATATCCCGGTCAACTTGCCGCACCTGTTGGCCGCCAACGTATTCCCGGCGGATCAGGCGTATCACTCACTGGCCACGGGCTTCCTCCAGGCGCCGGCGACCGTGCTATTCAGCAACTTGAAGCAGGCTTACACCGGCAGCGCGATCAACGTAACGGCCACTACCGTGCCGCCCGGAATGGCGCTGGAGTTTACCTACAACGGCTCGGCCATCTCGCCGACAAATCCGGGGATTTACATTGTCAGCGCCGCCATCGCCGATCCTCACTACTACGGAAGCAACGCCAGCACGCTGGTGATCGGTGTGGCACCGGCCATCACGACGGACTTAAGCTCCCAGTCGGCGGCCATCGGCGGAACAAGCGTATTAACCGTGGGCGTGTCCGGCACGGGACCGTTCAGCTACCAATGGCAGTTCAATGGGACTAATCTGACCAACAATATCATTACCACCGCAGCGGGAAATGGCACGCGGAGCTATACGGGCGACGGCTTTGCGGCTACGAACGCGGGTCTGAATTACCCGGCCGACGTGGCGTTTGATGCCGCTGGCAACTGGTATATTGCCGACCTGTTCAACTTTTGCATTCGCAAGGTGGATACCAATGGCATTATCACCACGGTGGCCGGCAAGGGTAACACTTACCCTGGAGATGGCGGCCCAGCCACCAACGCCAAGCTGGATATGCCCCAGGGTGTGGCCATTGACCCGGTGGGAAATATTTATATTGCCGACACCGGAAATAACCTCATTCGCCAAGTGAATACCAGCGGCATCATCACCACCGTCGCCGGCAATACGAAGGTGTCCGTGGGGAACGGAGTCGCCGCCACCAACGCCTATCTTAACGGGCCTTGGTTTGTAACTTTCGACGGCCTGGGCAACTACTATATTGCAGAATATGGCTTTAACCTCATCCGCAAGGTGAATGCCAGTGGGATCATCACCACCGTCGCGGGGACAGGCGGCGAGGGTTATAGCGGCGACGGCAAGCCTGCCACCAGTGCCACCTTATATTGGCCGGCTTGCGTGGCTCTGGACGCAACGGGAAATCTTTTCATTGCCGACTGGAATAATAATCGCATCCGCAAGGTGGACACCAACGGCATCATCTCCACCGTTGCCGGCACCAATACCGCTGGCTATTCGGGTGACGGAGGCCCCGCCACCCAAGCACGATTGTGGTATCCGCAAGGGGTGGCCTTTGATGCCCAAGGCAACCTGTACATTGCAGACAACAACAATGACCGCGTGCGCCGGGTGGATGCCAGCGGGATCATCACTACGGTGGCTGGCAACGGCGCCGAGGCGGCCGGCGGAGGTGGAACCTATGCGGGCGATGGCGGCCCGGCCCTGGATGCCAGCCTGTATCGGCCCAACAACGTGACGTTTGATGCCGTGGGGAACATGTACATAGCCGACATCTTCAACAGCCGGGTCCGCGAGGTGCATTATGCGGGCTTCCCGACGCTCACGCTGACCAATGTGGCCATGACGAACGGCGGTTATTATTCGGTGACCGTCAGCAGTCCCTACGGCAGCGTGACCAGCAGTGTGGCCACACTGTCCGCATTTTTGCCGCCCCAACAGTTTTCCGCCAGCGTCGGCAGCGCCGCCAGCGGACAGCAGTTGACCTTGCAACTGACCGGCACGCCCAATTATCCCTATATCCTGCAGACCGCCACCAACCTGACACCGCCGATCAACTGGCAATCCATTATCACCAACGCCGCCGATACGAATGGCTGCTGGAGCGTGGCCCTCACCAATCTCACGTCTGCGCCGTGGCAGTTTTATCGCGCTCTGGGCCAATGAGGCGGAGCTTCAGGAAAAATGCTAAAGGCTAAAGGCTAAAGGCTAAAAAATAAAAAAAACATCGCGCGCCATTTCTCCATTTTCAGCCTTTAGCCTTCAGCCTTTAGCATTTTTGTTAATGGCCGTGAGGATGGCGATCAATTGCCGGGTCTCATCAAGCAGCGCGTCCATCTTGGTTGCAGTCACACATCCACTGTCCACGAGCAATTCCAGCCAGTATTCGGTTTCTTCGATTTCCTTCAAGCAATCGCCGGTTTTGGAAATGAACTCGGGTTTTGTGCGAGCGCGGGAAGCTTCGCGGTAATTGGCACCAACCGCAGTGCCGGAACGCAGGACTTGTTTGCCGAGCACCTGCGCCACGATAACGTTCTTCGGCAGCTTGGAATACATCCTGATAACGCGCAGGGCAAACGTCTTGGTGCGCGCTTTCAAAGCTGGCGGTTGCTCACTCAAATTGTTTTTTTAGCCTTTAGCCTTCAGCCTTCAGCCTTGCCCCAAAAGCCTGTCCTTCTTGCGATACGCCACGCCCTGAAACTGCGCCACCAAGTCGCCCTGGTCGTCCTTGATTTCCACCACGTACAAGCCCACCTTGAAATTCTTGGACATCTCCCGCGCCTCGGCCCAGAGCGTGCCCGTGGTGGCGGCCTTCATGAACACCATGCTCGCCTCCAGCGCCACCGCCATCGTGCCGTACGAATTGCAGGCCACGGCAAACGTGAAATCCGCCAGCGTAAAAATCGCCCCGCCATGCACCGTGCCCAGCGCGTTCAAATGCAGCGGCTGCAGCGTCATCTTGGCCGTCGCCTTGCCGGTGCCGGCGGTCAGCAGCTCGATGTGCGCCTGCGCCGCAAACTGGTCGCGCTGGAAATAGCGCTTCAACTCCGCTTCCGTCAGGCTCATGCCGCCTCCGCCCCGTTCTGCAGGTCCGTGCTCGCGATCACGTTCACCTTGCCCTTTTGCAAAATCTTGATCGCATTGTCCGGATCATCGAAGCGGAAGACCAGCACGCCCTTGTTCGCGCGCTTTTCCGTGAACGCGTACATGAATTCCACGTTGATGCCCGCCTTTTCCACCACGCCCAAAATCCGCGCCAGCCCGCCCGGCTCGTCCGACACTTCCACGGCCACCATGTCCGTGACCCGCACGACAAAGCCGTTTTTCTCGAGCAGTTTCTTGGCTTGCTCCCAATCCCGCAGGATCAGGCGCAGGATGCCGAACTGGTTCGCCTCCGCAATCGAAAGCGTGAGAATGTTGAATTTGGCCTTGGCGAGCAGCCGGATCGGCCGGCTCAGCGCGCCCGGTTTGTTCTCCAAGAATAGCGAAAGTTGCTTCAGTTTCATGGTTTTCTCCTTCACATTTTCCGCTGGTCAATCACCCGCTTGGCTTTCCCCTCGCTGCGCTGGAGCGTCTGCGGTTGCACCAGCCGGATGCTGAAACGCAGCCCCGTCAGCGATTCCACGCTCTGGCTGAGCCGCCGCTGCACCTGCTCCAGCGCGCCCACCGTGTCGCCCAGCACTTCCCGCGTCACTTCCACCTGCACCTCGGCCTCGTCCAGGCCCCGTTGGCGCGTCAAAATGATCTGGTAATGCGGCAGCGTGCCCTCCACTTTCAGCAGCGCCGTCTCGATCTGCGAGGGATACACGTTCACGCCGCGGATGATGAACATGTCGTCGCTCCGGCGGCCGATCCGCTGGATGCGGCGCAGCGTGCGGCCGCATTCGCACCGCTCGCTGGTCAGCGCCGTGATGTCCCGCGTGCGATACCGGATCATCGGCATGGCCTGCTTGCCCAGCGTGGTGAGCACCAGCTCGCCCTCCCCGCCGTCGGTCACCGGCTTGCCGGTCTTCAGGTCAATGATCTCCGGATAAAACCAGTCCTCGAAAATGTGCGGCCCCGCCTGGCATTGGCACTCCGTGGCCACGCCCGGCCCGATGATTTCGGACAGGCCGTAGATGTCGTAGGCTTTGATGCCGCTTTCCGCCTCGATGCGCCGGCGCATGGCTTCCGTCCACGGCTCGGCCCCGAACACGCCCGTCCGCAGCGCCAGTTCCTTGAGGTTCACCCCGAATTCCGGCGCCCGCTCGATGATGTGCAGAAAATAGCTCGGCGTGCAGCAGATCGCCGTGGTCCCGAAATCCTTCATCAGCATCAATTGCCGCTGCGTGTTGCCCCCGGAAATCGGCACCATGGTGGCGCCGAGCGCCTCCCCGCCGTAGTGCGCGCCCAGGCCGCCCGTGAACAGGCCGTAGCCGTAGGCGTTTTGAATCACGTCGCCCGCGTGCAGGCCGCAGCCCGCAAAGCTGCGCATGATCACGTTTTCCCAGACCTTGATGTCCTCCTTCGTGTAGGCCACCACGATCGGCTTGCCGGTCGTGCCCGTGGAGGCGTGCAGGCGCACAATGTCCCGCATGGGACTCGCAAACAGCCCGAACGGATACGTGTCCCGCAAATCCGACTTCATCGTGAACGGCAACTGCGTGATGTCCTCCAGCGTGCGCACGTCCGCCGGCGTCAAGCCGCGTTCGGTCATCCGCCGCCGGAACAGCTCCACCTTGTCGTAAGCCCGCTGCACCATCCCTTGCAGCCGCTGCAACTGCAAACTCCGCAACTGCTCCACCGGCAGAAAATCCGGTGCGCTGACCGGATGAAAACCGGCCGGTTGATTTTTTTTCATGATTATTTTTTCCCGATCACCACCTGAAGCCCCACGTCAAAAGCCTGTTGGTTCGCCGCGCGCAATTTCTCCGGCAGGCACGCCTGGATGGCCGCCCGCCACTGCGCCTCGGGAATCTCCAGATACTGGCTCAGCACCCCCAGCAGCGCCACGTTGAAACTCTTCCGGTTGGACAGCCGGGCCGGGTCAATCATCTCCGGCACAATCAGCACCCCGCCCGCCCGCAACTGGCCGCGGTTCACCTCCACCTGGTCCGCCGCCAGCACCACCAGGTAGTCCGCCTCCCCCGGCGGCACCATGGGGCTCAGCACCTGCGGCCCAAACCGCACGTCGCTCGTCACCGAACCGCCCCGCTGGCTCATCCCGTGAATCTCGCTCTTCTTCACCTCGAACCCGGCCCGAAACGCCGCTTCCGAGAGGATGTCCGACGCCTTGATGACGCCCTGCCCGCCCAGGCCCGCCATGATCACATTAACCACTTTTTTCATTTTGCCAAAATCTCCCGGGCCGGCGCACCCGCCGCGCCTTTTGCGTTCTGCTCGTATTCGCGGATGTGTTTGGCCGCCAGCACGCAGGGGCGCCGCGCCACGATCAGCACCAGTTTCTCGCTGTCCAGCGAGGCCTTCAGCAGTTGCTGGAATTCCATGCAATCCTTGCCCAGCGGGAGCACGTGCACCTGCTCGAGGCCCAGCGCCCGCCCCAGGTCCTCATAGACCACCCGGCCCGTCGGCGCGTGCTCCAGCGTGCGCCCCGTGCCCGGATGTTCCTGGTGCCCCGTCATCGCCGTGGTGCTGTTGTCCAAAATCACCACCACATGCCCCGTCGGCGGCGGGTTGTAAATCATCTCCGCCAGCCCCGTCATGCCGCTGTGCACAAACGTGCTGTCCCCAATCACGCTCACCACCCGCCGCGCTTCCGCCGGCGGCAGCACGTGGCGCAACCCCAGGCCGATGCCGATGCTCGAGCCCATGCACACGCAGCAATCCATCGCCGAATACGGCGGCAGCACGCCCAGCGCGTA
>CAZHIM010000107.1:0-10610 GCA_964532525.1 uncultured Bifidobacteriaceae bacterium
CCATTTGGGATGTCGAAACTCCCCATGAACCCAGAAAACATTCAACCTTCGACATTCAACTTCCAACCCTGAACGAAGGCGGCAGCGCGAGCCCCTTCGATATTGGGCGTTGAATGTGAAATGTTGAATGTTTCTTTTGCGGTTCAGGGGTTCAATGCGCGAACGGTTTCGGGGAATTCTCTCCCCATCGGCTCCGCAGACTCCGCCGACGCGGAGAGGGGGAAACGCACCCAGCGTCTCGACGAGGCCGAACGTGGAGTGGTTCAGGGTTCAGGCTTGGATTTACTTTCGGGGCATGGGCTGCTAAAACATCCGGGTGTTGAACGCCGCCGCCATCTGGAAGCACCTCAATTCGCCGCGCCGCCTGTTTCTCATCGCCGGACCCTGCGTGATTGAGAATGAAAAGCTGTGCCGCCAGGTGGCCGCGTCGCTGACCCGGACGTGCCGCGAGCTGGGGATTTTCTATGTTTTCAAGGCCAGTTTTGACAAAGCCAACCGCACGTCGGCGCGGGGGTTCCGGGGGCCGGGCATTGCGGAGGGGCTGAAGGTGCTGGCGGACATCCGGGAGGAATTTGACGTGCCGGTGCTGACGGATGTGCACACCGAGGCGCAGGCGGCGCAGGCGGGGGAAGTCGTGGACCTCCTGCAAATTCCGGCGTTTCTCTGCCGGCAGACCGATTTGATCGCCGCGGCGGTGGCCACGGGGCGGATCGTGAACCTGAAGAAGGGGCAGTTTCTTTCCCCGGTGGAGATGGGGCGGGTGGCGGAGAAGGCGCGGCTGGCGGGCGGCAAACATCTGCTGGTGACCGAACGCGGCACGACCTTTGGCTACAATAATCTGGTGGCGGACATGCGGTCCATCCCGATCATGAAATCGTTTGGTTTTCCGGTGGTGTTTGATGCCACGCACTCGGTGCAACTGCCCGGGGGCGGCGGCGACAAGTCGGCGGGGCAGCGGGAATTCGCGCCGGTGCTGGCGCGGGCGGCCCTGGCGGCCGGGGCGGACGGCCTGTTTCTGGAGACCCATCCGCGGCCGGACGAAGCGCTGAGCGACGGGCCGAACATGATTCCCCTGGGGGAAATGAAGAGCACGCTCAAGGCCTTGCGGAAAGTTTTTCAAGCCGTGGCCGGCGACCGGTGAGAGCGTGAAAAACGGCGCAACAACCACCCGGTCCGGGCGCGCGGCATTGGCCGGCCGCCCTTCCTCGTCACTGCTGGCGCGGTGCCGGCGCATCCGGCTTTTTCTGTGCGACGTGGACGGCGTGCTGACGGACGGATCGGTCTTCCTGGGCGGCGAGCGGGAGTACAAGCGGTTCAACATCCGGGACGGCCTGGGGCTGGTGCTGGCGCGGCGGGCGGGCTTGAAGGTGGGCTGGGTCTCGGCGCGTCCCTCGGCGGCGACCAGCCTGCGGGCGCAGGAATTGAAGATTGATTTTCTGGTGCAGCAGGGCGACCACACCAGCAAAACGGGGGCCGTCGAGGAGTTGCTGGCGCGGGAGCGGGTGGGCTGGGACGAGGTTTGTTTTGTGGGCGACGACATCATAGACTTGGGACCGCTGACCCGGGCCGGTTTGGCCGTGGCGGTGGGCGATGGCGTGGCCGAAGCGCGCGCGGCGGCGCATTGGGTGACGCGGGCCGCGGGAGGGCGCGGGGCCGTGCGGGAGACGGTGGAAATGATTTTGAAGGCTCAGAAGAAGTGGCAACCCTATTTAACACAATACGCAACATGAGACTCGACGTAAGAATTTTGGGTGGGCTGGTGCTGGCGTTGTGGCTTTTGCCGGTGACGGCCGAAACCCAGATGCAATCGGTGCCGGCGGTTCCGTTGGGGGGGACGGCGACGCGCCTTTCGTCCGTCGTCTATTTCGATCCGCCCAACGAGCAGCGGGTGAAGCTGCGGCTGTCCGGCTCGGAAATGACGCCGTTGCCGGGGAACGTGTTCAATGTGAAGCAGCTCACGGTGCAGGAGTTCAGCGCGGAGGGCGGGCGGGAAGCGGTGGTGGAGGCGCCGGAGTGCCTGTACGCGCCGCTGGACGGAGTGGCCAGCTCGGCGGGGCATTTGCGGCTGACGCTGGGCGAGGACAAGATTCGCATCGAGGGCGACGGATTTTTTTGGCGGCAGAGTGACAACTCGCTCGCCATATCGAATAATGTTTACACGGTCATCAAGACCGGAGCTTGGAAATTGTCCGCACCATGAAAAAACTCGTCTGCCTGTCAACCATCCTGAACGCCGGAATCCTGCTGGGGACGGCCGGCGGCGCGACGCCGCCCAGCGTTTCGGAACAGGAGATTGGTTTGCACGCCGGGCGGGGCTATTTCGACGGCAACACCCGGCAGGTGGTGTACTACGACCATGTGGTGGTGACCAATGCTCAGGGCCGGCTCGCTTGCGAACGGCTCACCATCAATTTGCCGCCGTCCGGGGCGGCGGACAGCCATCCCACCAACGCCGTGGCCGAGACGAACCTGGACATCCTCTATGTGGACAACAAGGGCCAGACGAACCATTTGACGGCGGACCGGGGCATTTATGACTACAGCGTGACGAAGGCCGCGACGAACGAGACCTTCACCTTCAGCGGGCACGCCACCAACGAGAGCCCGCAAGCGGTGTTTTCGGGTGAACCGCTGGTGTGGGACAACATCCGGAACCGTTTCGATTTTGGCTCCAATATGGACATGCACATCAAGGTGAAAAGCGGCTCCGGGGGCACGAACGCCTCGCCTTTCAACGTGTTGAAATAATCCGTTTGTGAGCGAGGAGCCATCCAATTTTGTCCCCGGGGCGATGACCGCCGAACCCACCGCGAAGGCGGCGGCCCTGCTGGTGACGGAAAACCTGGCCAAGGAATACCGCGGCCGGCGGGTGGTCAACGGCGTGTCCGTGAACGTGGGCGCGGGGGAGATTGTGGGGCTGCTGGGTCCCAACGGCGCGGGCAAGACCACCACGTTCAACATGGTGGTGGGGGTGGTGCGCCCGGACGAGGGGCGGGTGATTTTTCAAAACCGTCCGATCACGGGCCTGCCGATGCACCTGCGGGCGCGGCTGGGCATCGGGTATCTCACCCAGGAGCCATCCGTGTTCCGCAAGCTGACGGTGGAAGAGAACATCCTGGCGATTTTGGAGACCTGCCGGTTGTCCCGCAGCGAGCGGGCGGTGCGGTTGAAGTATTTGTTGGAAGAGCTGGATTTGACGCCGGTGGGCAAAAGCCGGGCCTACCAGTTGAGCGGCGGTGAGAAGCGGCGGCTGGAAATCACGCGCGCGCTGGTGACGAGCCCGAAGCTGCTGCTGCTGGACGAACCGTTCGCCGGCATTGATCCCATCGCGAAATTTGAAGTGGCCAAGATCATCCGGCAGCTCAAGGAACGGGGGCTGGGCATTTTGATCACGGACCACGACGCGCGGGAAACGCTGAAATTGGTGGATCGAGCCTATTTGATTCACAAAGGCGAGGTGATATATGAAGGCGACGGGCCGAGCATGATCACGGATCCGAAGGCGCGGGAGATATATTTAGGGCCGGAGTTTAATCTTTGATGCGCAGAGGTTTAACAATTGCGGTTTTCCCCGGCCAGCAAATCAGGATTGCGATTCCGACCCGCTAACGTTACCGTCGTAAACGCCTGATCCGGAGAAGCCGGTTGCAACTCTGGTTGATGTAATCTATGGATCGCCCTTCGCTCACGGTCGAACAATTCTATAACGAGCACGCCGCCTCGCTGCAGATGAAACTGCTGTCCGAGAAGTGCGACCTCAAGCGGATTATCCGCGAGCCCACCGTGAACCGGCCGGGGCTGGCGCTGAGCGGGTTTACGCGTTATTTCGCGTACAAGCGCCTGCAGGTGATGGGACATGCGGAGGTGTTTTACCTGCGGGAACTGCGGCATAATGAGAGCGAGGCGCGGTATGCCTATCTGTTTGCGTACAAGATTCCGTGTTTTGTGTTCAGCCGCAATTTGCGGCCGGACCGGCAGTTTGTAGTGTCGGCCGAGCAGATGGGGGTGCCGATTTTCCAGACCCCGCTGGTGACCATGAAATTCATCAACCTCGCCACGCTGGCGCTGGAGACGATGTTTGCGCCGCGGGCCACGGAACTGGGCAGCATGGTGGACATCCTGGGCGTGGGGGCGATCATCCGCGGCGAGAGCGGCATTGGCAAGAGCGAGGCGGTGCTGGCGCTGATCGAGCGGGGTTACAGCCTGGTGGCGGACGACGTGGTGAAGGCCATGCTGGTGGACGGGAGGGAGATCCTTTGCACCAGCGCCGAATTGACGCGCGACCACATGGAAGTGCGCGGGATTGGCATCATCAATGTGGCCGCGATGTTTGGCGTGAAGGCCATCCGCAAGGAAAAGAGCCTGGATTTGATCATCACCCTCCGGCAGTGGGAAGAGGTCAAGGACGTGGACCGGCTGGGGATGGAACAGGAATACATCAAGGTGCTGGGAGTGGACATTCCGCATGTGACCATTCCGGTGCGGCCGGGGCGGGACATCGCCCGCCTGATCGAAGTGGCCGCCTTCCAGATCAAGCTTCGTAAATCGGGATACAATGCGGCCGAGGAGCTGAACAAGCGGCTCCTGGCGCAAATGGCGGATAAAGCCACCCCGCCGCCGCTGTCACCATAAATTGGGGTGGCAAAAATGTCTTATGCCGTTTAAATTGCCCGCTGTTCAAGCCATGAGCGCGAAAAAATCTGACGCCGGAGAGTTCCTGACCAGGGAACTCACGATCGCCAACAAGTCGGGCATCCACGCCCGGCCTGCCGCCATGTTCGTCAAGGTGGCCACCCGCTATGGGTGCGATATCTTTGTGGAGAAAGACGGTGAGAAGATCAACGGCAAGAGCATCATGGGACTGATGATGCTGGCCGCGGGTCCGGGCAGCAAGGTGACCTTGCACGTCAAGGGCGCCGATGCCAACGCGGCCATCACCGAGCTCGAAGAATTGGTCAATCGCAAGTTTGACGAGGAGGATTGAGCGGGCGGCCGCGCGTTTGGGCGCGGCGGTGCGAATTCACTCCAGTTGGTCGTTTTATTTCCCTGTTTTCCCTGCCGTGCATTTGCACCGGGGCGGCTTTGCGCTAAAGTGCTTCCATGCAGGCAGAGCGACTGAAGACGGCGCATCGCGGGGCGGCGGAGAATCCGCCGAACCGGTTCGAGCAGATCGCGCTGGAACCGGACGCCGATTGGAATCCGGAAGAGGACGTGCTGCCGCGCACGCAGTTTTTCAAGGACCACAGCCAGACCATCATCGCCCGCAATGACAGCCCGGACGTGGGTTTTGAGGCGAGCCTGAATCCGTATCGGGGGTGCGAACACGGCTGCATTTATTGCTACGCGCGGCCGACGCACGAGTACCTCGGCTTTTCCGCCGGCCTCGATTTCGAGAGCAAAATCATGGTCAAGGAGGACGCGCCGGAGCTGTTGCGCAAGGAACTGTCATCGCCCAAGTGGCAGCCGCAGGTGATTTTCATGAGCGGGGTGACGGATTGTTATCAACCCGTGGAGCGCCGGCTGAAATTGACGCGCCGCTGCCTGGAAGTGCTGGCGGAATTTCGGAATCCGGTGTTCATCATCACCAAGAATCAACTGGTGACACGCGACCTCGACATCCTGGGCGAACTGGCGCGGCACCAGGCGGCATGCGTGTGGCTGTCCATCACGACGCTGGACGGGGATTTGCGGACGATCATGGAGCCGCGGACATCGCCGCCGGCGGCGCGGCTGGCGGCCGTGCGGGAACTGGCGGCGGCGGGCATTCCAGTGGGCGTGAACGTGGCGCCGCTGATCCCGGGCCTGACGGACCACGAAGTGCCGGCCATCTTGAAGGCGGCGGCGGCTGCGGGCGCGCAGGCGGCGGGGTTTGCCATCGTCCGGCTGCCGTATGCGGTGGGGTCGCTGTTCGAGCAATGGCTGGAGCGGCATTTTCCGGATCGCAAGGAGAAGGTGCTGAACCGGCTGCGGGCGATGCGCGGGGGAAAACTGAACGACTCGGAATGGGGCAAGCGGATGAGCGGGGAGGGGATTTTTGCGGAGCAGATTGCGCAGATGTTCGAGGTGGCCCGGCGCAAGGCGGGCATCGGTAGCGAGGGGCCGAACCTTTCGGCGGCGGCGTTTCGACGGGCGGGAGGAACGCAGCTTTCGTTGTCCTTGGACGGTGCCGGAAACCCGGGCTGAGGTGACTGCGGGTTGCGTGGCCAATGGCCACCTTCAAAGCAATGAACTTTACTCACGCATACGCGATTAAAGCCATAATATTTTAATCGACTGGGCTGGTGATCGGTGGCTACCATCACTTTGAATCAGTTGGGAATCCGAACGCGCGACACGCGGTGAGGCTCAAACTCAACCCGCCCCGCGTTGCGAGCAATGTAGGCGCGCCACGCGCTGCGTCGTCGAAGAAATCCCAGCGCGATGACTCATGTTCAACTTGATCAATTATTCGGCCAATGTGCTGGTGATTTTGACTGAAGGGGGCAAGTATTTTGCCTTGCTGGTCCTAGCCATTCTGGCCATCCGGCTGTGGCAGCGTTGGAGCCGGGCTTCGTCCGCGGGGAAAGCGAGCGGTCTGGTTGTGGCAGGTTTGGTGACAGTTCTGGCCACCGTCACTGGCTATGTGTCCATGCGCCACAGCCTGGCCCGCATGGATGCTTACTTCGGCATGAAGGCGTTTGACGCCGGCCATCTACCCCAAGCGGTATCACTGTTCGAGGCCTCCGAGCGGAATTGGGCGAGCGCCGACACGATGGCCCGCCGCGGGGTTTGCCTCTTGTATTTAGGCGCGGGCGAGGAGGGGTTGGCGGTACTCAAGCAGGCGCGCGACTTGCGCCAGGGCGAGGGGACGTCATTTGAATTCGTGTATGAGGGATTGTATCGCTTTGGCCAGGGGGATGCGCCGGGGGCAATCCGCTTTCTGCGGGCGGCGGCCAAGGACTCTATTTACCGCTGGACCGCCGTGAAAACCATTGCCGTCATTGAATTGGATCAAGATCAGGTAGCCGCCGCGGCGGAAGACATGAAGCCCTTCATGCAGGTGGACGTCACGGATTTTGATCAGGCCTATGTGCTGGCCTCGCTCGAGCTGGCGGCCGGCCACAAGGCGGAAGCGCGGACGCTGTTCAATAAGTTTCCGGCCAGCAACTTGGGGCCGAGGTGGGATAACCGTTTTGATAAGCTGCGCGCCCGCTTGCAGGATTAGCTATTTGGGATGTTTATGCATCGGACTATTGTCTCCTTCATTTTGCGCTGCCGGTTGGAAAATGTCATGGCGGCCGGATTTTCCGCGGCCCTGGCGCTGTTCTTTCTGGGCGAGCGGGCCCAGCACAGCTTTCCGCTGAACATCCATGACATTGCTTTCATCATGCTGCCCGCGGGCATATTGGCGGTAAAATGCCTGCTGGGCATTCTGTTTTCCCCCAAGGAAGACACGGATGCCGGCATTGGGAGTTTTCTCGCTGACTTCTTCCGTCCGCTGCTGGAAATTTTCCGCGACTGGTTCCCGTTCCTGGTGCTGAGTGCTTGTTATTTTGCGCTTTATACCAACCTGATCATCCGCGTCAACCCGCATACGGCGGATGCGCTGCTGGCGCGGGTGGATGCGGCGCTGCTGGGCGGCCACCAGCCTTCGTTCCTGATGGAGCCGATGATCAATCCGTGGCTCACGGATTTTTTCAGCTTGATCTATTTTTCTTACATTTTGTCGCTGCCGGTCGTGGCGCTCTATTTTTACGTGAAAAAGGAAAAGAAGGTATTCCGCCGGATCATGATGGGCTATCTCATGTTGATGCTGATGGGAATCACCAGTTATTTGATCTTCCCGGCGGCCGGTCCAGAGGCGTTTTTTGCCAGCCAATACTCCCGTGACTTGCAAGGTCATGCCATCAGCCACGGTGTGAGCTTCATTATCCAGTCCGGGCGGGTGGCCTACGATTGTTTTCCGTCGCTGCACGTCGGCATTTCGTTGCTGGTCGCCATTTATTTGCGTGACTACCGGCGGAAGCTGTTTTTGCCCGCCCTGGGCTATGTCACCCTCATGTGCTTGGCCACGCTTTACCTGCGTTACCATTATCTCGCCGACCTGTTGGGGGCCTTTGTGTTTGTCCCGGCGGCCTACTGGCTGAACGATTTTCTGTTGGCGCATTGGCCGGGAGAAAAGGTCTCCCCGGCCGCAGCCACCCTGACTCAGCCCGGCTCTCCGAGCATGGGCAATTGACGGTCCGTGTTCTCCACCGGCGCCTGGGGCGTTGGACGCGATGACCGGGGAACCGATAGACGGCCGCCCGTGTCGAAATTGAGAATGAACTTCTGAAATGGCCTCCCGCCGAGTGCGTCAGTCTGGCCGAACGCCTGCTGGAAAGCGTGACGGATTTCACAACCGAAGAAATTGACCTGGCCTGACGCTCGGAAATTGCCCGCCGGGTCGGGGAAGTCGAGTTGGGCAAAGTGTCCGACATCCCGTCGCGCAACGTCTTTTCAAAGGCCCACAAAAAATTGAAGCGTTTGCTCCCATAGGCAATAGCCTAACTTCCCGGGAGATTTTCAAAAAAGCCAGTAAAACCGGGGGTTTCCGGTTTTTGTCTGGCTACAAAGCCCAGTCCGGCACCGTGGCGAAAAGTTTGATCAGGCCCAGTCTTTCCAGCAACGCATTCAACTCCTTGGGAATGTCTGTCATCAGGCTCCGCGCCGTCTTGTCCCCGACTTGCAGTTGGCCGATGCGGATGCTCTGGAGTCGGCGCAGGATCCGGGGCACCTCGCCGCTCTCCCCGCTGTCCCGCCATTGGCTCCCCAACCGCGCGCTCAGCCAGTAGGCGATGAAGCAAAGCCGCACATGGTTGTGCACCCGGTCCGGCCGCCAGTGGAAGATCGGGCGCACTTCCAGATAGCTCTTCAACTGGCAAAAGGCCGCCTCCACATTCAGCAAGCTCTTGTAGTGCGCCAGCACCTCCGCCTTGCCGCAGGTTTGGGCCGGACAGTTGGTGTGGAGCAGATACCACCCGTCCCGCTGCGTTTCCTTCCGAATGGTCTCCCGCTTTTCCTCCCATTCCAGCACGCCCTGCGGGTTGACGCGGTAAGTGAAGTATTTGTGGGCCTTGAGCCGTTCGAGCAGCCGCCCGGCCTGGCTGGCCAGTTTTTGCGGGTTCGCCTGTTTGCGGTTGACCCGCGCCATTTTCTCCAGCGCCGCCCGGGCTTTGGCCAGGCGCACGCTACGCCGTTCCTCGTCGCGTTGGCGCCGCCAGTCCCCCCCGGCGATCACGTAGCGTTTGCCTTGGTGGATGACCTCCACCACCCGGCTGCGATCCCCCAGTTCCAGTTGTTGGTCCGCTGGCAGCTCGGCCAGCAACGCCTCCAGCGTCGAGTTGGACAGGCGGGTTACAAATCGCATTTGCGCCTCGTCGAGCGCCGCCAGATTGACGGTGCTGCTCATCCCCCCGTCAAAAACAAACGTCGCCTCGCGGATATCGAAGCGGCGGCGCAAGGTGGCCAGCAGTCCCCGCAAGGTTTTGTTGTCGGCCCGGTTGCCCCGCAAGACCTCCACATGCAGGGGAATGCCCTCCGGATCGGTCGCCACGGCCAGGATGACCTGCCGGCGGTCCCCGCGATGATCCCGGCTGTGTCCGTAACGGCCCAGGTGGTCGGGCCCGCCGCCCTCGAAATAGGTGCTCGTCAGATCATAAAGCACCAGGCGGACCCCTTGGGGAAAGGCCTCCTGATAGAGGCTTTTTTCCAGGGGCACCCACTGACCATTGAGCAAATCCATCGCCGCGTAAAGCTCGTCCTCGTCAAAGGCCTCGGCGGCGGGCAGGCCGCAGGCGCGCGCCAAGGCGGTGCCCTCGGCCTGTTCGCCCAGCGCCAGTTTGGCGGACGGGAAAAGAATCCGCCCCAGAATCATCGCCTTGAGCAACCCCTGCTGTCGGGGCGTTCCCAAGCCGGCCAGGAAACGACCCAAGCCGAAGCGCTGCCAGGCGTCGTTGAGCACGGCCAGTCCGCCATAGTCCTGAGCCCCGGTGAGTTTAAGATAGTTGTCGGTGCTCCCATCTTTTCTTCGTGTTGGCCCCTCCCCACCCCCGCCCGCCGTTAGCCGCTTACGAAAAATCGTAAAAAAGTGCGTTTTGCGTTAGCGGCTAACTAACACCCCTTGGAAAACTGTGTCATGCTGGTCGGGTGAAAGCTGCCAGCCAGCAGCAGTGGGATGAGGTGACCGCGTTCAGCCGGACGCGGCCCGCGTTCCCGCGCATCCCCGGGGCGTCACGATCTCCATGATTGTGCAATCTTTATGCGCAGTTTTGCATTCAAAAGGCGCTTCGCGCTCCGAACGCGAGTCAACCCTGGTCGCCCTTGGTCAACCCTGAAAGGGTCTCGTTTCGGACATGCTCCGAGGGGTGGGGACGGCTCGTCCCCATCGTTTTAATGTTGGATTCGTGGGGACGAGCCGTCCCCACCCCGGCGCTGCTCGCAGATCCAAGGAAGCGTTTTTCGCCAAGTGAATCCGGAACGCCTTTGGTGCTCGGCCGAACCGTCCCTTTGAAATCGGGGAGACGAATTTCCACTGGACGCCGTCTGCCAAAAGTGACTGTTACCCGAGAGCGGGTATCGTTATGCCAAAA
>CAZHIM010000108.1:0-10534 GCA_964532525.1 uncultured Bifidobacteriaceae bacterium
TGCCCTGTCACGGCAGAGGTTACGGGTTCGAGCCCCGCCACTCCCGCCATTTTTTCAATGGTTTCCCGATAGTCTCAACGTTCTTAACGTTTTTCTTAACAGAAAAACGACTGTTAAGGCTGTTTTAGACCATGAAGACAATTGAGTTCCCTGTGACAGTCTCGGAATTGGGAGTATCGGCCAAAATACGAAAGGTTTCCCAAACCATAAACGGCCAGTCATACACCCGCTACGTTGCCGACTTCATTCAACTGGGAAATCGCCGCGCAATTTGGTGGTGAAATTCGTGACGTGGTTTTGAATCCCATTGGCGTCTGCCAGTTTACATCCGCGCCGGACAGAACGGTTGCGGTTGGATGGAAAATCCAGTAGATAAACCAGTGATGAAAGCGGTTGCATTAACAGCCCATTTTGATGGTGAGAAGGTTCAGTTTGACGAACCCTGCCAACTTGCCCCCAATGCGCGGCTAGTGGTCGTGGTGCTGCCACCTGATGACGAACGCCACGCTTGGTCGAGATTTTCCGCCGGTCAGTTGGCGAAAGCCTACGGCGACAACGAGCCGGAATACACCACCGCTGACGTGCGCTCATGACCGAAGGTGACACGCCCTGGCCCCGTTGCCCCAAGCCGACGGCCAGGTCAAAAACCGTCCCATTGTTTTGTTCCGGCGATTACCTTCCTTCGGCAATTTCCTCGTCTGTGGCGTGAGCACCCAACTCCACCAGCGCGTTGCTGGCTTTGACGAAACCATTGCTCCGGCTGGCAATGAATTTGCCGCCAGCGGACTCAAGGCGGCGTCGCTTTTTCGGTTGGGCTTTCCCGCGGTCCTGCCAGAGTCGGCGCTTCTGGGAAAAATCGGCTCGCTGTCGTCCGAACGTCGGCAACGCCTGGTGGCCAACCTTTGCCGCCATCTGGGTTCGCCAGACCAGCCCGGCCCGAAGAAATAACCGAACGCAGACTCGTTGACTCTTTAGACGATGGAATTGCAGCACGGCCTGTGAGAGAATTTTCGCTTGGTTCAGCAGGATTCAAGTTCATGGCCCGGCCTCCATTTTGAGTTCGTCAGTCTGGCGTCCATATCGCAGCCCGGTTGCCAGCCTCGCCGGCGCGTTTTTTCAAAACGGCGGTCTTCCGGGTATCGCCCGCCCAAATCCCCGGCCTGCAAACCCACCAGACAAAATACAAAATGCCGCACGCCATCGCCATGATCGCCGGATCAGCTTCCGGGCAAACAGCCAAGTTGCTCCACAAATCAATCCACCGACCGTAAGTACCACGAGAAATATTTTAAGAGTGTCCACAAAATAATTGGACCCAACGGAGCTGCGCCGAGCCAACAACGCCTCCCGCGAACGCGAACCGGTTACGTCCACCGGCGGAGGTTCCGGCAGTTTTGTCAGATCTCGGTGGCATGTGAAAGACGCCATCTCGCTCGAAACAGCGCCAAAAAGATAAAGGTGGCGGCCGCGCCGCCGAACTGCACTCCCCATATAGAACCTCCCACCCACGCGTAACGAATCCGATCCGGCGCGCTGTTGGGGACCCCGATGAAGTGCGACCGATAGAACTCGGGACTGAGTGAGACCAAAGCGACGGCCAAAACCCCGCCGATCACCCAAAGGAGGAACGCCGTCGCAATCAAGCCGGCGAGGTAGCGCAATCCCAGCAAATAATCGCACCGGGCCTTGGAAACGAATGCGACAACGGCAACAAAGAACGTCGAAAGAACCAGACCGCAGATAAGTCCCTCAAAGACTCCCTGCGCGACGATGGCTCTTTTAATATCGGCTACGTTCTGCCAGCCCAGAATCGTCCGAAAATACAGTTCGCTCACCTGCGCATTGATGGCATTTGTGACGAGCCCAAGAATCGCTGCTCCGATAATAGCCGTGATCCAGAGCGATATGATTGAGATGGGTTTCATTTTGGGAAACACTCAGTGGGCTAGCCGCACCGGTGGCTCCGGCGATTTGTCAGCCCTTCTTTGCATATTTTGCCTCGAAGAGTTGCTTGGCTTTCGCATAGCCCTGATCCGAGAGCATGACGGACTTCGTCTTGCGCTTCGGGTCCGAAATGTAACCTTTCTCGAAAAGCCGATTCATGGCCTCCCAATCGTGACCCTTCCACGCCCGCCACGGCATGTCCTTCTCCTGGAAGGCGGTCAAATACAGAAGCGCGAGAACGTCATCATCGATTTTGTCGTTGTCAAATTCCATAGGCTTTTAAAGGGTTAACGATCAAAATATAGGCCATCCGAAGTTATTCACTGGCTGCCAGCGGGCCCGCAGGCATCAACAAGGTGGTTCACGTCGTCTGACCTTTCACGGTCTGTCGTGCATCTCTGCACTCGTCCGCCTCTTTGCTATAATGTCTCGCCGCGAGAATTTCCGCCGCCAGACAAAGCCACCATCCAAAGATCCCAAACTGACCGGCCCAAAAATAACTCGGCAGAACTGCCATGCCGAAGAACATCGCCCATCCGTTGAACCATCGCTCGCGCCGGCGCAGCAATTCATCGTCGGAAACCTCGGAGAAAACCGAAAACCAACGGGTTCTCTCACGGCTGATGCACTTTTGTGCCTCGGCAATATCCATAATCGTAGTTTGCCTAATTCTGATTATCCAACCACTGGATCGTATCTTGAAACCAAGGCTCTCCAGACCGCAACTTCTGCAAACTGATACAACCATTTAACGGCCGCCGAAAAAGAATGCAAGCGCCATTTTCGGCTCCTCGACGTTCATGGTGGGGAAAATGTTCAAGGTGAATTTCGGCCGTCGCGGAGCGAGGCAGGAAATTATACCCGACAATGTCTGGTGGGGAGGCCAAACGCGGATTCGTCCTTATTGAGGCTCGCAAAATACGGTGACACGCGTTGAACGTGAGCGGCGCGCGGCGTTCACGCCGCGTCAGGTTGGAAACACTCAAGCGGGTTGGACGTTTCAAGCGCTCTTGTTTTTGGACACAGAAGCGGGCTGAAGCCCGCAGTCCGTCACCGTATTGCGCGAGCGTCAATAAGAGGAGGCCGGAAGCGTCGGGAGACAAGGGTTTCCGGCGTCCTTCCAGGACGCGGGGATTCTTGGGGATGCGTTACCCGGCACGTTGTGCCGGGCTAATTTCCAATATCGCTCCGCGATATTTCCCCCTTTCCCTGCCACCAAGATTTACCTGCCACCAAGATTCATTCCCCATCCTTGTTTGCATCCGACCAATATCTACGACCCCATTCCCCATCTCTCCGCCACATGCGTTTCCACCGCTTCGACCCGCGCCATCCGCGGCCTGAATTCCCCAAAAAACAGCACGCTTTGGCCAATTCAGGCATAGCCCCAACCCGTCACAGCGATTATTCTCGCTTGGAATGCATCGTATTCTGGCTAAGCAGGCTTTAAGCCCGAATGTCACCCGCTTGGATGTCTCCGCGCCGCGCATCGCGGAAATCCGCCAGCCGGGGCAATTCGTCATCGTTCATCTGGCCGAGGGCTCGGAACGGATTCCGCTGACCATCGCCGATTCCAATCCCGCCGCCGGCACCATCTCCTTGGTCATCCAGGCCGTGGGTAAAAGCACCAACGAGCTTGTGGCCCTGAACCCGGGCGACGCCATCTGCGACATCGCCGGCCCGCTGGGACACGCCACGGAAATGATTTCCGCGGGCCATGCGCTGTGCATCGGCGGCGGCGTGGGCACGGCGGTGGTGCATCCGATTGCGCAGGGGCTCAGCCGGCGCGGCGTGCGGGTGACGAGCGTCATCGGCGGCCGCTCCAAGGAATGGGTCATTTTTGAACCGGAGCTTAAGCGGTTCGGCCAAGTGGTGGTTTGCACGGACGACGGCAGCTACGGGCGCAAGGGGTTTGTGACCGACGCGGCCCGCGACATCCTGGCCGCGGAGAAAGTGGACATCGTTTATGCCGTGGGCCCGGTGCCGATGATGCGCGCGGTGGCCAACCTCACCCGCGAGCGCGGCGTCCGCACGATTGTGTCGCTGAACCCGGTCATGATTGACGGCACGGGCATGTGCGGCGGCTGTCGAGTGACGCTCGGCAACGAAACGAAGTTCGCCTGCGTGGACGGCCCGGAATTTGACGGGCACCTGGTGAATTTCGACGAATTGCAGGACCGGCTCGCCACCTATCGCGAATTCGAGCAGCAGGCGACGGCCTGCGCGGCGGATCATTGCCGCCTGCAAAAACAAATTGCCGCCCAAAAATAATATGTCCCCGCGCCTCACCACCAAAGCCCGGCTGCAACTCACCCGGCAGGCCATGCCGGAACAGGACGCCGCCGCCCGCTCCGCCAATTTTCTCGAGGTGAATCTCGGTCTCCCGGAAAAGCTCGCCCTGCTGGAAGCCGACCGTTGTCTGCAATGCAAGGATCCGCGCTGCATCAAGGGCTGCCCCGTGGGCGTGCATATTCCCAAATTTCTGGACCTGCTCACCGCTGGCAAGATCGCCGAGGCGGCCCAAAGCCTCCTGGATGACAACGCGCTGCCGGCCGTGACCGGCCGGGTGTGCCCGCAAGAAACCCAGTGCGAGGCCGAATGCGTCCGCGCCGGAAAGGGATTGCCGGTGGGCGTGGGCTACCTGGAACGTTTCGTGGCGGACTGGGCGCGCGAGCATCGCGACCAGTTGCCGCAGACGACGCCCCAGCCGACCGGCCGCCGCGTGGCGATCGTGGGTTCGGGCCCGGCGGGCCTTACTGCCGCGGGCCAACTGGCCCGGCGCGGCCATGCGGTGACCATTTACGAGGCCCTGCACAAGCCCGGCGGCGTGCTCGTGTATGGCATCCCGGAATTCCGCCTGCCCAAGAAAATCGTGGCGCAGGAAGTGGAGCGCCTACAGGAAGCCGGCGTGAAGATTGAGTGCAATGTCGTGATCGGCCGCACCTACACCATTCCCGAATTGCAGCAGAAGTTCGACGCCATCTTCATCGCCAACGGCGCGGGGCTGCCGGTGTTCATGAACGTGCCGGGGGAAAACTTGAAGGGCGTCTATTCCGCCAACGAGTATCTCACCCGGATCAACCTCATGGCGGCTTACCAGTTTCCGCGTTCGGATACGCCGGTATTGCACGGCCGCCGGGTGGCCGTGGTGGGCGGCGGCAACGTGGCGATGGACGCCGTGCGCACGGCCAAGCGGCTCGGCGCCCAGGAAGCAGTGATCGTCTATCGCCGCACGCACGACGAGCTGCCGGCCCGCGCGGAGGAAGTCCACCATGCGGAGCAGGAAGGCATCCGGTTTGAATTTCTCACCGCGCCGCTGGCGGTCGTGGGCAACGACAAGCGCTGGGTGACCGGTATGAAATGCCAGAAGATGCAGCTAGGCGAGCCGGACAGCTCCGGCCGGCGCCGGCCCGAGCCAATTCCGGGCTCGGAATTCATTTTCGACTGCGACGTCGTGGTGGTAGCCATCGGCACCAAGGCCAATCCCCTGCTCACGGCCACCTGTCCGGACTTGAAGTTGAACAAATGGGGCAACATCGTGGCGGATGAGAACGGCCAGACGAGCCTCCCCGGCGTGTTTGCCGGCGGCGACATTGTGCGCGGCGCGGCGACAGTGATTTTGGCGATGGGCGACGGCAAGCGCGCGGCGGCCGCGATTGATGAGTATCTGCGGCAGGCGGGCAAGTGAGGTCCCGTACCGGGACCGGCGTTTGACACGGCCATGCATCCGTGTATAGTCAGTGTATGCATCGGAACATCACGATTGACCTGAAGGCCTACGAACTTCTGGCCTCGCTTAAAACGGGCCCGCGCGATTCGTTCACCAAAGTCATATTGCGCCACGTCCGCAAGCCGGCCGACACGTGCGGCGAAATGCTGGAAGCCATGGAGGGATTCGTGCCGAATGTGGATTTGGACAGGCTTGAAAGAGTCACGCGCGAGCGCGGGCGCCGCTCCAAGAGATGATTGCCGACACCACATTTGCCTCTGATTATCTGCACGAACAAAGACGCGGTGTGATTGGACTGGCGACCACGTTCTTTCGCCGCCATCGCACCCGGAGTATTCGCCTCACAATTATCACGGCTGGGGAAATCTCAGTAGCTTTCACATCCACGGCTGCGGCTAGAGAGTGGCTTGACCGCTGGCAGATTTTATTCTTGCACATGGGGATCGTTGATCAGGCGGCCGAAATTGACCGCGAACTCATCGCTCGCGGCCGGCGGCTTGGTGAAAACAACAACTGGATCGCGGGATTCGCCCGCTACTACCGCGAGCCTCTGATCAGTCGCGACCGTGGATTTGATACCGTGCCGGAACTGCGGCGGGTAACCTATTGAAAAGGTACTGGCAGGCGTTTTGAACCTGCGCCGGGAGTTCAGTCAGTGCCCGCGGGTTTGGGCGTAAATTTTCTCCACCACCGTCAAGGCCGCCTTGGCCTCCTCGAGTCCTGGAACCGGCGTGCGCTTGAGCTTGATGTCTTGGAAAAATTCCGTCATCTCGATTTTCCACGATTCGTCGCCGCGCGGGAATTCCCAGATGGTCGTCTCGGGCGGGCCCATTTGCGGCAGCATCTGGTAATACGTCAGCCGCTCCACGCCGTAGCTGCCGCCGAGGCCTTCCCAGTGGAGCTTGGCGTCGCGCCCGTAGATTTCCAGGCTGAAGAGGTTTTTCCATTCACTGCAACTGACTTGCAGCCACGCGGTGTTGCCTGCGGCGTTGCGCAGGCTCAGGAACGCGTTGTCATCCACCGGCATCTTCCAGAAATAGGTCGCGGCGTGGCCTGCCACGGTGGTGAATTCGCCCAGAAAAATTCCCGCCAGATCAATCAGGTGCACACCTTGGTCAATCAGCTCGCCGCCGCCGGACAGTTTGGGGTCGGCGCGCCATTCCTTCTCGTAGCCAATGCGCCCGCCCTGGCCGTAACGGCCGCGAACAAACATCATCGGTCCCAGCGCGCCGCCGCGGAAAAGCTCCATGGCTTTCAAGGCCGCCGGATGATAACGGTGGTTGTAACCCACGCGGACCAGCGCCCCGGTTTTGCGGGCGGCGGCTTCCACTTCGGCGAGTTCGGCGACGCTGATGGCGCCGGGTTTCTCCACCAACACATGTTTGCCGTGCTTCACGGCGGCCAGCGTGACGGGCGCCAGCGTGGAGTTGAGCGTGGAGACAAACACCACTTCCACCGCGGGATCGGCGACGGCGCTCTGGAAATCGGCGACGGCGCGGCCGGACTTGGCCAGCTTCACCAATTCCTCGGCGCGGGCCAGGTTGGTGTCGCACGCGACGACCAATTGCGAACCGGACGGCATGCCGCCCAGCCGCTTCTTTCCAATCAATCCGCACCCAATGATGGCGTAGTTCATAAGTGCTATCGGCTCCCCCACTTTTGGCCGCGGTCCTCGGGGACGATGCGGCGCAGGCAATAGATATCGGACTTCGCGAGCTCGTCGCGATGCTGCTGCAGGTCCCGCCACGGGTCCCATTGCGCGCTGACCAACTTGCCGGTGATGCCATTGCTTTCGGCGCTGGCGAGGTACACGGCCAGGCTGGCGCCGAGTGCGAGCGGCACGGCGCCCGTTTCCTTCCACGTTTTGTTCTTCTCGAAAAATGCGCTTCCCACGCGATCCGGCCCGGCGGCCAGGACTTCGTCCACCAACCGCGTCGCGAGCGCACCGGGGGCGATGGCGTTGACATCCACGTGAAACGGCTTGAGCTCCTCGGCCAGCGTTTCCATGAGCCGCACCACGGCGGCCTTGGAAGCGGCGTAGGCGCTGATGTTCGGCAAGGGATTCGTGGCGCCACCGCCGCTGATGACCACAATTTTTCCGTGGCCGGCCTGCTTGAAATGGGGAATCACCGCCCGGCTGGGCAGGAGCACGCCAAAGAGGTTGATGTCCAGGGCGCGCCGCCATTCGGCGAGCGGGACGGATTCAGTGGGGCCCATGGGGCCGTAAACGCCGGCGTTCAGCACGAGGGCATTGAGCGAACCGAGTTTGTCCAGCGCGAAGGCCACAAGTTCGTTCACCTGCGCTTCGGCGGCCACGTCGCAGGTTTTGGTGAACACCTTTTGCGCGGGAAATTTGCCGGCCAGCTCGCGGCCGGTGGCGGACAGGTCTTTTTCCGTGCGGGCACAGAGCACCGCATTGGCGCCTTCGCGCAGAAACTGTTCGGCGATGGCCTTGCCAAGCCCCTGGCTGCCGCCGGTGATGAGCACGTTGAGATTTTTGAGTTTCATATCAGGCACGACCGACTGAAAGCAGTTCGACGCCGGCGAGGTTTTTCAAGGCCGGCTCGAGAAAGCGGTTGGCGTCCACAAACACGGGCTGGCGCATTTGGGGGATGATTTTGGCCCAGTCGGCCTGGCGAAATTGCGGCCATTCGGTGCAGACGGCCACCGCCTCGGCACCGGCCAGCGCCGCCGGCAAATCGGCCGCCAGCGAAACGGCGGACAGGTCGGCGGGCAATTGCTTCACGGCGGGATCACAGGCGGTCACGGCGGCGCCGGCGGCGAGCAACTCCCGGCACAATTCCACCGCGGCGCTGCGGCGGAGCGTGTCCGTATTGGTCGTGTAAGTAAGGCCGAGCACCGCGATGCGCCGGCCGCGCAAATGGCCCAGGCGCGACTGCAACCGGCGGAAGGCCCAGCCGCGATGGAGATCGTTGCTCTGCTTGATGGCCGGGATGACGGAGATGGTTTCCCCGTGCGCCGCGGCCAATTTCGTCAAAGTCACCACATCGCGGGCCAGTGTGCCGCCGGCGAACGGGCCGCCGGGGCCGAGGTAGGCCTTCGGGCCGATGCGCGCCTCGCTCTTGAGCCCCACCGACACTTCCTTCGCGTCCGCGCCGGTGTGCTCGCACAGGCGCGCGACCTCGTTGATGAAGGTGATGGAGAGGGCGAGAAAGGAATTAAGCGCGTGCTTGACCATCTCCGCCGACTCGGTGCGCATGAAAATCGTCTGCGCGGCGAACGGCTTGAAGAGCTGTTCGAGCAACGCCTTTTTCGCGTCGGTGCGGATGCCCACAATCGCGCGGTCGGCCTTCTCGAAGGCCTCAATAGCCTTGCCCAAGCGCAGATTTTCCGGCGAGCAGGCAAAGTGGAACCGCGGAAATTCCCTTTCCAGCCGCGCACAGGTGCCCACAGGCAATTGGGCGGAAATCAGCACGAGCGCGCCGGCGGGCAGATACGGCAGCGCGCGCCGCAAATTGCCGAGCACGAAGTCCACGTCCGATTCGTCATCGTCGTTCACCGGCGTGTCATAGGCCAGCCAGAGGACGTCGGCGTCGGCGCCGGCGGTTTGCGGGTCGGTGGTAAAGGACAGGCTTTTCCGGGTCAGACCGGCGGCGATGAGTTCGTTCAGGCCTGGTTCCAGCAACGGAGCCTGGCCGGCATTCAGCCGTTGAATATTGGCAGGATCGAAATCCAGGCCGGTCACGCGAAAATGCCGGGCGCAGCAGGCGGCGGTGACGCTGCCGAGATGCCAGAGGCCCAGGACGGTGATATTCATGGTTCAATGCCGGCTCTCGTACACCCACTGGTTTTGCTGGAGCCACCGCAGCGTGCGTACGATGCCCTGTTCAATGGTCAAAGTCGTCTTCCAGCCGGTGGCTTGGATTTTTTTCGTGTCCAGGAAAATGAAGGGATTGTCGCCGACCCAGCCGCGCTTGCCGCCGGAGTATTCCAACCGCGGCCGCAACCCGAGGGTCTGGCAGATGAACCGGATGGAGTCGTTCACCTCCACGAATTCCGCCGTGCCGAGATTGTAGATCGCCACGCCGTGCTTCGCCTTTTGCGCCGTGCCCCGGGACATGACATGCAAAATCGCGCTCACGCAATCCTGCACGTAGAGATAGCTTTTGCGCTGCGCGCCGTCGCCGAGGACCTTGAGATGGTCCGGGTGCTCGAGCAACTGTTTGTAAAAATCAAAAACGTGGCCGTGCGTGTAGCGTTCCCCGAGGATCGAGACGAAACGGAAGATATAGCCCTCGAACTTGAAGCCTTCGCAATAGGAGGCGATCATGCCTTCGCCGGCCACCTTGGACGCGGCATACAGCGAGGTCTGCACCGGAAACGGGGCGTCCTCCGGCGTGGGGATTTTCTCGGCCTCGCCATAAACGCTCCCGGTGGAGCTGAAGGCGATCCGCCGGATGCCGTTGGCGCGCATGGCTTCCAGCACGTTGAACGTGGCGACGGTGTTTTGCTGCAAGTCCTTGGACGGATGTTCGAGCCCGAACCGCACATCCGCGTTGGCCGCGAAATGGAAGACGGTGTCGGCGCCGGCCATGGCCCGGGTGAGCGCCGGGAGGTCCAGGTTGTCCCCTTCGATCAGCTTGAAATGGGGGTTTCGCAAGGCGCCGTCGAGAAACCGCCGCTGCCCGGTCGAGAAATTGTCCCAGCCCACGACCGTTTTGCCCTCGGCGAGAAGGCGGTCCGCAACCGAACTGCCAATGAAACCCGCGGCGCCGGTGATGAAAATTGAGTTCATTTAAGAGCCTCCAGCATAGTCAAACGCGCCAGCCGGTGCCAGAATTTACCGTGCCGGCAAACCCGCGCGGCCGGTGGCGGCGGAAAAATTTTGAATTTTTTCCC
>CAZHIM010000109.1:0-9809 GCA_964532525.1 uncultured Bifidobacteriaceae bacterium
CATGAAGTGGAACCTGACCACACTTGACAGCCGGAATGCCAACTTGTAAGGGAATCCCATGCGTTTTCAGATTTTCCTGGCCCTGGCAACCTGGGTGTCGGTTCAAGCCCACGCGGATGAAAAACTCGCCGTGCTGCAGGCCGGCATTCAAACCTACACCAACGTGACCGTCACGGAGGTCACGGCGACGGATGTCTTTTTCACCTATCCCGGCGGGATGGGCAACGTGAAGATCAAACAGCTCTCGCCGGAGCTGCAGAAGCACTTTAATTACAATGTTCAAAAGGCGGGCGCCGCCGAAGCGAAACAGGCGGAAAACAAAGCGAAATATCAGGAACAGGCGCAGCCTGCCCCGGCCATCCCGGCCCCGGGCACGGCGGCGGCGGCGGTCTGGGGGCTCGATCTGCCCACGGCCTTGAACCAGGCCCGGTCCGACCACAAACTGGTGCTGCTGGATTTCACCGGTTCGGACTGGTGTCCCTGGTGCATCAAATTCGATCAGGAAGTTTTGTCCACGCCGAAGTTTGCGGCCTACGCGGGACGAAAACTGGAGCTGGTGAAGGTGGATTTTCCGCACCGCGTGCAGTTGCCGGATGTGTTGCGGCGGGACAACGAGGCGCTCGCGAAGCAATTCAATGTCGGCGGATTCCCCACCTATGTATTGCTGGACGCCGCCGGCAAGGAACTGGGCCGGCAAACGGGTTACGCGGAGGGCGGACCGGACGCCTTCATTGCCGAACTGGACCAGTTTGGCGGACGGTAACGGAAGGCGTGGGACAACCTGGGCGACTATTAGCATTGCGATGCTTCAGATGATTATCTACGCGCAACCTGCACACGGGGCAGCAATCGTCCGGACGTGAATCGTTGGGCCGCTTGGAACCGAGCCTGCAAGCGCGGTTCACCCATCCTTTTATGTGATTTTTGATGATCGGAGTGGCAGCATCCTGTTCATGGGCATTGTGAACGACCCCGGATCGTGGGGGTCCATGCGCACTTGACTTTGTGCACGTTGTGCACAACATTGGGAGATGAGCACAGCATTCGTATCTGGGCGGGTGCCGGCGCGCTACGCGCGATTGGTGGTAAAACAGGCACGCGTTGCCAAGACGTCCAAGAGTGATCTGGTCGCCCGCTACGTGATGGAAAAGTCGCTCGAAAGCGAGTTTCCGGGGATTTCATTCCGGGATTCGTTGTCCGGGCGGGAAGCCTACCTGACGGGGCATCGGGTTGCCGTTTGGGAAGTCGTCGATCTGCATGAAGAATTGCGGTCCGTTGCCGAAACGGCGGAGCACTTCCATTGGCCGGCCGTGCTGGTGAAGCGCGCGCTGGCCTATGCGTCGGAGTTCCCTGAAGAAATCAAGCAATCGCGGGAAGGAGAACGGCATGGAGTTCCGGCTGTTGGCTGACGAAAACACATCACATCGGTTGATTTCCGCCTGCCAACAGTTGGCTCCCCATTTCCCGATCATTCACATTGCAAATTGGCAGGATGGCAACTGGCTGGGGCTGGATGATGAGGCTTTGTTGATATGTTGCGGAGAAGCCAAGCTCGTCCTCGTGGGCTTTGATCGTGCCACACTGGCTTGGCATGCCGGGCAGTTGCTTCGCGCCGGGCAGGATCACGCCGGAGTCATACTTTTTCGAGGCAGCGTGCGTGGTGCCGATTATGGCCATCAGTCCCGCCTATTGACCACTTTCTGGCAAAGCGAGGGCCGTACTTGGGATTGGCAAAACCGGATGGTTTATCTACCAAAGTCTCCGTGACGGTTCTGCCTGCTCCATGCTTGACCTGAAACCACGCATCGCCGAAAGTGCTTCCGCCGCCCGTTCACGGGGGCCAATTATTATGATGATTCCACGATTCCCGATGATCGCCGCGGCGAGCCTGTGCCTGCTGGGCTGCAACCAAACGACCCAAACCACCGGCGACAATATTGCCAGTACCAATGCTCCCAGTGCAGCGGCGGCGACGGCAACCACTGGTGAAATGATAACGACCGCCAGCGGCTTGAAGTATCAGGTCTTGAAACATGGCGCCGGCACGGTTTCGCCCAAGGCCACGGACACGGTGAAGGTGCATTACGAGGGCAAATTGCTGGATGGCACGGTGTTTGACAGTTCCATCGCCCGCGGCCAGCCGGTTAGCTTTCCTTTGAACCAAGTCATCCCCGGCTGGACGGAAGGACTGCAATTGATGAAAGTGGGCGACAAGTTTAAGTTCGAGATTCCGGCGAACCTGGCTTACGGCGCGAACAGTCCCAGCCCGACGATCCCGCCGAACAGCACGCTCATCTTCGAGGTGGAGCTGCTGGGCATCGAATAATTCTGTCTGTGTAGCTTTCCGGATTGCGGTTGACCGCCACCAGCCGAAGGATGGATTTTTCGAGGTCGCCTAGCGGCATAATTCAGCGGCGATCTGGAAACCACGCCGTCCGCCGTCCGCGCGCAGTCGTTCGCAGAGGTAAGGAATTTCCTCAGCGACGATTTCTGCGTCCCGCCGCATGAACCAAAAACAGCGCGCATGAAACTCCCGAAACGCCTGCCGCGCCAAGGCAAGTTTCTCCGCCGAAAAATCCGGCGTGGATGTTTCTGTCCAATTCACGACTGTTAAATAGCCCAAATTCTGCGCTTCATCAATAATGAACGCCTTTCCGCCCGAATGGATACCACCCGGCCGCCTTCCGCATCGGCTTAAATGCATCTTTATGATAATTATATAACACTATGTAGTATATTATCTAGACAAAAATACGCATTTATTCTATATTCCCCTGTCCGATGCTGCCATCGGACCATGATGAACACCGATCATGCCAAGACGGTTGCCGCCGACCGGGCGCTTCCACCCGGCGCTCGTCGGCGCGCAACTAACCAAATCACAGTCGCGTGCGTCAGGTTTTGGAGTGCCGGTGACATGTCACCGCTTTGGAACTGGGCGACCTGTCCACCCTCCGAAGTGCTGCGACGAAGGACGGGTCGCCCAGTTTCATGCGCGGACGTGTCCGCGCACTCCAAAAAAATCCAAATCACCCCACGCCCCAACGAATTCCGCGCCCCGCGTCTGAAAGATTCCGCCTTCCGCCGGTCAACCCTGGTCAACCTTGGTCAACCCTGCAAGACTCCCAGAATTCTCTCGCCCGCGCTTGGACGCTCTTTCTTAAGAATTCGCGTTCATACCTGCCAATTCGCGTCAAAACTCTCTTCTTGTGATTCCGGATTCCGACTCCGGCACTCCGCACTTAAGTATGGCTCATTTGCCCTCTTTTGCTACTTTGCACCGGATATGGCGTTTGAATTTACGTTCCTTGGCAGCGGCACCTCGCAGGGCGTCCCCATCATCGGCAAAGACTATCCCCCGGAATACCTGGCCAACCCCAAAAACTGGCGCACCCGTCCCTCCATCTACGTCGTCACCGACAAGGTCAAGCTCGTCGTGGACACCTCGCCCGATTTCCGCGCCCAATGCCTTCGCGAAAAAATCAAGTGGCTTGATGCCGTCCTCGTGACCCATGCCCATGCGGATCACATTTTTGGAATGGACGACTGCCGCCGTTTTTGCGATCTCCGCGGCGATACCACCCTGCCGATCTACGCCAGCGAAGCCACGATGACCCATCTCCGCCGCGTCTTCATTTACGCCTTTCATGCCGGCCCCTGGCCCAGAGGCTACTTCAAGCCGGAAGAACACGTGGTCACCGGCCCCTTCGAGGTCGGCGACCTCAAAGTCACTCCCGTCGAATTGCCCCATGGCCGGACCGTCAGCACCGGTTACCTCTTTGAGCAGGATGGCGAAAAGCGCCTCGCCTATCTGAGCGACTGCAAGGAGGTTCCGGACGCCGCCGTCCAAACCGTTCGCGGCGTGGAAAATGTCGTGCTCGATGCCCTCCGCCCCAAGCCCCATCCCACCCACATGTGTCTGGATGAGGCCCTCGCCGCTGCCCGGCGCATCAACGCCCAGCACACTTTTCTCACCCATCTCACCCACGATTACGACCACGACAAGTCCCAGGCCGAACTGCCGGACGGCATCACCCTGGCGTGGGACGGCCTCAAGGTGACCGGCCAATGACCTTCCATCGTGACACGATTTCTGATGACAAGACACTTGCCCGCATTTCCTGTAAAAGGATGGTTACTATGAAACGCATCCACCTAATCCACTTGTCATTGGCCGCGCTGTTGCTGTCGCTGCTCCCGGCCGCCGCCCAGTCCGGCGACGATGACGGAACCTTCGCTCCCAAGAACCCGCCGGGGATGCAGCCCATCGCCGGCCATCAGACGCCGGCCTACGAGGCCGCCAAGCTCTTCCTCCACGGCGCCAATCTGGGCGATTACCTCGAAGCCCCGCGCCATTGGCGGCAGATCAAGGTGACCGCCGATGAAATCGCCCAGATCAAGAAGGAGGGATTCGACCACGTCCGCGTGCCCATCGGCTGGCATCAATACGCCGGCCCCGGCCCGGACTACACGCTCGAACCGGAGATCTTCGCCCTCGCCGATTTCGTGGTCACCAACGCGCTCCAGGACAAGCTTGCCGTGATGATCAACATTCACCACTTCAACGCGCTCGACCAGAATCCCGCCGCCGCCACGGATGAATTTCTCGCCATCTGGCGCCAGGTGGCCGCGCATTACCAGAGTTTCCCCAAGCCGCTCGCCTTCGAGCTGGACAACGAGCCGCACGATAAAGCCACCACGGCGCTGATGAACCCCATCTACGCGCGCGCCATCACCGAAATCCGCAAATCCAACCCCCAACGCACCCTGTTTGTGGAACCCGGCGGCTGGGGCAGCATTCCCGAGCTGAACAACCTCGTCCTCCCGCCCGACGATAACGTCATCGTCTCCGTCCATTGCTACGACCCGTTTTTTTTCACGCATCAGGGCGCCACCTGGACCGGCGGCTTGACGCCGGTCACGGGCGTTGTCTTCCCCGGCCCGCCGGCCCAACCGCTGGTGCCGGACCCCAAATTGCAGTTGAAGGATTACCAACTGGACTGGTTCAAACAGTACAACACGCTGCCGGCTGATAAGAATCCGAGCAGCCCGCTCGCCTTCACCGGCAAGTTCAAGTTCATTCGCGCCTGGTCCGATTATTACGGCCGTCCCATTCATCTCGGCGAATTCGGCGCCTACACCAAGGCGGATAACCAGTCGCGCCTCAACTTCTACTCCACCTTCCGCACCGCCCTCGAAAAAGAGAACATCGGCTGGTGCATCTGGGACTGGAGCGCCGGTTTCCACTACTGGGACAAGGCCAATAATCGTCCCGTGGCTGGCATGCACGAGGCTCTTTTCGGCAAAAATGAGTGAACCGCGGCCGCCATTTGGAGTCAAAGGACGAGCATGAGGTGTGTATGCCTGCTTTTTTTGTCTCTATTTGCGCCGCTGGCGGCTCACGCCGGCGGCGAGGAAGTCGTCATTCTCTATAATTCCCGCGTGCCCGCTTCCCGGGCGGTGGCGGATTATTACGCCGCCGCCCGGCAGGTGCCGGCCGACCACATTTTCGGTTTTGCGCTCACCACCAACGAGGTCATGACGCGCGCCGATTTCACGGATTTTCTCCAGAAGCCGCTGGCCGACCAGCTTGAAGCAGCCAATTTATGGCACTTCGGCCGGGCCCGGGTTCCCGCCAATGGCTCCATCCCCGCCCATTCCGAAGAGCGCGTTGTCTCCTCCAAAATCCGCTATGCCGTTCTGTGCTATGGCATGCCGTTGAAAATCGAGCCCAGCTCCACCTTGGACATGCTGGCCGACAAACTCTCCAAGCCCGAGCTGCGGCGCGACGAGGCGGCGGTGGATTCGGAATTGACCTGGCTGCCGCTCATCAAAATGAACGTGCCGCTCGCCGGCCCGCTGCCGAATCTGCTCTACGGCTGCACCAATCGTTCCCAACTCTCGCCCACCAACGGCCTCCTGCTCGTCACCCGGCTGGACGGGCCCACGCCCGAAATCGCCAGCAACCTCGTGGGCAAGGCCCTCGCCGCCGAAAAGGACGGCCTCTGGGGCCGGACGTATTTTGACCTCCGCGCCGAACCGACCAACAGCACCTATTACCTCGGCGACGTCTGGCTCCGCGAGGGCGCCCAAATTTGCCATGCCTTGGGCTTCGACGTGGATGTGGACACCAACGCCGAAACCTTTCCCGAATCCTACCCCATGAGCCAGATTGCGATCTACGCCGGCTGGTATGATGGCGATGTGAGCGGGCCCTTCAAGCTTCCCACGGTTGAGTTCATGCCCGGCGCCTTTGCCTATCACCTGCATTCCTTCAGCGCCGACACCCTGCGCACCACCACCACGCACTGGTGCGGGCCGTTGCTGGCCAAGGGCGCCACCTGCACCATGGGTTGCGTGTACGAGCCCTACCTCCAATTCACACCCAACATCGCGCTCTTCCTCCAGTTCCTGGGCAACGGCTATACGTTTGGCGAAGCCGCTTGGGCATCGCAAATGGCCCTTTCCTGGCAAACCACCGTCATCGGCGACCCCCTCTATCAGCCGTTCAAAAAGCCGCCGGCCGAATTGCACGCCCAGTTGTCCCGCGCGCAAAACCCCCTCATCGAATGGTCGTTCGAGCGCCTGGTGAACTTGGATCTCGCCCGCGGCATGCGGGAAGCGCCCATGGCCCGGCTCCTCGAAGAACTCGCCGTCACCGCCCGCAGCGCCGTCCTCACCGAGAAGCTCGCCGGGCTTTACGACGCCATCGGCAAGCCCAGTTCCGCCATTGACGCCTGGCAGAAGGTTCTCACCCTCAACCCGTCGCCCCAGCAACGCGTTCGCGTGCGCCGGGTGCTCGAGAAAAAACTGCTGGCGCAGGGCCGCACGGCCGACGCCATCGCCGACGATGAAAAACTTCTGGCCGAAGCGCCGGACTACCCGGCCAAGGCGCAGATCGAGGAGGAATTGAAGACCCTGGCCAAACCCGATTCCGGCGAAAATAAAAAATAATCGCACCCCGGCCCGGTGACGGCCGGCCGTTGCGCCCATGGCCTTCCGGTTTGCCACCGCCGCCCCCGCATTCTACGATTCACCCAATGATGGCTGAATTTTACGACACGCACGCGCATCTGGATGACGACCAATACCAGCCGGACTTCACCGAAGTGCTGGCCCGCGCGGAGCAGGCCGGCATCCGGAAGATCATTTCCGTCGCCACGGACCTTGCCAGCAGCCGCCGCGCCGTCGCGCTCGCCGAGCAGCACCCGATGATCTACGCCGCCATCGGCTGGCATCCCACCGAAACCCCCCGCGCGCCCGCCGATGTCCGCCCCGAGCTGCGCGAGTTGGCGCGCCACCCGAAAGTCGTCGCCATCGGCGAATGCGGTCTGGATTATTACCGGCTGCCCAGCTCCCAGGGCGGCACGGCCGCTGACGACGCCCGGTACCGGCGCAAGCAGGTGGAGATCTTCCAGCAGCAGCTCGAAGTCGCCGTGGAAACCGGCCTCAATTGCATCATTCACCAGCGAAGTTCCTTTGACGATCTGTTCGGCCAAATCCAACCGTACGCCAAACAGACCCGGGGCGTGTTTCATTGCTTTGGCGAATCCGTCCCCCGGTTGGAAAGAATCCTCGGCCTCGGCTGGTTCGTGAGCTTTACCGGCATCGTCACGTTCAAGAACGGACAGAATATTCGCGACGCCGTGGCGGCCGCCCCCTTGGGCCGGTTCATGCTGGAAACGGACTGTCCCTACCTGGCGCCCGTGCCGTATCGCGGCCAGCGCTGCGAGCCCGCGCATGTTAAGGAAATCTCGGATACCGTCGCGCAGGTGAAGCGCTGTTCGGCCGCCGAGTTGAGCGCCGCCACGTGTCGCACGGCGCATGAGTTCTTTCCGAAGCTCGTCTGATGCCCAAAAAACATCCACGGTGTCTCCTTTTAAACGTCCCCTCTTTCGGCTGGTGGGCCGACAAGACCGGCAAAGTTTGCCGATTTGCAAGACTACGCCGGCGAAACGTTTCCAGCCGTTTTTGGAATGTTGAATTTTGCACATCAGGTCCGGAAGAATCTTCCGATTGTGACCCGTAAATCTTTCATTTTTCCGCGCCAATTTGTGGCATCGGACTTGCGGAAGGTGTTGGTGTGAATGGACAACAAATAAGAACGCCATTCCGCCGCAACTGAAACACATAGCTGACATGAAGAAAACGATTTTGTTACTCACAGCCGTCCTGCCCGTTTTGCTGTCCTCGTGTGCCTCGCCCGCTCCGCGGCAGGCATACCGCAACACCGACCATTCGGCGCTCATCGTCGAATCCCTGGACGGCACCACCTGCACGGTGTTGTCCCCCACCGTCGTCAAGCAGGAGGACAATGGCAAACTTTTGGATCAGGCCAAGAATTTCTCCCAGCACCAGACCGCGGTGGTCATCCTCGAGAATTATTCCGAGCCCCAGTTGGGCCAGGAATTCCGCGACCGCACCATGGGCTGGTTTATCGGCCTGCGCGGCCTGGGCTATCAGCACATCGTGTTTCTCAAGGGCATCGGCGTGAACGATCCCAACGGCCTGCTGACGCTGGCGGAATACGACTAAGTAATTGGTTTCATTTGGTTGGTTTGGTTTGGGTTGGATTGCCCGCCGGCGGCCCAGAGAGGCCCCCGGCGGGTGATTTTTATTTGCGGTTGCCGGGCCGCGATTCCGCTCTATATTGCCCCTGCCAGTATGAACCGACAGCAAGTCCTCGACCTGTATTTTCTCGATGCGCGGCACCGGCTCGTGGAACTCGCCGCGTTTCTTGACCGCGTGGAACGGGCCGGCGGCCCGGACGATTTCCGGATGCGAAGCTTCCGCGCGGCGCTCGCCGCCCTGGACGGCCGCCAGCGCGACCGCGCCCGGAAGGTTCTGCTGGCTTTCAGTGACCTCACGACCCAGCCGGTGGCCCGGGCGGAGGCCAAAGGCGCCTGCGGCGCCCCCCGCGGCCCGGAGCGCGGACGCCGATGAAATACATCGAGCCGCACGCGCACATGGTCAGCCGGGTGACGGACGATTACGAACGCATGGCCCTGGCCGGCTGCGTGGCCGTCTGCGAACCTGCTTTCTGGGCGGGCTTTGACCGGAGCGCGCCCGCCGGTTTTGCCGATTATTTCTCCCAGCTAACCGAGCACGAGCCGAAGCGCGCCGCCAAGTTTGGCCTGAAACATTTCTGCTGGCTGTGCATCAATTCCAAGGAGGCCGAGGACGTGAAACTGGCCGGGGAAGTCATCGCGCTGGTGCCGGAATTCCTGGCCCGGCCGAATGTCCTGGGCATCGGCGAAATTGGCCTGAACAAAAACTCCCGCAACGAACTCCAGGTCTTGGAAATGCAGATCGAGCTGGCCGCCGCGCACCACCAGCTCATCCTGGTTCACACGCCGCACTTGGAAGACAAATGGAAGGGCACGCGCCTGATTCTCGACGCCTTGAAGAACCAGCGCCGAATCCGCCCGGAGCGGGTGATTATTGATCATGTGGAGGAACACACGATCGGAATGGTGTTGGACGCCGGCATGTGGGCGGGCATGACGCTGTATCCGGAGACCAAATGCACGCCGGCGCGGGCGATTGACATGCTCGAAACCTACGGTGCGGAACGGCTGTGGCTGAACAGCGCCTGCGACTGGGGGGTGAGCGACCCCCTGGCGGTGCCCAAAACCGCGCTCGAAATGAAAAAACGCGGCCATTTGGCCGCGGCGATTGACAAGGTCGTTTACCGGAATCCCCGGAAGTTCCTTTCGCAATCTCCCCACTTCAAAAACGCGTTTTGACCCGGCCCGGATATTTCATAGCTGCTTTGACGGGCGCGGACAAAACCGGCGTAGCGCAGGTTT
>CAZHIM010000110.1:0-9730 GCA_964532525.1 uncultured Bifidobacteriaceae bacterium
ACTTGAAATCAATTTTGCCGCTTGACCCAAAGTTACTTTGCAGTCGCACACCCCATTCAACGACCAATATCGAAGGGGCTTGCGCTGTCGCCTTCGTTCAGGGTTGGAAGTTGATTGTCGAATGTTGAATGTTTTCCAGGTTCATGGGCAGGGGACAAAAAAATTTAGCGCCACGCGAAATGCTCTTTTGACGCACCGCGTCAGCCCACGTTATTCGCTTTCCTCCCGCCGCCTCGCCGCATAATCTCCCCCCATGGCTGCCGCCGAAATTGACGTGAAATATGTCGCGCATCTCGCGCGCATCGCCCTGTCCCCGGACGAGGAAAAGAAGCTGGGCGCCCAGCTCGGCCAAATCCTGGGCTACATCGAAAAATTGCGCGAACTCGACGTCACCAACGTCGAACCCACCGCCCACGCCGTTCCCATGGTCAACGTCACACGCACCGACGAAATCCGCCCCTCCCTCCCGCATGACGACGCCCTCCGCAACGCCCCCAAAAGCGCTGGCGGCCTTTTCATCGTCCCGCAAATCGTCGAGTAGGCTCCTTACTTCACCAACTCCAGGCTCCACGGGTATTTGTACTCTTCCCCGTTGTTGGCTTTGATGCCGGCAATGATCGCAAACACCACCCCGGCCAGCACAATCAGGATAGGCACCGGCAGCAACAGCCACCCCACGCAAAAGAGCATCCCCATCCAAGCCACCGCCGCCGCCACCACCGCCGCCAGCGTCACCGTGATTTGGAAATTCAACGCCGCCTTCCCGTGCACGTCCACCGACGGGAACTCGTTCTTCTTGATCTGCCAGACCACCAGCGGCCCCAGAATGTTCCCCAACGGGATGCCCACCAACCCCGCCAAGGCGCTCAGATGGCACAGCATGTTCCACATGCGCGCCTGGCTCTCGGGATTGGCCGGCGGCGGCGTGGGAGTCGGCGTAGGGGTTATCGGCGGGGGTGCTTCGGGCGGTGCCCCCTGACTCGGCTCTGGATTGTCTGCCATAGTGCTCCTTTCGTACTTTGCCCTGAATACGCCATTTAAATTTCCACGCAAGCCTTTTTCGCCGCCGAGCCGCGCCGGGGTGGGGACGGCCTCGTCCCCACGAATCAAAAATGAGAATTCCCCGAAACCGTTCGCGCATTGAACCCTTGAACCGCAAAAGAAACATTCAACATTCCACACTCAACGCCCAATATCGAAGGGGCTCGCGCTGTCGCCTTCGTTCAGGGTTGGAAGTTGAACGTCGAATGTTGAATGTCTTCTGGGTTTATGGGCAGGGCCGGGGTGAGGTGTTCGTTTTACCATCTTTTTCTGTCATGCGTAAGAATAGTGTCAAGCTCCCCGCCTCGACCACCGCCGCCATTTTTCCTTTGCGCCCTCCCCGCTTTGCGTGAACCTTGATCCATGCCCGCGTCCGAGCACATCCGCAACAAACTCAGCACCGTGCCCCACAAGCCCGGTGTGTACCTGCACAAGGACCGCTTTGGCACCGTCATCTACGTCGGCAAGGCCCGCGACCTCCGCAAACGCGTCAGCCAGTATTTCCACCCCTCCCGCCGCCTCGGCTGGGACCTCAAATTCAACGCCCTCATCGAGTCCGTCCATGATTTCGACATCCACGTCGTGAGAAACGAGGCCGAGTCCCTCCTCCTCGAAAGCCGCCTCATCAAGGAATTCAAGCCCCGCTTCAACATCAGCTTCCGCGATGACAAGCGCTTCCTCATGCTCAAGGTCAATTTCAACGACCCCATCCCCAATTTCGTCTTCACCCGCCTCAAAAAAGACGACGGCGCCCACTACTTCGGCCCCTTCGCCAACGCCGGCGCCCTCCGCCACACCCTCGCGCTCGCCCGCCGCCAGTTCAACCTCCGCGGCTGCCGCGTCTTCACCCCCGGCGCCGCCGACCACAAACACTGCCTCTACGCCCATTTGAAATATTGCACCGCCCCCTGCATCGCCAACGTCACCCGCGAGCAATACCTCGCGCAAGTCCAGGCCGCCTGCAATTTCCTCGACGGCCAGTGCCGCGACATGCAATCCCAGCTCGAAGCGGAAATGAAAAAAGCCGCCGCCGCCCGCGAATTCGAAAAAGCCGCCGAACTCCGCGACCTCCTCCGCGACCTCGCGGACACCTGCAAACGCACCGAAAAATTCCCGCGCGTCCCCTACACCCTCCCCCTCGCCATCAACCCCCAAAGCGATCTCGTGGACCTCGGTAAAATCCTCAACCTCCCCGCCCCTCCCTCCCGCATCGAAGGCTTCGACATTTCCAACATCAGCGGCACCTTCGCCGTCGCCTCCCTCGTCAGCTTCAAAAACGGCCGGCCCGACCGCGCCAATTACCGCCGCTTCAAAATCAAAACCGTCGCCGGCCAGAACGATTTCGCCAGCATGGCCGAAGTCATCCGCCGCCGCTATTCCCGCCTCCTCCAGGAGTCCCGCGTCAAAATCCCCGCTGCCGCCAATCCCGCTCCCGCCGCCCCGCCCGCCCCTTCCACCGCCGCGTCGTTCCCCGATCTCATCCTCATAGACGGCGGCAAGGGCCAGTTGGGCATGGCTGTGGCCGAACTAAAAAAACTGGGCCTGGAACACATCCCCGTCATCGGTCTGGCCAAGGAGTTCGAGGAAATTTACCGCCCCGACCAAACCGAACCGCTCCGCCTCGGCCTGGATCACCCCGTCGTCAAACTCCTCCAGCGCGTCCGCGATGAATCGCATCGCGTGGCCAACAGCTACAATGCCCAGCTCCGACTCAAGCGCATCTCCGAGAGCGTCTTGGATGAATTCCCCGGCATCGGCGAACGCCGCAAGCAGGCCCTCTTGAAAAAATTCGGCTCCGTCCGCCGTCTCCAGCTCGCCACCGTCGAACAGCTCGCCGCCGTCCCGGGCTTTGGCGGCAAGGCGGCCGGGGAATTAAAAAAATTTCTCGCGGCCCGCGCCGGCGCCCTCCCGCCCGAACCCGCTTGACCGGCGTTTTTTTGCTCGCGTCGGCTCGCCAATCTCACAAAATCATCCCATGCTAACTCAGGTGCGCCGCTTGCCGCTATTTTTGGCGCTGGTCGCTTTTCTGGGGTACGTCTGCACGATGGGCGGGCAGATGACCATCAACACTCTCCCGTTGGCCGCCAATCTGGCCGGCTGGGAGGAGGCCCCCATGGTGGGCCAGCCCCTGCTCTGGTTGCTCACCCTGCCTTGCCATCTGCTGCCGGCCGCCTGGCTCGTCCTGTTCCTGAAATTGTTCGCCGCCGCCTTGGCCGCCATCATCATCGCCCTGTTGGTCCGCTCCATCCAATTGTTGCCCTGGGATGATCCGTGGGACCACGCCAGCCCGCTCGCCGCCTGGCTGCCCATTCTGGTGGCCTGTGTCCTCTGCGGCCTGGAATTCAGTTTCTGGCTGGAAGCCACCTCCAACTGCGGCGAATTGCTCGGCTTGCTCCTCTTGGCGGCCGCCATCTGGCTGCTCCTCGAATATAACGTCCGCCAGCAGCCCCGCTGGCTGAATGCCGCCGCCCTGGTCTGGGGACTCGGCATGGCTGAAAACTGGGTCATGCTCCTCGCCTGGCCCTTGTTCGTGATCGCCGTCATCCGCATCGAACGCCTCCGCTTCTTCCGCTGGAAATTCATTGTCCAGTTGGCGTTGCTCCTGCTGGCCGGCTTCTCCCTCTACGCCCTCCAACCCCTGGCCAACAGCCTCGCCCCCCACTCCCAGATCACCCCCGGCCAGGCTTGGCTCGACAGCCTGCAACAGACCAAAACCGTCATCACCCTGCCCTACAAAATCTGGCGCGCCCACCACTTCGCCGTCTTCGCCGTCACGCTTTGCTTTCTCGTCCCCACCCTCCCCTTGATCGTCCGCCTGCGCGACGAAGGCACGCGGAACAAGTCCGGCGTGGACCGGTTCCAAATCTGGCTTTATCGCGGCCTCCGCGCCTTCCTGCTCCTGGCCTGCTGCTGGCTCGCGTTGGATCCCTCCCCCGGCGCCCGCCAGATGTTGCAGCGCCAAGTCGGCCTCCGCCTCCCCCTGCTCACCTTCGATTACCTCAACGCCCTCGGCGCCGCTTTCCTGGCCGGCAACCTCCTCCTCCTGTCCCGACCCGTCGCCCGCGACGAATACCGCCGCCCCCGCGCCCGGTTCCCCTGGCAGCGCGCCATCGTGGCCGGTGTCGCCGCCACCTTGCTCGTCGTCACCGCCGGCCTCCTCCTCCGCAACGCCCCCGCCATCTGGCAGCGCAACTCCCAGCCCATCGGGCAATTCGGGGAGCAGGCCTTCCAATCCCTGCCCCCGGGAACCGGCGCCGTCCTGAGCGATTACCCCGACCGCCTCCTCGTGTTCCAGGCCGCCCTCGCCCGCCATGGCGCCTCCGACCGCTGGCTGGCCGTCAACACCTCCCTCCTCCCCACCGCCGAATACCGCACCCGGTTGGAAGCCCGCCTACCCATGGGCTGGCTGTCCGCCGACACTGCCCACACGCTCACGCCCCCGCAAATGCTCCGCCTCCTCGAACAAATCGGCCGCACCAACCGCCTCTTCTACCTCCACCCCAGTTATGGCTATTTCTTCGAAGGCTTTTATCTCGAACCCGCCGGCACCACCTACCAAATGAAATTCCGCGGGCAGGACCTTCTCGCCCCCGCCGCCCTGCCCGACGCCGTCGTCCAAACCAACGAACAATTCTGGACCAGTCTCTGGAACCGCAAACTCGCCCGCCTGGCCCCAACCAAATCGTCGGTCCCGTGGAAAAAACTGGCCCATTGCGGCCTGCTCCCCGCCCCCCGCGACCAGGAACAGCTCCTCGCCGATTGGTACTCCATCGGCCTCCAAGCTTGGGCTGTGTGCCTGCAAAAAGCCGGCCGCTGGCCCGAGGCCCAAGTGCGGTTGCATCAGGCCCTGCAATTAAACACCAACAATTGGTCCGCCTCCATCAGCCTCGCCTGCAATACCAACCTCCAGGCCGCCAAAAATCTCGGACTCGCCGACGTCTCCAAGGTGGCCGCCGAACTCGGCAACCCCGACCGCGTCAACGTCATCCTGAACAACGACGGCCCCTTTGACGAACCCACCATGGACTTCGTCCTCGGTTCCGTCTTCCTCGATCACGGCCTCACCATTCAGGCCGCCGAACAACTCGAACGCGTCCGCACCCTCGTCCCACTTGCCCCCGCCCCCCAGCTCGCCCTGGCCGACATCTACAACCGCCTCCAGATGCCCGACCGCAGTCGCGCCCTGGTCAACCAAGTCCGCCGGGAAATCCGGAAGTCCCCCCCCAACAGTTCCATTGATCTCGACCTCGCCCTGCTCGAATCCTATTCTTGGTTGCTCCAGACCAACCGCGACATCGCTCGCAGCGTCCTCGCCGCCGTCGTCAAGGAACATCCCGATGATTCCAGCGTCACCCGCCGCGTCCTCGCTGCCTACCTCGCCTTCAGCGACTTCACCAACGCCATGCTGTTGGTGGATGGCCAGCTCGCCCAACAGCCCGATGACGTCGCCGCCTTGAACACCAAGGCCGTCATCCTCATCCAGTCCGGCTCCGCCACCGACGCCATCCCCGTCCTCAACCACATCCTCTCCCTCACCAACGACCTCACCGCCCGCATGAACCGCGTCATGGCCCACATCGCCACCAAGGACCTCGCCACCGCCCAAACCGACTTGCAAGACCTCGAAACCAACGGCATCGCTCCCGCCATCGTGAACTTCGGACGCGCCCTGGTGGCCGAACGCGGCGCCGACACCAACTCCGCCCGGCGCTACCTCCAGCTCAGCCTCAGCAACGCACCCGCCGGCTCCCCCGTAACACAGCAGGCCCGCGCCCTGTTGCACCGCCTTGAATCGCCGCCCGCCCAGTGACCGCCTGACGCATGAAACTCTTTTTCACCGGCCCTGTCGTCAAAACCGAACTGCTCGTCGTCCTGCTCGAAAAACACGGCATCACCGCCACCCAGGAGTTCGTGGACCCCGCCGCACCCGCCGATGGCGACCTGGACCGCCCCGCCAACGTGTTTGTCCCCGCCGCCGATTACGACCGCGCCCGCCAACTTTTCTTTGCCGAACGCGAGGATGAGCTTTAGGATGGGGGAGCTGGGGCGTGAAATTCACGCATATTGGGAAAATTTCACGCCCCATCAGAAGTGCACGTCGCGTATATTCTGACTTTACGGAGAAGATTACGTGGCATAATGGATGCTCAATACTGAAGCATGTGAACCCTGTAATATCCAGACGGCCGGCGGGCGGTTTCACTCTGATCGAGATGCTGGTGGTGATCGGCATCATCTCCCTCCTGGCGGCGCTGTTGCTGCCGGTCCTGGCTCAGGGCAAGGCCCAGGCCAAACGCATCCAATGCGTCAGCGACCTGCGGGAAATCGGCATTGCCTACCACATCTTTGCCAATGACCACGGCGGCAAGTTCCCCACCCAGGTCTCCACCAATGACGGCGGCGCCCTGGAATTCGTCAACGCCGGTTACCAGATCCCCGGCCCCTTCTATTTTTCCTACCGCGACTTCTGGCCGCTCGCCAGCACCCTTTCCACCCCCCGGCTCCTCGCCTGTCCCGCCGATCTCCAGCGCAGCCCCGCCGATAACTTCAACCGGTTCGTCAATACCAACCTCAGCTATGACGTCGGCGTCGTCCCCGACAACAATGACCCCCGAGTCATCCTGACCGCCGACCGGGGCCTCCCCGCCCAACTCAAAAATCCCTATGGCACGCTGCGCCAAATACCCCCGCCCCATCTTCCCCCCGGCTGGTCCGGGGTCCATGGCCATTATGGAAATATCCTCTTTGCCGATGCGCACGTGGATTTCTCCTACGACAACATCGTCCTGACGGAAGAAGCCGTTCCCGAAGATGTCGTTTACCCGTCGGTCGTCACCGTCCCCTCGCTCCCAGGTCATGGCGGCGGCAGTGGCGGCGGTGGTGGCGGAGGCGGCGGCAGTGGAGGTGGTGGTGGAAGCGGTGGCGGAAATGGCGGCGGGAGCGGTGGCGGCAGTGGCCAACCCCAGCCGACCGGTCCCGTAGCGGCTCCAGTCAGCGGTGGTTCCGGCAACCACGGCGCTCCCGGCGCCTACACGGCCTCCCCCGCCAACCAACCTTCGGGCCCCTCGGCATACCGCCAGTTTGCCCAAGCCAGCCCCAACCCCGGCCAATCCCGCCCCATGACCGCCGGCGGTCCCCACTTTAACGCCACCCAAAATCATCAGGGCTTCCCCTCCCCGTCCGTCACGCCCACCCAGGTCCAGCTTTCCAACGCCATCCCGCCCGCCGCGCTCACCCCCACCAATTTGCCCGGCCAAGTCGCTTCCGCCGACGACACCTCCATAATGTCCGCCTCCAACCGGCACGCCGCCAAGATCATGCGCCATGTTCTCTTCAGCTCCTACTTCTTCGTTCTCCTGCTGCTTCTGGTGTATGCGGCCTACCGCTATTGGCGCTGGAAGCAGGAACTTGAACGCAAACGCCGTGAGCGCCTCGCCCGCGCCGAGTACCAATCCTGGCCTTGACCCCGGCGCCATAAAAGCCCTCCGCCACCCGATAATCCGGCTGGCTTCCCGCCCCCACATGCGGTATTTTCCGCCCGCATGTTCGACCTCGTCAAACCACAGATCGCCACCGCCGCCGACAAGCTGACCCACCTGCGGAGGTTTCTTTGACGTCCCCAAATTGACCCAGCGCCTCGCCGAACTCGAGTCCCTCATGGCCGGGGAATCCTTCTGGAACAATCAGGAAGCCGCCCAAAAAGTCATCGGCGAGACCAACGACATCCACGGCAAACTCGACCCCCTCAACCACCTCGGCAAACAACTCGAAGATGTCCAGGTCCTCCTGGAGCTCGCCCTGGCCGAACCCGAGGCCGCGCAGTTGAAGCTCGAAGCCGAAATCACCGCCGATGCCAATAAGCTCCTCGCCGACCTCGACACGTTCGAGCTGCGCACCTTCCTCAACGGCCCGCACGATAAAAATAACTGCATCTTCACCATCAACGCCGGCGCCGGCGGCACCGAGGCCCAGGACTGGGCCGAAATGCTCTCCCGCATGTACGGCCGCTGGTTCGATTCCCGCGGCTGGAAATGGGAGGTCACCGACGCCCTCGAAGGCGATTCCGCCGGCTTGAAAAGCGTCACCTTCCGCGTCGAAGGCGAAAATGCCTACGGCTATTGCAAGGCCGAACGCGGCGTCCACCGCCTCGTCCGCATCTCCCCCTTCGACGCCAACAAGCGCCGCCATACCAGCTTCTCCAGCGTGGATGTCATCGCCGAATTGAGCGACTTGAACGAGAGCGACATCGTCATCCCGCGCAGCGAAATCCTGCGCGACACCTACCGGTCCGGCGGCAAGGGCGGCCAGAACGTCAACAAGGTCGAGACCGCCGTCCGCCTCACCCACCTGCCCACCGGCTTGGTGGCCGCCTCCCAGGCCCAGCGCAGCCAGGCCCAAAACGAGGCCACTGCCATGGCCATGCTCGTCTCCAAACTCTTCGCCCTCAAACTCGACGAGGCCAAAAACGAGATGGAACGCTTTTACGGCGACAAGGGCAGCATCTCCTGGGGCAACCAGATCCGCAGCTACGTCTTCCAGCCCTATCGCATGGTCAAGGATCTCCGCACCGGCCAGCAAACCAGCGACACCCAGGCCGTCATGGACGGCGCCCTCGACCCCTTCGTCAATGCCTGGCTCCGCGCCGGCTGCCCCATCAAACGCCTGCAAGGCGTCAAAGACGACGAAGATTAATCACCCGCCACCATGGCCGCCATGAACATTCTCGATACCATCGTTGCGCAAAAAAAACGCGAGGTGGCCCTGCTCCCGCGCCGGCTCATCGCCGCCGGCGACCTCCGCGATGCCGTGCTCGAACGTGGCGAACGCCGCGATTTTCTCGCCGCCCTCCGCCAGGCTTCGCCCATGGGCCTCATCGCCGAAGTCAAGAAAGCCTCCCCCTCCGCCGGCCTCATCCGCCCCAACTTCGATCCCGTCCGCATCGCCCGTCAATACGAGGCCGCCGGCGCCAGTTGCCTCTCCGTCCTCACCGACGAAAAATTCTTTCAGGGCTCGCTCGATTATCTCCGCCAGATTCGCGCCGCCGTGAAACTCCCCCTCCTGCGCAAGGATTTCATCATAGACGAACGCCAGATCCTCCAAGCCATCGAATGGGGCGCCGACGCCATCCTGCTCATCGTGGCCATCTTGACGGATGCACAACTCGCCCGCTTTCATGCCCTCGCCACCGAGGCCGGCCTGGCCGCCCTCGTGGAAGTCCACAATGAACCAGAACTGGACCGCGCACTGACAATTTCCCCGTTGCTCATCGGCGTGAACAACCGCGCTTTAAAGACCTTCAAAGTGGATTTGGCGACCACGGAAAAATTAGCTGCGAAGATGGCCAAGGCGCGTGTTCCATCCTCCACCCTCCATCCTCCATCCTCGCCCCTGTTGGTCGCCGAAAGCGGCATTCACACCCGCGCCGATGTCCGGCGGCTCCAGCACTGCGGCGCCGGCGCCATCCTCGTCGGTGAGTCGCTCATGCGGGAGAAAGATATCGCCGCCAAAGTCCGCGAATTGCTCGGTTGAAGAACTACCGAAGCGTTGGCGCCTTGAACCCCTGAACCGCCAAAGAAGCATTCAACATTTCACGTTCAACGCCCAATATCGAAGGGGCTCGCGCTGCCGCCTTCGTTCAGGATTGGAAGTTGATTGTCGAAGGTTGAATGTTTTCCGGGTTCATGGGGAG
>CAZHIM010000111.1:0-9666 GCA_964532525.1 uncultured Bifidobacteriaceae bacterium
CCTTCGACAATCAACTTCCAACCCTGAACGAAGGCAGCAGCGCGAGCCCCTTCGAAATTGGGCGTTGAATGTGGAATGTTTCGTCTGCGGCTCAGGGGATCAATGCGTGAACCTTATTTCAGGGAATTCTCATCCTGACCTTCCGAGATTCCGCTTGCTCGCCGATGGGACCGGCGCCTATCATTTATTGCTTGAGTGAGGAGTTGCTAAAATACCCGGCGGTGTCTGCAAGCACAACTGAACTGCTCTCGGGAGCCGGGCCAGTGGATTGCGGAATGATTCCACGGGGCGACGGAGAAAAGAAAGGAGACTTAAAATCATGGACCTGATTCAATCAATCGTCTTGGGACAACTCGTGGCGGCGGCTGAGGCTGTGCCACCGAATGATCTCACCAATAGGTCCGGAACCAAAGTGAACAGCAGCTATGATACCGTAAACATTGATTACAAAGTCATAACGTCATTTTATGGCAATGACCTTGCCACTGATACGAATCCTGCCAGAGGCAATGATATTGTGTCCTTTGGGTTGATTCTGCAGGCTCCCAACAACGATGTAGTTATTGCGATTCGCGGAACTGACGGAATTTGGGAATGGGTTGATGATGCGGAATTTCTCAGTGTGAAGTGTCCTTTCCTTGCCGGCGCCGGGAACACTGAGGACGGGTTTACCGCCATCTATAATTCATTGAGAATCACCACTGATCCGGCATCCACACGCCTGGCGGCTGGGTTGGCAAACCTGCCCTTTAACAAACCCATTGGAGCGGTGACGATTTGCGGACATAGCTTGGGTGGAGCCCTGGCGACGCTGCTGGCGCTGGACACGGTGGCAAACACGGCATTTAAACCGGTCACGGTTTACACATACGCCTCCCCGCGGGTGGGAAACCCATCGTTCGCCGACACTTATAACCAAGTAGTTCCCAATACTTTTCGAATCGCCAATCGCATGGACTTGGTTCCGAAACTGCCGTTGCCGCCATTTTACGAGCATGTAAACACGCTCTACGAAATTTTGCCGGCCGGAAAGGTGAAATTGGAGGTCGTGTGCGAACATCATCTGACAACGTATCTGTTTCTTTTGTCATCGCTGGCCGGGAAAGGGGTGCTGCCATTGGATGGAGGATGTGCGCCGGCTTAGAATTTCTCTCGCGTGGAAGCAGGGCCGGGTCTTACAGCGTAGGGAGCAGCGCTGACACGGACGAACACGGACAGATACGGACGGACACGGACGGATTCGTGGACGCGGCGTAGCCGCGCCGGATGATTCAATCCCTGGCGGGATAGGTAATTGAGTTATGCGGCGCGGCCGAATTTCTTTTCGAGCTCGCGATAGTTCATCTCGATGAGGGTGGGGCGGCCGTGGGGACAGGTGTAGGGCATGGCACAACGGCGCAGGTCCTCGACGAGGTTTTCCAGTTCGGGGCCGGTGAGGTAGTCGTTGGCCTTGACGGCGTGGCGGCAGACGGTTTTGGCGACGGTGTGTTCGCCGAGGCGGGCGAGATTGACTTCGCGGCCGGCGGCGCGGAGTTCGTCCACGAGGTCTATGACGAAGCGGCGGGCGTCGGGGGCCTTGAGGAAGGGCGGGAGGGCGTCGAGGAGGAAGGTGCGTTCGCCGAATTCGTTGAGGCCCACGCCGAGGCGGGTGAGGGCGGGGAGTTGCTCGCGCAGGAACTGGGCGTCGCGGGGTGGCAGCTCGATGGTTTCGGGCAGGAGGAGTTTTTGGGAGGGGGCGGCGGTGTTGGATTCGATGCGGGCCATCATCTGCTCGAAGAGGATGCGTTCGTGGGCGGCGTGCTGATCCAGCAGGACGAGGCCGCGGTCGGATTCGAGGACGACGTAGAGCTTGCCGACGACGCCGACCATGCGGAGGGGGACGTCCAGCAGGGGGACGGCGCCGGCGGCGGCGCGGTCCGGCGTGCCGGGGAAGGGGGCGCGCGGGGCGGGAACGGTGGGCACCCGATGGCTGAAGGCGGGCTCCGGTGGGGCGTCGGCAGCGGACGCGGAAGGGACGGAAGGGACCGAAGTGACGGGGGGCTGCGGTGAGAAGCCCATGTGCAGGGGCGCCTGCTGTGGGGGTTGCGGCGGTTCGGCGGCTGCGGGCGCGAGGGGTTCGGGAAAGCGGGGCAGGGCGGGGGGGGCGGCAGGGGGAACGGCCGGGATGATTTCGGGCTGCTCGAAAGCGGGCGTCCGCGGGGTGGCGGTGGCCGGGGCGGGCTCGGAGTGGAAGGCGAGCAGGGCTTCGTGGACGGCTTGGGCGGCGTATTTGCGGATTTCGGACTCGCGGTGGAATTTCACCTCACGCTTGGCGGGATGGATGTTGACGTCCACGGCGGCGGGGCTCAATTCGAGGAAGAGGCAGCAGACGGGGTAGCGGCCCTTCATGAGGGAGGTATGATAGCCTTCGATGAGGGCGTAGTTGAGGCCGCGATTTTCGACGGGGCGGCGGTTGACGTAGGTGAACTGGCTTTCGCGGGTGGCGCGGGAGACGCCGGGGGAACCGATGAGGCCCCAGATGCGGAGTCCGGCGGCGGGCGCGGCGGGCGCGGGCTTTTCCGGCAGGGCGGTTTCAAAGATGTCGTTTTCGTCGGGGGTGACTTCAGGCTGGTCGAGCGCGACGGCGAACTGGACGGGGAGGAGCTTTTCATCGCCGAGGAGGGCGCGGAAGCGTTCGCGGAGGGCGGCGATGCGGCTGGAGATGACGGATTCGGATTTTTGGGCGGGGAGCTGCCAGATGAGGCGGCCGTCCTTGATGAAGGTGACGGCGACGTCGGGGAAGGCGAGGGCGGCGAGGGTGAGGTAGTGCTGGATGTGGGCGGCCTCGGTTTCCTCGGCGCGGAGGAATTTGCGGCGGGCGGGGAGGTTGTAAAAGAGCTGGCGGACCTCGATGGAGGTGCCGGCGGCGCTGCCGGCGGCCCGGACCTCGGCGATGGTGCCGCCGTTGACGATGATCTGGGAGCCTTCAGGGGAGTGGTCGCCGCGTTCGCGGGTGGTGAGGGTGAAGCGGCTGACGCTGGCGATGCTGGGCAGGGCTTCGCCGCGGAAGCCCAGGGTGGCGATGGAGGCGAGGTCTTCGGCGCACTCGATTTTGCTGGTGGCGTGGCGTTCGAGGCAGAGGAGGGCGTCGTCGCGGCCCATGCCGATGCCGTCGTCGGTGACGCGGATGAGGCTGCGGCCGCCGGCGCCGATTTCGACGGTGATTTTGCGGGCGTCGGCGTCGAGGGAATTTTCGACGAGTTCCTTGACGACGCTGGCGGGGCGTTCAACGACTTCGCCGGCGGCGATCTGGTTGGCGACCTGCTCGGACAGGAGTTTGATGCGGTTCATGTGCCGGCGGGTGAAGGGTGGCAGAGCTGGGGCGTTGGCGCGATTTCCATCGGGGGCATTTTCGCTTCAACGGTGCGGCGCTTCAACGAAATTATTTCAGGAGGGGGAGGGTGAACGTGAAGATGGCGCCGCGGCCGGGTTCGCTGCGGGCGGCGATGCGGCCGCCGTGGTCCTCGATGATTTTTTTGCAGATGGAGAGGCCGAGGCCGGTGCCGTGCTCCTTGCCGTGGGTGGCGAAGGGCTGGAAGAGCTTGTCCGCCACTTCGGGGGCGATGCCGGGGCCGGTGTCCTCGAGCTCGGTGACGATTTCAGCGGGGCGCGATTCGAAGCGGAGGAGGATGAGGCCGCCCTCGGGCATGGCGTCGGTGGCGTTGCGGACGAGGTTGAAGAAGACGCGGCTGAGGCGGCGGGGATCGAAGCGGACGGGGCCGGGCGGGGGTTCGTTTTCCATTTGGATGTGGGTGGCTTTGAGTTCGGCGTCGGCGCGGAGGTCGGGGACGAGGCCGAGGAGGAAGGCGCGGAAATCGCCGGGCTGGAGGTTGAGATCCTGGGAACCGCCGCGGGTGAACTGGAGGATGTCGCCGACGAGGTCGTTGATGCGTTCGACCTGTTTGTGGATGCGGTCGCGGGCTTGGGCGCGGAGTTCGGGGCTGACAGCGGGGAGGTCGAAGGTTTGGGCGGAGAGGCTGATGATGCCGAGGGGGTTTTTGAGGTCATGGACGATGCCTTGGGCGAAGCGGCCGATGACGGCGAGGCTTTCGGCTTGGACGAGTTCCTGGACGTGGAGGTGATTGAAATCGCGGAGGCGGTGGCTGATTTGCTGGAGGAGGGCGAAGGCGAGGGCGGGGGAATGTTCGATGAAGGAGAGCATTTCGCCGCGGGGGAGGAAAAAGACTTCGGTGGGGACGGCGGCGGTGGCGGTGGCGGAGCGGGGACGGTGTTCGATGATGGCCATTTCGCCGAAGACCTCGCCGGGGCCGAGGCGGGAAAAGACGCGGCGGCGGCCGGAGCCGGCGGAGATTTCCACGAGGCCGGATTTGACGAAATAGACGCCATCGCCGGGGGCGGCTTCGCGGAAGATTTCCTGGCCGGCGGCGAACTGGCGTTCCTGGGTGATGAAGCGGAGAGCTTGGAGCTCATGAGGGTTCAAAAGGCGGAACAGGGGGATGGTTTCCAGCGTCATCACGGGGTCACTTTAAGGCAAAACGGGCGGGGGTAAAGGGGCGAAATTGCCAGAACATGAGTGACCAGCAGCCAATTCACTCAAGTCATTGGCGGGAGTGGCCGATGACGGGCCGGGGCATGGCGGACGCAAACCAAGCGGGTCGCCGGCGCCGGGGCGGAAAATGCTTGCGGAAAGCAGGGAAGGGCGTATTTGTCAAGCCAATCAACCGCAACGAATTAGAAAAGAATTCCATGGCTATCTTGGTTGCTTCTTCGGCCGTCTGGCGCCAGCGTGCGGCGGCGTATGGCTTTGCGTTTCTGATTTCGGCCCTGGCCCTGCAAGTGCGGTTGAGTTTGGTGCCGTGGGTGGGGAATCGCTCTGCGTTGATCATCTTTTTTTGGCCGGTGCTGCTCAGCGTCTATGTTGGCGGGCTGGGGCCGGGATTGCTGGCGACAGCGTTATGTTCGGTGGGCGTTTACCATTTTATGCCGCCGGCGCCGGCGTTGGGGATTTCGAACACGGCGATCTTCTGGCTCTGGAGCGTGTTTATCATAAACGGGGTGCTGATCAGCCTGATTGTGGAAGCGATGCACCGGTCGCGGCGGCGGGCGGAGGCGGCGAGCCGGCTGCAGGCGGTGACGCTGGCGAGCATCGGTGACGCGGTGGTGACGACGGACCGGGAAGGGCGGGTGACGTTTTTGAACCACGAAGCGGAGTGCCTGACGGAATGGACCGCTGCCGAGGCGCGCGGGGTGCCGCTGGGGCAGGTGTTTCACATCGTCAACGCGCGGACGCAGGAACCGGTGGCGGATCCGGCGACGAAGGTGTTGGCGACGGGTTTGGCGGTGGGGTTGGCGAACCACACGAGGTTGCTGGGGCGGAAGGGGCGGAAGACGCTGATAGATGACAGCGGGGCGCCGATCAAGGATGGCAAGGGGCGGATTGCGGGGGTGGTGCTGGTGTTCCGGGATTGCACGGAAAAGAGAATGGCGGAGGAAGCGCTGCGGGAATCGCAGGCGCTCTATCGTTCGCTGGTGGAGCAGCTGCCGGCGGGGGTGTTTCGGAAGGATGGGTCGGGGCGGTATGTGTTTGTGAATTCCTTTTTTTGCCAGTTCAAGGGCATTACCCCGGATCAATTCATTGGAAAATTGCCGGAGGAGCTGCCGGCGAGCCAGGTGGCGGCGCGCAGCCTGGGCACGGCGCATCACGAGCGGATCATGCGGACGGGGCAATCGGTGGAGGAGTTGGAGGAATATCAGCATCCGGACGGGCGGACGATGTATTTCCAGTTGGTGAAATCGCCGGTTTTTGCCGGCGACGGGCGGATCACCGGTTCGCAGGGGATTTTGATTGACGTGACGCAGCGGAAGCAGGAGGAGCAGCGGTTGCGGCAACTGGCGGTGATTGTGGAATCGTCGGAGGAGGCGATCATCGGGATTGACCTGGCCGGGATTATCACGAGCTGGAATCGGGGGGCGGAGACGGTGTTTGGGTACACGGCGGAGGAGAGCGTGGGCCGGTCCACGGCGCATCTTTATCCGGCCGACCAGGGGCCGGAACGGGCGGAAATCCTGGCGTGGCTGGGGCGGGGGGAAAGCCTGGAGCATGTGCAGACGGAGCGGATACGCAAGGATGGGAAGCGGATCCGGCTATCCAGCACGATTTCACCCGTGAAGGACGAGCACGGGGTGGTGGTGGGCGGGGCGGCGATTGCGCACGACATCACGCGGGAGCAGATGCTGGAAGAGCAGTTGCGGCAGGCGCAGAAGATGGATGCGATCGGGCAACTGGCGGGCGGGGTGGCGCACGATTTCAACAACATCCTGGCGGTGATCCAGATGCAGATTGAGCTGTGCCAGATGGACGAAGCCACCCCGGCAGAGCGGCAGGCGTACTTGAAGGAAGTGCAGGTGGCGGCGAACCGGGCGGCGCACCTGACGCGGCAGTTGCTGCTGTTCAGCCGCCGGCAACGGCCGCAGCCCCGGGAACTGGACCTGAGCGAATCCATCACGGGGATGGCGACGATGCTGCGGCGGATCCTGGGTGAGGACATCCAGATCCAGTTCAAATATGCGGCGCAGCCGCTGTGGATTCAGGCGGACGCGGGCATGCTGGACCAGTTGTTGATGAACCTGACGCTGAATTCGCGGGACGCGATGCCGGAAGGCGGGCGGCTGGTGATTGAAACGGCGGCGGCGGAGGTGGACGAGGTGGCGGCGCTGCAATCGGCCCAGGCGCGGGCGGGATCGTTTGCGCGGCTGAGCGTGGCCGACACGGGCTGCGGCATCCGGCCGGAGGTGTTGCCGCGGATTTTTGAGCCATTTTTCACGACGAAGGACGTGGGGAAGGGGACGGGCCTGGGGCTGGCGACCGTGTTCAGCATCGTGCAGCAGCATCGCGGCTGGATCAATGTGGCGACGCAGCCGGGGCGCGGGACGACCTTCGACATTTATTTGCCGCGGGTGGCCCCGGCGCCGGCGCCGGCGGCCGAAGCGGGCTGTGTCCACACGCCGATGGTGGGCGGGACGGAAACGATTTTATTGGTGGAGGACGACGACGCGTTGCGGGGGTCGGTGCACCGGTGCCTGTCGCAACTGGGCTATCGTCTGCTGGCGGCGGCGGATGGCGCGATGGCGCTGCGGCTTTGGGAAACGCACCGGGAGCAGATCCAGCTGCTGTTGACGGACTTGGTGATGCCCGGGGGGATGAACGGGAAGGAGCTGGGCGAGCGGCTGCGGCGGGAAAGCCCGAAGTTAAAAGTGATCTATGTGAGCGGTTACAGCGCGGAGATTTTCACGGAGGGCTTTCCCCAGGTGGCGGGCACGACGTTTTTGGCCAAGCCGTTTCCGGCGCAAATCCTGGCCCAGACGGTGCGCGCCTGCTGCGACGGAAAATGAGGAAAAACCCCGGCGGAAAAAAAGTCTGACATTAAAACGTGAGCCCTGATTGAAAGCAAGCCCCGCGACGCGTTTTGCGGAAAATTTTTTTGAAAAAAATTCTTGAGAAGGCGGGGCAAAAGGGCGATGTATGTAACAGAGATTGTTCTTTGGTACATTTTAAATTTCCCTGCTCTGTTCGTGATTCGTAACAGTCCTTGAACCGTAATTAAAACGATCGCGGAATGAGTTCCGACTGCGGCCGACATGCCTTAACTGGAAGTCGAAAGCGGTCAAACAGTTCCACATGTAGCAATACATGTTCAAAGGATCGAGTTCGACACGGCAACAGCGGGGGTTTCTTTCGAGCCCGTCTGCGGACGGGCTTTTTTTATGGATGCCATAGCCGGCGGGGCGGCTTGAACCAGCCTGGCCGTGAAGACCCTGCGGGCGGCGGGTCTTTTGAGGGCGGCTGGCGTTGGCGCGGTCCTTCCAGTCCGCGCCGGGGATAAGCGGCCCTCGGCGCCTGGGCCGCCCTCAAAATTTCCAGCCGCGGCCCCTTTTGGATTTTAAGAATCAGGCCACTTAGACAGGTTTGTCTTTCTAAGTGTCCAAAACCAATCCAATGCAATTTGGGCAACTAATCGAACGTAGTTAGCCGGGATCATTAGTCTGGTCCGGCCTGGAGGGGTTCGATGTGTGCAAGTGCATGATTATCAATTTGCTGCGCGGTAAGTGGTGTTTGGGCAGGGCATGGGGCGCGGATGGCGGAACTTTCTGGGCGGGGCGGAAAATGGTTGGCAGGGAGCTTGCGTTGGAGTCTTCTCGTGAGCCCTTGTTGTTTACGTCCATGGTTTCAAACGCCGCGGAGAATCGGGAGCCTGCTTCTGTCAGTTTTGGTGGCCGCCACGGTGCCGATGACGGCGGCTGCCCAAGTCACTGCCAGACTGACTTGGAACGCCAGTTCCGACACCAATGTCACCGGATATAACGTCTATTATGGCGGGGCCAGCCGCCAATACACCAACAGCATCGGGGTGGGCGGGGTGACCAATGCGGTGATTGGGCCACTGGCCGAAGAGACGGTATATTTCTTTGCCGCCAAGTCCCACGATGCGGCGGGCAATGAAAGCCCCTTTTCGAATGAAGCGGCTTTGTGCGGGTTCACGGTCGTTCCGACGGTATTTGTCCAGCAATCGGTTCTGGCGACGAATCTAACCGGGGATCAACTGAGTTTCAGCCTGACGAGTGACGCGCCGGCCGGGGCGGACATTGACGCGACGAACGGGGTGTTTGAGTGGGGCCCGGGGCTGGAATACGCCTCGACCACCAACGTGGTGACGGTGCTGGTGACGGACAACAGCAATCCCGGGTTGAGTTTTGCGGAGACGCTGCTGATCAAGGTGACGGATTACCTCGAACTGGGGGTGGGTTCGGCGACGGTGCAGACCGGCCAATCCGGGAGCCTGCCGCTCACCGTGACGGCGAGCGACACGCTGACGAATTTGCAGATGGCCATGGCGTGGCCGGCCGACCGGCTGGGCACGCCCACGCTCAGTTTGCTGCCGCCGGCGGTGGGCGGCTCGGTGCAGGCGCAGAACGGGGGGCTGGTGGTGCAGTTGCAATTTCCCCCGGGCCAGACGTTCCCGGAGGCGACCACGGTGGCGCAGTTGAATTTCCAGGCGCAGGCGGGCATGTCTTCGGCCTTCCTGAACCTCCGGGTCAACGGCCTGGCCGGCACCAAGACGGATGCCTCCGGCTTCAGCAACGTGGGGTCACAGGGGGGCGAGGTGGTGATGGTGGGCAATAACCCGCTGTTGCGGCCCCAAAGCGCGCCCGGCGCGGGGCGGACGCTGACGCTGTTCGGGAATCCGGGGGCGAATTACCAATTGCAGTTCACGACCAACCTGATCCCGCCGGTGGTCTGGCAGCCGGCGGCCAACCATCAGCAAGGCAGTGTGACGGAATCGGTGCCGGTGGATGACAGCCAGCCGGTGATCTATTATCGCGTGCAGCAGCAGTGACGGGGGGCGGGGGCGAAACTTGATACTGCGCGTGCCAAGAAGGAAATTTCAGAATGAGGAAGCTCGCCCTCCCGGCCCCCCATGAACCCTCGTTCCGAATTTAAAACTTTGAAGGACTGGAAACGCTTTGGGCTAAATAGTTTAACGTTTACCCTCCCCCTGAACCTGGAAAACATTCAACCTTCGACAATCAACTTCCAACCCTGAACGAAGGCGGCAGCGCGAGCCCCTTCGATATTGGGCGTTGAATGTGAAATGTTGAATGTTTCTT
>CAZHIM010000112.1:0-9604 GCA_964532525.1 uncultured Bifidobacteriaceae bacterium
GATTTCCTGCAAGTTTTGTTCTCATGCCTGACAACCTATTTCAGGACGGGACCTCCGGGTTGGAAGTTGATTGTCGAATGTTGAATGTTTTCCAGGTTCAGGGGGAGGGCGAGCTTCTTTATACCAACTTTGCTTTGAGGTTCATGGGGAGTTTCGACATCCAAAATGGGATGCACATTGGGGCCATGAACCTAAGACGGTTCATGGAAAGGGCCGCCGCAAGGTGCTCGTCCCTCCATCTTCGGGTTCTGGGGGGCCCCTACGCCTGCCGGTACGTGATCCGCGCCTTGTTGAGATCGTATTGCGACATCTCCACGTTCACCTGGTCCCCCACCGAGATGCGGATGAAATTCTTCCGCATTTTGCCCGAAATATGCGCCAGCACCTCGTGGCCATTGGGCAATTTAACCCGAAACATGGTCCCCGGCAGCACCTGCGTGACCGTTCCTGACAATTCAATGTGCTCTTCTCTTGGCACGGTGAAATCGAAATTGTTCCGGCCCCATGCTGCCAGACCGACCGGAAAAATCAATCCCTTCACCCGGAAAAACACAGTGGACATTCCCCGGCGATTGGCTAAATTCACCGAACCGTTATGAAAAACGATTCAACCACCATCTTCCTGAACTTTGTCCTGGCGGCATTGGTGATTCTCGGAGTGCTCTTTGCCCTCCTGAGCATCTACAAAGGCCGCGAGCAGCGGCGCGACCAGATCCAGGTACAAATCCAACTTCAGTCCGTCCAGATGAAACGAGTCGTGGCCCAGGCCCTGCTAAATGATGTCATCACTTACAACAACACCGCCAGAAGCCCGGAGTTGAATCAAATCATCCAAAGCGCCCGGCCCCAGCAACCCACCAAATAACCCTCGCAACCCTCGCGAATTTATGCTTTCTGAAAACGAAGAAATCGGCGCCCTGAAAAACCAGGTCTTCACCCTGCTCGTGGCCTTGATCGTGGTCAGCGGCACCCTCACCATCTATCTGTACCGCCAAGTCAGCCTGGAGAACAAGGACATCGCCCAAGCCGAGCGCGCCTCCGCCGAGCTCACCACCAACGAGGAAGCCATCATCACCTTCGTCCAGCACCTCGAAGCCTACGGCCAAAAACACCCCGACTTTCAGACCGTCCTGAAAAAATATAATATCGTCGCCCCCGCCACCGCCCCGAAAAAATAGTTTCCCTCACGCCGCCGGGGCCGCTTTCACGCCGCAGTACAGACAATAGTCCCCCTGCGGCGGTTTTTTTTGGTCCGCTGTTTGCAGTCGAAACGGATTGTTCGGCTGGACGCCAGGCGCGTTCCGAATTCACGCCGCGAAAATCGCTTCCGTGGTGCGGAGCAGCGTCGGGGAGGGGACGGCTCGTCCCCGCAAATTAAACATCGTGGCTGGGGATTGAGCGACCAGCGGGAGCGCGACTCCCGGAAAAAGGCCCCCAGTTTTCCCGCCCCCGGCAGGCGGTGACGGCAACGTCCGCCGGGAATGTTCTGCCCTGCCTGCCTGCCAGCCGCCTCAATTGCTTGTATGCGAATCCGCCCCGGCCTCCCCGCTGACCAATCATTTTCCCGCCGCCTCCGCCTTGATGTCGGTCCGGAGATGCACCGTCTGCGTCGGAAACGCCAGTTCGATCCCTTCCGCCTCAAACCGCTGCTTGATTTGCAAATTCCACACCTGCATCTGCCCCATGTATTCCTTCTCGTCCGCTCCGTCCCAGGAGTGGTCAACGTAAACGTTCAGCGCCGACGCCGTGAACTTGTTGAAGCTAATCAGCACGTCCTTGGTCTTGGGATCCGCCCGGAAAATCTCCTCCAGCACGCCCGTGGCCCGCTTCACCTTCTCCGCCGGCGTGTCGTACGCCAGGCTCAGGTTCATCTCCGTCCGGATCGTCGGCCGCCGCGTGATGTTCGTGATGATCGCATTCCCCATCGTCTTGTTTGGAATCGTGATGTGATACCCGTCCGCATTCCGGATGCGCGTGCTGCGCAAACCGATGGATTCCACCGAACCCTCCACCCCCTCCACCCGAATGGTGTCGCCCAGGTGAAACGGCTTGTCCGAAATGATCGCCAGCGCGCCGAACAGATTTGCCACCGTGTCCTGCGCCGCCAGGCCCAGCGCCAGTCCGCCCACCGACAGACCCGCCAGCAGGCTCGTGATCTTCACGCCCAGGTTGTCCGCCGTCAGCATGGTGGCCGCCATGACAATCAGCACCTTCGCCAGCTTGTTCAACAGCGGAAACAAAAGCTCGGCAAACACCCGGTCCTGCGCCGCCACAATCTTCCGGCGCCAGAGGCTCAACAGCAGTTCCACCACGTTGAGCATCACGTACGTCACCGAAAAGGCCACCACCACGATCAACCCGCGGGACAGCATCAATTGCGCCCGCGCCGGCCAGTCAAACACCCCCAGCCCAATGTTCACGAAGATCACGAAGGCCACGATCTTGATCGGCCCCCGCAACAATTTCAGCCACAAGCCGTCAATGGGATTCTCCGCGCGGGCCGCCACGTGCCGCAGCCAGACACTCACGATCAGGTCCAGCAACCACGCCACGCAAAAGGCCAGAATGATGTACACCAGCGAAGCGCCGTACTTCCAGAGCGGTTCCCCCAGCACCCGGTGGTCGCTCAAGAGCGGAATGCTGTCCAGCCCGAAGCTCACCGCTTGGAACTGCGCCGCCGCCGCCACCGGCTGCCCCGCCGGCGGATTTGTGGACCCGGCCGCCTGCGCATTGGCCCAAACCGACCAAAATGCCACCACCAAGAGCAGGCCCAAGCCCAGCCGGTAAACGATCTCGTACCTGAATTTCATGCCCGAAGATTATTTGCCCTCCTGGCCCCGACGGCAATTCCCAACCCGGGAAATTTTGCCGCCGTCTCCCGCGCTTCGGACCGCTCCCGCCCCGCCGGTTCAGGCAACGTGGGTCCGCCACGCCGCCGCCATCGGTGGCCCGTTGAGCGCCCTGACGTCGGCGTCGGGCAGCAACGATATGAAGTCCATCCCCAGCCCCCCCGCCAGTTGCCCCAGCCGCAAGCCCAGCTTTTCCAGCGTCGCCGGCGGCGGGGCCGAAACACTCCAGACCAGCGCCAGCACGCCGTCCGGCTTGAACCGCACCGTGAAGGTAAAGTCCAGCCATTGGTCAAGCTCCACCGGCGTTTCCACCGTCCCCATGGACAGCAAAATCAGGTCCGCCGCCCCGGCGGCCTTCGCCGCATGCCGGGCGCAATTGAAATCGGCCAGTTCAATGAAGTTCCAACACCTGATGTCAAAATCCGTGCTGGCAAACTGTTCCATCAGCCCCCGGCAAACCTCCACCGCCCGCGAATAAGCCGCAAAATCCTCGTACAGAATCAAGATCTGTCGCCCTGGCTCCCTTTCGTCGAGGCCGGCGGCAGTTGGGTTTGGGTTCAAACTGGCAGTCATGAAAACGACCCGGGGCGGCTGTTGTTCACAATATGACGCGGCTCAATTCGCTGAAGCAGCTACCGGGTTTATATCGTTTAACTCGACCTATTTAGGAGGTCTGTCAAAGGAAAGTTATTCACAAACTCTTCACCGCGCCGGGCAAGAGCGAAGGCCGCCGCGGTTTTTCCCCGCGACAAGTCACCCGCCGGCGACGATCTTTACGATCTCCAGCCGGTCGCCCGCCTGCACCTGGCGGCGCGGAAATTCCGAGGGCGCCACCGCTTCGCCGTTGTGCTCCACCACCACGCTGCGCGGACGCAGTTTCTGCGCGAGCAGAAATTCCTCGAGCGAACACGGCACCGCCGCCGCCACCGGGTTCCCATTGGCAATGACCTGCTTCATTGCAGTATCTTTTCCTCTCCCTGCTCCAGCGTCAAGGGCTGGCCGTTCACTTCCACCGGCAGGTCGCCTTCGTGAACTTCCAGACAGCGAACCGTCGCCGTCCGGTCCCGCAACTTGACCGGCTTCTCGTCGCCCGCCGCAAATTCCTCCCCGTTGATCACCGCCAGCCGCTCTTTGCCAAAAGCCATGATCCCGCTAAACTTCAGCCCCGCTGGCAGCGGACGCGGCCCCGCCGCAAACGGCGCCGCCGGCGTCGCCGCCGGGCCCGCCGCCAGGTTGGCGCCCTCGCCCAAGGTCTCCTCCTTGCCCTTCCTGACCCAATTCAAGACGTAGTCCGTCCCGCCCTCGCGCTCGGCGGCCACCAGGTCCTTGATCTTCCCGTTGGTGTACGGGTTTTTCAAAATCTGCTGCTGCATTTCCCCGTCCCGCTTCTGCTGCATCAGCTTGTAGGCCGTCAGCTCGCAAATCGCCTCCACCGTGTCGCCGTCTATCCGGTGACTGGCCGGGCAATTCTCGTTGATCCATAAATGCGTGTATTCGTGCGCCGCCACCGCCGTCATCTCTTCGCGCGTCCGCCCGCTCAACATCACGATCTCATGCGTGCAGAGGCCCGCCGCGGTTGTCCGCGTGCTGGCAAAACCAAACTTGTGCAGGCCGTTGGCCTGTCCTTTTTCGGACCAGTAGTCCACATCAAACAAATTCACCGTCACGTCCGGGTATTTCAAGGCAAATTGCCGCCCGTACAAATCCACCACCTCGTCGCGAACCCGCTCAAACAGATCCCTCGCCTGGTCCTGCGTCAGCACCGCGTTGGGCTTGTCGAACCGGCAAATAAATCGGCCATCGCCGGTCTTGATTGACCCATCGCCCGGTTTCACCGGCAACCCGCAGATCGAGCAGCGGTCCGGCAGCTTCTCACAGTCATCGCAAATCGCCCCCCGCGGATGCAGCCAGATGTGCCCCGTCAACGGCCCCTTGCCGCAGACGATGCAGAAGTAATTCGTCTCCGTGGCGGACCCGGAAATCACCCCCGCCGCCAGGAGCGTCACCATCAGGAGAAATTTATGCACAATCGTCGAAAATGAGCAACTTTCGAGCCATTTGGATGTGGTTTGCCGCCATACCCGGCTTTTTCCCTGCTTCTGATTAACCGTTAATAACCGCTTCCAACTTCGCTTTTTCCAGTCAGGCGGTCAGCGCCGCGTCCCAGTCCTTCCAGACCGGTTCATAGCCGTGCCGGCGGATCAGTTCGGCAATGTCCTGGGGCCGGCGCTCGTCCCCCACGTTGAACTGCCCGGTCGCATTGGTGGGATGCCCTTCCTGCGCCGCCCATTCGCTCGCCCCCGAGGCCAGTTCCTTGATGATGCCGCGCTCCGTATGATGGATTTTCTCCCGGCCCGCCCCCGTATACCCCCCCGGTTCCGTGCGCGCCCCGGCGCTCATGATTGTCACGCCAATCGAAATCAGCCCGTCCCGCATCTTCGGCGTCTCCCGCGTCGAAAGCACGATGCCCACGTCCGGAAACATCAGCCGCAACGAGCACACCAACTGCACCAATTCCCGGTCGCTGATGTTTGAAATCGCCTCGAACTCCCCCGCGCACGGGCGGATCCGCACCGTCGAAATGGTCAGCGCCGACTTCCAACAGTTGCGCAGCAGATAATCCGCATGCGCCGCCACGCTCAGCGCCTCGTATCGCCAGTCCGCCAACCCGTACAAGGGGCTGATGCCCAGCCGGCGGAAGCCCGCCGCATAGGCCCGCTCCGGCGTCTCCAGCCGCCAGTCAAAATTCCGCTTCGGCCCCGCCGTGTGCATCCGGGCATACACCTCCCGGTCATACGTCTCCTGGTAAACCGTCAGCCCGTCCGCCCCCGCGGCCACCAGCGGACGATATTCCTCCGCCTCCATGGGCGCCACTTCCAGTCCGATGCTCGGCCATTCCGGATGCAGCGCCGTAATGCAGTCGTGCAAATAGTGGTTCGAAACGTACTTCGGATGCTCCCCCGCCACCAGCAGCAGGTTGCGAAACCCGTGCGCCTTCAACGCCGCCGCCTCCCGCTTCACTTCCTCCAGCGAAAGCGTCACCCGCAATATCGGGTTGTCCCGCGAAAAACCGCAGTACGTGCAGTTGTTGATGCACTCATTGGAGACGTATAGCGGCGCAAACAGGCGGATCACCTTTCCAAACCGCTGCTGCGTCATCGTGTGCGCGCGCCGGCCCAGCGTCTCGAGAATCTCCGCCCCGGCGGGAGATATCAGCGCCGCAAAATCCGCCAGCGTCAGCCGGCTCTTCCCGGCGGCCTCGCGCGCGGCCGCGAGACTGGTCGCCAGCGACTTCTTGACGAGCGCCCGCAGCGGTAACGTATTGAATTCACCAACAAAACTCACGCTGGCAATGTACTGGAATCAGCGCCAAAGTCGAGCCGCCGTCCGCGTCATTTTGCCGGCGGCAAAACCCAGAGAAGGGCCGAACCCGCCTTCAATCCGGCCGCGGACGCCGTCAGCTTGATTTTTCCGGCCCGCGCGCTCGCCCGGACGAACACCGCGCATCCGCCTTGAAACGCGTGCCGCGAATTCGTCTGAAACAACTCGTGGCTCGTCATGTCCGCATTGTCCACCGCGGCAATGACCCCCGGGCCGGACAGGGTGAACGAAATCAGGTCGCTGGCCCGCGGCACGGTCGTCCCCTGCGCGTCCACGATGGCCGCCCGCACCAATGCCGCTTCGCCCCAATCCGCCGACAGGCTCTTGGCGTCCGTGCTCAGGACGATCTTGGCCGCCCGCCCGGCGGTGCGCAGCTCGTTCGTCAACCCCGGCCTCCCCTTCTCGCCGTGTGCCACCGCCCGCAATACTCCCGGCACAAACGGCACCTGCCAGTCCCGCGGCGCCGCCCCGGCCGCAATCCCTTTTCTGCCCAGGGACTTCCCGTTCAGGAATAATTCCACTTCCTTGCAATTGGAATAGACCTCCACCGTTTCCGGGTGCGGCTTCAAATCCTCCGGCGTCCAGTCGTAAAGCAGGTTCCGATTCCGCCACTCGTCGGACGCTTCGCCCGTATCGCCCGCGCCCGGCCCCGCCGCCGGACTCCGCCGCGCCAGGGCCATCAGCGGAGCCTCGCTCCAGGCGCTCCCTCGTTCCCAGCCCGTCGGATGGATGGCGCCGGTCCGGTCAAGCAAGCCCGACGCATGCCCCACGTCCGGCCAGTGCGATGACTCCCCAAGGTAATCCACGCCCGTCCACTGGAACGATGCGGCGCCCGGAGCCTGCTCCGAAATCACCAGCAGCCCCGCCTGGTCGCATAATTCCTGAAATGGCGCCGCCGGCGCCGCATGCACCAGGCAGACCGCGTTTACGCCCAGCGATTTCAGCGTCTTCAGCCGCGCCTCCCAAATCGAAAGCGGCACCGCCATGCCAAAGGCGCCCCCGTCCCCGTACAGCCGGACGCCCTTGAGCGGAACCTCCTCTCCGTTCAGCCACACTTGGCTGTCCTCCGCAAAATGGACGTCCCGCAGCGCAAAATGAATCGTCCGTTCATCCACCTCCGTGCCCCCCACGCGCAGCTTGCTGACCGCCTCATAAAGCTGCGGCTCCCGGAAATTCCAGGCGCGCGGGTTGGCGAAGGCCACCGGCTGCTCCACCTTCGCCAGTTCCCCGCCGGCCACCGTCTGGCTGGACTCCACCGCGCCCACCGGTTCGCCATCCGGCGCCAGCAGCGTGGTCAGCACGCTCACTTCGGCCGGCGCGGCCAGTTCGTTCGTCACCGCGGTCTCCACCTCCACGGTCGCCTCCCCGCCGGAGATTTTGGGAGCGTTCACCACCACCCCGTCCGCCGCCAGGTGCACCGCGTCCACGATCACCAGCCGCACCGGCCGGTAAATCCCCCCGCCCGCGTACCAGAGCGGCTCCGCCGGTTCCGAGGTGTCGGCGCAAACGGTCAGGATGTTGTTCGTGCCGTTGCCAAAACCCAGCATCGTGTCCGGCAGCTCGTAATAAAAACCGCCCTCGCCCGCCGGCTGGTGTCCCAGATGCCTGCCATTGATCCACCCATCGCAGCTCCGCACCACGCCGTCGAATTCCACATACACCCGCCGCCCCAGCGCCTCCGCCGGCAGCGAAAAATGCTTGCGATACCAAACCACCCCCGTCGGCAGAAAGGCGCCCCCCGCCGGGTTCGCCGCGGAAAACGGCCGCCCAATGCTCCAATCCTGCGGCACCTGGACCACCGCCCAGGGGGAATCGTCGTACCCGGGCTGCTCCGCGCCCATGGCATCGCCCCGCAAAAACCGCCAGCCTTCGTCCAGCGGCAACACCTCGCGTGCGTCAGCGCGAAACGCCCACGCACATGCCAGGCCGGCCAATCCCGCCAGCAGGGTCTGCTTGAAATTCATATCGTTTGCCGCACCCAACCACTGCCGCCGGCGGAAGGCGCAGACCTCATCGTCTGGTAATCTGCCGCGACAGGAGAATCAAACCAAAACCGACCATCCGGATGTCTTCAATGTCTTCATTAGGTTTTTCGGGGAGATCCTTCTGAATGGAAAAGTCCCGGCCATAAATTGGCAACTGCCTCCTGCATTCTCAAGTCTAATCGCCCCCCGCCGCGTCCTCCGCCGCACCGCACAAAAAAGGCCCCGGACGATTCGCCCGGGGCCTTTTGCGATCAAAGTCAAACTCAGTCAAACGCGTGACCGGCGCAGCAAAGCACGTTCTTGACCTTGTGCCGAACGAGATCCTTCACGTTCGCGCGGGCGGGTCCGAGGTACTTGCGGGGATCGAATTCCTTCGGATTCTCCGCGAACACCTTGCGGATGCCGGCGGTCATCGCCAGGCGCAGGTCCGTGTCAATGTTCACCTTCGTGCAACCCGTGCGGCGCGCCACTTCAATGTCCGCTTCCGGCACCCCCTTCGCGTCGGGCATCTTGCCGCCGTACTTGTTGATCTCCGCCACCAGGTACTGCGGCACGCTCGAGGCGCCATGCAACACCAGCGGGTAATCGCCCAGCCCGGCATCCATCAGCGCCTTCTTGATCAGTTTCAGGCGTTCCAAATCCAGGTGCTGTTCGCCCTTGAACTTGTACGCGCCATGGCTGTTGCCGATGGCCACCGCCAGCGAATCGCAGCCCGTTTCCTTCACGAACTTCACCGCCTCGTCCGGCTCCGTGTAATGGCCGCTGGTCGAGTGGGCTCCGCCCTCTTCACCCTCGTCGAACTGCGCGCCCACGAGGTGGCCCAACTCGGATTCCACCGAGCAATTGTACTTGTGCGCGTATTCCACCACCTTGCGGGTGATCTCCTCGTTCTTCTCCAACGGCTCGTGCGAGGCGTCAATCATCACGCTCGTGAATCCCTCGTCAATGCATTGCTTGCACAGCTCGAACGTGTCGCCGTGATCCAGATGCACGGCAATCGGGATGTTCGACACGCTCACGCCCGCCTCAATGAGTTTCTTGAGGTACACCGGGTTGGCATATTGGCGCGCACCCTTCGAAATTTGGAGGATGAGCGGCGCTTTTTCCTCTTCGCAGGCCTCAATGATGGCTTGGATGAGTTCCATGTTGTTCACGTTGAAGGCGCCCAGGGCATATTTGCCTTTGAGCGCTTTGGCGAACAGGTCTTTGGTATGTGTCAGTGGCATAAATAATCTTTCCGTTTTTTCCGGGACGCATGGCCCGCTTTTCTCCGGCAGCCCTGAATCATAGGAAAATTCAGCCGAAAGAAAATGAAAATCTTTAACCGTCTTCGAAGTGGTGCCAGCGAGTGGAATCGAACCACTGACCTCGGGCTTATGAGTCCCACGC
>CAZHIM010000113.1:0-8813 GCA_964532525.1 uncultured Bifidobacteriaceae bacterium
GGTTTCCAAACCTGCTGTATCGCCGATGTCCAAATCGGCAGGGCGTCGCTTTTTCGATCGCGTTGGACCGCGGACGGCCTGCGGGTTTGGAAACCTGCGCTACCGGATCGCCCCGAAATGTCCCCACCCAAACCCCAGCAATTCCTCACTTGGTCAACCCTGGTCAACCTTGGTCAACCCTAAAAGGCTCCCCCAAAACAGAAATGTCGCCCGGCGCCCCCGCTTCCATTAACTTGGACCAATAACATGCTCTTCCCCCTGCCCAACCCAGCCAACGCCCACCCGCGCGTGGTGATCACCGGCGCGGGTGTCATCACCGCCCTCGGCCGCGGCTGGCAGGCCAACGCCGAAGGCTTCCGCACCGGCCGCCGCGCCTTCCGCACCGTCTCCCATTTCGATGTCAGCCGCCAGCGCGTCAAAACCGCCGCCGAAGCCGACCTGCCCGGGGTTCTCTCTCCCGCGTTTCCCGCCACCAGCCTCACCCGCCGCCAGCGCCAGCGACTCGACCGCGCCGGGCAGATGCTCCTCCTCGCCGCCCACGAGGCGTGGCAACAGTCCGGCTGGCAGGCCGATGAGCCCGGCGCCGACAACCTCCCGCTCGTGCTCGGCACCACCGCCGGCGGCATGCTGCTGGGCGAAGCCTATTACCGCCAGGCCATCGGACAGCCCGCCCACCACCGCCAGCAGGCCGTTCGCGCCGTTTATTATCAGCCCCAAGTCCAGGCCCGGATGGTTTTCGACGCCCTCGGCTGCCGCGGCCCCATCACCGTCATTTCCAACGCCTGCGCCTCCGGCGCCAATGCCATCGGCCACGCCTGGGATTTGCTCCGGTCCGGCCAAGCCGAATGCGCCCTCGCCGGCGGTTACGATGCCCTCGGCGAACTCGTCTTTTCCGGCTTCGATTCCCTCCAGGCCCTCTCGCCCACCGTCTGCCGCCCCTTCGAGGCCCACCGCGACGGCCTGGCGCTCGGCGAAGGCGCCGCAGTGCTCACGCTGGAAACCCTCCATCACGCCAGCCAGCGCCACGCCACCATCCTCGGAGAGCTCATCGGCTATGGCACGTCCATTGACCAGCATCATCTCACCCAGCCCCACCCCCAAGGCCAAACCACCCTCGCCGTCATGCGCCAGGCCTGCGCCAGCGCCGCCGTCACGCCCGACGACATTGACTACATCAACGCCCACGGCACCGGCACCCCCCTCAACGACAGCTCGGAAGCCGCCGCCATCAGCGAATGGGCCGGCGCGCACGCCGACGCGCTGCCCGTCAGCTCCACCAAGGCCAGCATTGGCCATCTCCTCGGCGCCGCCGGGGCCGTCGAGGCCGTCGTTTGCCTCATGGCCCTCCGCGGCCAATGGCTGCCGCCGCAGGAACTCTTTGACACTCCCGATCCCGCCTGCCAATTCCCCATCGTGCACCAGCCCCAGGAAGCGAATTTGAACGTCGTCCTCTCCAACTCCTTCGGCTTTGGTGGCGTCAACGCCGCCCTCATCTTCCGGAGGTGGCTGTGAGCCGGATTTTTGTCGCCGGTCTCGGGGCCGTCTCGCCGGCCGGCTGGAACGTGGCCGCCTTGCGCGCCGCCCTCGACCAAGGCGAGCCTCTCCCCGTCCAATCCCTCCCGCGCCCCGGCTGGCCCCAACCGCTACGCGCCCGCCTCGTGCCCAACCCGCCGGCCCGTCCGGATTTTCTTGCTCATCCGCGCCTCCGCCGCACCAGCCCCATCACCCACTACGCCGTCGCCGCCGCCCTGGAAGCCGCCGCTCCGCTCCGCCAGCATTCAGCCGCCAAGCCCCTCCGCCTCGGCGTCGTCGGCTGTCTCCAATCCGGCTGCGTCCAATACTCCTGCCGCTTCTACGACGAAACCCTGGCCAATCCCGCCACCGCCAGCCCCCTCATCTTTCCCGAAACCGTCTATGCCGCCCCCACCAGCCACGTCGCCGCTCTCTTGGATAACGTCGTGCTCGCTTATTCGCTCGTCGGCGACCCCGCAGCCTTCTTGCAAGGCGTCGCCCTGGCCGCCCAATGGCTCTCCGAAAATCGCACGGACGCCTGCCTCGTCGTCGGCGCCGAGGAACCCCACTGGCTCACCGCCGACGCCCTCCGCCATCTGGACCGGCCCGCCATCGTCGCCGCCGGCGCCGGCGCCCTCTGCCTCTGCTCCGATCCCGCCCTCGCCATCGGCATCGAGCTCGCCGCCATCACCGACGCCCATACGCTCACCGCGCGCCTAAGCCGCGCCCAGGCCGCCCTCGCCATGCGACGCCAGCTCGGCGCCCCCCAGTCCGGCGAGCTCCTCGCCGACGGCCTCGGCGGCAGCCCGCGCCCGGACGCCGCCGAGGCCGCCGCTTGGGGCGATTGGCCCGGCCCCCGCGTCAGCCCCAAGCGCCTGCTCGGCGAGGGCCTCATGGCCGCCGCCGCCTGGCAATGCGTCGCCGCCTGCGACGCCCTGGCGCTCGGGCGCTCCCCCGCCGCCACCGTCAGCCTCGTCGGCTCCAACCAGCAGGCCATCGGCGCCCGCTTTGTCCGCCCCTGACCATGCGCGCAAATTCCCGCACTTCGCATTTGTCCCGCGCCCCGTCCCCGGGCACCATTCCCCCATGAGCGCGCGCCTCATCTTGATTACGGGCGCCAACGGCGGCTTGGGCGCGGCCGTGGCGCGTGCTTTTCTCCAGGAAAATTCCGCCAACCTCGTCTGCCTCGGCGTCCACTCCCGCCGCGAACAGGCCGACCAGTTGGCCGGCGAGAACCCCACCCGCTGCTTCACGCTCGCGCTCGATGTCACCTCGCCCGATTCCTGGAGCCTGGCCGTCGCGCAAATCCTCGCCCGTCATCAGCGCCTCGACGTGCTCGTCAATAACGCCGGCAACCATGAGGACGCCCTCCTGGCCACCATGTCCCCGGATTCCTGGCGCCGCGTCCTCGCCACCAATCTCGACGGCGTCTTCCATGGCTGCCAGGCCGTCCTGCCGGCCATGATCAGCCAGCACGCCGGCCGCATTGTCAACGTCTCCTCCCTCAGCGCCCTCCTCGCCCCGGCCGGCCAGGCCAATTACGCCGCCGCCAAGGCCGGTGTCGTCGCCCTGACCCAGTCTCTCGCCAAGGAGGTCGCCCGCATCGGCATCACCGTCAACGCCGTCTGCCCCGGCTTCGTCGAAACCGAGGCCCTCGCCCGGCTCGCCGGCGAAGAGCGCCGCGCCGCCCAGCTAAAAATCCCCATGCGCCGCTTCGGCCGGCCCGATGAAATCGCCGCCGTCATCCGCTTCCTCGCCAGCCCGGATGCCAGCTACCTCACCGGCGCGGCCCTCAAGGTGGACGGTGGCATTTTCTAAAGCTCCTGGAGCCTCGCCATGAACCTCGAAGCAATTTTAGTGTTAAGAAGTCCGCCCTCACCCCGGCCCTCTCCCCCGAGGAGAGGGAGAAACGGTTTCCGCGCCTTGGCGATGGCGCGATGCTGGTGTAGCGCAGGTTTCCAAACCTGCTGTATCGCCGATTTCCAAATCGGCAGGGTGTTGCAATGGCGTGGCGTCTGCGGGTTTGGAAACCCGCGCTACAGCAGACTTGGAAGTCTGGGCCACGGGATTGCCCCTGAAATATCCGGGCTTGGCAATGTCAGGTCGCCGAGTTGGTCGTGGTTGAGAGGTCCAACGCGCCAACGGTTTCGGGGTGTTCTCCCCCGGACCCGGGCGGTGGGAGCGCGGCGTTCACGCCGCTTCAATTTCCTATGCTGCAAGGCCTTTCCAAGCTGAAGCGGCGTGAATGCCGCGCTCCGGTCCAAGGGCTCAATGCGCGACCGGTTTCTGGAAATTCCCCCCCCGCCGGCCCCAAGGTTGTCATCATCGGCGCCGGCATCGCCGGGCTCTCTTGCGGCTGCTATTTGCAGATGAACGGCATCCAGACCGAAATCCTGGAGTCCGCGGCCATCCCCGGCGGCCTCTGCACTTCCTGGCACCGCGGACCCTACGTCTTCGATGGCTGCCTCCGCTGGCTCCTCGGCGCCCAGCCCCCCTCCGCCTTCCACCAGATCTGGACCGAACTCGGCGCCATCGCCGGCCGCCAGGTCTTCATCCACGACGAAGTCCTCCACATCGAATGGCCCGACGGCCAGGTCTTCCGCGTGCCGGCGGACCTCGACGCCGTCGCCCGCGAGTTCAAGCGGCTCGCCCCCGAGGATGCCCTGCTGATTGACCAACTCGTCCGCGATGCCCGCCGCTGCGTGCCGCTCGAGCCGCCGCTCGAAAATCCCATCGAATTGCTGAATCCGCTCGAACGCACCAAGCTGGGCCTGCGTTACTTCTTCATGGTGCCCATCATGCTGCGCTACAAAAACGTCCCCGTCGCGCGCTACGTCCGCCGCTTCCGCAATCAGGCGCTCCGCGAAACCCTCCAGATCCTCGCCGGCCACGAAGACATGTCCGCTCTCGTCCTCGTGATGCTGCTGGCCTTCCGCACCCGCCGCAATACCGGCTTCGTCGCCGGCGGTTCCTGGGAATTTGCCCGCGCCATTACCGACCGCTATCGCACGCTCGGCGGTTCCTTGCGCCTCAACACCACCGTCGCCACCGTCACCGTCGAAAACCGCCGCGCCACCGGCGCCCGCTGTGCCGACGGTTCCCTCGTCCCCGCCGCCACCGTCGTCTCCTGCGCCGACGGGCACGCCACCATCTTCAAGCTGCTCGACGGCCGGTTCGTCAACCGCCGCCTCCGCTTCCTCTACGACCGTTGCCAGCCTTTCCCCGCCATCCTCCAAATCTCGCTCGGCATCAAACAGCTCTTCCCCGCAGCCCCGCACACCCTCAACCTCCCCGTCCCGCAGGGCCTCCGCGTGGATGATCGCACCCGCCATGAGCGCCTGGAGGTTGAGGTCTTCGGACCCGCCTCCGGCCTGTGCCCCGAAGGTGCCACCCTCATGACCGTCCGCCTCCAGACCCGCTGTGAATTCTGGACCGACTTGAAGCAAACCGATGTCCTCCGTTACCGCGCCGAGAAACGCCGCATCGTCGCTGAAGTCGTCTCCGTCCTGGAACAGCGTTTCCCCGGCCTCGCCGCGCAGCTCGAGCACTCGGACATCGCCACGCCCGTCACCTTTATCCGCTACACCGGCAACTGGCAGGGCAGTTACGAGGGCTGGCTGCCCACGCCCCGCGTGCTCGGCCGCCGCATCCCCTTCACGCTCCCGCACCTGAAAAATTTCTACATGGCCGGTCACTGGGTCGTCGCCGGCGGCGGCCTCCCCGCCGCCGCCCTCGCCGGACGCTACGTGGCCCAGTTGATCTGCGCCCAGTTCGGAAAAAAATTCGTGCCGCTCACTCCCTGAACTCAAAACGCCACGGGCTCCCCGTCCTCTCCCGTATGAATCGGCAAAGTAAACAGCCGTCCCGCTTTCGGCCGGCCCGCCAGCCAGCCGGTGATCGTGTACTCGGCCGAGGGCTCCAGCTTCCAGTCCTTGGGCAGCGCGTAGATCCGCTCATTGGCGTTGCTCCCCGGCAGCGCCAGCGGCCGGCCCAGTTGCCCCCGCACCGGCACCGGCGAAGTCGAATACCGCAGCACTTTCGCAATCGTCACCGTGATCGCATCCCCCTCGCCCAACCCCGCCAGCGCCGGCGACCAGATCCGCAAATACACCCCGTCCCCCGGCAGTTGCCGCCAGCCCTGGTCAAACGGATCCCGCGCAATCCGCGTCAGCGCCTGCTCCTCCTTGGTGACGAGTTCCGCCCCCGCTTCCACCGCCCGGTAATCTTTCACCCCCGGAAAATTCTCAAACTGTTCCGCCACCCGGCTCGTCGAGGTGTCCCGCGTCGGCCGGAAATTGCTCAGCACGATTCCGTCCGAACACCGGTCGTCCAGCCCGCCATGCGTGCTGCCACAGTTCACGAGCCGGCTGCCCTGTTGCACCGCCCAACCATCGTTCACATAGCGATTGTCCAGACTGATCAAAATCGTCGCCGGATTCAGCGCTCCGCGCGTCAGGCCGCGCACGATCCGCTCCGGCGCCAGCGGATACCGGTTCGTCGCCGTCGCCGCCAGCCAGTCGTCGGCCGCCGCAAAACCCTCCGCATCCAGCCGGTGCCCTCCGGCCAGCGCCGCCAGCACCGGGCCATATTCCAGCGGATCGCCGCTCACCGGCGAATACCGGTAGGTGTCCTCCGCCGGTTTCCACGTGATGTCCGCCCGCCCGCCGTTGGCATCCATGACCAGAAACCGGTTGGGCTGCCCCGGCAGCGCCGCCGCCAGCACGTCCACTCCCGCGAGCCCGCACAGCCGCTGCGCCAGCCTCTCCGTCTCGCCCGGCTGACAATGCACCTCCACCCAGGATTCCACCCCCACCACCGGCAGCACCACGTCCTTCGGCCCGGTGATCGTCTGCGTCACCCGATACCCCGCGTGTTCCAAAAACGCCCGGTCCTGCACGCGGCGCCCGCGCCCCGCGTGGTTGTGCCCGTGGTCCGAAAGCATCACAATTTCCAGGTCCCGCCCTTCGCGGGTCCGGTAAGTCGCCCGCAGCATTTGCAGCCGCTGGTCCAGCTCGCAGAGCAGCCCAAAGATGTCCCGCTGCAAATGCTGGGCGTCATCCGAAGCGCGCACGTACACGTAGTAGTCCCGCACCCCGTCGGCCGCCTTCCAAAAATGCGCCGCCATGCCGTGCAACTCATACCGGTACGTGTGCACTGGAAACATATAGCCCATCGCCCGCACCAGCCCGTTCTGCACCTGCCAGTCCATTTGCCGCTCGTGCTCCATCGTGCTCGTCACCCCGTTCAGCTCGATGACCGAATTCGCCGCCGCGCTGTAATACGTCCGCTGGTACCCCGGCAGCGGGCGGTCCCCGAAAATGTCCGTCCACGCCACGTCGCTCGCCGAGGGAAACGTGGAAATCATCCGGCTAACCGGAAAATAACCCTCCGCCGCCGTGAACGCCCGCAATTGGTAAGTCCTGCCCCAGAAGTTCGTCCGCGTGATACCCGCCTGCAACGCCACCAAGTCCCGGTACGCCACGCCATCCAGCGCCAGCACCAGCCGCGCCGGCACCGCCTGCGTCGTGAGCGGCAGGGCGCAGACCAGAACCCCGGCCAGCCGGCTCCAGGCTCTTCCGCCCCGGCCGTTTCGCCCCTTGGTTGCGAAAAATTTCATGAACTTGAATTCTCGGCCCCTTGGTCTCCTCGTGTCCCGCAAAAAGCAAAGTCGCCGGGGTTTTCCCCATTGCCGGCTTGCGTGCCCGCGATTCCTAATGCAACATGCTTTATTCAGCGCGGCTTACGCCTTTGCCATGGACAATTCAATCGAGATCAAACAAAACATCAGGCGGCTGATGGTCGAGAACCTCATGCTTCAGATCAGTCCGGAAGAAATTGGCGACGCCCAGCCGCTCTTCGGCCCCGGCAGCGTCGGCTTGGATTCCGTGGACGCCTTGCAATTGGTCGTGGCCTTGGACAAAACTTACGGCCTAAAAATCCCCGATCCGGAAACGGCGAAACAGGTCCTGCAATCCGTCAATTCCATGGCCGACGCCATCCTCAAGCACCAGTCCTCCGCCAAAGCCTGATCCCCTTTCTCCGCTGCCCGCAAGGCCGCCTGGAGCCCAGTCCTCCGCAATCGTCAATCTGTCCGCTCCCCCGGAGCCGCTCCCGCTGGGCTCTTGCCTCAGCTCAAGCGCATCGGCATGACCACGTACAGGAACGGACCATTGATCTTCACCACTCCCGGACTCAATTCGTCAATCAGCTCCAAAAACACTTCGTCTTCCGTGAGGGCCGCCAACGGATCAATCAGGTACCGCGGATTAAACGCAATCGCAAATTCCTTGCCCTTGTAATTGATCGCCAGGGTCTCCCGCGCTTCGCCCACTTCCGGCGAATTCGCCGTGATGGTCAGGTTGTTTTTCCCGAACGCCAGTTTCACCGAGTTGGCCTTTTCGCTGGTCATGATTTCCGCCCGGCGCAGCGCCGCCTGAAATTCTTCCCGCCCGAGCGAAATTCTTTCCTTCGCTTCGCCCGGAATCACCTGCCGGTAATTGGGATAATTTCCCTCGATGAGCTTGGTAATCAGCAAAACCGACAGGCTGTTTTCGCTTTTCAACGAGAAGGAAGCCTGGTTTTCTCCGAGCGTGATTTCCACGGTTCCCTTGTCCGTCAGCAACCGCGTCAATTCATTGACAGCCTTCGCCGGCACGATCAACTCCGCCGCGCTTTTTTCGGAAATTTCCACTTCCTCATCCACCAAAGCCAGCCGTCGCCCGTCCGTCGCCACGAAGGTCATTTTCCCTTCCTTCAGACTCACAAAAATGCCGTTGAGCACATACCGCGATTCGTCGCTCGAAACGGCAAAAGAGGTTTTTCTCAGCATGGCCCGGATGGTTTCCTGCGAGACCGTCACCTTTTTGTCATCCTTGAATTTCGTCAGTGGCGGAAATTCATCCGCCCCCAAACCGTTGATTTTGAAAAACGACGATCCGCTCCGGATGCTGGCGATATTTTTTTCATCCACTTCGATTTCAATATCGCCATTCAATTCGCGCACGATGCCAAACAGTTTTTTCACCGGCAATGTCGTCGCCCCCGGCTTCGTCACTTTTGCTTCCACCTTGCACGCCACCGTCACATCGAGATCCGTGGCCGTGATTTCGAGATGGTTGTCCTCCGCCCGGAGCAGAACGTTCGAAAGGATCGGCAGCGTCGTGCGCGTGCTGACGACATTTTGAACTGCCTGCAAACCGGCGATGATCTGGTCTTTGCTGATCGAGAGGTTCATGCTCTTTTAATAATGTTCTTCTTTTATAAAAAAACTATCCGTATTAAGGCCGGTGAACAAGCCTAAC
>CAZHIM010000114.1:0-8786 GCA_964532525.1 uncultured Bifidobacteriaceae bacterium
GCAGCGCGAGCCCCTTCGATATTGGGCGTTGAATGTGAAATGTTGAATGTTTCTTTTGCGGTTCAGGGGTTCAATGCGCGAACGCTTTCGGGAAATTCTCTCCCCATCGGCTCCGCGGACTCCGCCGACGCGGAAAGAAACGCGCCCAGCGTCTCGACCAGGTCCAACGTCGAGTGGTTCGGCGGCGGGCGGCGGGCGAAGTTTTTATTTTGGGCCATTCACCGGCGATGGTAGTTTTGGTTGATGGCACGAGACGATTTGTTTTCGCAGGCGGTGGACCCCCCGCCGGGGGCGGAGCGCGACCCGGAGCGGGACACCTTGGGCAGCCAGCCGCTGGCGGCGCGCATGCGCCCGCGCAACCTGGACGAATACGCCGGCCAGTCGCACATCCTGGGCAAGGGGCAGCTCCTGCGGCGCGCCATCGAGGCGGACCGCATCCAGTCGCTGATTTTCTACGGGCCGCCGGGCACCGGCAAAACCTCCCTGGCGCAGATCATCGCCCGGCAGACCAAGAGCAAATTCGAACGCTTGAGCGGCGTGGAATCGAACGTGGCGGACATGCGGCGGGTGCTGTCGGCGGCCACCAACCGGCGGGAGAACACGGGGGCGTCCACGATTCTGTTCATTGACGAGATCCACCGATTCAACAAGGCGCAGCAGGACGTGCTGCTGCCGGACGTGGAAAGCGGGGCGATCAAACTGATTGGCGCGACGACGCACAACCCGTTTTTCTTTGTCAATTCGCCGCTGGTATCGCGCTCGCAGATCTTTGAACTGCATCCGCTGACGGAAGCGGAGCTGCTTCTGTTGATGGCGCGGGCGCTGGCGGACGGGGAGCGGGGCCTGGGGCACTTGAAGATCGCGGCGGACGACGCGGCGTTGCGGCATCTGGCGACGATGGCCGACGGGGACGGGCGGAAGGCGTTGAACTCGCTGGAAATTGCGGCGCTGACGACGGAGCCGGGGGCGGACGGGGTGATCCGGCTGACGCTGGCGGTGGCGGAGCAGAGCATCCAGAAGAAGGCGGTGGTGTATGACGGGGACGGCGACGCGCATTACGACACGATTTCGGCGTTCATCAAATCCATGCGGGGGAGCGACCCGGACGCGGCGCTGTACTGGCTGGCGAAGATGATCCATGCGGGGGAGGATCCGCGGTTCATAGCGCGGCGGATCGTGATTTGCGCGGCGGAGGACGCGGGGCTGGCGGACCCGATGGCGCTGGTGCTGGCGACGGCGGCGCTGCAGGCGGCGGAATTCGTGGGGTGGCCGGAGGCGCAGATACCGCTGGCGGAGGCGACGATCTACATCGCCACGGCGAACAAGAGCAACAGCGCGGTGCTGGCGATCGCGGCGGCGCTGGAGGACGTGCGGTCCGGGCGGACGATTCCGGTGCCGGAGCATCTGCGGGACGCGCATTATGCGGGGGCGGAGCGGCTGGGGCATGGGCAGGGCTACCAGTATGCGCACGAGGGCCAGGAGCATTTCGTGGCGCAGGACTACCTGGGGGTGGACAAGACGTTTTACGAGCCGACGGACCAGGGGGTGGAGAAGAAGATCAAGGAGCGGGTGGAGAAATGGCGGGCGCAATTTGCGGAACGACGAAAAACCACGCATGAGCAGGGAAACCAAGGCTGAGCTGCGGCAGCGCATCCGCGCCAACCTGGCGAAGGTGTCGCTGGCGGTGCGCCTGGTGGAGTCGGGGGAGCTGTGCGCGCGGCTGGAGCCGCAGTTGCAGAGCGCGCGGACGATCTTGTTTTTTGCGCCGCTGCCGGACGAGCTGGACGTGTGGCCGCTGCTGGAAAAGCTGCTGCCGGCGAAAAAGATCTGCGCGCTGCCGGCGTTCGACGCCGCGGCGCAATTTTATTCCTCGCGCCGGGTGACGAACCTGGAAACGGACATTGTCACGGGCAAGTTTGGCATTTCGGAGCCGCTGGCGAGCTGCGAGGAGATTCCGCTGGACCGGTTTGACCTGGTGCTGGTGCCGGGGCTGGCGTTTGACGTGAAGGGCAACCGGCTGGGGCGGGGGCGGGGATTTTACGACCGGATCCTATCGGTGGCCAGCGGGGTGAAATGCGGCGTGGCGTATGATTTTCAACTGCTGGAAGAAGTGCCAACAGAACCCCATGACGTCCGGGTGAACTTTGTGATCACGCCGAATTGCTGCGTGCGCCAGCGAGCTTAGCGGTGCTGCTGATCCATCATCCCATCCAGCGCCCCGCCCTGCCAGCCTTCCGGGGTATCCCAGGGACGGACGGATGCGTTGTCGGATTCGGTGGAGGAGCAGCCGGTAATGACGAACGCCAAGGCCGCCAGAACCAGCGCCAGTAACATATGAACCGCGCGAATTTTCACTTTAGGAAGAAGCCGGGTGAGCGGGGGTGACCACGTCACCTTCGATCACTTCGCCGAGTTTCCAGCCGGGCACGATATTGGCAATGCTGCGATCTTTCTGCACGCTGCGGATGACCACCTTGGCCACCAGCTTGCCATCGCGGCTGACGAGCAATTCTCCGTCCTGCACGGCCCCCTGGTCGCCGCCGATGTCCAGGACGACAAAATCCCACTTGGGATCCACGACGAGAATCTTGCCCTTCAAATCGGGACGCAGGAGGATATCGGTGCTGAGGCCGACGAGTTTTTCGTATTTGGCTTTGATGGAAGCGTATTGACGCTGGATGATGGCCTTTTCCTCGTTGATGACGGCAATTTCGGTCTCGGCCGCCTTGTACTTCTTGTTGAGCTGGACGACTTCGTCGGGGGTGAGATCGCTGGCCTTGTAGGAGGCCAATTGGTTTTGGGCGTCTTGGAGATCGGCGTTGGCCTTGGTGAGGCGGTCGTTCAGGTCATCGGCGCGCTTGGCTTGGGCGTCGGCGCGAGCCACGGCTTTGTCGCGCTCGGATTTGGTATCCGCCAATTCCTGCTGGGTTTGCACCAATTCGCCCTGCGTCTTCTTCAATTCAGCCTTGGTCTTATTATGGGCGGCGATTTCGGTGACCTTGGCGTCCTTTTCACTATCGCGCTGTTGCTTCAGCTGTGGAATTTGGTTGGAAAATTCGTAGTAGGCCAGCCCCCCCGCGCCGAGACCGGCGAGGATGGCCACAATCAAGCTGATGCGAAATAACATGATCGGTTGCAGTTTTCGACAAATTAAACCGGTGGCGCCGAGGTGTCAACGACCGTTTCCAAGCGATTTTGGCCGCGGGAGTTTTGCCGGAAAGGAGTGCTTGCCAGGGGAGGGACGTTACCCAAGAATCGGCGGAGCTTTTGCCACGCGCCATGAACCGACCCGAGCCGACCGCGAATTCACTGTCACACTATTGCCGGAATGCCCTGCTGCTGTTGGTGGCGGCGGCGTTGGGGTGGGGGGTGGCGCCGCGGGCGCGGGCCTTCACCCCGGCGGATGCGGACGCAGTATTTTTGGGGTATAACCGGGCCTTCTATTTCACCAACCGGGCCGGCGGATTTTTTCATCAGACGACCGAGGGGGGGAAGACGTGGTTTTGGGACCGGGCCGAGGAATTGGAAATGCTGCTGGACACCTACGAGCGGACCACCGACCCGGCGTGCCTGACCATGTTCAGCAACGTCTATAACGGCTTCGTGGCCGACCACGGCACGAAATGGGGGCGGAACGATTTCAACGACGACATCATGTGGATGGTGATCGCCTGCGCGCGGGCGAACCAATTGACGGGGAACACGAATTTTTTCAAGGTGGCGAAAAGCAATTTTGAGATGTGTTTTGCCCGGGCGTGGTCCACGAACCTGGGCGGCGGGCTGTGGTGGAAGACGACCAACCGTTCCAAGAACGCCTGTGTGAACGGCCCGGGGGCGATCGCGGCGTTTTTGCTGTACCGGATTTCCGGGGACCCGGCGTATTTGCAACGGAGCCGGGCCATGTTTGAATGGGAGCGGAACACGCTGTTCGACCCGCAGAGCGGACGGATTTGCGACAACATTGATATCAGCGGCAGAATCAGCCGGAAATCATTCAGCTACAACCAGGGGACGTTTATCGGCGCGGCGAATTTCCTGGGGTACACGAACGAGGCGGTGCTGGCGGCGGATTTCACGCGGGATCATTTGTGCCGGGAGGGGATCCTGCCGGATTACGGGCAGGAGGGGGATGCCGCCGGGTTCAACGGCATTTGCGTGCGCTGGCTGGTGAAGTTCATGAAGGACCGCGGGTTGCAGGCCCGGTACGAAAGCTGGCTGCAAACCAACGCCAACCAGGCGTGGAAGAACCGCCGGGCGGGGGACAATCTTTCGTGGTCGCGCTGGTCGTGGCCGACGCCCGCGGGGACGTTGTATTCATGGGGGTGCAGCAGTGCGGTGGTGATATTGCAGGTGGTGCCGGCGGACGGAATGGACCGGCATGGCTAAGCTGGAACAAATCAGTTCAACCACAGATGAACACAGATAAAAACTGAGGATGGAAGATGGAGATGGAGGATGGATGAAACGGTGAAAATCGGAAACGTTCAACATTCGACATGCAACGCCCAATGTCGAAGGACCGTAAACCGTGTGGACAGCTACAGATGGACACGGATTTAAGACGGAAAAGTTTGACGCGAATCGCGAATTTTCGCGAATTAACTCATTAACTCATTAACTCATTCAACTGCGGGGTTCCGGTTTTGGGCGCGGAAGGGCCAGGTAGTCCCAGAGCAGGCGCAGGTGGTCGCGGTCGAAGTTGGCGGGGAAGGAAGCGCCATAGGCGACGTGGCCGTAGAGGAAGGCGAGATGCTCCAGGGCGGGCGCGGCGTCCGGGATTTCGCGGGCGAGCCGGCGGCAGAATTCGCGCGGGGTTTCCGGGGAGCCGGGCGGGGTGTCTTCCTGCCGGGCCCAGCTTTGCAGGGCGTCATAGGTGCAGGTGACCAATTGTTCCGGCGGCCAGACACGGTCGGCGCCGGTGAGGAAGGGATTGGGGAAAGACTTGAAGTCCGGCAGGGCGGGCGCCCGGGCGGCGGCAGGCCGGGCGCGGGCAGCGGGCCGGAAGAAGGCCCGGAGCGCGGCGATGAATTGCCGGACGGCTGCGAGGATGGCTACGCGGTAGCGATAAAACATCCAGGCGAGGCCAACCAAGGCGGCTAGATAGAACAGGAGTTTGAGCCACGGATAAATGGCGCCGGCCGCCGGAGACAAACTGACGCCGGCCGAAGGATTGCGCTGCGAACCGGAACCTGAATTCTGGCCGGAGGAGTCGCCGGGTTGCTGGCCCCCGGGGCCGGCGCCGGAGCTGCCGGTTTGATCGGAAGATTGGCCGCCGGATGAGGGCGGGGATCCCGGCTGGGCATTGGGGGCGGATTGATTGCCGGCGCGGCCGGAGCCGGAGCCGTGGGGATTGAAGTGCGCGGCGTAGGCGCTGGCGCGGCGGATTTGATAATCCACGTGATAGCGCAAGGCGCCCCAGGCCTCGCTCGCGCCGGGACGCGGCAGCAACAAGGACAGACACAACACGAGCGCCGCGCCGATGACGCCGAATTGGACCCAGCCGAAAGCGATGTTGCCCGGCATGACGAGATAGCGCTGGCGCAGGTAACGTCGCAGCCCGAGGAAGCTGGTGGTGACGAGCAAGCCGAGCGCGGCGGTGAGATAGAGGAACAGATGAACGAAGCCGCGGTGGCGCGCCGCGAGGTCGCCGGCGGGCAGGAGCATTTGGCCCAGGCCAAAAATGGGGAGGGCGGCCAAGGAAAAATAGATGAGCCAGAGGCCGGGGGGCGCGGCGGGCGATTTGGTTTTTTTGGCCGCGGGGACGGCGGCGGCGGCGGCGGGGCGCGTAGCGGCGGCGGCTTTTTTTGCCAGCGACGGGAGCCGCTGCCGGAGCAGCCGGGGCAATTGGCGGAGGGAAGGCAGCAGGCCCTGGCCGGAAGCGTCGGCCTCGTCATCCACCAGCGTGCAGTTGGCGGTGATTTTATGGGCGGTGAACCAGACAATGGCCAGCAGGAGGGCGCCGAAGACGGCGTTGGTTTGGACGACGCAGAGGTAGGCCCAGGCGGCTCCGGCCAGGGAGAGTCCGTAAGCCATGGCGTGGGCGTCGCCCTGTTCGATGCCGATGCGGGCGATGAGGACGACGGCAAGGACGAACCAGAAGAGCACCCAGCGCACGCCGCCGGCGGCTTCGCCGCGGTAGAAGATGTCCACCAGGAAGAAGCAGACGCTATGGACCAGGAGGATGATCAAGGCCGGGCTGACGGCGATGACCAGGTAATCGGCGAGCGTTTTGGATGGTTTGGCGGGGACCATGTCAGCGGATGAGGGCTTGGGCGCAGAGGTTGGTGACGGCGTCCTCCGAATTGACGATGTGGAAGTTGATGCCCTGGGCGAGGAGGATTTCGGCCCACTCGGGCGGCTTGGCCCAGTCGGGCAACGCTTCGGCGCCGAAGGTGACGACGATGGCGGCGACCAAGAATCCCTGGCGGACGAGTTCGCCCAGGGCCAGCGCCATTTCGGGCGTGACGCGGCTGAAGACGGCGACGACGGTGGCGTCGCGCGGGAGTTGGGCGGCGGCTTCGCGCAGCAGGGCGGCGAAATCCAGGCCATCGGTGGGTTCCAGCCGGCCGAGGGTTTGGAGCAGGCGCAAGAGGCTGTCGGCGCTTTTGCGCGTGGGGACGATGACGGGGCGCAGGCGGGTGTTCTCGCCGGGGGCGGCGGCCTGCTGGCGGGCGAGGGTGCGGTTGAGGAATTCGCCCGCCCAGCCTTCTTCGCGGACACGGTCGGCGGCGTCGCGGCCGTTGGTGACCAAGCCGAGCTGGCGGCCCTGGAGGAACACGGCGTTGGCGAGGGCGGCCACGGTGACGATGGCGAGTTCGGCGGAATTGGCGCCGAGCGGGCCGGGGAAATTCTGCTGATGGAAATCGAGCAGGAAGGTGGCGCCGGCGACGCGCGAGTTTTCATAGACGCGGCTGTGCAACTGGCCGGTGCGGGCGGTGGCGCGCCAGTGGATGCGGTTCAGCGGGTCGCCCTGTTGGAACGGGCGGACGCCGGCCAGGCGGGTGGGGTCCTCAAACAGGCGATGGGCCACGCGGATTTCGCCGATGGGCCGGCGCGACGCCAGGTTGTAGCCCTGGAGCGGGAGAACCTTGGGCAGGACCAGGACGAATTGCGGTTCGGTGAGCAACCGGTAGCGGCGGTGCAGGCCGAAAACGTCGCCGGTTTCCACGAGCAGGGGGCCGAACTGATAATAGCCGCGCTGGAGGAATTTCACGTGGTACTCGAAGACGGTTTCGGTTTCGCCGGGCGCCAGGCGGGTGAGGGCGACCCACGGGCCCTCCACTTGCACGCGCGGGCGGAGGTCCGGGCGGGCGGGACGGGGAAGGGAGTCTTCCAATAATATCCACGGCACCGAGAGGCGGCCGCGGTTTTCCAGCTCCACGCTCATGGCGATGGCGCCGCCGATTTCGCAGACGTTTTCGACGGTGGTGCGGCGGGCGACGAGATTTTCCGTCCAAGTGCGGGCGAGGAAACGGCCGAGCAGCAGGGCGCCGCCGAGGACGTACATGGCATAGACCAGCAGGTTCAAGTGAAACACCAGTCCCACGACGAGCAAGCCAACGATGCCCAGGGCCCATTTCATGTCAGCGGGCGTCGGCGGCGACGGTGGGCACGGTCACGGAATCCAGGATTTCGGTGAGGACGCCGGGGACGGTTTTTTTGCGGAGGCGGCTTTCGGGCCGGAGGATGAGGCGGTGGCCCAGGACGAAAGGCAACACCTGTTTGACGTCGTCCGGCAGCACGAAGCCGTAGCCGTGAATGGCGGCGAAGGCCTGGGCGCAGCGGGACAGGGCCATGGACGCGCGCGGGCTGCCACCGAGCATGACGTCATAATGTTCGCGGGTGGCGCGCATGATTTCCACGACGTAGCGGGAGATTTTTTCATCCACATGCACCTCGCGGACCGCTTGCTGGCAGGCGATGACGTCTTCAGTGGTGACGACGTCCGCCAAGGCATCCAAGGGATCGGCGGTCTCGAAGCGCTGGAGCATGGCGACCTCGTGCTCCAAGTCGGGGTAGCCGAGGCTGAGGCGCACAAGGAAGCGGTCGAGCTGGGCTTCGGGCAGGGGGAAGGTGCCTTCGTGGTCCACGGGGTTTTGGGTGGCGACGAGGAAGAAGGGGGCGGGGAGATCGTAGCGGTTGCCGTCCACGGTGACGGCGCGTTCGGCCATGGCTTCGAGGAGGGCGGCCTGGGAGCGGGGGGTGGCGCGGTTGATTTCGTCGGCCAGGACGATCTGGGCGAAGACGGGGCCGGCGCGGAACTCGAAGTCGGTGGTTTTGGGATTGAAGATGGAACTGCCGGTGATGTCATTGGGCAGAAGGTCGGGGGTGCATTGGATGCGCTTGAAGGCGCCGCCGATGGTGCGGGCGAAGGCGCGGGCGAGGACGGTTTTGGCGACGCCGGGGACGTCTTCGAGGAGGACATGGCCGCCGGCGAAATAGGCCATGATGGTGAGGATGATCTCATTATGTTTGCCGACGATGACCTTCTCGATGTTGTCCGCGATACGGGTGGCGACGGGGGCGACGAGGGAATCCACGGGCTCGCGTTCGGCAGCGGGGCGGATTTGAGGCAGGCGGAGGGTGCGGGCGCGGCCGGCGGCGACGGTGTTGTCCGAGCCGCAGTTGGGGCATTTGAGGGGCTGGCCGGCGGGGGCGTGATCGGTCTCCAGGGCGTGGCCGCAGTAAACACAGTTGATGGTGGGCATAGCTTGATGGTTGAATCGGACTATTGTCTTTCAGAACAGACCGTGTCAACGGCATTGTCTCACGGGGAAAGTGGGGGG
>CAZHIM010000115.1:0-8785 GCA_964532525.1 uncultured Bifidobacteriaceae bacterium
GGTTTCCAAACCTGCTGTATCGCCGATTTCCAAATCGGCAGGGCGTCGCAATTTCGAGCGCGTTGGGCTGGCGAACGGCACGCGGGTTTGGAAGTCTGCGCCACGTTCAAAAAACGCCGCATCCTGAATATTGCTCGCGTTCGTCCAAGCTATTAGAATTTCCCCATGCAGGCTCAGAATCCGAACGAGCCGAATCCCGGCTTGGAACGCACCCGTCAGCAACTCCGTGTCAGTGGAGCGAAGGATGAAACCGCCAACCCGCTTCGCTCCGGCATTCATACCCGCGGCTATTTGCCGCACGTTAAGCGCGAAGGGGCTGCTTACTTCGTCACCTTTCGCCTGGCCGATTCGTTGCCTGCGGAAGTTTTGCTGAAATTTGAACGCGAAAAGGTGGAACGACTCCGCCGCCTGAGCGATTACGCCAAAGGCGACGATACCATCAACGATTCTGAGGAAGAAATCGCGCGCGATCTTTACCGGAAAGTCGAACGTTATCTCGACCGGGGCGTGGGTGCCTGCCACTTGCGCCGGGCGGACCTCGCGGATCTCGTCGCTGACTCCCTTCGTCACTTTCACGAGAGCCGGTATCTGCTGCACGAATGGGTCGTGATGCCCAACCATGTGCATGCAATTGTCTCGCCATTGCCAAACCACCTGTTGAGCGACATCTTGAAATCGTGGAAACAATTCACCTCGCGCCGCGCCAAGAAGATCCTGGCTTTGGACGAAGCACCGTTCTGGCAACCGGAATCCCATGACCACTGGATTCGGAACGACGAGGAGAGGGCACGCATTGCCCGCTACATCCGGAACAATCCTGTGACTGCGGGTCTCTGCGCCCGTCCAGAGGACTGGCGTTGGAGCAGTGCCGGCCGGCCTCCATCGTAGCGCCAAGTCTGCTGTATCGCGGGTTTCCAACGCGCAGACTGTCCGCCAAATCAATGCGCTCGCAACTGCGACACCCTGCCGATTTGGAAATCGGCGATACAGCAGGTTTGGAAACCTGCGCTACGTCGCCCTCGCCTGCCAATGCAACTATGAGATATTCAGGCTATTCCGTGCCGTCGAAAACGTTGCCGAGGAATTTGGGCTGTTTGGGGAGCTGGATCATTATTTTCGTGTATTCGTAAGCCTGCGGGTTCGGCCAGAACCACAAGCCGCCGTCGGCAGCCAGCGCAACGACACCGTCCTGGACACCAGTGATGGCCCGCCAGTCATGGTGAATGCCCAGGGGAACCGGCGGGGCCGTCAAAACTGCGGCCGGGCCGCGGCGATAGTCATAAGGCCATTGCCATAAGGTGCCATCCTGCCGGAGGGCGACGAGCCAATCCCAGGATTGGGCACTGGCCAGCCAGTTCGTGTCGCGGCCAATTTGGAGCGTTTCAAGCGGGGCTCCTTGCTTATAGCCATGCAGTTTGCCATACGCCCAAAGCGTCCCGTTATGGCGACGGTAAGTCAGCCAACCCTCCGGCGAACCTTCGGAGTGATTCTCCCAGGCAACCGGCTCGTAATCCGGGTCACGCGCCATGTGATCCTGATCGTCCTTACCGCGGGATATGTGCCACGCGCTCCCGTCGGTTTTCCGGGCGAGGATGCCGTTGAACCAGTAGATGTCGGTCCAGTCGGAATTGGTGCCAATCTGATAGGGTTGGAAGGCGCGCAGCCCGGGCCAGGCTTGCGGCCAGTTGGTCCAGTCGAAGTGGTTGGTTCCCCAGCGCCAGAGGGTCCCGTCGTTCTTCAGCAAAACGACCGAAGCCGGGGTCCCGGCCCGGACGAACTGGCGCCAGTGGGTGTCATTGCCAAAGGGCGTGAGCGTATTGGCGGTCCAGTTGGTGGAACTCGATTTTCCGGAAGCCCACAAGATACCATCCGATTGGATGCCCACGGAATCGGCATAACCGGTGACATGGACGGCGGCGCGTTCAGCCCCCTTCCCGGTTTCAGCCCACATATCCACATACCGCGCGCTGGCGGCGAGCCACTTTGAGCCGGCGATGAACTTTTGCGGGCCGGCGCTGTGCGGCAGCGGATTGAAGTACCGCCAGAACTGCAAACGGGAGCCCTCGCGGTCGTCCGCGAAGCCACCGTTTAAGAAATCGAACCAGACGCGGCCGTCCGGAAGACGAACCAGCAGGTTGTGGTCGCTTTCACAGCGCAATTGCGTTGGTTGGTCGAACGAGAGTCTGGCGAGGCCATGGGCAGGCTCGGCGGGTTCGAAGACCTCCCACGCGCGCTGGTAAATCGCGGAACTGCCGAGGCTAAGAAAGAGCAACGCACCGGTCGCTCCGAGGATTTGGCGGCGCCAGAGGGGCCAGCCTTCACGAAAACTGCGGAAATTCAAATACGCCAGCCAAGCCAGAGTGACCGCCAAGGTGGGGACCATGAGGAAGAGCGGGAGGATGATCGGGTGCAAAACCTGCGCGTAAAAGATCAGCCAACCGTTGGTGGAGAACGGCACCAGCATCATCCAGCCAATAATGGTCACGAGGGCAATGCCGACGGCTTGCAGAAAATTCTTTGCCAGGCTGGAGGCGAAGAGACTGGCCAGCGCCAGGCAGGGAGCGGCGGCCAAGTTGGCGTAAAACACGGGGCCGAGATCGGTGGGATCATATGAATAGTGATTATTGCCGGTGAGGCTCCAGCCGATGTCTTCCAACATGAACGGCATCACGCCGCCCAACACGGTGCCCAGGCCCAGGACGGTGAAAGCCTTGACGAGAAATTGGCGGTTGCGGGAGACGGGCAGGCAAAGCTGGCCTTCCATCACTCCGAGCCGGCGTTCTTCGGCGATGGCGAGACTGCCGATGAGCACGGGCAGAATGGTCCAGAGCGGCCAAAAGAGCGAGGTGACCACGGCGCCCACGGAAGCTTTGGGAAAGGGATGGATCACCCGCAGGGCAACGCTGGCGGCGTTCAGGACGAACAATCCCGCCGCGCCGGTGAGGACGCCCTGCTGCAAGAGCAACTCCTTTTTCAGCAGCGCGAACAGGGGCTGGCGGGTGCGGCGGTCGGCGGCGGTGCCGGCGCGCGCGGAGAGGAACGTCCATTCCGGGAACGAAATGACTCCGCCCGACCAGCCGACGTCTTGGGCCCGGAAGAACAGCCAGTGCGCGAACAGAAATCCCGCGATGGAATAGGTGCCGATGACCACGCTCAAGACGGCGATGACGAGGGGTTCTGACAGGGTGTTGGCGAAGAAGATGGCGGAGAAGCTGGCGAGGATGGCGGGCACCAGCAGGGTGAGCCAGAAGGCGCCCGCGATTTGACGCAGTAACAGGGTGGTCCACAAGCCACCGGCGAAGATAGCGGCAGCGAGGAGGCACATGCCGAGGAAGAAGTTGCCGGAATTTTCGCGGACGGAGGCATCCACGTCGGAATGGACAAAGGCGATGCCGAAAGCCGCGAGCCACACGAGCAAAACGGTTAAAAAGGCGGCGGATAGGACGGTTAGTTTCACCTGCCAGATTCGGCGCCGTTCCGTAGGCTGGGCGAGCAGCGAGGAAAACGTGTTGAGACTGGCCTCGCGCCCGATGGTGGTCAGCGCCATGATCGCCAGGCCGAAGAACGGCAGGGAGACGATGTAAAAGTTATAGGGCCGGGTGAATACCTGGACCAAGGCGAGGAGCAGGGCCGCAATCCAGCTTGGCAAGAGCAGGCGGATTTCTTTTTTGACGAGGGCGTTCATGCCTTTTTCAGGGTTTCCGAGGCCACAAAGATTTCCTCCAGCGTCAGGGATTCGATCTGCAATTCCTCCGGCTGGTGCGATTTCAATTCGGCGAGCAAGGCCTCGCTGTTGCCGTTGGCCAGGATTTCCACCTCGCGGCCGGAGCGTTTCACTTGCAGCGCGCCGGAAAGGGACAATTTCAATTCCCGCGGGAACCGCGCGCGGATTTTGCGGAAACGGTCGCGGGCGGCGTCGGCGTTCATGGTGAGCAGCTCGCGCCCCTGCCCGATGATGGTGAAGTCGTCAATGAGGCCCTCAAATTCCGCGATGAGATGGGTGGAGACAAACACGGTGCGGCGGCCGGGGTCGCCGGATTGATAGGCGCCGATGACGGTTTCGATGAATTCGCGGCGGACGATCGGGTCGAGGCCGCTGGTGGGCTCGTCGAGCACGAGCAGCTCGGGCTCGGGGCAAATGGCGCCGAGGAGGGCGAGCTGGGTGCGCTGGCCCTTGGAGAGGGCGCTGGTTTTTTGGGTGGGGTCGAGCTGGAAGCGGCGGAGCAAATCGGCTTCCAGGTCGCGGTTCCAATGGGTGCGGAAGGAGGCGAGATATTCCAGCGTGTCGCGCACGGACATCCAGGGGTAAAAGGCGACTTGGTCCGGCACGTAGGCGAGGCGGGATTTGACGGCGACTTCGTGGCGGCGCGGATCGAGGCCGAAAACGCGCGCGGTGCCGGCGTCGGGCCGGAGGAGATTGAGGAGGCACTTGATGGTGGTGGTCTTGCCGGCGCCGTTGCGGCCGAAGAAGCCGTAACATTTGCCGGCGGGGACGGAAAGGGAGAGCCCGTTGACGGCGTCGTGTTTACCGTAGCGGCGCACCAGGTTCTGAATTTCAATGATGGGCGTGTCGGTGTTCATGGGTGATTCGGGGAATCGTTGGCGGCCTGGTTTTTGCGGTCGAAGGCGTCCAGGCGCTTTTTGAGGAGGGCGAGGAGCTCGGCGTCGGTGATCTGGAGGTGGTGGGCGGCGACGATGGCGCGGTCCACCTCCTGGATGAGGAGATCATTGCGGGCGGACTTGGTGAGCGGGGAGTTGACTTCTCTGAGAAAGCAGCCTTTGCCGGGGATGGTTTCGATGACGCCCTGGCTTTCGAGTTCGGCGTAGGCCTTGGCGATGGTGTTGCGGTTCACGCGCAGCTCCTCCGCGAGCGGGCGGATGGACGGCAGCGGCTCGCCCGCGCGAAGCCCGCCGGCGGCGGCCGCCCGGCGCACCTGCTCGACCAGTTGCAGATAAACCGGCGTGCCGGACTTGAAATCAATTTGCAGGAGCATACGGGTTTACTGTCATAGTACAGTAGGACAGTCAGCGCCGGCCGTCAAGGATTTTTTTGTCCGTGGCGCTCCGCGCAATTACGCCGCGCCCGGGGAAAAATGACCTGTCAACGCACTGGAAAGTGAACCAGAGGGCTATTTATGTTTCGGCTCAAAATCAAGATAGGCCAGATTCATATTGCCTTCGGTGACAATGTGAAGGGTCAAAACGCTCACGCCTTTGGGCAGCGCCACCTCGGCCAGGTTGGTCATGACATTCCAGTGGTGCCATTGGCGCCAGGCGATGGGATCCTTGTCAGTGCTGGTTGAAATAAGGCTGACCGCGGAAACCAATGGCTGCCCGTCTCGATCCAGGGAAATGGTCCCGCCCCGGTTCGAGGTGTAGAGCAGATCAATGGCATAGACCCCGGCCTGTTCGACCGCCACGGTCAGGTTGAACCATTCGCCGGGTGCCGTCCAGCCGACGTAGAGTTGTCCCTCGGGCGGCTGCACCAAGTTGTAGGGACTGTTGTCAATGGCCGGCTGGCTGTGAAATTTCGTGTAGGACGTGCTGATGCCCTCTTTCATCCGGAACTCGTTGAGATACGTCCCGTTCGCGGGATTCAGTTCGCCGCTGCCGTGGTTCTTGGTGTCCTGATTATGATAGGCTACGCCTTCGCCGCCAAAATCATAGTAGGCGCATTGCACGCGTCCGGGAATTTTCTGCGGCCCTCCCTGATACACACTGTCTTGGAATGGCTTGCCGCGATAGGCTTTCAATTCAGCGGACGCGCAGCCGCCAAAATAAAAGCCGGCGGTGAGCATCAGGCATGCTGGCAGAAAGCGCCGGACTTTGGTTTCCATGTCAGGCTGGCTCGTTATCAGGGTTTCACTTCAATCAATTCAATCCCGTTGGCATTGGGGTCCAGGTTTTTCGCGTATTGTTTGGCCGTGGCATTGTTCCAATGGTCGGCCACGCCGGCGCCGGCCTTCGCCGCGTTGTACATGTAGCTGTTTCCGCCGGACTGGCCGGAGATCGTGCTCCAGAAGTCGTAGGAAACGCACTCCTCGGCGACGCCATCGAGCGACATGATCAAGCTCGACATCGGCTTGCCGTTAAAGGGCGCCAGCGCCACGCCGTTGAAGGGAGCGTCGTCCAGCTTCGGGCTCGGATACATCGCGTCCATGCACCACAAGACGACTTTGCCGCCGAAATTCGCGTTGGTCATGTAGGCGGTGAGGGCGTTGTCACCGGGATGCTTTCCGCCGTTGGCCTGCCAGTCCGGCACGATCCCGTTAATCCCGTAAAAGTTTTTTGAACCGAAAGTGATGATCTGGCCGACGTGGCCTTTGAGCAGGGGCTGGTCAATGATATATCGCGCATGGTAAAAGCACGCCGACTCGGCGTTCTTGACGTCTTTATTGGGAAAAGCCCCGTCCACGTTGGTGGTGGTGACGCGGCCGTTGTTGCCGAAATAATCCACCACTTTGACGTCGGGAAACGCATGGTGGATTGCATTGAAAATATTGTCCGTGACGGCGCGGCTGGGGTCGCCGATCCAAATATCGGCCTGGGGCACGCCGGCGTTCACCAGGCTGGCGACGACTGCAACGCAGGTCTGGGGGTTGGCGTTCATGGCATTGCCATGGTCGGCGGCGGGCGCGGCCGTATTGTTCTGGTTGATCTTGATGGCGATCAGGTCGCCGGGCTGATAACCCGTGCCGGCGCGACCGTGAGCCTGGTTGAACCAATGGAATATTTTGTCCCAGGAATCGGCATCGGTTTTCCCGCCGGAAAGCGCCGCGATGCCCGCGGTAAAGGACTTGTCATATTCCGCCTGGGGATTGACGGCGGCGTCCCAGTAGTTTCCTGTGCCGTTCCATAATGCCGCCTTGGCGTTATAAACCCACGCCACCCGTCCGGGGAAGATTCCCTTTGCCGGGCCGACCGGATGTGCCGCAAAAGCCGGACGAGAGTCATTCGCAATAAAAACCAGCAGCGATACGATCGCCGCCACACAACAGAGACCGGCCAGGACAGGCTTTTTGTGCCTTAAAAGCGACCTGGCCTTGGTGGATGACAAGGCATATCCCATCAGGGCGACGCAATAGGTCAGAAATCCGATCCGTATCGGCGCGGCTGCGCGCTGGCACGGATACGCCGCGCGGGACGGTTTGGGAATCACGCGGAACAGATACCAGGCGCAGGCGGCCAATCCGGCAAAAAGCAGGGACCATTTTGGCCAGGCGCTCAGGTTGATGCCGCGGATCTTTCCGGTCTTCGGGCAGCGCTTGAACAAATTTGAAGTAATCATACTGATTCCGTTTTTGATAGGGTTGATTTGACTACAAATATACTAAAAAGCCCATGGCATGGGGCATTTTTTTAGCTGATAATGAATCATGTTATAGTCTGGCCGTTTTGGTGGCCATAAGATTTTCCGGCGTCCGAGCTGGCGCATTTGCATGAAAGCACGCACCACAAAGACGCTCATGGCCACCGCTTCGGGACTGTTCAATACCGTCGCCGCCATGATCGCGCCGTGCTCGGTGAAGGCGAAAGGCACCTTGCGGCGGCCACCGTGGGATGCGGTCACAAATTGTGACCGGTTCGGCAGAACACCCGCTTTTTGAGCGACCCCCAAACTTGAAGTCGCAAATTGCGACTTCAAGTTTTCAAACTCCGGGGCGGTCAATTGAAACAAAAAATCCTCCGGGAACCGGTCGGCGTTGCGCTTGACTTGTTCGTTGAGCCGCTTGGTCGGCACCCCGTAAAGCTCCGCCAAATCGGCATCGGGCATTACCTTCTGGCCGCGCAACGTCAAAATGAGCGACTCAATGGGTTTCTTCGATTTCATGGTGTCTCATGACTGGTAAAACCATTTAAGGTCACAATCTGTGACGTTGAACGCCACACTTCCGCCGCTTCCTCCAAAGGATTGAACTGGTCAGGTTGGAGGGATGCCGAAAATTCTGCGCGTGCCCTCCATGAATCCCGGAGGGATATCGGAAGGCTCCGAAATCGAGGGCCATGCTGTTTCCTTAGAATCATTTAGAATCGGGGTCCATTACGGTCCACAACACCTCCGACATCGCGTCAGAAACATGAAAATCGCCCGTCAAAATGTTCGTCGTGTGATTAGAGATTTTTACGAAATCGGATGCAAATTTGGCTCCTTTTTTCGTCCAAACAACGTGGTAACGTTTTGTCTTTTCATTGACGTAAAAACTGCTGATGAATTTAAAGCCATGAAGCGCCCTAATCACGGCGTGAATGGAAACAATGGCCGTTCTGGCACCAACTTGTCTTTTCGGCGAATCCATAAAAAAAGGATGAATTCATCCCTGTTTTTGGGTTGGTGCGTCAAGTGGCTTAAACCCAATTTCCCGGGGCGGTTCATCGTTCACTTTTTTAGAGACTATTATGTCAAATGCAATTTGTTCAACGGGAACCGTTATTATATGAATATTGCCGCCGCCATCTTTGGCCCTTATTTCAAAATAGTGGCCGGAAGCCGTAACGGAATAAACATCAAAAATGCCACCACCGATATAGCAGACAAAATTGACGGATTGTTCTGGCTTTAACTGGGTTTTTACGTGTTCGTATTCCCCGATTGCGGAGTTGAAAATGTCGTTCGCTCGCTGTTTCGGCTGCGGGGGGCGCGGCGCAGCATACGAGGAAAGGTTTGCGTATGAATCCATATATTTATTTGGTTGGGGCTATTGAGAGCGAAAACCTAACACTGGAGGTGGAGCACGAATTGAGCCAAAAGTTTTGTTACCCGGGCCGGGGGCCGGGGTGGTAGAAA
>CAZHIM010000116.1:0-8063 GCA_964532525.1 uncultured Bifidobacteriaceae bacterium
CGGTTTCAATTGACCGGGTGGCCAACCTCCCCGAAAATCCCGTCGTGGCGGCTCCATCCCCCATCCTCATCCTGCCGTTTGTCCTGCTGCTCGGGGCCATGGCCATCGCGCCCGTCCTGGCGCCGCGCTGGTGGACCACGTACTATCCCCACGTCGCCCTCGGGCTGGGCGCGGTCACGACGGCGGTTTATCTCTTCGTTCTGCGCGATGTGGCCAGCCTGGGCCATGCCGGCCACGAATACGTCAGCTTCATCGCGCTGATTGGCTCCCTGTTTGTCGTCGCCGGCGGCATCTCCATCCAGCTTCCCGGCGGCGCCACGCCCCTGGCCAACGTCCTCCTCCTGTTCATCGGCGCCCTCGCCGCCAATGTCCTCGGCACCACCGGCGCGGCCATGCTCCTCATCCGCCCCTGGATTCAGATGAACCAGGGCCGCATCGCGGCGTACCATATCGCCTTTTTCATCTTCCTCGTCGCCAACGTCGGCGGCTGCCTGACGCCCATTGGCGACCCGCCCCTCTTCCTGGGCTACCTCCAAGGCGTCCCGTTCTGGTGGGTGGCCCAAAAATGCTGGCCCATGTGGGCCGTCGGCGTGGGCCTGCTCCTGGCCATCTTCTTTGTGGTGGATCAAGCCGCTTTCGCCCGCGCGCAAAAGGCCCCCCGCCCTTCCCGGCCCACGGACCGGGAAACACCGAACATCCAACTTCCAACGTCCAAAGAAGGCGATGTTGGTGCGGGGAAGCTCGCCCTCACCCCGGCCCTCTCCCCCGGGGAGAGGGAGAAACGGTTTCCGCGTATGGGCAATATCGGGTGGCGGGGCTGGTCGTGGTTCAGGGGTTCAAGGCGCGAAATGGTTCAGGGAAATCTCCCCGCGGCCTGGCGGGTTGACGGTCTGGCCAATCTCGCGTTCCTGGCTGTCATCCTCGGCGCCGTATTTATCACCCATCCGCCGTTCCTCCGGGAAGCGCTCATGCTGGCGGCGGCGGCCGGCTCCTATTTTACCACCCAAAAATCCGTCCACGCGGCGAACGAGTTCAATTTCCACCCCGTCAGCGAAGTCGCCGTCCTGTTCGCCGGCCTTTTTGCCACCATGATCCCCGCCCTGGCGTGGCTGAACCACGGCGCAGCCGCGCTGCTGGGACCCAATCCGCCGGCGGCGCTGTTCTACTGGGGCACCGGCTGCCTCTCCGCCGTGCTCGACAACGCCCCAACATATCTTGGCTTTCTCAATGTGCTTTTTGGCGTGGCCGGCACCCGCGAAATCGCCCCCTTGCTGGACCATAAAACCGCCCAGGTCCTCGCCATCAGCATCGGCGCCGTCTGCTTTGGCGCCGCCACCTACATCGGCAACGGACCGAATTTCATGGTCAAAGCCATCGCCGCGCAACGGGGCGTCCCCCTGCCCTCGTTCCTCGCCTTCATCCTGAAATTCTCCCTGCCCTGCCTCCTGCCCGTGCTCCTGGCGGTCTGGTGGCTCTTTTTCCGGGATTGAAAAGCAATCCCGATTGTGACAGCATTCCCATCGTCATTCATCTGGTACTGAACATTTAAGCCAACCATATTTTGGGCATTGCGGTGCGGACACTTTACAACATCCTATTCATCGTCTTCTTCACCTTGGCGTCGCCGTATTATTTCTGGCGCCTCCGGCGGCGGCCCGCGGACTGGACCACGGATTTTGGCCAGCGCTTCGCCATTTATGATCCTTCCGTCAAACAAGCCCTCACCAACCGGCAAACCATCTGGTTCCACGCCGTCAGTGTCGGCGAGGTCGGCCTCTGCACCCAGTTGATCAGCGCGCTGGAGCCCCGCATTCCCAACGCCAAAATCGTCGTCTCCTGCACCACCACCACCGGCATGGCCGAATACCGCCGCCGCCTCCCCAGCCGCATCACCAAAATCTACTACCCCGTGGACCGCCGGAAATTCGTCCGCCACGCCCTGGCCACCATCAACCCGGAAGCCGTCATCCTGCTCGAAGCCGAAATCTGGCCCAATTTCCTCTGGCGCGCCGCCGATCTCCGCATCCCCGTTTTCCTCACCAACGCCCGCCTCTCCGCCCGCTCCTACCCCCGTTATAAAAGATTCGACTGGCTGTTCCGCCCGATCTTCGCCGCCTTTGCCGGCGTCAGTTGCGAAAATGAGGCCGAAGCCCGCAAGTTGCGCGACGTCGGCTGCCGCCCGGACAAAGTCCAGGTCGTCGGCAACCTCAAGTTCGATGCCGCCGCCTTCAGCGAAAAACGTGATCTGGACGTGACCTCCCTCCTGCGCCAAATCGGCGTGCCTGACGACGCCTTGATCCTCGTCGCCGGCAGCACGCATGACGGCGAGGAACTGCTCCTCGCCAGCATCGTCGCCCGGTTGCGGCAGAAATTCCCCAAGCTTTTTCTCATCCTGGTCCCCCGCCATAACGAGCGCTGCCCCGAGCTGAGCCACAAGCTCAAGGCCCAGGGCGTCAAACTAATCCTCCGCAACGCCATCTTCGCCAATACCCATCTCTCCCCCGGCGAGGTGGATTGCCTCCTCGTCAACACCATCGGCGAATTGAAATTCTTCTACGAGCCCGCCAGCGTTGTCTTCGTGGGCAAGAGCCTCACGGCCGTCGGCGGCCAGAATCCCGTCGAGCCCGCCGCCCTCGGCAAAGCCGTGGTCTTCGGCCCAAACATGCAGAATTTCAAGGACATCACCCGCATCCTGCTCAGCAAGGACGCCGCCGTGCAGGTGAAAAACCCCGCCGCCTTGGAGCAAGCCCTGGCCCAATTGTTCGCCAATCACCCCCGCCGCCTCGAACTCGGCCGCCACGCCCTGGACGTCATCGCCGAAAACCTCGGCGCCATAGACCGCACCGTGGACATGATTCTCCCCGAACTCGCCCGCCGCGGCATCTATATCGTCCCCAAGGAAGTCCCCGTCGAACGCTGAATCCGCCACGGCCCGCGGGCCGCGTTTCCGCCGGCAAAAACTCGTGACCCATTTGATCCATTTCGCCGCTTGACGAAACCGTTCCTGCTTCTCATATTCGCGCCTGCAGCCGCCACCGCAGCACCTCGTTGGCGATTGCAACTATGTCCAAGCTGAAATTGACTCAGACGGATCCGGCCTCCCAAGCCGCGTCAGACAAAACCCTTTCCCCGGCCGAACCTGCCGCCGTCCTCACCGAAAAAATCAAGGAACTGGTTCGCCTCGCCCAGGAACAGGGGCAATTGACGTTCGATGATATCAACGAGGTTCTCACCGAGGAATACTCCACCCCCGTTTACCTCGACCAGGTCTTCGCCAAACTCCGCGAACTCGAAATCGAAGTCGTGGACGCCGCCGAGGTGGACCGCGTCAAACCCGCCAACCAGGATGACACCGAGGAAGAAGACGTCCGCCTCGACGCCCTGGATGATCCCGTCCGCATGTATCTCAAGCAGATGGGCGCCGTCCCGCTGCTCACCCGCGAGCAGGAGGTGGAAATCTCCAAACGCATCGAAACCGCGGAAACCGAACTGCGAAAGGTCGTTTACCACTTTGGCTTCACCGGCAAGGAACATCTCGCCCTGGCCGAAAAACTCCTCGCCGACCCGCCCCGCGAACGCTTCGACCGCGTCGTGCTCGACAAAAAAGTCGCCAGCCGCGAAGCCCATCTCAAGGTGTTGCAGCGCCTCATCGTCCGCGTCCGCGAAGTGGACCTGAACGTGGACCACCATTTCAACGCCTGGCGCAAGGCCAATCCCGCCCTCGCGCACTGCCGGGAATTCGAGGACTTTGAGCAGGCGGATAAGAAGCTCCAAGCCCACTTCCCCAAATTCTGTTTCAAGCAGAAGGTCATCGAGGAAATCGTGCAGGTCGCCCAAAACATCCACGACAAGATGCAATACAGCCTCCACGCCCTCGCCGATGCCCGGAAGCAGCGGGAGTCCAGCGCCCAAAAACATCTGCTCGAAGCCGAAGAGCAGGCCTTGCGCGCCCTCGAAGAATTCGTCCGCATGCCGCACGACGATTTTCTCCGCGCTTTTGACCGCCTCAGCGATGCCAACGCCCGCGCCCTGCAAGCCAAAACCGAAATGGTGGAAGCCAATCTCCGCCTCGTCATTTCCATCGCCAAAAAATACACCAACCGCGGCCTCTCGTTCCTCGACCTCATCCAGGAGGGCAATATCGGCCTCATGAAGGCCGTCGAAAAATTCGAATACAAGCGCGGCTACAAGTTCTCCACCTACTCCACTTGGTGGATCCGCCAGGCCATCACCCGCTCCATCGCCGACCAGGCCCGCACCATTCGCATTCCCGTCCACATGATTGACAGCATTAACAAGCTCATGCGGGCCCAGAAAAAACTCCTCCAGGAACTCGGCCGCGAGGCCCTCCCCGAGGAAATCGCCGACGAGCTCCAGCTCCCCGTCGAACGCGTCCGCGGCATCATGAAAATGGCCCAGCAGCCCGTCTCCCTGCAATCGCCCGTCGGCGACGGCGACGAGGCCAGCTTCGGCGATTTCATTGAGGACAAGGCCGCGGAGAATCCGCTCGACCTCACGAGTTTCAGCCTGTTGAAGGACCGCTTGGGCGACGTGCTGTGCAGCCTGAACGAACGCGAACGCCAGGTCTTGGAACTCCGCTTCGGCATTGGCGACGGCAACGCGCGCACCCTTGAGGAAGTGGGCCAGCAATTCCGCGTCACCCGCGAGCGCATCCGCCAGATCGAAGCCAAGGCGCTGCGCAAAATGCGCCACCCCACCCGCCTCAAGCAACTCCACGGCTTCCTGGACGTCGAAGACGGCGAAAAAGAATAACGCCCGCCGCGCCCGTCAAATCAGCGTTTTCACCTTCGCGAGCGCCTCTTCCAATTTGCCCGCGTCCTTGCCGCCGCCGCGCGCGTTGTCCGGCTTCCCGCCGCCCCGCCCCCCCACAACCGGCGCAATCTGCTGGATGATTTTGCCCGCCTGGACCTTCTTCGTGAATTCCGGCGTCACCGCTGCAATGAGCGCCACCGCCCCGCCAGTGTACCCGCCCACCACCACCACGCCCTGGAACCGCCCCTTCACCGCATCCACCACGGCCTGCAGGTAATCCGCGTCCGAGTCGGGAAAAATTTGGGTGATCACGGGCACGCCGTTGACGTCCTGCGCCCGCCCCAGCAGCCAGCTCGCCGTCTGGGCCGCGCTCCGCTGGACGGCCGTCTTCAGCGACTTCTCCAGCTCCTTTTGGTGCGCCAGCAACAGCTCCACCTTCTTTTCCAGCTCGTGCACCGGCGAATTGATCCGCCCCGCCAGGCTCCGGATCAATTGCAATTGCGCATTGGCCGCCTCGTAGGCCTCCAGGCCCGCCACCGCCTCGATGCGCCGCACCCCCGCCGCGATGGCGTTCTCGCCCACAATGCGGAACAGCCCGATCTCGCCCGTGGCCCGCGTGTGCGTGCCGCCGCAAAGTTCCATCGAATAGCCGTCCAGCTTCTGCGGCGAACCGCCGATCTGCACCACCCGCACCGTGTCGCCATATTTGTCGCCAAAAAATTGCATCACGTCCTTGCGGTTCTTCACCTCCGCGTGCGGCACTTCCAGCCACGTCACCGGCGCGTTCTCCACAATCCGCTCGTTCACCAGTTGCTCCACGTCGGCCACCTGCTGCGGCGTCAGCGGCGCGCTGTTAAAGTCAAACGTCAGCTTGTCCGGGCCCACAAACGAGCCCTTCTGCGACGCCTCCTTGCTGGCCACTTCATGCAGCGCCCAGTGCAGCAAATGCGTCACCGTGTGATGCCGTTCGATGGCGTGGCGGCGCGATTTTTCCACCGCGAGCGTCACTGCCGCCCCCACCTCGGGAGCGTCGCCGCCCTCCACGAAATGCAAAAAGGTGTTGCCCGACTTCTGCGTGTTCGCGACGCGCCAGAGCCGCCCGCTGCCGCTCAATTCGCCCGTGTCGCCCACCTGCCCGCCCATTTCCGCGTAGCACGCGCTGGTGTCCAGCACCACCGCCGTCTTGTTCTTCAGCGACACCACCTCCAGCACCTTGGCCGCTGCCGTGAGCTGCCCGTAGCCCACGAACTTCGTCGGCGTCGTCGTCTCGATTTGCGAAAGCGAAATCACTTCCTTCTTCTGCGCCGCCCGCGCCCGCGCCCGCTGCTCCGCCATCAATTTCTCAAAGCCCGCCGTGTCCACCGTCAAGCCCCGCTCGCGCGCCATCAGCTCCGTCAGGTCCAGCGGAAATCCGTATGTGTCGTACAGCTCAAAGGCCTTGTCGCCCGGAAACACCTTCACCGGCCGCTGCGGGTTCGCCAGCTCCGCCATGTTTTCCTCAAACACCGCGATGCCGTTATCCAGCGTCTTGTTGAATGCCTCTTCCTCCCGCCGGATCACCGCCTGCACTTCCTTCTTCTTCGCCCGGATTTCCGGGAACACGTCGCCCATCGTGTCCGCCAGCACGTCCACCAGCTTGTAGAAAAACGGCTGCTTGAACCCCAGCGTCCGCCCGTAGCGCACCGCGCGCCGCAGAATCCGGCGCAGCACGTAATTCCGGTCGTTGTTCCCCGGCTGAATCCCGTCCGCAATCGCAAAGCTCAGCGTCCGGATGTGGTCGGCGATCACCCGGAACGCAATGTCAATCTGCACCTGCTCCCCGCTGCCATCTTTCGGCAGCGTGCTTCCGTACTTCTTCCCGCTGAACTTCTCCAGCGCGTCAAAGATCGGCCGGAATATGTCCGTCTCGTAATTCGAAATCTTCGCGGTGGCAAAATCCGTCAGCCCCTTCGTCCCTTGGATGATGCTGGTCACCCGCTCGAAGCCCATCCCCGTGTCCACGTTCTGCGCCGGCAGCGGCGTGAACGTGCCATCCGGGTTCGCGTTGAACTGCATGAACACCAAATTCCAAATCTCGATGCACCGCGCATCCCCCGCGTTCACCAGCGCGCCGTTGGTCTTCCCTCCCGGCGTCAAATCCATGTGCAACTCCGAGCACGGCCCGCACGGCCCCGTCTCGCCCATCATCCAGAAATTATCCTTCTTGCCCCCGCTCACAATGTGCACCGCCGGGTCCAGCCCCGCGCTCCGGAACTTCTCCGCCCAGAAATTCCACGCTTCCTGGTCAAATTCGCTCGGGTCGTGCTTCGCCTTGTCCGGCTGGTACACCGTCGCGTACAGCCGCTCCGGCGGGAATTTCCAAGTCTCCACCACCAGCTCCCACGCCCACCCAATCGCCTCCCGCTTGAAATAATTCCCAAACGACCAGTTCCCCAGCATCTCGAAAAACGTGTGGTGATACGTGTCCAACCCCACGTCATCCAGGTCATTGTGCTTGCCGCCCGCCCGGATGCACTTCTGCGTGTCCGTCGCCCGCCCGGGCGAATACGGACACCGCGTCTGCCCCAGGAAGATCGGCACAAACTGGTTCATCCCCGCGTTCGTAAATAACAGGTTCGGGCTGTCCGGCAGCAGCGAAGACGAGGGAACAATGGTGTGCTGTTTCGACTTGAAAAAGTCGAGAAACGACTGGCGGATCTGCGTGCTGGTCATCACGGTAAATGCAAAAAGTCCAATGGTTAAAAGCGGTCCAGCAACGATGATAGAAAAAACGCCATATAACGCTAGCGGATTTGGCGAAAAACGGCGGCCGCGGGCGCAGGCGCGCCATTGCCGGGAGGGTTGGGCGAGCGACGGACCGCCGGGACGCGGAGGCGCAGAGGGGAAATTGTGGGACCGGATGAGACCAATGCGACGAATGGATGCGCGGTGGCAGGACAAAGAATTCCTGCGGCCGGACGCCGAGGGGGCGAACCGTCCGGAGCCGGGCTCGATTGTGAGCATGACGCCCGGCAAAGATGTTTGATTTAGGGGAACGAGGTGGGGACAAACCGTCCCCACCCCGGTGCAGAACCACGGAAGCGTTTTTCCGCGTGAATCCGGAATGCAGTCCCCCCAATCTCCCCCGATTTTCCCCCTCACGGCCCAGCCGGCGAAAAAATGCAAAAGTTGCTGAAATTCAACAAATTTTGTCGTTCAAAGGGTTGACAAATCGTTGCTCGACTGTAACATTGGTTTATTCGGGTAGCAGTACGTTTCTTCAGCGGGGTTCCCCACCCCCACCTCCTTGG
>CAZHIM010000117.1:0-7948 GCA_964532525.1 uncultured Bifidobacteriaceae bacterium
GGACGGGGGGAGACCTCGCCAATTTCGGTAAAATGAATTCGTTTGAATTTTCGCGGTGATTTCCTAAAACTAAACTCAGGATATTTTTTCAATGGTTTTGAGAAAATGTTCCGGGTGTCAGTCATGTATCTGAATATCGTTCAGCTTGCAGAATCGTTCGGCGTCGAAGAGGACGTGGTCGAAGGCTGGGTGGAGAAGGAAGGCCTGCGGGCCATTCGGGACCGCGAGCGCCTGCTTTTTGACCGCAGCCAGGTGGTGGAGTGGGCGGCGGCGCGGGGGTTGGCGGCGAAGGCGGGCTTTCTGGCGGCGGGGCGGTCGGTGCGGCTGGCGAGTCCGCGGCTGGAACCGATGTTGCGGACCGGGGGCATCTGGCGGGAGGTGGCGGCGGCCAAGGTGCGCGAGGTGATGGAGACCATCGTGGACAAGCTGCCCGGGGCGACGCCACCGGTGCGGCAACTGCTGGCCCAGCGGCTGCACCTGCTCGACGGAATTTCCTGGGCGGCGGTGGGCGGGGGGCTGGCCCTGCCGCATTTGCGGACGCCGGTGGCGCTGGGACGCGACGCGGGCACGTTTGCGGTGTTAATCCTGCGGGAGGCGGTATTGTTCAACGAACCGGTGCCGGACCAGGTGCCGGTGACGCGGCTGTTGTTTTTTGTGGCGCCGTCGCCGCGGGCGCATCTGGAAATGCTGGGGCAGCTCAGCAACGCCCTGCTCCGGGGGGGGCTGCGGCAGCCGGTGATGGACGGGGCGCCGGACGGGGAGATTTTCGCCGCCGTGGCGGCCGCTGAAGCGGGTGCGGCGGGGGGCAAGGAGAGGCAACCGCAGTGAGGCGCTACGGCACCGATCGCCATAACCAATCATGACTCCGGGCATTTTACTGTTCATCTCCTTCGCCGGGCTGGTTGCCGGCTTGCTGGTGGCGTGCCGGCTGCCGCGGATCTGGCTGGCGGCGACGCTGGCGGGCGCCGGCGCCGCGCTGGTGGCGGGAATCTGGATTCTGGCGGCGGGCACCGTCTGGGACTGGCGGCCGGGGTTTGCGCTGGCGGGCGAGCCGGTGCACCTGCAACTGGACAGCATCAGCGCCTGGTTTCTCGTGTTGTTGTGCGTGGTGGGCGGGGCGGGCAGCTTGTATGCGTGTGAATACTGGACGGACGAGCAGCATCCGGTGTCCGCACCGGCGGGCCGCGGGTGGTGGAACGGGCTGTTGCTGTGCATGGGCTTGATCCTGCTATGCGCGAACGGGCTGCATTTTTTGATCGCGTGGGAGATCTCAACGGTTTGCGCGTATTTTTTGATGACGCAGGAACGGCAGAAGCGCGAAGTGCGGGAGGCGGGCTGGCTGTTTTTGGCGGCGTCACACGTGGGCACGCTTTGCCTGTTTGCGTTCTTTGCGCTGCTGGCGGCGCGCACGGGAAGCTGGGAACTGGGACCGCTGCAGGATCACCCGGAGCTGGCGCCCCAGTTGGCGCCCCTGTTCTGGCTGGCGCTGGCGGGATTTGGCTTGAAGGCGGGCATTTTTCCGCTGCACATCTGGCTGCCGTCGGCGCACGCGAACGCTCCCAGCCATGTCTCGGCGCTACTCTCCGGGGTGATGATCAAAATGGGGATCTACGGGCTGGTGCGGTTCAGCGGCTGGCTGCCGACGCCGGAGGCGGCGGGGTGGACGGTGGCCGCGCTGGGGGTGATCAGCGCGGTGCTGGGCGTGGCGTTCGCGCTGGGGCAGCATGATTTGAAGCGCCTGCTGGCGTACCACAGCGTGGAAAACATCGGGATCATCCTCATCGGGCTCGGTTTTGCGATGATTGCGTCGGCGCACGGCCATCCGGCCTGGGGCCGGCTGGCGCTGGCGGGGGGCATGTTGCATGTGTGGAATCACGGGTTGTTCAAGTCGCTGCTGTTCCTGGGGGCGGGTTCGGTGTTGCACGCGACGGGCACGCGGGAAATGAGCCGGCTGGGCGGCCTGTGGCGGGCGATGCCGTGGACGGCGGGGCTGTTCACGCTCGGGGCGATGGCGATTGCGGGCTTGCCGCCGTTGAATGGATTTGTGAGCGAGTGGCTGGTGTATCTGGGATTGTTCGATGCCATTCCGGCACACGCGGCGGCCGCGTGGTCCGCGGCGCCGGTGCACGGGGTGGCGGCGTGGGTCGCAGTGGCGGCGGCGGTGTTGCTGGCGCTTACCGGGGCGCTGGCGCTGGCGTGTTTCGTCAAGGTGTGCGGCGTGGTGTTTCTCGGATTGCCGCGCAGCGAGGCGGTGGCGCGGGCGCACGAATGCGGCTGGCGGATGCGGGTGCCGATGCTGGTGCTCGCGGGGTTGTGCGTGGCCATCGGCCTGGCGCCGGTCGGCATCTGGCCGGCGCTCGCGAAGGTTTGCGGCGTCTGGCAACCGCAGTGGCAGGATGCGGCGGGGTCGCCACCGTTGGCGGCGCTGGGGGCGTTTCACCTGGCCCTGGCCGTCGTGGCGGCGGTTGCGGGATTAGTGCTCTGGCGGCGGGTGAAAAACAACGGTTTCGCCCGGGCGGGGACGTGGGATTGCGGCTACGCGTTCCCGACGCCGCGAATGCAATACACGGCCGGTTCCATCGCGGGGATCATCACCGGCTGGTTTGATTGGATATTGCGGCCGCAACGGCATTCGCATCCGCCGCGGGAGATTTTCCCGGCGGCCGGTGATTTTGAGGAACACACGCCGGAAACGGTGCTCGAAGGGGTCGTGGAACCGGCGGGGGCCGGAGTGATGCGGCTTTCGGCGGCAGTGCGGCGGCTGCAACACGGCCGGTTGCAGGCGTACCTGCTCTATTTGGTGATCGGTTTGGCCGCGTTGATCGCCATCGCCCTGATGGGAGGAAGCCGATGATGACGCGGTGCGAAAAACATCCAGGCGTGGCACGAGCCCGGATATTTCATAGTCAAACTTGTGGCGCAGACTTCCAAGTCTGCTGTAGCGCGGGTTTCCAAACCCGCAGACGTCACGCCAGGGCGACACCCTGCCGATTTGAAAATCGGCGATACAGCAGGTTTGGAAACCTGCGCTACGCCGGTGTTGCCCGCGTCCGCCGATGGAACTATGAAATATCCAGGCTAGTGGCTTCCGGTTTTCGGGCCAGGAGGGAAACGCAATGACTGCAGTGCTTGAGCTTTTATTGTGGCTGGCCGTCTGGGTGCTGGCGGCGCCGCTGTTGCCGGGCATCATTGCCAAGGTCAAGGCCCGGGTGGCGGGGCGGCGGGGGCCGCCGGTGCTGCAACTTTATTACGATCTGTGGAAGCTTTGGCGCAAAGGCGTGGTGCTGAGCCGGGCCGTTTCTCCCGGCCACGTGGTGGGACCGGCGGTGGCATGGGTGGCGATTGTCGGCGCGGGACTGCTGCTGCCGGTGGTGCCCGGGGGATCGCCGCTGGCGTTTCGGGGCGATGCGCTGTTGTTTGTATATCTGCTGGCGCTGGCCCGGTTTTGCACGGCCAGCGCGGCGCTGGACACGGGGTCGGCCTTTGAAGGCATGGGGGTGGCGCGCGAGGTGAGCTTTGCCGTGATCAACGAAGCCGCCCTGATCACGGCGCTGCTGGCGTTGAGCGTGCAGACCGGGAGCGTGTCGCTGAGCACCATGCTGGTGCCGCCGGCGGCGGGGGCCGGTTCGGCGCTGCTGGCGGCGGGTTTGTTCGGCGTGCTGCTGGCGGAAAACTGCCGGGTGCCGTTCGATGATCCGAACACGCATTTGGAGCTGACGATGATCCATGAAGCCATGGTGCTGGACCATAGCGGGCCGCCGCTGGCGGCCATCCAGCACGGGGCGGCGCTGAAACTGCTGCTGTTTTCGGTGCTGCTGGCGAAGTCGGTGCTGGCCGTGGGTGCGCTGTCGCCGCCGGCCGCCGCGGGGGCGCTGGCGGTGGCGGTGCTGGTAATCACGGTGACGGTGGGGCTGTTTGAGTCGCTGCTGGCGCGCACGGCGTTCCGGCGCGTGCCGCTGCTGCTGACGACATCGTTTCTGTTGTGCCTGTTTGCGCTGCTGGTGGCCTGGAAAGGGGGCCCGCTATGATCAACACATTGAACCTGTTCATTGGGCTGGCGATGGGGCTGAACCTGCTGGCGCTGGCCAGCAGCCGGCTGCCCTCGGTCATCCGGGCGGCGGCGGTGCAGGGCATGGTTTTGGGAATTCTGCCGCTGCTGCTGGAAGAGGAATTTCACTGGGTGGTGGTGCTGGTGGCGGTGGGCACGATCGTGGTGAAGGGCTTTGTGGTTCCGAACCTGTTGCGGCGGGCGTTGCGGGCGGCCAACATTGACCGCGAGGTCAAGCCGCTGATTCCGTTCGTGCCGTCGCTGCTGCTGGGGGCGGCGGCGACGATCGGGGCGGTGGCGCTGGGGGGCGTGCTGCCGTTGCGAGCCGAGCAGACGGGGTCGCTGCTGGTGCCGGGGTCGTTTGCCACGGTGGTGGCGGGCTTCCTGATGCTGGTGGGCCGGGCCAAGGCCATCTCGCAAGTTTGCGGCTACCTGATTTTGGAGAACGGGATTTATTTGTTTGGCCTGCTGCTCATCAATACGACGCCGCTCCTGGTGGAGACCGGCATCCTGCTGGACCTGACGGTGGCGATCTTTGTCATCGGCATCATCATGGACCGGATTCAAAAGGAATTCGATTCGCTGGACTCCAACAAGCTAACGACACTGCGCGAATGAAAATGGACCAACGCCCGAAATGGGCCGACGGAAGAAAGGCCGGGGGGCCGAGGCGGCGCCACTGGCGATTCGCGGCCGCGGGGGAACCGCGGGCGGGCTTCGGGCTGCGGGCCCCGGGCTGGGTGCACGTTTTGGACTTTGGATTCCGGCTGTGGCCACGGTCATGAACGAAATCGCCCTCATTCTCATACCGCTGATCGTCGCCGGCGTGGCATTTGCCTGGCCGGACGAACGGACGCGTCCGTGGTGGCTGCCGGTGGCGGGCGCCCTGCACGTGGCGTCGTCGGGTTGGCTGCTGGTGAAGCCGCCGGCGCCGGCGCCCGGGGCGTGGCTTGGCTTTGACCCGCTGGCGCGGTCGGTGCTGCCGATGATCTCGCTGCTGTTTTTCGTGAGTTCGCTTTATGCGGTGGCCTATCTGCGGGTGCGCGGGGAGCGGCGCAACCGGCTGTTTGTTTTTTCGCTGCTGGTGCTGCTGGGCTTTTTGAGCCTGGCGATCCAGGCGCAGCACCTGGGCTTGCTGTGGGTGGCGGCGGAAGCGGCCACGCTGATGACGGTGCCGCTGATTCATTTCAACGGCACGGCGCGGGCGTTTGAAGCGTCCTGGAAATACCTGCTGGTGGGAGGCACGGGGATCGCGCTATCGCTGCTCGGATCGTTTTGCCTGGGCTACGCCTCGCTGAACGCCGGGGGCAATGGCGATCTCACGTTCAACGCCCTGGCCCGGCAATTCGTGGGGCTGACCGGAAATTTTGCCCGGGATTCGCATCCGTGGCTGGTGGCCGCCTGGGTTTTGCTGCTGGTGGGGTATGGGACCAAAATGGGGCTGGCGCCGATGCACACCTGGAAACCGGATGTCTATGGGGAAGCGCCGGGCCTGGTGGGGGTGCTGCTGGCCGGCGGGACGACCACGATGGCCTTCGTGGCGGTGCTGCGGGTCAAACAGATCGTGGACGCCGCCGGCGACGGGGCCATGACGCAGCGGACGCTGCTGGCGATCGGGCTTTTCTCCATGCTGGTGGCGGCCTTGTTCCTGCTGGGCACGGCGGATTTCAAACGCATGCTGGCGTATTCGAGCATTGAACAAATGGGGGTCCTGGCGGTGGGCGCGGGGCTGGGGGGCTTGGGAGTCTGGGCGGCGCTGTTCCACGTGTGGACCAACAGCCTGACGAAGGGGGCGCTGTTCCTGAGCGCCGGCAACATCCGCCGGGCGGCCGACGGACGGGACAAGAACGCGGTTTCCGGGATGGCTTGGGGCGCGCCGCTTTCCGCCCGGATTTTTGTGACGGGGCTGTTCGCCATCACGGCCTGTCCGCCCTTCGGGTTATTTTTCAGCGAGTTGCTCGTGGTCCGCACGGCGTTTGCGACCGGCAGCCTGGTGACCGCCGGGGTGTTTCTGGCCGCACTGCTGTTCGCCTTTTTCGGCCTGACCCGGCTGGTGTTTGCCATTGTGGACGGGCGTCCCCGGGCGGCGGCCCGGGCGACGAAGAATCGTTTTCACGAAACGGCCGGGGTGATTTTGCCGCCGCTGGCGTTTCTAGGCCTGTCCATTTGGATCGGGCTGGCGACGCCGCCCTGGTTGAGCGGCGCCTGGACGGCCGCCATGCAATTAATCTCACCCGCGCCATGAACACTGCCCGCGAATTTTTATGGTTGAGCAACGGCACGAGCGCGCCGTGGGGGGAGGTGCCGGAGTGGCCGGCGGCGGAATTTGTCACGGCCACGGCGGCGGAATTGGAACGCGGCGGCCGGCTCTGCGCGTGGTTTGGGGTGCCGGAGAGCACCGGGACGCGGCTGGTGGCGGTCATTGCCTTTGACGCCGACAACACGCTGGCGGTGGGGCGGAGCGAACCGGTGGCGGGCAGCTACCCGTCGCTGACGCGGCTGCAGCCGCAGGCACATCTGTTTGAGCGGGAGGTTTGGGAACAGCACGGACTGTTGCCCGAGGGGCATCCGTGGTTGAAGCCGGTCCGCCGGCAGGATGGCGGGCACCCGGCGGTCGGAGAATTTTTCCAGGTGGCGGGCGGGGAGATTCATGAGGTGTCGGTGGGCCCGGTGCATGCGGGGGTGATTGAGCCGGGGCATTTTCGATTTCAGTGCCGGGGCGAGGAAGTGTTGCACCTGGAAATTGCGCTGGGCTACCAGCATCGGGGGGTGGAAGAGGCGCTGGCGGGCGGGCCGCACCGGGTGACGCCGTACCAGATGGAGACGGTGGCCGGCGACACGACGATTGGCCACGCGACGGCCTATGCCATGGTGCTGGAAGCGCTCGCCGGCACGGAAGCGCCGTTGCGCGCGCAGTGGCTGCGGGCGATAGCGCTGGAGCTGGAGCGGCTGGCCAACCACACGGGCGACATTGGCGCGCTGGCGGGGGACGTGGCCTTTTTGACGACGGCGGCGGTGTGCGGCAAGATTCGCGGCGATTTTCTCAATCTCACGGCATTGATTTGCGGCAATCGTTTTGGCCGGGGGCTGGTGCGTCCGGGCGGCTGCAGCCGGGATCTGGAATCCGCCCGGGCGGTCCAGTTGCTGGAGCGGCTGCAAAATGCGCTGGCCGACGTGGCGGCGGCGGCCGAGTGGTTTTGGGACGCCAACTCGGTGCGGGCGCGGTTTGAACTGACCGGGACGGTATCCCACCGGCAGGCCAATGAAATCGGTCTGGTGGGCGTGGCGGCCCGCGCCTCGGGGCTGGTGCGCGACGTGCGATTCGACCATCCGGCCGGGTGGCATCGGTTTGCGCAGATCCCGGTCTCCACGTGGCCGGATGGGGATGTGGCGGCGCGCGCGCGGGTGCGCTGGCTGGAACTGCGGCGGTCCGGCCGGTTTCTGGACGAGCAATTGGGCACGCCGCCGGCGGGCGAACTCTACGCGGCGGTGGGAGCGCCCGCTCCGGATTCGCTGGCGGTGGCGCTGGTGGAAGGCTGGCGCGGGGAGATCTGCCACGCGGTGCTGACGGACAGCCAAGGGCGATTTCGGCGGTATAAAATCGTGGATCCGTCCTTCCATAATTGGGAGGGGCTGGCCCTGGCGTTGCGGCGGCAGGCGATTTCCGATTTCCCGATTTGCAACAAGAGCTTCAATCTATCGTACTGCGGCTTTGATTTGTGAAGGCCGAACCCATGAATACGAGTGCAAGAACGAGCGCATTGGAGGAGGGTGTGAAAGTAATGGAAACATTGTGTACTAAATGTTTTGACGCTTACCCTCACCCCGGCCCTCTCCCCCGGGGCTGGCCCTTACCCACAAGTCAGACTGCTGGACACCGCCGGTATTCGAAACGTCTGC
>CAZHIM010000118.1:0-7570 GCA_964532525.1 uncultured Bifidobacteriaceae bacterium
ATCATCGGGCGGCCTCCAGTTTGCGGACTTCCTGGACGAAATCGGTGGCTTCCTGAAAGCGGCGGTAAACGCTGGCGAAGCGGACGTAGGCCACGGAATCCATTTCGCGGAGGCTGTTCATGACCAGGGTGCCGATGAATTCGCCGGGGACTTCATTCTCGAACTTGGCGGTGACGGCGGCGATGATATGGTCCACCATATCGTCCATGGCCTTGGGGGAGATGGGGCGTTTCTGGCAGGCTTTGCGGATGCCGGAGAGGAGTTTTTCGCGGGAGAACTCCTCGTGGCGGCCGTCGCGTTTGAGCACCATGAGGCCCTCGTGTTCGACTTCCTCGTAGGTGGTGAATCGGTAATTGCAGGCGGAACATTCGCGACGGCGGCGGATGGTCGCGCCTTCACGGGAGGCACGCGAGTCAATGACCTTATCTTCCTGACAACCGCACTTGGGACAACGCATAAAACCACTGCTTATAGTGGCTGGTTATTTTTAACATACAAAGCTTTGTGGTGTCAAGTGCGGCGGGGAGGAAATATGCATTTGGGCGGGGGTGCCGGGGGAATTGCCGTCGGGCGAGCCGGGAATCAGACCGCTTAAGAAGCTATCCGCAGGCATTAAACGCCAATTAACGACCTCCCCGCCTTCCCCCGGAGGGAGTTTCATCGCACACGCATCCAATTTTCGAGCCTCAAATGGCGAGCCGGTCAGAAAAATAACTACGGCATTGGCCATCAGTTATTAAGTCCACGTCTCTGGCACGATAGGCAATCGTCAATGGCCACACCACGAAGAAAGATTCAAGACTTTCGGCGCAATGAATCAACCTGCAATCCTCCGCGTGCCTTACGCCTGCGGGCGCATTTTCGAAATGCTCGCGCCAGAGGGGAATCAACGAATCCTTGGGAATTAAAACTGCCCTAGCAAGATATTGAGCGTCATGTTCAATCTGCTGATGCTGATCAAACGTCAAATTATGCGGCTGGGCATCTATTGGCAAAATCCCAGTTTTGAAGATCTCGTATTCCAATACAATGTGGCAAAACTCCTCTGCCAAGATCGAACGGTACCGTTCTGGATACGAGGCGAACGATTCCGAAATGACGATATATTTAGGATTCGTGGCGGCGTATCCGTTAACAAATTTGTGCAGGCCGCCCCTGCGGGGAATGGGGGTTATTTCGGCATCTTCGATGATTGCCTCGATATCAACAAAGTGGCCGCTACGCCGTCTGGCGTAGCGGCCAAGGATAATTTCTGCTATCTGCTCAAGCTCGGCGTTTGAGCGTGGCTGGTAAATGAAGCTCAAGTGTATTAGCTCAGAGGTGCGAACACGGCCTTGAGTATATCTTCCCTGGTCTTTTCGTCAATCTGCTTGTCGCCAGATGTCGAACATCGTGCGGGAGCAAGTTGGTCCCTCAAAAAAAGGTCAGAAAACTCAAGACGGCTATGCTCTCTTGCTAAATAAAGCTTCTGGTTAAATTCAGCTTCGCTCACCTCGTCCAGATTCAGCATAAGGGGAATCAAACGTTCCTGCTTATCTTCGATCCACCGAATCACGCCCGATTCGACTTCCGTGTATTCGGCTGGTGATAGGCCGATCCTGCCCGCGAAAACGCGGGCGACAACTCCACACTCGCGGCGTTGGCTTTTCAACCACGCCCCGAACTGAACTGCGGGATGTTGCGCTAGTTCATTATTCATAGTCTATTCACAGGTTGTTAACAGCAGTTTACGCACCAGTGATTGCCTTTTGTTTAGTTTTAAGGGTAGTCCGCATCTCGCCAGCACGCAACACGATATTGACCCATTTATGGGTCTTGTCAATTGATTTTCATTCGGTCTTGACTGCTGTGATTGTCTCAAAGATAGACACTCTAGCGCAGCCATTGGCACAAGGTTTGACGAACTCAGCAAGAATCGAAGTGCGACGGTAAAAACGCGCAAGCGAACGCACGATTCAACCAGACAGTCAGATGGAAGCGCATTCTTTAAAGGCTTGGTTAACCCTCTTTTTAACGGCCAAGGCAATCGGGTGACAGACGGCCAGCCCGGATCCGGTAAGATCAGTAAGCCAGAACCATGGCAACGGATTGCTGGGCGGCAGCAACGACCGACGCGGCCTGGCCGGCGGGCGTGGACGATTTAACCTCTGGGATGCCAGAGAGGAAGTCACGAAGGATGCTGCCTTTGATCGCGTAGTTGACGTTTTGCGGGAGACTACCCATGGATGCCAGAGCTGCAAAATCGTCCAGCCTGGCCACGATGACGCCGGCCACGTTGCCCGCCTGATCCACCAACGGACCGCCGGAGTTCCCGGGCTGGACCTGCACGCTGATTTGATATTCGGCCGGATCGTCTTTGATGCCGTTCAAGCTGCTGATTTTTCCGTCGGTATATTTCGGGTCGGTGCCTTGCAAGCGAATGTCGGGAAAGCCGATGGTGAACACGGCCTGTCCCAGCTCGCCCGCATTGGTGGCCAGGCACAGCGGCTTGAAATGCCCCGCCACTTTGAGCAGCGCCAAATCGTTTGTGATGTCCTGCCGGACAATCTCTGCCGGAAAGGCGTTTGTGCTGACTTTGATTTTCACGCGTCGCGCATTCTTTACCACATGCGCATTGGTGATGAAGTAGCCGTCGTCTGTGATAAAGAATCCCGAGCCGGACGCCATCAAATCGTCACTTTCCGGCAGCTCTGAAACCACGTCCCGAGCCGATGCGTTGCGTTCGCCGACGTTTACCACGACTTCAAACGGTTTGGTGCCCGCCAGCACGGCGGGCGGAATTTCCGACCGGTCGCAAATCTTGCCTGCGTTATACGCCCGCACCACGCGTTCATCACCGAGCTTGTTTTCGTAAGAATAAGTTCCGTCTGGCAATGCAACAAAAGAGATATAGTCGCTATCGCCGACGGTGTCCGGCAGATTTTTGACGAGAATCGGAATGGTGGAATAATCGCTTGGGGCGGAGTCGACCAGCGCGCCGGCGTCCACAATTTGATAGACTTTGACGTTCTGAAAGACAACCCAGCCGGCTTGGCGCCGGCGCGTGTCGTAAACCACGCCATGCACTTTGCGGAAGCAGCCGGTCTGGATGGCGTGTTCCAAGTCCCTGGCTTCTTTCTGAGCCGTCGCGGCATTGGCGGCCGCCTGTTTATCGGCGCCGATGCCCCATGATCTCAGGAAATCTTGGGGCAGCTTATCGAGCGTTGCGGAAGTACCGCCGCCAGGGTAAAGGATGATAGCCCGACCGCCGGAGATGTGTACGTCGGTAATGTTGGTGTACGTGGTGTCATTCAACTCCAAACGGGAAATGCCGGCAGCGGCGGCAGCGTGAACCAGTGCGACCGCGAAGGCCAATGAAAGCGCGGCTTTCATGCGTTCGATCATAGTCCAGTCGGTTCGGCAGTCAATAGCGTAGAAAACAAAAAGACCGACCCGGGTGAGCCGGGTGGTGCCGGAAGCCGGGTGATTTTTGCCCACAAATCCTGAAGCAGCTTTTCCATCACTTCACATGCGGTCTCATTCCGGGCGGCGAACTTCAAAAATACCTGTTTGATCAGTTGTTTTCATAACTGGATTCCATTTTTTTGGGTCTTTCGGCATAGCGCTCCGTCAATGACAGCTATTTCCCGCTGAACCACTTATGAAAACGAGTTCCCTACAAGAAATTGAAACCAGCCTGTTGGAGCAATAAAAGGCCGGTATCTTCCACGGGTCCGACAACCCGGCCTATCATTGTGCCGGTGAGGTGCAACACTCGCACGGGGGAACCGGCGACAGTCAACATGCGCTGGGCAACCAAAGACCGGTGGCAAAAATTGAAATTCTCCTCAAAACACATCAGGCAGCAGCGCTCCGCTTGCATCAAATTCCAGAGGCGGTGAAGCGACGGCAGTTGAGTCTCCAAGTAGGCCTTGTATTTGTGCGTGTAGGCGGCCCAGTCACCGTCCGCCCGGTATTGATGGCGAATGTCTCGCGGGCAACCGAGGTTCACCAGATGCTCGTATTTGATCCCGCACTGGCCCACGGCGGCGGACAGCGCCGGCTTGCCAAAACCGGGCTTGCGGCTGATGGGCAATTCGCGCACGTCCACGAGCGTGGTTACCCGGCAGCGCTTCAAGATATCCAGAAACTCCCGGAGCGCCATGCCCTCGTAGCCGATGGTCATCAATTCGGTCATGGTTGCCAATATTGCCCAAATCCTCGCGGCGGGCGAGCCGAAATGTGTCCGCGCACGGGCGGGCCCGGGGCCGGAGCGGCGGGGCCAATTTGGCCGGGTAAGCGGGTGGAAGGGAAGGGCTTGGTTTTGGGCGGGTCTGGGTGCCCTGGGGGCGGGGCGGGAGCGGATTCGGGGGGAGCTTTCACGATAAACCGGCGGGCGGAAACAAAATTCTTTCACAAAGCCGCTTGCCATCGCCCGGCTATCGGCTATGCTGGGCAGCTCATTTTAAGCGTTTTAGCGACATTAGCGAATCACACAGCGAACAAGCAATTTATGGCAACAGCAAACGATCTTCGACGGGGCATGGCGATCAGTTACAATGGCGATATCAGCGTGGTGCTGGAGATGCAGCATCGCACGCCGGGCAACCTGCGGGCTTTTGTGCAGGCCACGCTCCGCAGCATCCGCACCGGCAAGTCCTCGGACGTGCGCTTCAGCTCCACCGAGAAAATCGAGCCCGTGCCGATGATCACCAAGAAAATGGAGTTCAGCTACAAGGACGGCGCGGATTATGTCTTCACCGATCCGGACACGTATGAGACGGTGACGCTCGCGCACGAGTTGGTGGGCGACGCCAAGAGTTACCTGGTGGAGAACGGGGTGGTGACGGTGACGTTCGTGGAGGAGAAGGCCGTGACGGTGGAAATCCCCTCGAGCGTGGTGCTGAAGGTGACGGACGCGCCGGAAGGCATCCGGGGCGATTCGGCGAACAATGTGCAGAAGCCCGTGAAGGTGGAGACGGGGATCACGGTGCAGGTACCGCTGTTCATCAAGACCGGCGAGAAGATCAAGATTGACACCCGCACCGGCAAGTACATGGAACGCGCCTGAACGCGTTGGCAGTGGCGGGCGCAGGTTGCGGCCGACAATTTCCCAGCCCGCCCCGCGCGGGCTTTTTCGTGGGCGGCGGGAAGCAGCATTTTTGCTGCGGAAAAACTTTCCAAAGGCGGCCGGGTCGGGTATCCCATGGACTAAAGTCCATGTCCGGGCAAATTAAAGGCGAAAAGGTTTATCGCGGCATCGCTGTTTCGGCGGGTGTTTGCCGGGGAAAAGTCATCGTCCTCCATCACGCCCGGCATGCCATCGTGCAGCGGGAACTGCCCGCGGAGGCGGTGCCGGCGGAGGTCAAGCGGTTCGAGCAGGCGCTGGTGCGGACGCGCCAGCAGATCACCGAGGTGCAGCGGCGGGTGGCGGAAACCATGAGTTCGGCCGAGGCGGATATTTTCGACGCGCACCTGCTGATGCTGGAGGACCGGGTGCTGATCGAGGAGGTCATCAAGATCATCGGCGAACAAAAGGTCAACGCCGACTACGCCTTTCACACGGCGGCGGAGCGCTACATCACGGTGCTGGAGACAGTGCAGGACGAATACCTGCGCGAGCGCGCGGCCGACCTGCGCGATCTCACCACGCGCGTGCTGGACAACCTGCTCAATGTGAAGCAGCAGCTCGATCTGCGGCATTTGACGGAGCCGTGCATTCTGGTGGGGCATGATTTGAGCCCGTCCACGACGGCGCAGTTGGACCGGAATTTTGTGCTGGGTTTCGTCACGGACGTGGGCGGCAAGACGTCGCACACGGCCATCTTGGCGCGGTCGCTGGACATTCCGGCGGTGGTGGGGACGCAGAACCTGAGCGAGGAACTGGAGACGGGCGATTACGCGCTGCTGGACGGCTACAACGGCACGGTGATCGTCAATCCCACGGACCAGACGCTGTTTGAGTACGGGCAATTGGCCAAGATCAAGGCTTCGCTGGGCGAGAAACTGCGGGAGATCCAGTTGCAGCCGGCGGTGACGCTGGACGGCCGGATCATCCACCTCTCGGCGAACATCGAGGACCAGCACGACGTGGGGGCGGTGATCAAGCACGGGGCGGAGGGGGTGGGGTTGTTTCGCACGGAATTTCTCTACATCAACCGCGACAAGCTGCCCACCGAGGAGGAGCAATTCGCGGTGTATCGCGAGGTGGTGGCGGCGCTGAAACCGCAGCCGGTGATCATCCGGACGCTGGACCTGGGCGGCGACAAGTTTTCGTCGCAGCTCCAATTGGCGCAGGAGATGAATCCCTTTTTGGGCTGGCGGGCCATCCGGTTTTGCCTGGCGCAGCCAGACGTGTTTCGCGCTCAGTTGCGCGCCATCCTGCGGGCGAGCGCCAGCGGGAACGTGCGCATGATGTACCCGATGATTTCGGGCATTGACGAACTGGAGCAGGCCAACGCGCATGTGGAAGCGTGCAAGGCCGAGCTGCGGGCGGCGAAGGTGCCGTTCGATGAAAAGCTCGAGATCGGCGCCATGATTGAGATTCCGTCGGCCGCGCTGGTTTCAGACGCGCTGGCCAAGCGGGTGAAATTTTTCAGCATCGGCTCCAACGACCTGATCCAATACACGCTGGCGGCGGACCGCACGAACGAGAAGGTGTCGCACCTGTATGAGCCCACGCATCCGTCCATTCTGCGGCTGATCAAGATGACGGTGGATGCGGCGCACGCGAACGGCATCTGGGCGGGGGTGTGCGGCGAGATTGCCGGCGACCCGGTGCTGGCGCCGCTGTTGGTGGGGCTGGGGGTGGACGAACTGAGCACGGCGCCGTCGGCGATTGACTCGGTGAAGTACATGATCCGGCGCATCAAGGATGCGGAAGCGCGGCAGTTGGCTGATTTTGCGCTGACCTGCGAAACGCCGAGCGCGATTTTTGCGCGGTGCCAGGAATTTGCGTATCAGACGGCGCCGAGCTTGTTTGAGGGCAAGTGATTTGAGCGCGGAGTTCTAAGGAGAACTCCCCGCACGTACAAATTCTTCATTCGCCCGCACCTCATCATGTCGAAGTCGTCGCGGCGTGCCGCGAGAATCCCAACGGGATTCCGTCCTCCAGCCCAGGGTTGCGAGGCACGAGCTACCCTGGGTTATCGCCAGGCCAGCCGCCCCAACCGCAACGCGGTTGTGGCCCGCGCGTTTTCGTGCCTCGCGCCCGACGTGCGGGGGGCAGACCATAGTTTGGGATGCTTTTTGGCAAAAGTTACGTCTATTCAGGCTCTTTCGCGTCCAGTCCCTTCCCGTTGCGAAAGTCGGGCCAAGGCCATTTAGGTCTGCGCTTCCAAAATCTCGAGGCTAAATTTACCTATTCCTCAACACCTTAGGCATTTCGCGTTAGCCGCTAACTTTGTTGAGTATTTTCGACGCGGTCATTCCTGCGAGGCTGCTGCGGCTGGTCTGCGACACAGCCGCGGTCCGGGCGCGGGGCGTCACGCCGCTTTCGTGCGGGCGATGGTTTTCAAAAGCTCGCGGCTCCTGCGTGCGTGCGAAAGCGCCGTCGCCGCTGGCGCTTTGCCGGCGCAGTCCAAGACGCGAA
>CAZHIM010000119.1:0-7436 GCA_964532525.1 uncultured Bifidobacteriaceae bacterium
TGGTGGGCGCCTTATGACGCCGAACACCAGCATGTCCTCTATTCCTTGAGCAAGAGCTTTACCTCCTCCGCCGTGGGGCTCGCCGTGGCCGAAGGCAAAATGAGCATTGACGACCCGGTCCTGAAATTCTTTCCGGACGCGGCGCCGGCCAGCCCGAGCGACAACCTGAAGGCCATGCGGGTGCGCGATTTGCTGATGATGTCCACCGGCCACCAGGACGAACCGCCCACGGCGCCGGACAAAGTTTCGGCGCAATCGTTTCTCGCGTGGCCCGTGCCGCATCTGCCGGGAACGCATTTCAAGTACAACACCGCCGCCTCGTTCATGTTGTCGGCCATTGTTCAGAAGGTGACGGGCCAGACGGAGCTGGAATATCTGCGGCCGCGCCTGTTCGAGCCGCTGGGGATCGAGCAGCCCGTTTGGGACACGAATTTTCAGGGCATTTGCCTGGGCGGCTATGGCCTGCGCGTGCGCACGGAAGACATCGCCAAGTTCGGCCTGCTCTATTTGCAACGCGGCCAATGGCAGGACCGCCAGCTCCTCCCGGAATCCTGGGTCGCCCTGGCCACCGCGCGGCAGACCTCCAACGGTAGCAATCCGGACAGCGATTGGAACCAGGGCTACGGCTTCCAATTCTGGCGCTGCCGGCATAACGCCTTCCGCGGCGACGGCGCCTTCGGCCAATATTGCGTCGTGATGCCGGACCAGGACACGGTGGTGGCGATCAACAGCGGCGTGAAGGACATGCAGGCGGTGCTCAACGCCATTTGGAACCAGCTCCTGCCCAACCTGCAATCCGCGGCGCTGCCCGCCGATCCGCCGGCGGTGGCCAAACTCGCCGACACTCTGGCGCACCTCACCGTGAGCCCGGCCCAGGGCGCGGCCACCTCTCCCCAAGTCGCGCAACTGCTGAACCGTAAATTTGTGTTCCCCGCCAACGACCAAAAGCTGGAGAGCCTCACGCTTACTGGCTCCGATCCCGCCCAGACCTTGACCCTGACGCTCCGGGTGGCCGGTGCGGACGTGGCCATCCCCTGCGGCTACCACGACTGGCAGAAAACGCGCGCGCCTTTCTATGCGGGCAAGCTCGCCAACTTCCCGGATGAGCCCACCGCCGGCACCTTTGCCTGGGCCGCCGACAACACCTGCGCCGTCAAGCTCTGCGCCTTCGAGACGCCTTATCACCGCCTGCTCACGCTCAAGTTCGACAGCAACCAAGTGACGCTCGACTCGGAGCTCAACGTCTCCTTCGTGGCCACCAAGCTGCCGCCCCTGGTGGGACAGGCGGAATAAGGAGTCGCAACGAAGGTGTGAAAAATTGAAAATTCCGGAAAACTGTTATCGCAAATACTTGATTACCAACGAGCGCATTTCGTTGTTTTGCCTTCTTGGCAATTTTTTTACAGCTAACTGGGCCGCTTCATAAGTTCACTAACGTATTTTTTCTGTCACGCCGCCGAGGCTGATTGTTCGCGGTCTTGTAGCGCCAGTTTTTCCAGCCAATCGTTGAGATTACGGCGCGTACAGCGCCTCTGGAAGGGCTGGGCGATCTGTTCATAAGGCGGTTCGAATTGGGCCAGGCGTTGCGGCAGGTGCCGGAGTAGCTAGGCCCACGGTTGTGCTTCAGGCGCAAAACGCGCCGCAACGCCGGCGATATAGAGCAAGATCGGCTCAACTCATTGGCATAAGCGTGGCGAATTCCTTATGGTTCGCCTCCGGGCAAGTCAGGAGACGGTGAGGGTTGCCAGCCATTCCGCCACCGGGCGCCAATCCGTTTCCGGATTCCCGACAAAGCCCTGCAAGGCCGGCAGCGCCTGGCCCCAGCCATACGCCAAGGGCGGTTGCAAAACATGATTCAACTCTCCGGGGGCGGGCAGCCGGTTTTCCACCGCCAAGGCATTCCCGAACTGCTGGATGGCTTCCAACAATGCCGGACGGACTTCCTCGGCAAAGCCGCTGCCGCCCAGCACGCGCGCCATTTTCAGTTTCCGGGCAGCCCCCGCGCGGAAGCTGTTCGCTTTGGTCACCTCCTCCGGAGTGAGTGGCGCGGCCTGTGGACTCCCGCCGGCCGGCAAGAGCGGCCGGACGGCCCGCGTGGTCCGGGCGACGAGTCCCAGGCCGATGAGCCGTTCGATGGCTTCGTCCGTGTCGCGGTCAATGACTTCCAATTGGACCGGGGCCAGCGGATCGGTTTTGCCCCGGCCGAAAAATTCCGCGTGCAGGGCCTGCAACTGCTCGCGCCAGTCCGCCGGCTGGCGGTCCACCACCACCAGCAAAACCGAAGGTGAGCCGGCTTCCGGATAGCGCTCTTCGCAGCGGACGAGCGCCCCGTTGATGCGTTCGGCGGCGATTTGGGCAAAAGCCAGCGCGGGGTCGGCGGGGCGGCGGGCCGGAACGGTGGCGGCGGGCGGCGGGCCGGCCGGCGTCTGCGGCGTGACGAGTTGCTGCAGGCGCTCCACCACGGCCTGCCGGCCGCTGCGCAGTTTGATTTCCTTCACCGTGCCGCCTTGGTCCAACACGCTGGCGGCCACGCTTGATTTCAGGGCAAGCGTTTCGAGCATCCGGTGCTCGATGGTGTTTTCGGAAATCAAATTGATGACGGTCACGGGACGGGTCTGCTGCTTGCGCCAGGCGCGGGCGATGCGCTGTTCCAGCTTGGCCGGGTTCCACGGCAGGTCGCAATTGATGACCACGCTGGCGTTTTGGAGGTTCAGGCCGGTCGCCCCGGCGTCCGTGCTCAAAAAGACGCGGCAGCGGGCATCGTCCTTGAACGCGTTAATCTCGGCGCGGCGGCGTTGTTGGGGCACGCTGCCGGTGTGCCAGGCGTAGCCGATGCCGCGTTCGTCGCAGAGGCCGCGCACGAGTTGCAGCATCTTTTCCCATTCGGAAAAAATGATGACCTTGGTGTCATTCTCGCCGCATTCTTCCACGAGCTTCTCGATTTCCGCCAGCTTCGGACAGGTGCGGTCGTCCGGATCCAGGATGAAATTGGTGTCGCAGATCATGCGCATCATGGCGAGTTCGCGCTGTAGCTTTTCCTGTTCCTGCGGGGTGAGCGGCCGGCGCCGCGCAACGTTGACCAGCTTTAACACTTGCTGTTCGTGCCCGCCATAACTGGACTTTTGCCGTTCGCTCAACGGCACGAAATGATTGCGGTCGCTGCGCGGGGGCAATTCGGTTTCCACCTCGGCCTTGCGGCGGCGCAGCAGGACCGGGAGGATGCGCCGGCGCAGTTCGTCCAGGTTGCGGTAGCCCGCGGGGCGGCCCCGCTCATCGAGTTCGTAGAAATCGCGGTTGAACCGGAACAGCGGCCCCAACACGGCGGGGTTGAGAAAATCCATCAGGGAATGCAGTTCATCAATGCGGTTTTCAATCGGCGTGCCGGTCAGGACAAAGGCGTAGCGGCTGCGGAGGCGTTTGACGGCCTGCGCGGTTTTGGTGTTCCAGTTCTTGATGCGCTGGGCTTCGTCCAACACCACGATGTCCGGCGCGAGGCGTTCATTGACGTCCAGGGCGTCGGCCACCATCTGTTCGTAGTTGACGATGGTGAAGAAGGGAGCCGGGCGCGCCGGAGGCCCGGCCGGGGTGGCGTACGCTTTCAGGCGCGCCAGCTTGCCGCCAAACACGAGCTGGTAATCCAGCGTGGTGAATTTGCGAATCTGCTCCTCCCACTCCGTCTTGAGCGAGGCGGGGGTGACCACCAGGACGCGCCGGGCTTGACCCAGCCGCTGCAACAGCGCGCAGGCGGCAATGGCCTGGATGGTTTTTCCCAAGCCCATTTCATCGGCCAGCAAGGCGCGTTCGGTGAAGGCCAGATGCAACATGCCTTCGCGCTGATAGGGAAAGAGCGGCACGGTGGTTTCCTGCGCGGGCCATTCGCCACTTTGCACCTTGAGTTCGTATTCGTGGCGCAGTCGCTTGCTCTCCACGGTCCGGCCGCGGTTCTCCAGCCACGGCACGATTTCCTGCGAGAGCCGGATTTGGGGATAACTGGTATCGCGCAGCCGTCCCAAGGCTTCCAGCGCGGCCTCCGGCGAACCGCCGGCCAACCGCCCCTGCCCGTCAAACCATTTGGCCACGGCGGAGGGCAGCGTCCCGCGATCATTCAAGACCCGGATCTTGTCCGTGGCGTGGTCCAGCGCCACTTCAATGCGGTCCGAACCGGACGCCCGCGCGGCTTGAAACCGCTTTTTATGCCGCGCCTCCAGCAGCAAGAGCACGGCTTCAACATGTTTGCACACGCCCAACCCGTTGGTGCGAAAGTCCACGCATTCGCAAGCAAACTGACGCCCGGCCAAATCGCGCACCTCGACGGAGTAAGTCCGGCCGCTGCCGGATTTCACGCGAAAATTGGAAAAGATGGGGTGCTCGGGGGTGGCGTTGGTGATGCCGAACGATTCCTCACGGGCGCGCTGGCGGCGTTTATTGATTTCGTCAGCATCCGTCGTGCGCCAGTCGTGGACCGGGGGCAGTTTGATCTCGGCGCGTTTCGCTTGGTTGCTCATGCGAGAAAATAATGGCCGGGTCCCGCGCAACGTCAAGACGGGAAGCGTTGCCGAATCGCCGCTCAAGATGCACCAGTGTGGCCAGGATGGTGTCCAATACTAAATCAAGATGTTTGCCGGCATCTTCAGCACGGAGGCCCGGACGCAGCGGGAGCCTGAAGCCAGGAAAGCACGACTGCGGGTTGGCGCAGCGGCCAAACAAGCGGAACTGCAAAAATGAGGACGGGGCAGTTCTTCATGATTCATTTCTGCTTCCCGGAAAGCTCTGTAAACCTTCTTTCGTAAGCATGGCGATAATGCTTGAAGTCAGTTTGTGGAAAATCAGCACTCAGCCCCTCGTATTCTTTCCAAAACCATTGCTCATCGAACGTCTGAAAGCCATTTGCTGAGTATATGGCCAGATTATGAAGCCAATCAGCAACAGCACCCGCTGCGCGGCTTTGCCGATATTGGCGGTGCCATTCAAACGGATTCAGGCTTTCTTTGCGTCGAGGCTGGCATTTGTTGCGGATGTCCAGCATGGCCCAATACAACAAATATCGGTATGCACCTTTTTGAATTTCCGTAAGCATTTGTTGGTGTTGTTGTCCCCGATTGCTATTTGCGGTGAATCGGCAACCTTAAAACCTCTATCATTTTACGGGCGATCAAATGCCGTCGTTCGTCGGTGACACTGCCCTTTCGGTCGTCAAACCGCGCTTTGGGCAGCAAGTGAATCCGGTCGCAACGCACCATCGTTTTCCAATCCAGCCCGTCGGCTTCGTCCAGAACTTCTTCGGTGATTTTCTGCTCCCGGTTCACTTTGGCCGAGGTGCAAAGCAGGGCGTTGACTTCCTCAATGTCGGGGTTCTGGCACGTCTCGTCGTTGGAAATGATGACCGCCGGATGCCGCCGCTCCTGGCTGAACGGAAACATGAAAATGTCCCATTGCTTCATGGCGTCTTTTATTCAAGGTCTTTGGGCGCGCGAACAACTGAAGCTTTGGCCAGGCGATTAGCCTCTTGGATCTCGGCGCCGCTGTAAACGTTGGCAAAATAACCCGCTGGACGCATGGGGATGGGTTCGATTTCAGGAACTTCCTGCAAGACAAACCGGCGCCGGCCAGTGACGATATAAACCGTCTCGCCCCGGCCGGCTTTTTCCATCAAGCGGCCCAAGTACGTTTTGGCGTTGCTCAACGTGAACGTTTGCGAGCGCAAATTAACCTTCGCCTTTTTTGCACGAGGACGAACGGCACTTTTCATAGCCTGAGTATAGGCTATATTCAGGCTGAGATCGAGCAATTTCTCACCGCGCCGCCAAAAATAGCGAAGACAAGTTTGTTGAACATGGGCCCGACCAAGCCAAGTTAATTCCGAAAAAAGGGCTGTCCTTTTACCGTCACCTGATTACGATCTTCCGGAAGGAAATCGCATGTTTTCTCCATACGCCCGTGACCAAAAGACTTCGAAACGGTGGCAAAACCTCACAGACGAGTGCCAACGGCGTCTTACCGCGCAACAGATTTCCCCGGGGGATCCAGGCACAATTCTGAAGGACGTTAATACGCTATTGGAGTTCATCGGTCCGGCCGGCGTTGTCACCCAGAGCCGGAACGCCAGCCTGCCCAGCGAACTGCTCCCGGAACTCAACGCGAAATCAGGTCATCCCATCGAGTTGGCCTTAAAGCGGCCGCTGCTGCGGGACTACCCAAACCTGGCGGGAATTTTTGTTCTGCTCCGGGTGATGGACCTGCTGCAAATGTCGGACGATCGCCTCGCGGTTTCTCTGACCGCGTGGGCTGTCTGGCGAAACTTGAATTTTACCGAGCAGTATTTCGCCTTGCTGGAAGCGCTCCTGTTCCATGCCCAATCTTCGGTATTGGGGGGCCATCTCAACCGGCGTGAGGAGCCTGAGGCATTCCAAACGTCCACCGTGTTTTTGGAACACTTGAGCGAGCGCTGGCGCCCATTTGATCAGTACGAGTCCGCTTACGTTTTTGGATCCCAGGGCGAGCTTCCGGTGTGGCATCTGTTTGTGCAGCAACAATTGGGTCTGATCGAGATCCGGCCGCGGGAGTTCGTGGAGAAGGAACGGATGGCTTGCGGCGGACGCGGATGGCTCGCAGGTGCTGCCAGACTGACCCCTTGGGGTGCTGCGGTCACTTGGGCTTTGCTGGACACCCTTAAAAAAGCGCTGGACGATCAGGAAGCTGAATACGAAAAAACAACTCCTGGGGCCGAAGAACCAGGAGGTGACGAAACGGCCTTGCTTCCATTCGACGAGGACTCAGGAGGGAAAAGAGACGGCACGGCGCATCCAGGTCCCACTGAAGAGGAGGCTGAGGCGGAGAATGAGTCTGCTGAATCCGGGCCGGAGGAGGAATTCGGCATGCTGCAACCAGCATTTCAGCCTTATTTCCCCGAATGGCAGAAGGTTTACGCCCGCCCGCGTCCTGAAGCCAAGCGGGGCGCGCACATTTTCAAGGTCACACTCGCAGGCTGGCAAGGTGGCCGCGGCGGCATCTGGCGCCGCCTGGCCGTACCGCCAGAGGCTTCGCTGGACGAATTGGCGGGAGCGATCCTCCGCGCCTTTAAGTTTGATGACGACCATTTGTACGACTTCCGCTATCGCGACCAACGCGGCAAGCAGCGCATCTATAACCGTCCTGAAGCAGAAGAAGGTCCCTTCACAACAGAGATTGCGGTGGGGGAAACCGACCTGGCACTCAAAGAGACCATGGTTTTCACCTTTGACTACGGGGACGATTGGAAGTTTTGGGTGCGGCTGGAACAAATTGAGGCCGCACCTTGCCAACGGAAACGAACGAAAGTGATCGCGTCAGCCGGCAAAGCACCGGCGCAGTACGAATCGTTTGAGGAATGACCGCCAAGCCGGCCCCCACGGGCTGCTGTTGGGCAAAATTGGCTCCAGAGGTAGGGCTCGAACCTA
>CAZHIM010000120.1:0-7306 GCA_964532525.1 uncultured Bifidobacteriaceae bacterium
CCCGCCCGCCGCATCCGCAAGGGCGCCGCCGAGGCCATGAAGGTCTTCGTGGACAAGGAAGGCGGCCTCTTCCCCAAGCTCGTCTCCGATGCCGTGGACACCATCTCCCGCTCCGGCGGCACGCCCCTCGTCGTCGCCGAAGGCCGCGACGTCCTCGGCGTCATTCATCTCAAGGACATCGTCAAGGGCGGCATCAAGGAGCGCTTCGCCCAGCTCCGCAAAATGGGCATCCGCACCGTCATGATCACCGGCGATAACAAGCTCACGGCCACCGCCATCGCCGCCGAGGCCGGTGTGGACGACTTCCTCGCCGAAGCCAAACCCGAGGACAAGCTCGCCCTCATCCGCCGCGAACAGGCCGGCGGCCGCATGGTCGCCATGATCGGCGACGGCACCAACGACGCCCCCGCCCTCGCCCAGGCCGATGTCGGCGTGGCCATGAACACCGGCACCCAGGCCGCCAAGGAGGCCGGCAACATGGTGGACCTCGACTCCAACCCCACCAAGCTCATCGAGATCATCGAAATCGGCAAACAACTGCTCATCACCCGCGGCTCGCTCACCACGTTCAGCATCGCCAACGACGTCGCCAAATATTTCGCCATCATCCCCGCCATGCTTATGGCCACCTTTCCCGCCATCGCGCCCCTCAACATCATGCGCCTCCACAGCCCGGACAGCGCCATCCTCAGCGCCATCATCTTCAACGCCCTCATCATCGTCGCGTTGATCCCCCTGGCCCTCCGCGGCGTGAAGTTCCAGCCCATCGGCGCCCTGGCCATCCTCCAGCGCAACCTGCTCATCTACGGCCTGGGCGGCGTCATCATCCCCTTCCTCGGCATCAAACTCATAGACGTGATCATCACCAGCCTGAAGCTCGTCTGAACCCGCCTATTCCCGGATTTTATCCCGCAAACTTTATGAAAACACTTCTCTCCGAAATCCGCGCCGCTGCCATGGCCACCGTTGCCCTCGCCGTTGTCTGCTGCGGCTTTTATCCCGTGCTCGTCTGGGGCATCGGCGAACTCGCCTTCCACGACCAGACCAACGGCAGCCTCATCATCGGCAAGGACGGCACCATCCACGGCTCCCGCCTCATCGGCCAGCAATTCACCGCCGATAAATATTTCCACAGCCGGCCCTCCGACGCCGGCGCCAATGGCATGGCCTACGACCCCACCGCGTCCGGCGGCAGCAACCTCGGCCCCACCTCGCAAAAATTGCGCGACACCATCGCCCAGGGCGTCTCCGATTACCGCACGCAAAACGGCCTCGCCACCAATGCCCCCGTCCCCGCCGACGCCGTCACCGCCTCCGCCAGCGGACTCGACCCCCACATCAGCCTCCGCAATGCCGAGCTCCAGGCGCCCCGCGTCGCCAAGGCCCGCGGCCTCACCGAAGACCAGGTCCGCACGCTCATCCGCGCCAACACCGACGCCCCCAGCCTCGGCTTCCTCGGCGACCCCGGCGTCAACGTCCTGTGCCTCAACCTGGCTCTCGACGCCCAAACGCCCGCCGCCAAATAACCTATGAAAAAGCTCCCGCGCCGGCCCGCCCTGCCAGTTCTGTCATGGCACAACCTCTTCGCCCGCCTACTGCAATCCCGGCCGGCCCGCCCTGAAATTCCCCATCGGCTTTCGCACGCCTCCTGTATTCTCTGGCCCACCCTCCGGTTGTTCCCCAGATGAGCTCGGCCTTCGCCAACGAGCTCAAGGTGATCGTCTATTTGGCGCTCGGCACCCTCCTCATCGGCGTCCTCATTGGCTGGCTCCTCCGCCACCTCGGCCCCCGCGAATAAATCCGGTGTAACCTTTCCCTGATTTTGCTTCAGTAATCAGTGGAATGAATATATGATCGCATCGTTGCCGGCCAGGGTTTGGTTTAGCCTTGGTGTCGGCGGAATCAGATAAAAATTGCCGAAAGGAGTTAAGTCCCATGAAAAAAATCCTCGTCCTGCTATCACTCGGCGCCGTCGCTGGCGGCGTATTGTTGTCAGGCTGCTCGAAATCCCAAACGCCACCGACGCCCCCGGCCGGGACCAACGCCGAAGCCACCTCGCCCGCGCTGGCCGCCGACAGTCCGGCCAATTTGAAAATAAAATGGAAGCCCGGGAAGACCTTGGGCATGCGCATGGAGTTGAACCAGGACATCGCCATGAAGACCCCGAACCAAGCGGATCAGGGGGCGCTGGAGGTGAAGCTGGCGCAGGATTTCAACCTGTCAGCCATCAAGCAGTTGGACAACGGCGGCTGGGAGCTGGGGTTGGAATTCGAGAACCAAACGATGGACGTTTCGCAGGGCGGACACACCCTGTTGAGCTTTGATTCCGCGCAAAGTTCGGCACAGGAAACCAATCCGGTGGCGCCCATGTTGCGCGCAATGATTGGCGCCCGCCTCCAGTATTTCACCGATGCGGCCGGCAAAGTGGAAAAGATGGACGGCTTGGACGAGTTGATGAAACGCGTTTCCGCCGTCGCCAAACCGCAGCAGATCGGGATGTTCCAGCAGATGTTCAGTGAAGATACCCTAAAGCGCTACGGTTCATTTTCGGAGGCCCTGCCGAACCGCATGGTGAACGTGGGCGAGAGCTGGACGATGCAAAGCGACATCATTTCCAGCATCGGCACGCTCGGAATGGACATGAACTATACGTTCAAGGATTGGGAACAGCACGGCGACCGCCGGTGCGCGCGCGTTGAAGCCACGGGCAAAATCTCGACCAAAACGGCTTCAGCGGCCATGGTCGGCGCCATGGTGAATGTCGAAAACGGAAAGATCACCGGCGATTTCTGGTTTGACCCGGAAACGGGCATGATTGTGGATGTCCATGACACCCAGAATATGACCCTCAAAATCACGACCCGGACCCAGACCCTGACCCAGCAGTTGGACCAGAAGGTCCGGGTGTGGCTGGTGGACGCGCAGTAGCACTTTTCTTCAGGACGAACTCCTGTCAAAAGCCTATGAAAACCATGGACGGTGTTTCATCGGGGCGGCAAACCCGGCGGGCCTTCACATTGATTGAACTGCTCGTGGTCATCGCCATCATCGCCATCCTGGCGGCGCTGCTCCTGCCGGCGCTGTCGGCGGCCAAAGAGCGCGGCTACCGGACCGCCTGCCAGAACAATCAAAAGCAACTCAACGTGGCGTGGCAAATGTATGCCGACGAGTCCGGCGGCAAGCTGGCCTTGAACTACTGGGATTATCGCGGGTCCGTGCCGGAAAGCCCCACCAATTCGTGGGTCACGGGCAATGCCGGCCTGGACACTGACCCCGCCACCATCACCGGCGGCTCGATTTATCCGAATGTGAAGAACATCCTATCTTACCGTTGTCCCTCGGATCTCAGCACAGTGTTGGGCACCAGCACCCCGGTTTTGCGCAGCTATTCCTTGAGCTGCTACCTGGGCGGTCCGCCGGCCGACGTGGATGAATTCGGCATCACACCGCTGACTAAGACCAGCCAGATCCTGAAGCCGGCCACCACGCTCACGTTTCTGGAGGAGGACATTTCCTCCATTGACGACGGACATTTTCTGTATTCGGCCACGGTGAACGCCTGGTACAACGTCCCCTCGTGGCACCATAGTCATGGCGATACCCTGTCCTTTGCCGACGGCCATGAGGACTATTGGAAATGGCGGAGCAACCTCCCGACCGGAACGTATTTTCAAGGCGGCAATTCCGCCACCGACCCCTTGGCGCTCCAGGACATCGCCCGCCTGCAACAGACCGCGCCGTAAAAGCGCGACATCGGCCAATTCCCCAAGACTGAAAGCCTGTCATGTGATGGCCCGGGTCGAAGGCCCGGGAATGTCGCCCTCAAGAATTCGTCAAGGCCTGTAGGCCGCCCCAGCCGGTCCCCTTCCGCCGCGCAAAAGAAAAGCCAAGAATCACCTAAAGTGAGTTCGGGCATCAGCCGATATGCGCACATGGAATCGTCACTTGGGTTCCCTGCTGCGCCCGTGTCGCCCCTGCCCCTGTTGGGCAGAGCTGGGCCTCCCGGGTTTGTCGGCAGTCATTAAACAATGGATTAGACATGAAATTAATAAACTTGAACAAAATTCTTGGGGTTTCCGCACTGTTGGGGTCAGTAACCATCGCATCCGGCCAGGACATTTTGCAAATCTCGCAACCGACCAACAACGGGGGAACCCCGATTAATTGGGCATGGCAATCCATCACCGTGCTGGATCCCTCCATCCTGACCACGTTCGCGTTTCGTTGGAATGGCGCTTCCGGCGATCTGGGCGCGACGGCGACGGTGGAATTGCTGACGGGCCAAGGAACTTCCGGAACCGTGCTAGCCTCGACGACCGGGAGCGTCTCGTACGACGCCAGCGTGAGCCATAATTTCTTTGTCGCGGATTTTGGAAATATCGTTCTGTCACCCGGCCAATACACGGTGTATGTGTTCAATTCCACCGATGAATTGCAATTTGAAGGCACCAGTTACGATTCGTACAGCGGCGGCGAATTTGTTTCTGATACTTATGGGAATGCCGGGGGAGATGCCGCTTTCTCCACGCCGCTCCCGACCACCGTTCCGGAGCCAAACTCGCTGGCGCTGGCCGGCTTGGGGCTGGTCTCGGTCGGCGGATTCACGCTTCTGAAACGCCAGACCGCCAAACGGGAACCCTCCCGGAAATAAAACGTCCGCCAGCCCGCGGCTGCACGAAATCCCTGCCGGGGTCGCCCATTCCGGGCTTGATCCCGCGCCCGCCGGCCATCCTGACTGGCTGGCAATCGTCCAGTCCCACGCTGGCCGACACCAATCCCGAAGGAATTGAATCATCCAGCCCGGCGTTGGCGCCTCAGCGCCTACGCCGGGTAACGTCCCAAAACCATCTGATCAACCCTGTAAGCGGTTGAATCTTCCCCCGCCCCAAATCCTCAAGGCTGAAAGCCTTTCATGTTATAGCCCGGGCTGAAGGCCCGGGAACCTCGCCCTCAAAAATTTCTTGAGGCCTGCAAGGCCGGCCCAACCCGTCCTCTTCCACCGCCGCTGATGCCGCGCATAGTAGGTCTCAACTCTTGCCCCTGCTCCAAAGCAGCTTGGAATCAAGAACCCGTGCACGATCGTCTGTCAGCCATCCGGTTGACGGAGCACGTCTGGTTTCGGGGGGCAAGTTCAGAAATAGGAGCTTGACAACTTTGCGCGTTTTTGCATGAAGTTGTGATGCAAGGAGCCATGAAATCAGCAAGCGTCCTGGGCTTGCGTTCTTTTCGCCAGCCAAATCCTTGCCAAGTTGGCGACACCATCCAAGCATTAATGAAAGGCCTGATATGAACCAGTCACCCAACGAAGATTCCGAAACCAAGCCGCAGACCGGTTCCGGAGCTAAACCGGCCCCAAGGGCGGCGTCTGGAGAATCCGAGCAGCTATATCTCATCTTGGGCTTGCTGTTTTATGTTGTGTTCGGGATTGGCTTGGCCTGCTTGTTCACCGCCGGTCGAGCCTTCCTGGCCAAGTGGTGGTGGGTTGTGCTCCTGGCCTCGCTAATCTTGGTCTTGGTCACGTTGGTGCCGGCCGTTCGAGGTTGGCTGCACCGGGCTTCGGCTCAGAAGAAATATGGGGTTATCATCTTCGGCGTCATTCCCGTGGGCTTGGGCATTCTGGGGGTCATTGTCTTGCTGCCCCCGCATCTTCAAATCATCATCGTCCGGGTGGTGTTCCTGTTCCCGGTTTGCCTGCTGCCGGGGACCATTTATTACCTCTTTATTGCCACCCGCAAAACCAGCTTGCTCAATGATTATGTGGCCAACCTCGACCGGCTGGGTCTCTTGACTGGTGGAAATGCATCGGACCCCGATCATCGCTTCCAGATCATGAACTACCTGCAAAAGTTTGAAATTCTTTACGGACCCGTGCCGGAAGAAATGAAGCAGGCCTGTATGAATTCCGAAAAACCCACCGCCGTGCTGGCTGAGCCGCGTTGGATTCAGAATCTTTCCCTCGGGTTGGTCAACCTCTTCACGAGCGAAACCGCGATTCCTGTGGTTCTGGTTACGGTGTTGGTGGGGTTGGGCTGGTTGCTGATTCTTCCGCCCCAGGCCTCCCAGATCGGGGCCAACTTGCCGGGGACTGATCGAATCGTGGTGGTTTCGGCGCTGCTGAATACGAATGCAAACGCGGCGGGCGTGATCACCAGCAACACCTCTGCGTCGGTGTTGGCCGCATCCGCGTCCCGCACCAACGCCCCGGTGGAAGTTGGAGCGGGTCAAAAGTCCATCGCGGATGGCCCCTCCATTGATCCGTTCGCGCCGGTGGAAACGGCCGTGACGTTTGCCTTTCTAGGCGCCTATTTTTTCTCGATCCAGATGCTGTTCCGTCGTTTTGTGCGCGAGGATCTGCGGCGCAGCGCTTATTTGGCGGTGGCACTGCGCATCATTTTGGCGGTCATCGGCACCTGGGTGGTTGTCACCGCCATGCGCTGGGCCTTCGCGGATAAATGCTCCGTGGAAATGCTCGCGGTCATGGGCTTTGTCATCGGAGTTTTTCCACGGATCGCTTGGCAGCTCATCCAAGGGCTCTTCAAAAAAATCCCTGGCGTGACCCTGGCTCTCCCAAGCTTGGAAACACAGTTGCCGCTCAGCGACCTCGATGGCTTGACCGTGTGGCACGAAGCCCGGCTGGAGGAGGAGGATGTGGAAAACATCCCCAACATGGCCACAGTGGATATTGTTGATCTGATGTTAAGCACGCGCTTTCCGCCCGATCGCATTGTGGACTGGGTGGATCAAGCGATCCTCTATACTCATCTTGGCCCGGAAAACGAAGACGACCAAGGCGCATCGAAACGGCACATTCTTCGGACCCACGGCATCCGTACCGCCTCGTCTCTATTGGCCGCCTACCACGCAAGCAAGGCGGCTGGGGACCAGGCGGCTTTTGAGGCAATACTTTCGGCAGACCATCGCAGCCCAATCCGCTCGCTCGTGGATGCCTTGTTGACCAACCCCACGCTGGAACGCATCTGGATTTGGAGACGGATGGATTTTCCCATGAAATGATCGGTCGCGCGGAGCTTAGTGGCCTGATTCTTAAATGCGGGCACGTTCGCAGCGGGGGATTCTTGACGCAGGCAAGGCGCGAGCGACGAGCCTACGCATCCCAAACCATCTGCTCAACCCTGTAAGCGGTTGAATCATTTCCCCGCAGCAAATCCTCAAGGCTGAAAGCCTGTCATGTTATAGCCCGGGCTGAAGGCCTGGGAACATCGCCCTCAAAAATTCCTCAGCCCGGATATTTCTCAGTTGCCTTGTCGGACGAAGGCCACACCGGTGTAGCGCAGGTTTCCAAACC
>CAZHIM010000121.1:0-6875 GCA_964532525.1 uncultured Bifidobacteriaceae bacterium
GCCGGGGTGAGGGCGAGCGTTAAACCATTTAGCACAACATGGTTCCATTACTTCAAAGCTTTAAATTCGGAACAGGGGTTCATGGGAAGGGGGAAGGCAATTTCCCATGATCACTCCCTGGAAAAAAATTAGCACCCGGCCCATTGGCGATTTCCGCATTTTCAAACTTCGCTCGGACATCAGCATCAACCCGCGCACGGGCCAGGAGCACGATTTTTTCGTGCTCGACACGGTCAACTGGGTGAACGTCATCGCCCTGACGGCGGACCGCAAGCTGGTGATGGTGGAGCAGTACCGGCACGGGTCGGGCACGGTGGAGCTGGAGGTGCCGGGCGGCATGATGGACCCGCACGAGACGGACCCGGTGGCGTCGGCGGTGCGGGAGCTGCGCGAGGAGACGGGCTATGCGGGCGAAAACGCGCGCATCCTGGGGCGCGTGCATTCGAATCCCGCCATTTTAACCAATGAGACTTACACGGTGCTGATCGAGAACTGCCGGTTGCAGCACGCGGTGCAATTCGATCACGGGGAGGATTTGGAAACCCGCCTGATGCCACTGGACGAATTGCCGCGGCTGGTGGCGGAGGAAAAGATCGGGCACAGCCTGGTGGTGGTGGCGCTGTACCATTTCGATTTGTGGCAGCGGGGTATTAAAAAGGCCTGACTCACCACGCGCGGGCGTATTGGTTGGGCGGCGGCAGCTTGCGGCCGAGCGCCTTGGCGGCGTGCGCGGGCCAGTAGGGGTCCGCCAGCATTTGCCGGCCGAGCAGGACGAGGTCCGCCCGGCCGCCGCGGATGATGTCGTCGGCTTGTTTCGGCTCGGTGATGAAGCCCACGGCGGCGGTGGGAATGCCGGCGCCATGGCGCACTTGTTCGGCAAAGGGCACCTGGTAGCCGGGCTCGACCTTGATTTTGGCGTCCGGCACCACGCCGCCGGAGCTGCAATCCACGAGGTCCACGCCTGCGGTCTTCAAGAGTTTGGCCAGCGCGATGCTTTGTTCGATATCCCAGCCGCCCTCCTTCCAATCAATCGCCGAGATGCGCGCGGCCAGGGGCAGGTGTTCGGGCCAGACGCGGCGGACGGCGCGGGTGGTGTCGAGCAGGAGGCGGACGCGGTTTTCGAAGGCGCCGCCGTACGCGTCGGTGCGGTGATTGGTGAGCGGGGAAAGGAATTCGCTGAAGAGGTAGCCATGGGCGGCGTGGAGTTCGAGCCACTCGAAACCGGCGGCGAGGGCACGCCGGGCCGTGGCGACGAACGCGGCTTGCACGTCGGCAATGTCGGCGGGCGTCATGGCGCGGGGGACCTTGGGCAGTTCGCCGCCGAAGGGAATGGCGCTGGGGGCGAGGGTTTCCCAGCCGCCGTGGGCGGTGTCAAGATGGGCGCCGCCGCGCCAGGGGAGGTCGGCGGAAGCCTTGCGGCCGGCGTGGGCAATCTGGATGGCGGGCACGGCGCCGTGCTGTTTGAGGAAGGCGGCGATGCGGGCGAGGGGTTCGGCCTGGGCGTCCGACCAGAGGCCGAGGCAGCCGGGCGTGATGCGGCCGGCGGGCGTGACGGCGGTGGCTTCGACGATGACCAAGCCCGCGCCGCCGACGGCGCGCGAGCCCAGATGGACGTAATGCCATTCGTTGGCCACGCCCCCGGTGGCGGAGTATTGGCACATGGGCGAGACGCCGATGCGGTTGCGGAGCATGACGGAGCGGAGAGTCAGCGGTGAAAACAAATCCGGGTGTGAATCATTGGCCATGGCGCGAAGTAGATAAGCCGGATCGGGTGAAAATGCAAGTGAGAGGGAATTCCGCGCTGAGCCGGGACGATTCAGTGAAAAAAGGAATTAACCACAGATGAACTCAGATGGACACAGATTTGAAACCAAAACTGGTTGGTCCAGAGGGGAGCACCGTCGCCTTCGCCCCAAGGGAGAAGGTGTCCGCAGGACGGATGAGGGGGAAGAGCACTTGGCAGACCCGGGTGCCCAGAATCACCGCCATCTCAATCTTCCATCCTCAGGATTTATCCGTGTCCATCTGTGTTGATCTGTGGTTTAAACGAATTGTTCCGGCTTGGGTCACTTGGGCCAGAAGGCGAAGGCGACGGCGCCGAGGATGCAGACGAACGCGGCGATGTGGTTCCAGGCGGGCCAGGTTTTGAAATAGAGCAGGGCGAACACCACGAAGACCAGGAGAGTGATGACCTCCTGGATGACTTTCAGTTGATACGGCGAGTAGGAGTTGCTGCCCCAGCGGTTGGCGGGCACCTGGAGGACGTATTCAAAAAAGGCGATGCCCCAACTGACGAGGATCACAAGGAACAGGGGCTTGCTCTTGAACTTCAAATGGCCGTACCAGGCGCACGTCATGAAGACGTTGGAACAAATCAGCAAAACGATCGGCAGCCAGCGGGATTGAATCAGGTTCGTCATAAACTCGGGTGGTAATTTGGCCGCAATTGGGGATTTTGCCAACTCCGGAGCGCGAAGATTCCCGGAAGCGTAGCGGCAAACCGTTCACAATCAATCGTTCCGTGTCTGATTAGGCTATACTAAAACAAAAGCACTTCCAAACACGGTCAGCGCCGGCGGTTATGCATGAACCGGTGCAGGCTGGGCACCGCCTGCCGTCCCGGGGTGGCGCCCGGCCAGATTTCGGCATGGAGGGCGGGGCCGAGGTCCGCGCTCCAGCCCTCCCCGTTCCGCCCGACTCCAAACGTTTGAAATCCGAACAAAAACGAGAACGGGCGGCGCCGGGCTGCCGGCGGACGCCCGCCTCGTCCGTTATTAACGATGCCAGCCGCCATGACCATATCCATAGCCGCCATGGCCATAATAGCCATAGCCGCCATGACCGTATCCATAGCCGCAATAACCGGGACCGTAGCGCCAGCAACCGGGCGTCCAGACGCGGCAACCGCCCGTCACCGCCCAGTAACCGGGAGCCCAGACGTAACCGGGCGCATAGACCGGAGCGGCAACCACCACTCCAGGCCCCGCCATCACCACGGGTGCAGGGGCCACCACGACCGGTGCCGGAAAGCCGAACGAAAAGCCGATGCCAACCCCGGCCCGGGCGGATAAACTCGCCGCAGCGATCACCGCGGCCACAAGGAGCATTTTAAGTTTCATAAGCTTTGATTTGTTTTTGGTTTTTCACCGGGGGTGCGGCCTCTGCCGCATGCCCTCACTGGTATTTACCGGCTGGCCGGGCGGATCTTGCAGGGCTTTGGAAGCTTCCTTGCGCCTTGGGGACTGGAATTCGACCGTCCTTCAATTGGCGCTGACCCGGATTTTGCGGACGCAGTGGTTGTTCGTGTCCGCCACGTAGAGATTTCCGGCGGCATCCACGGCCACCCCGCCGGGATTGTTCAATCCGGCCGCGGCGCCGACCGGGTTGGAAGCGCCATCCGCGGCGAACCCCGGAACCGTGCTGACCACCCCGGCGGGCGTGATTTTGCGGATGAGATTGTTGCCCGTGTCCGCCACGTAAATATTGCCGCCCAAATCCACGGACAGCCCCTGGGGATTCCGGAACCGGGCTTCGCCCCCCACGGCATCCGCGTAGCCGGTATAGCCGGACAAGCCGGCCAGCGTGGTGACGCCGCCGGCGGGCGTCACTTTGCGAATGGTGTCGCTGGCGCTGTCGGAGACGTAAATGTTGTCCGCCCGGTCCACCGCCACCGCATAAGGATGATTGAAGCGCACGTCCTTCCCATAGCCATCGGCGTGGCCGCTGACGCCGGCGAGGCCGGCCAGCGTGGTGACGGTGCCGGCGGGGGTGATTTTGCGCAGGGTGTCGTTGCTCATGTCGGTCACCACGAGGTTGCCCAGCACGTCCACGGCTAGGCCCCACGGATTGCGGAAGCGCGCCTGCGGCCCCGCGCCATCGTCGCTGCCGGCCTGGCCGGCCTGGCCAGCCAGCGTGCCGACCACCCCGGCAGGCGTGATTTTGCGAATGGTGTTGTTGGCGGTGTCGGCCACATAGACATCGCCGAGGTCGTCCACGGCAATGCCGAAGGGCGCCCAGAACCGCGCCTGGCTGCCCGTGCCGTCGGCGCTGCCGCCGCTGCCGGGCGAGCCGGCCAGCGTGCTGACGGTGCCGTCGGGCGTGATTTTGCGAATGATGTTGTTGGCGGTGTCCGCCACATAGACGTTGCCGGCGTTGTCCACGGCCACATTGTTGGGCAGCCGGAACCGGGCCTGCCCGGCCGGACCGTCGCTGGCGCCGGCGACGCCGGGCTGGCCGGCAAAAACGTTGCCGGCGGGTGTGACCGGCTGGACCACCGGGGGCTGCGTCACCGGCTGCGTCACGGTGGGTGCCGGGGCGGACCGCGTCGGGGTGGGCTGGGTGACGGGTGCCGTCGCAACCGGTGCGGGGCGCGGCCCCGGGGCGTGATGCCGGGGCCAGAACACCCAGGTCAAAACGGCCACCGCCGCGATGCCGGCGGAAATGCCGGCATATTTCAGCGCCAGCTCGAACCCACCGGGCCGGGACTGGCTCACGGGCGGTTTGCCCTGGCTGATCCGCTGCAAATCGTTCAAGGCATCGCGCATGTCCGCGTAGCGGTTGCGCAGTTCGCGGGCCATGGCTTTCTCGGCCACGGCGGTGAGGCCGCGGTCGGCGCCCGGTTGCACACTCAGAATGGGTTTGGGCGGCCCGGCCAGTATCTGGTCGAGGACTTCCTTGGTGCCTCGGCCCTGGTACGGCGGATTGCCGGTGAGCATTTCGTAGAGCAGCGCGCCAAAGGAGTAGATGTCGCACCGCGTGTCTTCGGCGTCGCCGGCGGCCACGGCGGGCGACATGTAGGGCGCGGTGCCCTCAAGCTGGCGGGTTTCCACGTCCACAATCGTGTCGTTGAACACGGTGCGCGCGAGGCCGAAATCGGCCAGGCAAATCTGCCCGTTGGCCCCCAGCAGGAGGTTGGCCGGCTTGAGGTCGCGGTGGATGATGCCGCTGCGGTGGGCAAAGCTCAGGCCCTCGGCGAGCTGTATGGCGATGTCGAGAATGCTCTCGGTGTCGAGCGGCTGGCCGGGCTGGATGCGGTTGGCCAGGCTGCCCTTCTCGTAGAAGGGCATCACGAAGTACGGGCATTCGGGCCGGTCCGAGATTTCGGAAACGGCCACGATGTTCGTATGCCGGAGGCGCTTGAGGTGCCCCGCCTCCTTGAGAAAGCGGTGGACCACGTCCTGATTGTTCACGAGGTCGGAGCGGACGAGCTTGATGGCGACGTCGTGGCCGGTCTGTGCGTCGCGGGCGAGCAGCACGATGCCCATGCCGCCGCCGCCGAGCACGCGAAGGATTTCAAAATGGTCCAGCATGGCGAGCACGCCGGGACGGGTCGGCGGCAGGAGCATGCGCTGGGCGATCAATTCGGCCACCGGCCCGGTAAACGTGGAAACGGGGGGCACGAAGGCGGGCTGATGGGGGGGTTCACTCATGGCTCGACGCCTCCTGGCCGCGGGACAGCTTTTGCAACGCCTGCGCGAGCAGGTCGCGGGTCTGGTCATCGAGCCAGGCCTGGCCGGCGGTCCAGCGCAGGCCGCGCTGCAGTTCGGCGTCCGGAAGTTTGGAGATGCGCGCGTCCAGGCGCACCAGGGCGGAGGCGATGCTCAGGTAATACAGGGTCGAGGCGATTTCATCCGGCAGCCCGCTTTCCGGGTGATCCACGTTGGCCTTGGCGAAATTCTTGACCAGTTCCAGGAGTTCGACGGGCGGGGCCGGATGCTGAAACAAATCGGAGAAGCTCTTCAACAGGAGGCCCTGGGCCTGGCTCAAGGTGCTGATGCGCGTGGCCGTGCGGACGTCGAAGGAGCCCAGATCCACGAGGATGGGGGCCGACATCTGATGCCGGAACATGGCGGCGAGGTCGTCCGGCCGCCAGAGCTTGGCGCGCTCCTCGCCGGCCGCCAGCAGGGCGGCCAGCGTGTGCGCCGGGCTCTTGAATACTGAAGCCGAGGAATCGGAATCGGACATGGTTTACTTGCAGCCGAGCACTTTGGCTTTCTGGGCCTGAAACTCAGCGTCCGTAATAATCCCCGCATCTTTGGCCTTCTGCAAGTCAATCAATTGCTGCCCGATGGTGGGGCCTTGCGTATGGTTGGAGGTGCCGCCGCCGAGATGCAGGTCGAGGCAGCCGGTGAGGAGCGTCATGGCCAGGAAACCGATCAAGGTCGGCACAAGCAGCTTTTTCATAGTATCAGTGCGTTGTTTTGTGTTTCTGCGTTCGTGTTGGGGCGGGTTCGATGCTGCTGAACCGTCCAGAAACATTTACCGCTTGGCGGGGGCAATCTTGCGAAAGAAGGTCGTTGAAGGCGGTTTCAGTTTGAGGGAAGCTCGCCCTTCCCATGAATCCCAGAAAACATTTAACATTCGACTTTCAACTTCCAACCCTGGGGCTTCGATATTGGGCGTTGAATGTTGAGTGTTGAATGTTTCTTTTGCGGTTCATGCGTTCAAGGGGGGAAATGATTCGGTGGCATTCCCGGAAGGGGCGGGCGCGGCCTGAAAAAATTTCAGGGTTGACGGGGCTTGACGATGTGGGTTTTTGTTGGGGTTTTCGAAGATTTTTAATAACGAAATTGAGGGTGTTTTTGGGGTGCTGAATGAAATATTTTTAACCACAGATGGACACAGATAATCACAGATAATTAAATCTTTGGGGCGACCAACGAAAAGCCACGCCCAATGGTTTCCCCCGCGCCGAGACGCGCACAACTTGGCAACGCCTCTGAAGATCTGTGTCCATCTGTGTTCATCTGTGGTTAAGACAAAGAATTCCTGCGGGCGGACGCCGAGGGGGCGACTGCCGCGGCGAACTCGACTGTGAGCGTGATGGCTCATCGTGGCGGGGGCGGTTTCCCAGCCAGGGCGATTTTAGCAGGGTT
>CAZHIM010000122.1:0-6767 GCA_964532525.1 uncultured Bifidobacteriaceae bacterium
ACTGACGCCAAAGTTTCTTCCATTATCAGCCCCCTCAGGGGGTCCCTGCTCCATCTTCCGCCTTGCCCCCGTTCCCACTCCAACCCCTTCCAAATCAACACCGGTCAACCTCCGTCAACCTTGGTCAACCCTGAAAAGGTTCCCGGAAATCCCTCCAGCTTCCCATCATCACAACCACCCGCCGCTGGAGTCGCACGCCACCCTCTCGCGCAACCCGGGCGCCTCGCCGCTGTTCACGCAATCTTGGCAAAGATTTTTGTGCGGGTGCAAAACGCCTGGGACCCCATCCTCCATCCTCTGTGCTTGCGGCGCCAGCCGCCCCCCTGCGCACGAAGGGTTTGCCCAAAACCCGATTTTGCTGCAAACTGCCGCCCATGGCCTCCCCAGCCAACCTCGCCGCCAAACTGGTCTCGCCCCTCGCGGGCGTAGTCAACCGCGTGCGCTTCGGCTGCCCCAGTCACTTCTTCCAGGGCGCCGGCCGCATCGGTGACGACCTCATGTGCTCCACCGTTTTCCGCGAACTCCGCAAACGCAGCAAGCGCAGCCTCGCCGTCGTCACCCGCAACCCGCCCCTCTTCGAGAAAAGCCCCGACGTCGAAAAAATCATCCCCCAAACCGACGCCCTCCTCAATCGCTGGAACCGGGCCGGCCTCCCGGTGGTCACCCTGTCCCATGCCGGCTACGACCCCGCCCGGGGCTTGGACCTTCCGCCCGCCGAGCACATTCTCAGCCACATGTGCCGCCGCGCCGGCCTCACCGGCCTCGTCGAGTTGCGCCCCTACATTTTCCTCACCGCCGCCGAACTCGCCGCCGGCCGCATCGTCGAAAACCAGGTCGCCATCCAATCCACCGGCATCTCCGCCCCCATGGCCCTGCAAAACCGCGAGTGGTTCCCCGAGCGCTTCCAGGAACTCTGCGCCCAGCTCCGCTCGGATGTCCGGGTGGTGCAAATCGGCAGCGCCACCGACCTGAAGCTCGAAGGCGCCATTGACTTGCGCGGCAAAACCACCCTGCGCCAAACCGCCGCCGTGCTCGCCAATTCCCTCGTCTTCATCGGCCTGGTCGGCTTCGTCATGCACCTCGCCCGCGCCGTGGACTGCCGCTCCGTGATCGTCTATGGCGGCCGCGAAAAACCCACCATCACCGGCTACGTCGCCAACAAAAACCTCTACCACCAGGTCCGTTGCGCCCCCTGCTGGCTCCGCAACACCTGCGAGTTCAACCACAAGTGCATGGACATGATTTCCGTGGACCAAGTCATCGCCGCCACCGCCGAGCAAATCAGCCGCTATGGCACCCTGCTGGAAGTGGAAACCGCCTCGCTGTAGCTGTCCGTCCTCAATCCTCGATTCTCAATCCTCAATCCTCGTTCTCAAATCCCCGTTCCCCAATCATGACGCCGGCCGCTCAACGCGACTCCGGCGCGCGCCGCGCGGCCTGCGGCGCCCGCGGCACCGACAAGCTCTTTTCCCGCCGGAATTTTTCCAGGCACGACCGGCAGACGCACGCGCGGTTGCGGAGCTGCTCCGGCACCCGCGCCAGCAGCTCCGCCGGGAATTCCTCGTGCGTGCACCAGCACTGCCCCTTGTGCGCCACCGGCGAACACAGCAGGCAGTCATTCGCGCCGCCGCACAGCGGGCACTGCCCCGGGTTGAAGGATTCGTTGGCGTTCATCATCATTTTTCCTCACTCCAGGTCGTATTGCGAATTGTCATTTGAAAGGAACCCAGTCCCCGCCGCCACGTTGCCCGCGCCGTCCGCGTTGGTGCTCCAGCACGCCCGCCACGACTCGGTGTGACCGTCGCAAAAGCCCGTATTGGTCCGTCCATCGTGCCGATACCCTTGCGTCCCCGCGTACCGCGCGGGGGAATTCGCATCGCCCGGATTGGGAAACGGCGCCCGCATGAACTTGTCCGCCCCGCTGCCGTACTGCCCGTCCCCGAACAGCGCCGTCTTGGCCGGATGCCCCACCGCCCCCGTTCGCGCCGGCACCGGCGCCGCCTGCCCCGTCGGGTCGCCCGCGCTTTCCCCCTGCCCATGGCCGATATAGCTCGTGTTGTAATTGTATCCCGTGGCCGGATCCGCGTCCCAATTCGCGCTGCCGCTGTACGACGGACATTGCTGTACCTGCGGGCTCGTCTGCCCCTGCCACAGCACCCCCGGCACCACCCGCCCCGAGTTCTCGTCCGTGGTGAAATCCCAGCAATACTGCACATACGCCGCGTAGTCGAAATAGTACGCGTACGGATAAAAATCCGCGCTGTCCCCGCTGTAGATCTGCGCCGCCACGCCCAACTGCCGCACGTTGCTCACGCATTGGATGCGTTGGGCGCGCGCCTTCGCCCGCGCCAGCGCCGGCAGCAGCATCGCCGCCAGGATGGCCACGATGGCCACCACCACCAGCAGCTCGATGAGCGTGAAGCCGCGCCGCCGCGCGCCGCGTCCGCCCGCGGCGAACACCGCGCCGGCCGCTGCTTGCCTGGTTAATCTCTGTCGCATGTCACGGTGTCTCCACCACCAGCCGGTAAAAGGCCTGGTTCGCCGGCGCGTTGCTGTCTCGCACGATCACCGGTGCCGGCCCGGCGGGCGCGTTGGTCAAAATGGGCGTCCACGTCACCAGGTCGCTGGACCGTTCCAGAACGTGCAGGCAGTTGGGCACCGGCACAAATTGCATGGCAAAGCCGCCGCCACCGCCCGCCGCGCTGAGGCTCGGCGGCACGATCTGCGAAACGACGAACGCCGAGAAATTGGTCACGCCCGCCACCTGCACCTCGTTGTTCGCCGCGTTGAAACTGAACGGCACCTTGCTCCAGTTCGTGCCGCTCCATTGGAACACGCGCAGGTCGTTCCCCTCGCCGCTGTAAGCGTTGCCCGCGCGCAAACCCACCGTGGCCGCAAACACCACCGGATTCGCCCCCCCCAGCGGCCGCGCCTGAATCTGGTACGCCGCCGACACGCTGCCCGATACCGGCGCGAACGACGAAAAATCGTTCAGGTTCACAGTGCTGATTCTCGCCAGCTCGTTCACCGAGGCAAAACTGATGGAAATCTGGTTCTGGCGGCAATCCTTCGCGCTCTGGAACGCCAGGCAGCCCACGCCCGCAGCCACGTTGTCCGGCCCGATGGCCAGCGCATCCCCCACCGCCACCGGGTTCACCGCCGCCACCGCATCCACCACCGTGTACGCCGCCGACGGCCCCGGCTGAATCCGGACGTATTGAATCCACGGCAGCCCGGTTCCCCGCAAACTGTAGCCCGTGCCGCCCGCGGCGCCCACGAACTGGTCCAGCGCCCCGGCGATGGTTTGCCCCGCCAGATTATTCGTGACCAACAGCGGATCGAGCGGCTTGGTGGGGTTCATCTCTTCGTCCGTCCAGGCGCTGTTCGTGTCATCCCACCGGTAGGCATTGTCCGGATACAAATTGGTCACCGTCTCCAGCGCCACCCAATTCACGCCGTCCTGGCTCACGGAAACCGACGTGGCATATCCGTTCATTTTATTGTTCCGAAAGGTCACCGTGCTCAAGTCCGTCGCGTCGCTCACCGCCCCGCCGCCATTCAGGCCGTAAAAGAAGCTGTTGCCGTAAACGATCAGGTCAATGCCGTAGGGATTGGCGGGATTGTCATAAACCTTCCGCCCGAGCTGCACCGTGATCTGCCCGCCGTTCAGGATCTTCGTGATCAAATCGCTCCCATCCGGGGCCACGTTATAGGGATCGTCTATCACCGAAACCCGGTTGGTCACACCGCGCTCGGAAGGATCCACGAACTGCAGCGCGGGACGATTCAACACCGCCGCCGGATTGTTGTAGAGAGTCTCGGAATCAAGGTTGTCGCTGCTCACCACTTGCACGGCAAAGTCGTTCGTGTTGGCAACATAAGCCACGTACGTGCCGTCCGGCGACGGCGGCGCCTGCTCGTCATCGTTGAATATGGCATTGGCGGGATCATTCGGGTTCATGTAGTCGTCTCCGGCCGCCGCCACCGAAAACCCGATCCACGAACCGTCCGTCAGCGGCAAGTCATCCATCCCGTAATCGGCAGCGGCCCATTGGCCCTGCGTGTAGGTGTCGGGATTCCAATACGGGCTGCTGCCCCGGTTGGGCGAGGCCGAAAAGCCGCCCGCATCACCCAGTTCGGTCCAAAACTGCCAGTTCGGGCCCGAAAAACCGCTCCAAAACAAGTCGCCGCTGTTGATGGCGGTGCTGGCGTCCGGGTCCAACGTCGCCGTCGTCAGATAGCCGTTGGTGATATAGCTGGTGCTCGTGCCATCCGTCACGCCAATGACCCCGTTGCCGCTCAGGTTATAGCCGATGCTGTTCACAGTCGTCCCCCAGCCGTAATCCTCCACTACCACATAGAGCTTGGGGTCGGCCGCGGCAATCGCCTGCAGCATCTGCGTGCCCGTGGCCGGGCCGTTGAACCGATAGCCCCAGACCATCGTCTGGTTGGCCACCGGCGCCGGCACCGTCGTGGCGTTGAACATTTCCGGCGCATTCCATTCGATCACGAGCGCGGCGCGATTCGTGCCGCACCCGGTCCAGAGCGGGATGTCATCCAGCGAAATTGCCTGCACGGGGGAGACTGCCAAAACGCCGGCCAACGCCAGCGCGAAACGAACTTTTTCCATCTTGCTGATCTTTCAATTTGCATCCGCGCGCCAGGGCGCGGAACGGTTTGGGTTGAGAGACCAGAGTGGAAGGAGGCGCCTGGTTCGGCCCGCTGCCGGGCGAAAACAAAAAAACCTCCATTCCACAAATCAGAGAATGAAGGCATTCGACAAATCCCGCCAAAAACAGTTTGGCGGACTGGCCTCATCCTTCTCTTTGCGGAGAAGCGCCCCGGATTCTCCGGGGCCGACGAGCGCAATCAAACCGGTATCCTGACTTCGGCTTCAAACCAGCTTCCCGCCTTCCCGCCCGTGGGCAGTGGCCTTGGGAATTGTAGCCGTTACAGTGGCGCAACCGTCCCGGATTCACACCGGGTTCCCTGACATTTGACCGCATAATGGCGGAAGCTTCCTTCCGCCGCTTTCAAAGAGCGCCACCTTTGTACGCCTGTTAAAAATTTTGCCAAGCAAAAACTTTTGCGCCAAACTGCGCCATGGCCTTTCGCGACCTTTCCGCCCAGTCCCAGGGCGTTCAACTCCTGCAGCGCTCGCTCGCCCGCGGGCGGCTCGGCCATGCCTACCTCTTCACCGGCGACCAGCTCGAAGCCCTCGAGGACCTCGCCCGCAACCTGGCCAAAACCCTCAACTGCCGGGAACCGGTCAAGACCGGTGGCGCCGCCACCGATTGCTGCGACGCCTGCCTGAGCTGCAAAAAAATCGCGGGCGAAAACCACCCCGACGTCCACTGGGCCCGGCCCGAATCCAAATCCCGCGTCGTCACCATTGATCAGATGCGCGACCTCATGCGGGAAATCCAGCTCAAGCCCGCCGAATCGCCGTTCAAGGTCGCCATCATCGTCGGCGCCGACCGCCTGAATCCCCAGGCCGCCAACGCATTTTTGAAAACGCTCGAGGAACCCCCGCCCGGCTCCGTCCTCATCCTGCTCTCCACCGAGCCGTCGCGCATTTTGGAAACCATCCTCTCGCGCTGCCTGCGCCTGAACTTCTCCGACGCCGACCGGCCCCTGCCGCCGGAACACGCCGCCTGGCTCCAGCAATTTAGCACCGCCGCCGCCGCCGAGCAAAAGAGCCTCTTCGGCCGCTATCGCCTCCTCGATTCCCTCCTGCAACGCCTCGCCGCCATTCGCGCCCAAACCGACGAGCTTCTCTCCGCCCGGTCCCCGCTCGAAAAATATGACGACGCCGAAAAGGACCTGCGCGAAAAATGGGAGACCGAGCTGGCCGCCGCCATCGAAGCCGAATACCGCCGCCGCCGCGCCGAAGTCCTGCTCCTCCTGCAATGGTGGCTCCGCGATGTCTGGCTGCACACCCTCGCCGCCGGCCAAACCCTCCTCCACCTGCCGCAGATCACCGGCGCCGACGCCGTCGCCCGCCGCCTCACTCCGGCCCAGGCCCGCGAGAACCTGCTCGTCCTCGAACAGACCCAGCGCCTCCTCTACACCAACGTCCAGGAAGCCCTCGCCCTCGAAGTCGGCCTGCTCAAATTGCAGCTCTGAATCCGAAAATTCGAAATTATCTTATGCCTTCATTCGACATTGTTTCGCAGGTCAACCCGATGGAAATCGAAAACGCCGTCAACCAGGCCAAAAAAGAGCTCGCCAACCGCTTTGATTTCAAGGGCATCAAGGCCGAAATCCTCCTCGAAAAATCCGAGATCAAGCTCTCCGCCCCCGACGCCTTCAGAATCCGCACCCTCAACGAAATCGTCCTCGGCAAGCTCGCCAAACGCGGCATCAGCCCCAAAAACATCGAAGCGCCCGAGCCGGACGTTTCCCCGCTGGGCCATTCGCGCCAGGACATCAAAATCAAACAGGGCATCGAGACCGCCGTCGCCAAGCAAATCACCACCTTCATCCGGGACGGCAAATTCAAGGTCACCACTCAGATTCAGGGCGATGCCGTCCGGGTCACCGGCAAAAGCCGCGACGAATTGCAGACGGTGATCGGCGCCGTGCGCGCCCACGAATTCCCCGTCGCCGTCCAGTTCGTGAATTTCCGGGAGTGACGCATGGACCGCCAAAGCCAAAACAACGGCTGGCTTACCTTTCTGGAACACTACGGCTGGGTCATCATCATCCTCGTTGCTTTTCTCTTCGGTGAGCTGCTCACGTTTTTTACGCAGTTGACCGGCTGGCCT
>CAZHIM010000123.1:0-6701 GCA_964532525.1 uncultured Bifidobacteriaceae bacterium
ATGTTCTTCTTTTATAAAAAAACTATCCGTATTAAGGCCGGTGAACAAGCCTAACAACTCTTAAACCGCAATCCAAACTTGGCAGAAATACTAATTGGCCCCGGCGACAACAGCAAGGTATCCGCACCAGAAAAAATGAAAAGTCAAAGTTGTTACCACCGTGCACAAGTCATTCACACCCCATTCGCATCAAATCAGCAGTGTTGTGCCCTTTTGATGATTTCGGGCAATTTTGCGCAGACAAATTCCGCCTCTTCCAAGGTGGAAGCCCGTCCCAGGGAAAAACGAACCAGTGAATTGGCCTCGGTCGGGCGCCCTAGAGCCACAACGACATGGCTCGGTTCCAGTGACCCTGCCGAGCAGGCCGAACCGCTGGAAGCGCAAATGCCTTCCATGTCGAGCGCCGCCAGCAAGGCGATGCCGTCAGCGCCGGTAACGGTAAACGCCACCGTGTTTATCAACGCCCCTTCGCTCGGAGACACAACGGTACACCCCCCAATGTGCGATAAACAGTCAAACAAACGATTTCGCAGCGGCCGCAGCCTCACGTTATCGAAAACGGGAGGTTTGACAAAGCGTTCCAAGGCCGCAACCAAACCGATGATCCCCGGAAGATTCTCCGTCCCGCCCCGCCGCTCATTCTCCTGTCCGCCCCCAAACAAAACCGGGTCCGGATGCAGCGGCGATTTGATGTAAAGCACTCCCGCCCCTTTGGGTCCATGAAACTTGTGCGCACAAATCGAAACGAGATCCGCGTTGAACTGCTGAATGGACTGAAAGGGCTCTTTGCCAAACCACTGGACCGCGTCCGTGTGAAAACAAATTTTCCGCTCCTGGCACAACGCCCCGACTTCAGCCACCGGTTGCAGCGTGCCAATTTCGTTATTGGCCGCCATGAGCGAAATCAGAACCGTATCGGGCCGGATCGCCGCTTTGACGTCGGCCAAAGAAATCCTCCCGTCCGAATTGACGGGCAACCGGGTGACCTCAAACGCTTCTTTTTTCTCCAGATAATCGAAGCATTGCAGCACGGCATGATGTTCCACGGACGAAGTGATGAGATGCTTTCCCCTGGGCTTGAGCAGCCGGGCGGCCCCAAAGATCGCCAGATTATTCGCCTCGGTGCCCCCGCTCGTAAAAATGATTTCGCTCGGTTTGGCCCCGAGAAACCGAGCCGCCCGGTCTCGGGCGTCGTCGAGCAGCGCCCGGGCTTTCCGCCCCACGTGGTGCACGGACGAGGGATTTCCCCAGACGTCGTCAAAATACGGCAACATCGCGTCGCGCACCGCCGCGTCGAGCGGGGTCGTGGCGTTGTAATCGAAGTAAATCGAACGCGGCATCGGTTGAAAATTATAAATAAAGCCTTACGCTGGACGCATAAAATATGCAGAATTGGCGCCAGTTCGGTGCAAAAGCATCAGCAGCCTAAACCGAAAACCGTTTATCGTAAATGACAACGCGGGTAAAAATTTGTGGCGTCACCAGCGTGGCGGACGCCTTGCAGGCCGCGGAAGCCGGCGCCGACATGATCGGGCTGAATTTTTATGAAGGCAGCCCCCGGCACGTCGCGTTCGAACCAGCCGCCGAAATCGCCCACTCCCTGCCGCCGTTTGTCCTGCGCGTGGGCGTCTTCGTCAATCCCGACGAGGCGCTCGTCACCCGCGCCATAGCCGATTGCGGTTTGACGATCCTGCAATTCCATGGCGACGAGACGTCCGACTTCTGTACGCAATTCGGGTTGATGAGCCTTAAGGCCATCCGCGTGCGCGACGCGGAATCTTTGGCCCAGCTCGCCGAGTACCACACCGACGGCTTTTTGCTGGACGCCTGTTCGGCGGCCGGGCTGGGGGGGACGGGCGAAAAGTTCAACTGGGATTTGGCGGTGGAAGCCCGGAAGTTCGGCAAACCAATCTTCCTGGCCGGCGGCCTTACGCCGGAGAATGTCGCCGCCGCGGTGCGCCAGGTCCGGCCTTTTGGCGTGGACGTGTCCAGCGGGGTCGAGTTGGCGCCGGGGAAAAAGGACGCCGCCAAAGTGCGCGCCTTCATTGACGCTGTTCGAGCCGCATGAAAGCTCCCCTCATCCGCTGCCCCTGGCCGACCGACGAACTCTACCTCGGCTACCACGATCAGGAATGGGGCGTGCCGGCGCATGACGACCGGCTGTTGTTTGAGCTGCTGATTCTGGAGGGAGCGCAGGCCGGGCTGAGTTGGCACACCGTGCTGAAAAAGCGGGAAAATTACCGCGCCGCGTTCGCCAACTTCGACGCGGAGAAAATCGCCCGCTACGGCCCAAAAGAAATCGCCGCTTTGTTGAATAATGCCGGGATCATCCGCAATCGCCTGAAAATTCATGCGACCGTTCAAAATGCGCGGGCGGTGCTGGAGGTTCGAAAGGAATTCGGCAGTTTGGATGCCTACCTGTGGCGGTTTGTGGACGGCAGGCCCATCCTCAACCGCCCCCGCACCATGCGGGACGTGCCGGCCAAGACAGCGGTCTCCGACCGCATGAGCAAGGATTTGCTGAAACGCGGATTTAAATTTGTCGGCTCCACGATTTGCTACGCCTACATGCAGGCCACTGGCATGGTCAACGATCATTTGGTGACGTGCTTCCGGCATAAGGAGATTTCCAGGGCGAAACCATGAAACGAATAGCGGTTTATTGCGGTTCCAACAAAGGCGCGCGCCCCGAGTATGCGGCGGCTGCGGAACAACTCGGAACGCTCCTCGCGCGGGAGAAGATCGAGCTGGTTTATGGCGGCGGCATGGTCGGCCTGATGGGCATCGTGGCGGACGCCGTGCTGAAAAACGGCGGCCACGTGATTGGCGTGATTCCTGAGAAACTCGCGCTCAAGGAAGTGGTTCACGAAAAGTTGCCGGACCTGCGGGTGGTCAAGACCATGCACGAACGGAAGGCGTTGATGGCTGAATTGGCGGATGGATTTATCGCGTTGCCCGGCGGTTACGGAACGTTCGAGGAATTCTTCGAGGTGCTGGCGTGGGGCCAGTTGGGCTGGCATCAGAAACCGTTCGGCTTGCTGGACGTGGCCGGCTTCTACGCGCATTTGCACACCTTCCTCGATTATGCCCAGACGGAGGGGTTCATCCGCCCGCAGAATCGCGCCCTGGTGCTGGCGGAGACGAACGTGGAATCCCTGCTGGCCCGCATGCGGGCGTTCCGTCCCGTCCGGGAAACCAAATCGGGACGCTGACGCCGCTGGAGCTTGTGTGGCTGTGAACGTGAGTTCACGGCCAACTGAAAGGGCTTCGGACTGGATGGCGTTCAAATTCGTGTCAAAACTTTTGGACGCTCTTATGGGTTGACCAAGGTTGACCAGGGTTGACCGGCGGAACGCGGAACCTATTACCCAAGGTAGCCGCCGCGGCAACCTTGGGCTTCGAGCCAGAATCCCGTTGGGATTCATAGGGGCGTCCACCCTTCGTCGTAATTTGCGGAATAGTGCGGGCGATGGTACTCAAGAGCTCGCGGCTCGCGCGTGCGTGCGAAAGCGCCGTCGCCGCTGCGCTTTGCCGGCGCAGTCCATGACGCGGACGGGCTTGTCGGGCGCATCGTGCTTGCGCGGAGCGTCATGGACTGCGTGGACATGGCCAAGTTTGTTCCGCGCAGATATATGTGCATTGCCGGGATGCACACGCCTCGTGCTTTTTTGCTTTCAGCCGTGAACTCACGTTCACAGCCACGAGACACGCCTGCCCTGTTTTCATGGCCTTTTTTACTTCCCTTGGCGTCTTCGTGTGAAGTCAAAATTCGGTTACGCCAGGGGAATTGTGTGCTATAATCCGCCGGAATCGTAAGGATGAAAATTTCCGTTCCATGTGAGATCTTCCCGGGAGAGACTCGCGCGGCATTGACCCCAGACGGGGCGGCCAAACTCGTAAAACTGGGGGCCGAGGTGGAAGTGGAGGCCGGCCTGGGCGTGGCCGCCGGTTTTCCGGACGACGCCTATCTCAAAGCCGGCGCCACCGTGGCCAATGATCGCAAAGCCCTGGTCAGTTCCGGCGATGTCGTGCTGCGCGTGCGCAAACCGCCGGTCGAGGAAATCCCGCTGCTCAAGCCCAATGCCATTCATGTGAGCCTCCTCGACCCGTTCAATGAGCGCGACTTGGTTCAAAAACTCGCCGAACGCGGCGTCAGCGCCATCAGCCTGGAGTTCCTGCCGCGCTCCACCCGCGCGCAAAAAATGGATGTGCTTTCTTCCCAGGCGAATCTCGCCGGCTACGAGGCCGTGATCCTCGCCGCGGGGTATTCCCGGAAAATCTTCCCGATGATGACGACGGCCGCCGGCACGATCCTGCCGTCGAAGGTGTTCATCATCGGCGTCGGCGTGGCCGGGTTGCAGGCCATTGCCACGGCGAAACGGCTCGGGGCGAAGGTGACCGCTTACGACACCCGGCCGGTCGTCGAGGAACAGGTGAAGTCGCTCGGCGCGCAGTTTCTCAAAATTGATCTCGGCGAAACCGGCCAGACCAAGGAGGGCTACGCGAAACCGTTGACGGATGAACAGGTGCAAAAACAGCGCGACGCCATGCGCAAGACCTGCGGCGATTCCGATATTGTCATCACCACGGCGCAAGTCTTCGGGCGCAAGGCACCAATTTTGGTGACGGCCGAAATGCTGGACGCCATGAAGCCCGGGAGTGTGGTGGTGGACCTCGCGGCGGAAACCGGCGGCAACGTGGAGGGCATCAAACTGAACGAAGTCATCGAGCGCAATGGCGTGAAACTGGTGGGCACCGCCAATTTGCCGGGGCGCGTGCCACTGCACGCCAGCCAGGTTTATGCGTCAAACCTGGTGGGCCTCATCGAGGAGTTTTGGGACAAGCAGGCCAAGGCGTTTGTCCTCAAGCTGGACGACGAGATCATCAGAGGTTGCCTGGTGACGCACGGCGGAAAAATTGTGAATGAAAAACTGCTGGGATAATGAGTGGGGCCAGGCCGGCTTCGTCCATCCCAGCCCGAAATAAGAAAAAGACAATGCCCATGGATACGAACGAACTTTTCATCTTCATCCTGTCGGTCATCGTCGGGTTTGAAGTCATTTCCAAAGTGCCGTCCATGCTGCACACGCCGCTGATGTCCGGAACGAATGCCATTCACGGCATCATTTTGTTCGGCGGCATCCTGGTGCTGGCGAACGCGGCGACCCCGCTGACGCAGGCCTTGGGCTTTGTGGCGGTGGTGTTCGGCTCGGCCAACGTCTTCGGCGGGTTCATGGTCACCGACCGGATGCTCCAAATGTTCAAGCGAAAGAAACAGCCATGAGCACGCTCGTCGCCCTCATCTTCATCGGCGTTGCCGTGCTGTTCATCATCGGCATCAAGTTCCTGAGTTCGCCCAAGACGGCGCGGATGGGCAATTTGACGGCGGCGGCGGGCATGTTCGTGGCCCTGCTGGCGCTGCACCAGCCGGGCGGACCCTCGGTCTGGACGCAGCCCTGGACATTCAACTACACGCTCATCGCCATTGGCACGCTGTTGGGGCTGGGGTTGGGCGCTGTGGGCGCCTACTCGGTGAAAATGACGGCGATGCCGCAGATGGTCGCGCTCTTCAATGGGCTGGGCGGCGGAGCCGCGGCGCTGGTGGCCAGCCAGGAATTTTTGCGCGGCGCGCAACGCCCGACCGGCATCGGCGCGGCGCTGGCGGCCGCGATGCTGTTCGCCACGCTCATCGGGTCGCTGTCCTTCTCGGGCAGCATTGTGGCGTATCTGAAATTGCAGGGAAAATTCGAAAAACCGCATACGTTCCCCGGTCAGCATTTCCTCAACGGGCTCGTCTTGCTGGTGATCCTGAGCCTGGGAGGCTGGCTTACTTTCCAAGCCGTCGGGGGCAATGCCGTCACCGGGTTCGTCGTGCTGTTCTTCCTGGCGCTGTTTTTTGGCGCGGCCATGGTTCTGCCCATTGGCGGGGCCGACATGCCCGTGGTGATCTCGCTGCTCAACTCGTTTACCGGCCTGGCCGTGGCGGCCGATGGTTTTGCCCTTGGCAACCTGGCCATCGTGGTCGCGGGGACCTTGGTCGGATCCTCCGGCACGCTGCTGACGTTGCTCATGTGCCGGGCCATGAACCGCCCCGTCACGAACGTCCTATTCGGCGCCTTCGGATCTGGTGGTGCGCACGGTGGTCCGGCCGCGGGCGGAGTCGCTGGCACGGTCAAACCCATCCAGGCGGACGAGGCGGCCCTGCTGCTCGCCAATGCGCAGCGGGTGGTGGTGGTGCCCGGTTATGGCATGGCGGTGGCGCAAGCCCAGCATCAGGTGCGCGAGCTCTCAGAGGAACTGGGCAAACGCGGCGTGGAAGTGCAATTTGCCATTCATCCGGTGGCCGGCCGCATGCCCGGCCACATGAACGTGCTGCTCGCCGAGGCGAATGTTCCCTACGACCAGCTCATCGAAATGGAACAAATCAATCCCACGATGGACCGCGTGGACGTGTGTCTGGTGATCGGGGCCAACGACGTCGTGAATCCGGCGGCGCGCGAGGAGAAGTCCAGCCCGATCTACGGTATGCCCGTGATTGAGGCGGACCGCTGCAAAACCACCATCGTGTTGAAGCGTTCGATGGCGGCTGGGTTTGCGGGCATCGAGAACCTTTTGTTTTACAAGGACAACGCCCGGATGTTGTTTGGCGACGCCAAGGCTTCGCTCAACGCGCTCGTGGCCGCCGTCAAGGCGAACTGAGC
>CAZHIM010000124.1:0-6588 GCA_964532525.1 uncultured Bifidobacteriaceae bacterium
GCGCGGCGATGGACATCCAGCAGGCCACGCAACTGGCCAAGGCGATGGTGATGCATTGGGGCATGAGCGAGCGGCTGGGGAATGTGCTTTACGGCGAGGCGCAGGAATATGTCTTCCTGGGCCGCGACATGATGCGGACGAAGGACTACAGCGAGGCCACGGCGCAGGAGATTGACACGGAAGTGAAGCGGATTGTGGATGGCGCCTTCCAGACCGCCAAGCAATTGATTGAGACCAATCGCGAGAAGCTCGAATTGGTGGCCAACAGCCTGCTGGAGTATGAGACCTTGGACGGCGCGCAGGTGGAGGAAATCGTGCGCACCGGAAAGTTCACGCCGCCGCCAAAACCGCCCGTGAACGTGTCACCGATGGTGGGGGCGCCGGCCGGGACTCCGTTGCCGGAGAATCCGCCCAAACCCGTGCCGCCGAAACTACCCGGTCTGGGCACCCCGGCGCCGGCACCGGCGGGCTGAGCAGTCATTTTTCAAAACGGAAACGGCGGCAATCAGGCCGCCGTTTTTTTTGGTTCTTCGCTGTATTCGATGGAATAGAGGATCCAAAGGATAACGTGTGGCTACTGGGCGCGGGCCGCGCGGAGTCAACAGCCGATTTCTGAGGACCGGTGCCCGCACGAAAGCGGGATGGCGCTACGAGGCTTTCTCGAGACTTTTGAGATCCTCGGCAAGGAACTGGGCCACGTCCTTGAAGCGGGCCACGTTTTCGGGGTTCATGGCCATGAGGGTCTGATGGGCTTCGAGACTGGTGCGCGTGATTTCCTCGTGGGAGGGGTTTTTAGACTCGGGTGTGCAACAGGTGAGATCGTCGGGCAGTTGGAGGGGGCCATTGGTGGCCTTGAACAGGTGGGCGGCGCCGAGGTTTTCGAGCAACTCGCCGACGCGGGGTGAGGCGTTGTGAAGCTCGATGCCGCTTTTGGCAGGGGCGCCATTGGGATTCAATTTCATGCCAAACCCCGACAGGACGCCCAGGAACGTGCTGTCCATGAGCACGCATTCGCCGAGATCAATGATGAAATGGCCGAAACCCTTCTGGGCCAGCTCACTAAGCAGGGTTTTGAAGTCCGGGCTGGACGCAAAGTTGGCCCGCCCGCAGATTTTGATGCAAGCAAAGTTTTTTCCGACAAGAACTGATAGATTTGCAGATGACATCTTGGTTCCTCTAATAGAATTTCAGGCTGCCGCACCGGGTGTTACAATTTGCACCAGCGCTTGTTGCAACACCAACGTTTCATCCAGTCCGCTGGAGACCAGCCGCTGGTTGCAGCGCAACAGCACGTCCATCGCCCGGACCAATTCCGGCGAGCTGTATTTTTTCACCTGGGGCAAGGCTTTGTAAAGCACATACGGATTGAGTGCGAGCGGATTGAACTTCCTGTCCGCTGGTAGTTTATCGGCCGGGACGGCGGCAAGTTGAAGTTTAAATCGGTTGTAATCCATTTCCGGCTTGATCCAGCCCTCGCGGAGCATTTCCTTGAGGAGCAGCAGGGCGCGGACTTTGCCGATCAGGCCGTAGAGCAGGCCGATCTCGGACTTGTCCTTGTCAAATTTCGTTTCCCAGAGTTCCTCGTCCAACCGTTTCAGCAGGCGGGGCAGATCGCGGTCGCCCAGGGCGTCACCCAGGGCGAAGGCCTTGGCGGTTTTGTTGCGGGAACAGATGGCCGCGACATCGGCCAGCTCGATTTTTTTCCGGTCGCCCACGAAAAGACAGAGCTTTTCGATTTCGTTTTCCAATTGCCGGGCGTTGATGCCGGCGCGGCTGACGAGTTCGGCCAGGGCTGGGGCGGAGATTTCCTTCTGGCGCTTGCGGAGGGCGTCCAGGGCGGCCATTTCCGCCCGGTCGGTCCAATCCTTGTCGTCCTGGGACCAGGCGGAGAAGCTCTCGACGGTGGCGATTTTTTCCAGGGTTTTGTAGAAGGCCTTGCGCTTGTCCACCTTGCCGGCGCTGATGAGGAGGCGGACGTTTTCCCACGGAAACGACTTTAATTCGGCGGCGAGATCGGCTAGCGCGGCGGTGACAGCCTGGGAACTGGCGGTGCGCTCCTCCCCCAGGAAATTGCAATCCCGAAGCCAGACGACCTTGCCGCCGCCAAAGAACGGGAGGGTCTGAAGCGCCTCCCGGAGCCGCCCCAGCGCCGTGAGGGCTTCGCCGCTGTTGGCAACGGCGGCCTCAATGACCTCGTGATCCTGGCCCCCGAGTTCGGCGGACCATTCCGTGAAGAGTTGTCTGGCCCGGTGTTTTACGGCGAAGTCGTCATCGCCACACACCAGCGCCAGCGGGTGAAGTTTTGCGCCGGCCATTTCACTCGGATTCCAGGTCGCCGCCAGACTCGTTCATTTTGTTGAGGACTTCGCTCATGTCTTCCACTTGGGCGAAGAGCGCGGCGGAGACGAAGATGGGCTTTTTCTGGGCGGCAGCGAGGGCGAGGCAATCGCTGGGGCGCGCGTCCAACTCGACAATTTTGCGGGCGATTTCGTTTTGTTGTTGGAGGATGATGCGGGCGAAATAGGTGGAGTTTTTCAGGTCGGTGATGACGACGCGCTCGACGTTGATGCCGAAGCCTTGAAAGATGCGGTTGATGAGATCGTGGGTCAGGGGGCGTTCCTTGGGGGTTTCACGGAGGAACATGCCGATGACGGCGCCCATTTGCGGTTCAACGTTGATGACAAAAACCTTTTCATCGTTGCCAACGAACAATGCGCAGCCACTATTGGCAGGGAGTATGCCGCGGATCTGGATCGGCACGACATCGTTTTTCATACGTGTGAATTTACGCCGCCAGCCGCAAAATACAAGTTCTGTCGGGCAGATTCATTGCGTAAATGGCGGACACTTTGGAGCCCGGCCCACCCGGCCGGAGGCGAGGGCGAATGCCGTTTTTGCCACTTGCCGTCAACGGCAGGGGGCCGCATGATGGCTAAAATCGTGGACATTTCATGAGTGATTGTGCTTGCGGCTGTTATGCGCGTATTGACCCGCCAGTTTGAAAAGCGTCCGAAGGCGTTCGCGGCCGCGGTCAGCGTGTTGCTGGTGGCGGTGATCGGCCTGATTGATTACCAGGCCGGCTACGCGATTCTGTTTTCGGCGTTTTATCTGATCCCGGTGGCGCTGGCGGCCTGGTATGCGGGCGGGGCGTTTGCGGTGATCATTTCAGTGTCGAGCGTGACCGTGTCGCTGGCGGGGGATTACATGGCCGGGGCGCGCTATGCACACTGGCTGATTCCACTGTGGAACGGGGCGATTGCCCTGACCGTTTATTCCGTCGTGGTGAAGATCCTGACGAGCCTGCGGAAACTGCAGGGGGAGCTGGAGGAGCGGGTGCGGCGGCGGACCAAGGCGTTGATGGCGGAGATGCAGGAGCGGGGGCGGTTGGAGAAGGAGCTTTTGGAGGTGAGCGAGCGGGAGCAACGGCGGATCGGGCATGATTTGCACGACGGCATCTGCCAGCATTGGGCGGCCACGGCGATGGCCGGGCAGGTGCTGGGCGGGAAGCTGGCGGCCAAATCGCTGCCGGAAGCAGCGGATGCCCGGGAGGTGGTCCGATTGGTGGAAGACGGCATCACCCTGACGCGGAACCTGGCCCACGGCATTGCGCCGCCGGAGATGGAAGCCGAAGGGCTGGTGCGCGCCTTGCAGGAATTTGCGGCGAACGTGTCGAAAATGTACCGAGTCCAGTGTGAATTTGAATGCGAGTCGGCGCCGTTGGTGGAGGATTCCGCGGCGGCCACGCATCTCTATCGCATTGCCCAAGAGGCGGTCAACAATGCCATCCGGCACGGCAAACCGCGCCAGATCGTCATCAGTCTCTCGAACCGCAAGGAGCGGGTGGAGCTGACGGTGGAGGATGATGGCGAAGGCTTGCCGGACGACTGGCAAAAGAACCGCGGGCTGGGGACGCGGATCATGGCGCATCGCGCGGCCATGATTGGTGGCGTTTTCTCGATTGAGCCCAATCCGACGGGCGGGACGCTGGTGAAATGTTCCATGCCGGCAACGAAGGGATAGGCATTTCCAATGGCAACCATGTTAGGCAAAAAACGGGTATTTTTGGTGGACGACCACCCGCTGGTGCGGGAATGGCTGACGAACTTGATCAACCAACAGGCGGACCTGATGGTCTGCGGCGAGGCGGAGAACGCGCCGACGGCGCTGTCCGCCATTGCGGCCGGGCAGGCGGACCTGGCGATTGTGGACCTCAACCTGGCGAATTCGTCGGGCATAGAATTGATCAAGAACCTGAAGGAATTGCATCCGGAGGTGCCGGTGCTGGTGCTCTCGATGCACGATGAATCGTTGTATGCCGAGCGGGTGTTTCGGGCGGGGGCGCGGGGGTACGTGAACAAGCGCGAAACGGCGCAAAAAGTGGTCGAAGCGATCCGCCGGGTGCTGGATGGCAAGCTGTATCTCAGCGATAAGTCGGCGGAAATCCTGGCGGGCCGGACCCTGCGCGGGCAGACGGCCAACCGCTCGGCCATTGAACTGCTCAGCGACCGGGAGCTGGAGGTTTTTGACAAGCTGGGGCAGGGGATCGGCACGCGGCAAATCGCGGAGGATTTTCACGTGAGCGTCAAGACGATCCAGGAGTATTGCGCGCGGATCAAGGACAAGCTGAATTTGAACAACGCCACGGAGCTGCTGCGGGAGGCGGTACGGTGGCGGGAGTCGAAGAACTTCGGCTGAGCGCGGCGGCGCGAGGGGCCACATGCGGGTTCTTACCGGGTGAAGCAGACGTGTCAGCCGGCGGTTTTCTTGTTCCAGAAGGCGTCCTGCCAGCGCTTTTGCTTTTCGCCGGCTTCGCGCAAAAACGGCGCGAGCCGGCCAAAGTGCAGCAGGCGTTCGTTCAGCCAGTGGAAGGGCTGATACAGCGGCCGCGCAAAATCCACGAACAGCACCACGCGGTAGCCATTGGTATCGTTCCAAACCTCGTGGTTGAAGGTGTCGTCAAAGATAAGGGCCTCGCCTTCGCGCCAGGAGTAAAAGTCGTTGCCGATGCGGATGCGCACGCGTTCGCGGGGCTCGGGAACGAGCAGGCCGAGGTGCAGGCGCAGGATGCCGTTCCAGGCGCCGCGATGGGCCGGAATATGTTTGCCGGGCGAGAGGATGCTGAAAAACGCCGTGGTCATGCCTGGAATCTTGCCGAGCAGGCGCACGGTCTCGGGACAGCGCCGGCGGTTTTCCGTACAGTCCATGCCGATGCCCGCCAGAAAATAGGTCTTCCAGAGGTTGTCCGACTGGATGGCGCCGACTTCCTTGAGGATGTCCTGAAAGCTGGGCATCTGATCGCGAAAAATCATCACCGCATCCAGTTCATCGCGAATGCGCCGCCATTCGTGCTCGATTTCGGACGCCCAAGGGAAGAGGCGGGTGTCATAAATGTGCGGGTCGCCCAAGGGCGAGACGCGGGCGACGGTCCATTCCAGGGCGCTTTGGGCGGCGATGCCGCAGCGGTCCAGAAAGGTGCGGTGGGCGTTGAGGGTGTGACGGCGATGGCGAAGGTTTTCGGTTTTTGGCGGAAGGGAGGATGATTCCAATAGGGTATTCATTTTTGCCTCTTTCGCGGCAAATGTTCACTGTCTGGAGCGAAAAATCAAGTGACGGGTCGCGGCGGGCGGGCCGCCGCCGTCCAAGATGCGAACGGGCTTGCCGGGCGCGTCGAAATTGCGCGAATCGTTGTTCCCTTGCCCCGTTCAAAAATTGAGATGCGCCCGGTCTTGGCTCAGACCGGCGCAATCGTTTTCGCCATGACGAAGTCGTCCATCACAAAGCCGCCGCCGAGGTCGGTGACGACGGCTTCGGCGACGGCAAAGCCGTTGCGCTGGTAGGCGGCAATGGCGCGGGCGTTGCGCTTGTTGACGGAGAGAATCAAGCGGCGGGCGCCGAGCTTGCGGGCTTCGGCCTCGGTGTGCTGCAGGAGCAGGCTGCCCAGCCCGCAGCCGTGGCATGCCGGCAGCAGGTAGAGCTTGTGGAGCTTCATCACGCCGGCGATGTCCGTCGGGCCGAGGGCGGCAAAGCCGACCAATTGGCCCCCGGCCAGGAGACGGTAGAAATGGATTCCCCGGGAACGGATCTCATCGCGCAGGGTGGCGGTGGCGTACATGCGCGCCAGCATGAACTCGATTTGCGCCGGCGAGATGATGCCGGGATAGCACGCGCGCCAGATCACGCCCGCCAAGTCCGTGATGGCGGGCAGATCCGCCTCGGTGGCCGGAACGATGGCCGCGGCCGGCAACCGGTTGGGACGCCTGGAAACGGCTGCGGCGGGATGGTCAGGTGCGTCCACGCGCGGTCACAAGCCCAGTTTCTTGAAGCGATGGTTGACCTCTTTCAAATGAAAATCGAGGGAACAGAGCTTGGCCAGTTCGCCGTCGCTGAAGTGCTTCGCCACTTCGGGGTCGGCTTGGAGCTGGTCCACGAAATTGGCGTCGTCGCGGCCGGCGTGTTTCACCTCCCAGGTTTTCATGGCGGCGTCCTGCACCAGCTGGTAGGCGGCTTCGCGCGTGAGGCCCTTGCGGATGAGAGCCAGCAGGACGGTCTGGCTGTTCCACATGCCCAGGCTCAGGCCGAGGTTGCGCT
>CAZHIM010000125.1:0-6540 GCA_964532525.1 uncultured Bifidobacteriaceae bacterium
CCAAACCTGCTGTATCGCGGGTTTCCAAACCCGCAGGCCATCGCCCTTTGCCACACTCTCGAGCTTGCGACGCGCTGCCGATTTGGAAATCGGCGATACAGCAGACTTGGAAACCTGCGCTACGCGTTTGCTTGGCTCGCGCCCGCCGGCCTCACGCCGCGCTGGAATAATTTTCGATCGGCTCGGCGCCGAGCGTGCCGCCGAGCTTCTGCAAATATTCCGGCGCTTCAACCTGCTCCAGCATCTTGCGCGCGCGCGCGAGCCGGTTGGCGATGCCCATCTTTTCAGCCACGTCCGCATGGCTGGGCCGGCGCAGGAACGCGTTCAGATATTCCACGTGCCGTTTCCACAGGTTCCGGTCAATGCTCTGCTTGGCCGCCAGGCGGGCGGCGTACCACGGGCTGGCCAGCAGCGTCTCCCGCGTGAACAGCTTGCGGATTTCCGGGTGCTCCAGCCCCTTGCCCTCGAACGTGTCGTGGAGCATGATGTGCAACAGCGCCTTCAGCGGCAGACACGCCTGGGCAATGCTCCCGTCGTTGAAATACATCTTCGCCACGCGCTTCTGCGTGCCCACGATGTTGTCCATGCCGTCGGCGAAGATGTCCGGCCCCTGCAACTCCGGCTTGAGCATCGCCTCGGTGAACACCGCGTGCGGATGATTGAACACCCGGCCGAAAAACGCGTGGACGAACCGCGCGTTGATGCGCCAGCCCAGCCGGCTCGCCAGCACCGGCTTCCCCGCCAACTCGAAGTCGGCGCACCTTTCCAGAAAATGATTCTCGATGAGAAATTTCGGATCGCGCTCCGCCGCCGTCATGCGGCACCAGATCTCCGGCACGATCAGGCTGATGTCGTGGTCCACCCGCAGGTTCGGCCCCACGTAGCCGGCCGCGGTGATAAAGGCCGGATGGCCCGTGAGGATGAACGACACCAGCGCATTGTTCAGGTCAATGATGGGCGGCAGGGCGTTGAACGGCCCCTTGGTGAGCGCCCCCTCCGAGCCGGCGCCGGTGGTGGACGGCGACTTGCCCGTCATGCTGCAAATCACTTCCATGAACAGCTCCGGCAGCTCCATGTAATGAATGGGATTGTAGCACGCCAGCGAGCGGATGCCGGCCTCGGGCGGATTGTTCCGGCGGCCGGGCAACACCGCCGTCACCGGCGTGTACAGCGGCTGGCCCGGCGGCACGCGCCGGTGCAGCCGGGCGGCAACCCCCGCCAAATACGTCTCCCCCGCGCGGACCACGTCCGGCCGCTTTTGCAGATACCGCGGGTTCTTCGTCGGCTTGCCGTCCACGATGCGCGGGCGCGCGGTGCAAACGTAATACTTGGGCGCGCCCGTTTGCGCCACGGCGCGCACAAACTCCCGCATCGGCGGGGTGAATTCGTAAAAACCCACCGCGTCCTCCACCATCCCCCGCGCGTCCGCCGGCGTCAGCGGCTCGTAATTGGAAAAGAAATTCTCCGGCTGCACGAAATCATGCTCGGCCTGCTTGTCGTAGCCGCGATGGATGGCGTCGTCCGGCCGCTGAAACAGCCGCTGTTCGCAGTTCCGCGCGAACTTCAGGGAAAGCGCCGCGTCCGCGCCTTCCGGCAGGTTGGCCGCCGCCGTGGCCGGCACCACCACCGAGGCCGTGATGTCGTCCTCCATTTGCACCTTCACCGCCGGATGAAAATCCTTCCGCAGGCCAAAGGTGCGCCACGACCCGTCGGCATCAAAGCCCACCCGCAGATACGCGGACACCAGCTTGTGGTTGTCGCACTTCAGCTCGTTGCCCGGCGTGCCGTTGATCATGTCCACGCTGAAGTGATCGCGCCAGTTGCCGCCCCATTCCGGCTTGTAATACCGCTTCACCACGAACACCAGCTCCTTGACGTGCTGCGGCACCGTGGCCAGCCAGGCGTTGTATTCGGGCGTGTAGTCGTGCTCGTCCGGCGTCAGCAATTTGATCACCGACCCCAGCGAGCGCTCGGGCGAGAGCACCTTGCGCTTGTCCTGGCGCGACTTGTCCGCAAACCGGTTCGAGTAATCCCGCTCCAGCAGCGCCGCCACGACGTCAAAGTCGGCCTTCACGTCCGTCACGAACACCGGCCCGGTGAGAATGGCGTCGGTGATGGGTTTGGAGATTTCGGACTTGCCGCCGCCGGACACCGTGCACGGCTTGTGGCAGAACGTGCCCTCGGCCACCGTCCCCACCAACCGCCATTGCCGCTTCTGCCCCGGCGGCATTTCCATTTTCACCTTGTATCCCGACGGCCGCACATACGTCTTTTCCGGCGAGAGCCGGATGCTGTGATCGCCCGTCGAGTTGGTCCAGCAAATCTTCTGGGTGTGCAGATCAAACCGCGCCGCCGCCGGCACATAGACGATTTCCGGGAATTTTTTGTCCACCGCGTACCCTTCCGGCTGGAGGTCCATGATGCTGCCGAACAGCGAGCTCATTTCCATGAAGGAATGGTTGGAGCGCCGCGCCAGGATGTCGCCGTTGAATTCCTCGCCCAGGTCGTAGCTCGGAAACACCAGCGCGCCGCCGGCGTGCTCCTCCTCGGTGAGCCCGAACAGATTCGCCGCATAGCTCAACTGGGTCTTCACCTCCTTCTTGCAATACCCGAAATAATTGTCGGCGATGATGGTCACAATCACGCCCGTGGCGTCCCGCGCCGTGAGCTTGAAGGCGTGGCCGCCGTTGTACAGGTCGCCCTCCTGCTTCCAGCACATGCCGTCGCGGCGCTGCCGCTCGGTGGCCTGGTCAAAGTGCGGCAGGCCCGCCGCCTGTTTCGTCACCTGCGTCAGGTGCGGCGCCAGGATCACGCACCCGGTGTGGCCGCTCCAATGGTCGCTGTCCAGCGCCGCATCGTTTTCCGGCAGCAGCGGCTCGCCGCCGTTGCCGAAAATGGCCTCCACGAAGTCCAGATTGCTCACCAGGTTCCCCGGCACAAAGAAACGCACTTCCATCGTCTTTTCCGACGTGAATCCGGGGATCTCCGGGCAGACCAGCGGCCGGATCAACAGCGAGACGAAGCACTCCGCCGGCGCCGGCTGCGTGGCCGTGAACGGCAGCTTGAGCAGCTCGCTGGGCGGCGTGAGCGCCAGCGCCAGCAGCTTCGCAAAGGTCCCCTTGGGCACCGCCAGCTTGTCGTCCGGGATCGGCAGCCCCCCCTCGGCCACGTGGAAAATCCCCGCCGTCGTGCGCCGGTCGCTCTTCGGGTTGTGCAGCACCCCCTGTTTGACGCGGTACGAATTGATGATGTCCGAAGCGAAATCGTCGCGGTCCACCGGCAGCGAGAGCACGCGCGCCAGGCCGGCGCGGTCCAGCGTGAAGGTGCGCGTCGGCAGCTTCGGCGCCGGGATTTCCTGGAGATAATCGTGGAGAAAATTCTGGATGCGCCGGTCCGCGGGGCAGAGATGCTGCCCGAGCAGCCGGTCTTTTTCGCGCGACTGCGCCGCCATGGCGGCGGAAATCTCAATGAACTCCTGGTCGCCCTTCAGCGGCGCCGGCGAGCAGCCGATCAGCGCCAGCTTCACATTGATGTGCGCGATGAGATGGTCCGGAATGCGCGATACGTCGGTTGGCAGTGTTTGTCCGTTCATGCGTAAATGTCTTTCTCAGTCCTCCCCAGACTGAATCCTTTCACCATCACGATGCCCGTTCATCGTTGCTTGGCAAGAATTTTCAGCCGCCCGGGCCAAAAAAAGACCGCCGCAGGGCCGACCACTTGCACTCTCCATGACGCCCCGCGACCGGACCGCGGCTGTGTCGCAGACCAGCCGCAGCGGCTGCGCAGGAACGACCGCGTAGGAAATACTCAACCGGCTTGAGGGACCGACGCGCTGCGGCTGATCCCGCGCTGCGCGGGACACAGCCGCGCTCCATGCCGCCCCGCGCAACGACGATGCGTCCGTATCCGGACTCGATTGTGAGCATGCTGGCTCATCACGGCGGGGACGGTTTCCCAGCCAGAGCGATTTTAGCAGGGTTGGCGGAATCGCAAGTTGGCCGCTAACGGGAAATGCGTAAGGTGTTGAGCGGGGAGTGAATATTAGTTCACAAAAGGTTCCCCTATGCTATTGGTTTTTAAGGCAATCAAGGACGGCGGACAAGTGGGTCTGCAGCCGGATCACATTGGCCGCGATGTCCCAAAACCTGGCCAGTCCCGGCAAATGCGTCCATAGTCATCTCTGACCCATTTGTGCCCCCTTTGTGCTGGCCATTTTGTCCCAGCAGCCCCTCGTCAGTTAGCTATTTCTTGCAGTTTTATCCGCAAGCAATGACCGGCGGATATATGACAGTGTATGTCTCAACAACGGATAGAATCGCCCCGCGGCTTTCTTCATAATGCTAACTGTTGTGAAAGGCTCGACGGGCAGCAATGTGGCCGTCGTGTGAACAAATGAGGCGTTGGGTTGGATGTCGGGCCAGAGTTTTCAATCAACGATGGGCAAAAACTCAACAATCAAGGAAATGATATGAAAATGATCCAACGGCAGATCTCCGTTCTGACAACCGTCAGCCTGCTGGCTGGCGCCGTATCAGGACTCGCACAAGTGCTCTCTGCTGGCTATCCGACAACTACTGACCCATGGGGTATCGAACCTTCGGCCGTCATTTTCGGCGAGAATGGCCTTGCCGGTGTAGTCAGCGGTGTTGCCATCCAGGAAGGCCCCGGTTATCCAGTAAATGCGATGTATCAAATTACAGGGGGATTTGAAAATTATAACGCCCAAGGCTCGCTGGTCCCAGGTGTGTCGTATGCTTTTGCTGGGACTGCGGGCGACGTTTTAATGGTGGCGCCTCCCTGTGTCACTTCTCCCTTTCAGTACGAAGGCCAGAATATAGCCGCTTTGTTCAGCTTCGGCATAGGGATCAATAATGGCGGAGCCCCGGGGCTCGGGGGGATGGATGGGCCGATTGGAACGTTCTATGATTTTCTCATTCCTGATCATGATACGCTGGCGGCTAGTAGTTCCTATTTTCCACCCCTTTCAGACAACACGGTGTTGATTCCGGATAATTACCCAGGGCCTGACATGGGCGCCATTTACACGCCTACGATTGGGAAACCCGGGTACAACCAATATTTTGGCCAAATCCCCTATTATTTTATTACTGACCCTAATGGTTGGCCGGCGTCGGCCATACCTCAACTTGACGGAACGTGGGGTCCCCCCGATGACCCGTTTGCTATGACTCTGCCTGAAGAACCGCCAGGCAGCGGCGAAGATTACGACCCGTTCGCTTCGAGTATTCCTGAACCCTCCACGTGGCTCGCGGGTGTGTTGCTGCTATTGCCGTTCGGTGCGAGCGCCCTGCGGATTTCGCGCACACGGCAAACGGTATCAGGTTGATCAAATTACCTGAGGTGTGCCCGGGCCGCCGAGCCACCAATCACTTTCCGTAAGATCAAAAAAGGAAGGAGCAAGCGCATGAAAAAAATGTCAATGGCGACAAGGGAGGTTCACTTAATCTGCGGCCGCTGGAAAAAATTTCCAAGAATGACCCGTCTTCTGGTCGCAACCTTCATGTTGGCAATGGCTGGGGCCGCAGCAGGACAAATCGCGGGACCAATATCAGTTCTGTATTGGAATGGCAGCTCCCTCAACGTCATAGGTCCGACGTCGGGATACACCATTCCCGCCGGCGCCACGTATGCCATGGACGAGGCAAGCGGCACGGAATTTATCCTGATTGCCCAACCGGGCACGGCCGCCCCTGATCCCGGCCCGGTCCCGGGCGAGAACCCATCGGTCCCGAGCATCACGACGCCGGGTGGCCTCATCTTTGAAATACCTGATGCCGCGAATATCGCGAGCATCGGCACGAGCGACTTTGCCGGCGGGTCGGTGCTGGTGACCTACAAAGACGGGTCAACGGCCGAGACGCCGGGCACTTATAACCCGCCGGGAAGTTCCCCGCCTCCTCCAGCCCCAAGCGAACAGACGCCCGGCAACCCCTTTCCGCAGCCGGATCTCCAGCTTGTTGTACCCGTCCAAAATGCCCTCCTCAATGACGTTTGGGTGGAGGATTTTCTCGGCGGCGAACTTACCCCCACGGACCTGCCAACTGGAGTTGAAATGGAGAATGGTCTTTACAATGGCACCATCTTTAATGGGCCATCGGATACGATAGTACAGAGATTCAGTGACGTCCCTGAGCCCTCCACCTGGCTCGCGGGCGCGCTGCTGCTGCTGCCGTTGGGGGTGAGCGCCCTGCGGATTTTGCGCACACGGCCGCCGGCATCGTGGCCGGCAGGGCAAAGCAATATAGGAACGTGATCTGCAACGCCGCTGAATTCGCCGGCCTTCGTTTGGTTTTGCCGGGCGATGCCGCCGAGAAACGGCCAGAGTCGGTCGCGCAATTCCCACTGGATGAGTAGCCGGCGTTTCTTGGTGCTGAAAACCCAATGAAAATAGGAACTGGGGCAGGCCATGGCGACCATTCAGCCGTCCCGGTGGGACTCGCACCGGCGGTGGCGAGTACCCGGCATTGAAACAGATTTCTTTGAGGGACAGTTTATTGGACATGATTGGGGACTGGCGAC
>CAZHIM010000126.1:0-6308 GCA_964532525.1 uncultured Bifidobacteriaceae bacterium
TGGCGTTGTCCCAGGCGCCGCCGGCGTTGGCCATGAAGATGGCCTGGAAGAGGCCAAAGAAGGCGATGGCGATGAGGTAGCCGATGAAGAAATACGGGTTCAGGAAGGGGAGCCCGAGCGCGAAGCTGAAGATGACGACGAAGATGTTGACCATGCCGCGCTGGGCGTAGCGGGTGCAGATTTCGACGACGCGCTTGCTGTCCTCGATGGAGGCGGTGGCCTGGTCGAGGTGGATGTTTTTCTTGATGAAGACGACGGCGCTATAGGAACCGGCGACGACGGCCTGGATGGTGGCGCCGGTGAACCAGTAGATGACGGCGCCGCCCATGAGGAGGCCGAAGACGATCTGCGGGACGACCAGGCTGAGGCGGCTGACGGCGTCGCCGAAGACGTGTTCCAGGAGCATGATGATGCTGAAGATCATGGTGGTGGAACCGACGACGGCGGTGCCGATGAGGACGGGCTTGGCAGTGGCCTTGAAAGTGTTGCCGGCGCCGTCGCCTTTTTCGAGCTCGAGTTTGGCGGTGCGGAAATCGGGCGCGAAGCCGAAGTTTTTTTCAATGTCGGCGGCGATGTCCGGCTGGGCTTCGATGCGGCTGAGCTCAAAGACGGATTGGGCGTTGTCGGTGACGGGGCCGAAGCTGTCCACGGCGATGGTGACGGGCGCCATGGCGAGCAAGCCGAAGGCGACGAGGCCGAAGGCGAAGATGGGGGCGCCGAAGTAGAATTGGCCGGGGATGAGGGCGAGGAAATCGTGGTTCAGGGAGAAGAGAAAGGCGACGAACATGAGGCCGAGGATGACCATGCCCATCCAGAAGGCGGAGAAATTGCCGTCCACGAGGCCGGAGAGGATGTTGAGGGAGGCGCCGCCCTGGTCGGAGGCGGCGGTGATTTCCTGGACGTGGGCGGAGCTGGTGCTGACGAAAATCTTGGTGAATTCCATGATGAGGGCGGCGGCAATGGTGCCGCAGGCGACGATGGCGGGGAGCACCCACCAGAGATTGGGGAGGGGCACGGACTGGATGGCGCCGTTCACGTTGACGAAGTTGGTGAAATCGCCGAGCAGGAGGCGGCTGGCGCCGAAGCAGGTGAGGATGGAGACGAGGCTGGTGGTCCAGACGAGGTCGGTGAGGGGGGCCTCCCAGTTGAAATTTTTATCGCGGCCGTAGCGGATGCGGGCGACGGCGGAGTTCAAATAGAAGGAGCCGAGCGAGGCGAGCACCATGAGGGACTGGATGGCGAACATCCAGATGATGAGCTTGGCGCAGACGAGCGGCGCGAGGGCCAGGGCGAGGGCGAGAAACGCGATCAGGGCCACGCCGGTGACGCCGTAGGTTTCGAAGCCGTCGGCGGTGGGGCCCACGGAGTCGCCGGCATTGTCCCCGGTGCAATCGGCGATGACGCCGGGATTTTTGGGATCGTCCTCGGGCAGGTTGAAGACGATTTTCATGAGGTCGGAGCCGATGTCGGCGATCTTGGTGAAGATGCCGCCGCCGATGCGGAGGGCGCTGGCGCCGAGGGATTCGCCGATGGCGAAGCCGATGAAGCAGGGGCCGGCGAGTTCGGCGGGGATGAAGACGAGGATGGCGATCATGCAGGCGAGCTCGACGCAGATGAGCAGGAGTCCGATGCTCATGCCGGCCTGAAGGGGGATGAAGAGGGTTTTCAGGGGGCTGCCGCGGAGGGCGGCAAAGGCGGCGCGGGAGTTGGCGAAGGTGTTGATGCGGATGCCGAACCAGGCGACGCTGTAGCTGCCGAGGATGCCAAAGATGGAGCAGACCAGGATGACCAGCACCTGGGAGAAGGGCTTGTCCTGGAGGATGGAGAAATAAAAGATCATGCAGGCGGCGATGAGGACCCAGAGGACGGCGAGAAATTTGCCCTGTTGCAGGAGGTAGGTTTTGCAGGTTTCCCAGATAATGTGGGAGACGGCGCCCATGCAGCGGTGGACGGGCAGGGCGCGGGTGCGGAAATATTCCCAGAGGCCGAAGGCGGCGCCGACGGCGCAGACGAACAGGCCGAAGAGGAGGATCTCCCGGCTGGTGACGGTGCCGTGGAAAAAGTCCACCTGGTTGAGCAGGGGAAGCTGAATATCCGCCTCGCCGGCAAAAGCCCTGGTACCGCCGAGGAGCGCGGCCAGGAGAATAGCACCGCGCAATGCCTTTCCTTTTCCTTTCATAAGGACGGAGGCACTTTCAATCATGTTGGGGTGGTTTTCCAGCGATATTTTTTGGCCGCGCGGCGGCCGGCCGGTGCGGCCAAAGGTTTTTAGGGTTGACGAGGGTTGACGATGGTGGGTTTTGCTGGGGTTTTCGCAGATTTTGGCGAACGAAATTGAGGCCTTTTTGGAGGCGAAACGAGGCAGGTTTTGACACGAATTTGCGAATCGGTCCACGGCAAAGCAGCTCACACGAAGATACGAAGACACGAAGCGGGCGGACGCCGGGGGGGCGAACGCCGCGGCAAACTCGAATGTGAGCGTGCTGGCTCATCGTGGCGGGGGCGGTTTCCCAGCCAGAGCGATTTTAGCAGGGTTGGCAGAATCACAAAGTTAGCGGCTAACGGGAAATGCGTAAGGTGTTGCGGGATAGCGAAATTTAGATTCGGAATTCGGCGGGCGCAGACCTGAATGGGGCTGGACCAGAACCCTTGGCGGACGTCCTGGCCACATCGAAATCACAAGGTCTGCTAACAATATGACAATCTCATTAACTGACCCCTTTGTGACCCCTTTGCGCACTCGCGGCCGGCGCGTGCGGGCGAAAGCGCCGTCGCCGCTGGCGCTCTGCCGGCGCAGTCCATGACGCGATGGAAATTGGCGGACGCTTCGAAATTGCGCGTGGCTGATGTGCGGACCGGTAGTTTTAAAAAACGCGGGTTGTAAAATGACCCCGCGTCCGGTCCTGATTCAACTGGCTTTGGGGTAGGGGAAAATTTGCGTAATAAACCGCAGAGACGCAGAGATTCAACCAATCCTACTAACTTTAGAGGGTGAAATCAGCCGTGGACTCACGTCCACAGCCACAAATTGGGGTACAGACCCAAAAAGAATTCTGTCTGGATGAAATCTTTGCCACAATAAAATCAAGATATGAAAATCCCATTGGTCTTGACGCTTGGTTGGCTCGCGTGCACCGGTTACGCCGACAATCCCAGTTTCACCGTGGAGGCGGGCCATTCCGCCGGCAAGGTCAGCCCGCGGCTCTACGGCTTGATGACCGAGGAGATCAATCACAGTTACGATGGCGGCCTGTATGCCGAGTTGATTCAGAATCGCGCTTTCCAAGACAACGCGTCCAGGCCGGTGCATTGGTCCGCGCTGACGGGCGGGAGCTCCGCGGCGACCATTGCGCTCGATTCGGCGGAGCCTTTAAATGACAAGCTCGCCAGCAGTTTGCGCGTGATGGTGACGCAGGCGGATAAGAAAAATCCCGCCGGCGTGGCCAACGACGGTTATTGGGGCATTCCGGTCCGGTCCAAAACCACTTATCACGCTTCGATTTTTGCGAAAGCTGAGCCGGGTTTTTCCGGCCCGGTCTCGGTTTCAATCGTGAGCGATGACGGAAAAAAAGTTTATGCGACGGGGAAAATTTCCGGGCTGGCGGCGGATTGGAAGAAGTATGAAGTGACACTCAAAACCGGCCGCGTGGCGCCGACGGCCAAGGCGCATTTCGCCGTCACCCTCGATCGGCCGGGGACGATCTGGCTGGGTTTTGTTTCGCTTTTCCCGCCGACGTGGGGCGATCAGCCGAATGGATTCCGTCCGGACCTGATGCAAATGCTGGTGGACCTGCATCCGAAATTCCTGCGTTGCCCGGGCGGCAATTATCTGGAAGGCGACACCGTGGGGACGCGATTTGAATGGAAGAAGACCATCGGCCCGATCGAAGAGCGTCCCGGCCATCCGGGGCCGTGGGGATACCGCTCGTCTGACGGGCTGGGTCTTTTGGAATTCCTTGAGTGGTGCGAGGACATGCAGGCCGAGCCCGTGCTGGCGGTTTATGCCGGTTACTCGCTCCGCGGCATGCACGTGAATCCCGGCGCGGACCTCGAACCGTTCGTGCAGGAAGCGCTGGAAGAAATCGAATATGTGACCGGCGACGCAAACACCATCTGGGGCGCCCACCGCGCGCAGGACGGCCACCCGGCGCCGTTCGCTTTGCACTACGTCGAAATCGGCAACGAGGATGGCTTCGACAAGTCCGGGAGCTACGATGCTCGTTTTGCGCAGTTTTACGATGCCATCAAGGCCAAGTATCCGCAGCTCAAGACGATTTCCACCATCGGCGATGACCAGCCGGAAAAGTCGCGCGTCAAGAGCCGGAAACCCGACCTGATGGACGGGCATTATTATCGTCCGGCGGACCATTTCATCAGCAAGTCGCCAGGCTATGCCGACCAATATGATCGCAGTGGTCCGGGAATATTCGTCGGCGAATGGGCGGCGTATGAGACCTCGTTTCCGCCGTGGGACAAGCGTTCCGGGAATGAGCCCCCGACCCCGGACCTGAAGGCAGCCATTGGCGATGCCGCGTTCATGGCGGCGATGGAGCGGAATGCTGACTTGATCAAAATGCAGTGTTACGCGCCGCTCTTGGTGAATGTGAACCCCGGCGGGCGCCAGTGGCGTCCGAACCTGATTGGTTACGATGCCATGTCTGCGTACGGTTCGCCGAGTTACTATGCGATTCAAATGTTCAGCCGTAACCTCGGGGATGAGATTCTTGCCACCACGCCGGCGGAAACTTCCGTACAAGGCTGCGCCACGCGCGACAGCGTCACGGGGGCGATTTTCGTCAAGCTGGTGAATCCAGCAACGAATTCCGTATCGTTGGCCATTGCAATCACGGGTGTGACCTCGCTGGCTTCGACCGCCACGGCGATCACGCTGGCGGCCAATCCCGACGACTCGAATTCGATTTCGCAGCCGAAACGAATTGTCCCGGTTATCAAAACCATTCGCGGCATCAAATCCCGTTTTACCTACACCCTGCCGCCGAACAGCATCGTGGTGTTGAAACTGAAAGCTTGAGGGTTTTATTTGAAGGAGGTGGTGCGGGGATCGAGCCAGTGATGAGCTTCGGCGTGGCCGTCGGCAAAGGCCAGGCCGCCGCGCTGGCGGTGGAGTTTTGGCAATGCAAAACTCAGCGCCGCACCGCCCACTTGGACCGGGGCCAATCCCGCGCCTCCGGCAAACCACCGCGTGCCGTCAAAGCATCGTTTTCTCGATGCGTTCCACCGTCTCCGCCACCGGTTCCTCCGGCTGCAACTCCAGCCACCGGTGGTTCCCGTGACCCCGAAACCACGTCAGTTGCCGCTTGGCGTACTTCCGCGTGCGCGTCTTCACCAGCTCAATCGTCTCCGGCAGCCCGCGCTCGCCGCGCAAATGTTCCACCACCTGCCGGTAGCCAATCGCTTGCATGGCAGTCGGGTTCTCCGCCAGGCCCTGGGCCAGCAAACGCCGCGTTTCCTCCACCAAGCCCCGCGAAAACATCTCGTCCACCCGCGCGTCGATCCGCCGCCGCAAGTCATCCGCCGACCGCGTCAGGCAAAAACATCGTCCGCCCGTTCCCCCGTCGCCCGCGGTTCCCCAGGCCGCGCGCTGCTCGCCCAGCTTCCGGCCCGTGAGCCGGAGCACGGCCACGGCCCGGATCACCCGGCGCGGATTCTGGCGGTCCACGGTTTCAAACGCCGCCGGGTCGCGCTCCCGCAGCTCCGCCAGCAGGGTTTCCAGGGGAGTGGCCGCCAATTCCGCCCGCAGTTTTTCGTCTGTCGGCGGCGCTTCCCCGAGCCCTTCAAGAAAAGCCGTGAAATAAAGCCCCGTGCCGCCGCAAAAAATCGGCGGCCGCCCGCGTCCCTGGATTTCCGCCACCGCCGCTTGCGCCAGCCGCACGAACTGCGCCCCGTCAAACGCCTCCCGCAAATCACAGATGTCCACCAGGTGATGCGCCACCCGCGCGCGGGCTTCCGCCCCGGGCTTGGCCGTGCCGATGTCCAGGCCGCGATAGACCTGCATGGAATCCACCGAAATGATCTCCCCGCCCAGCCGTTCCGCCAGCGCCAGCGCCACGGCCGATTTCCCCGTGGCCGTCGGTCCCGCCAAAAAGATCGGGACCGGCGCCTGGGTTTCCGGAAGAAAACGATTCATTTCAACCACAGATGAACACAGATTGACACAGATGAAAACGGGCAATCCTGTGGCGCAGACTTCCAAGTCTGCTGTAGCGCGGGTTTCCAAACCCGCAGACGCCACGCCATTGCAACGCCCTGCCGATTTGGAAATCGGCGATACAGCAGGTTTGGAAACC
>CAZHIM010000127.1:0-6079 GCA_964532525.1 uncultured Bifidobacteriaceae bacterium
GACGTCGGCGGCGGTGCCAGCCGGGAGCAGGTCACGGCGGCCTTCAAAATCATTCTCAGCGATCCCAACGTGCAGGGCATTCTCGTGAACATCTTCGGCGGCATCATGGATTGCAATGTCATCGCCACCGGCATCGTTGCGGCCGTCCGGGAAACGGGTTTGAAACTGCCTCTGGTAGTGCGCTTGGAAGGCAACAATGTGGCCGCCGGCCGCAAAACCCTCGCCGAATCGGGCGTGTCCATCATCAGCGGCGACTCCATGGCCGACGCGGCCCAAAAGGTGGTCCGGGCGGTTGGAAAATGAGCCAAATCTGAAATCGTAAATCCATCATGTCCATCCTCGTTAAACCCGATACCAAGGTCCTGATTCAGGGCATCACCGGCAGCTTCGGCGCCCGGCACGCCCAGCTCTCCATTGATTACGGTTCGCAAGTCGTCGCCGGCGTCACCCCAGGCAAGGGCGGTCAGTGCTTTGAACATGGCGGGCGCAAGGTGCCCATCTTTGATACCGTGGCCGACGCCGTGAAACAAACCGGCGCCACCGCCAGCGCCGTCTTCGTGCCCCCGCCGTTTGCCGCGGACGCCATCTTGGAAGGCGCGGAGGCCGGGCTGGAGCTGGTCGTGGCCATCACCGAAGGCATCCCCGTGCGCGACATGATTCGCGTGAAACGCGCCTTGGCGGGCAACACCCGCACCCGGCTGATCGGCCCCAACTGCCCCGGCGTTGTCACCCCGGGCGAGGGCAAGGACTCCTTCGGCGGCTGCCGCATCGGGATTGCGCCGGGCTACATTCACAAGCGCGGAAACATCGGTGTCGTTTCCCGCAGCGGCACCCTCACCTACGAAGCCGTCTGGCAGCTCACCTCCCGCGGCGTGGGCCAATCCACCTGCGTGGGCATCGGCGGCGACCCGGTCAATGGCACCTCGCATCTGGATGTCCTCAAGCTTTTCAACGACGACCCGGAAACGACTGGCATCATCATGATCGGTGAAATTGGCGGCAGCGCCGAAGAAGAAGCGGCGGAATGGGTCCGGCAGCACTGCAAAAAACCGATCGCCGGTTTCATCGCCGGCGCCACCGCCCCGGCCGGCCGGCGCATGGGGCACGCCGGCGCGATCATCAGCGGCGGCAAAGGCACGGCGGCGGCCAAAATCGCCGCTTTCAAGGAAGCCGGCATCGGCATCGCCGCCACGCCCAGCGAAATGGCCGACACGCTCCTGAAAATGATGTGATCCGCCGGCAACGGTGGCGCTGATATTGTTTATTAGGTAAATAGAGCGGCCGGACCCGTTGCCCGCGAGCCAGCGGGCGTTCCCTTCTCGTTGAAACGGTTGTCTTTTCCGTCACGCCGATGTTACAATCCGCCCCAGCCGCGCTATCATCCGCGCGGCGGCGTTTTTCACTGCAATGGGCATAGTTGATTTCATCCTGAACCTAGCCGGGCTGCTTTTGTGGCTCAACTGGCGATCCAATCGCTTTGATCCCCTGGTGCGCCGCCGGCCGGCCACCCTCATGGGCACCCTGCGCCCGGCCCAGCCCCAAAAGCTCCGCCGCTGGCACTTCCTGGCCTTCATCACCGCGATTCTGCTCCTTCGGGCGGTGGTCTATTGGTGGATCGGCCTCCAAACCTCCTGGGCCGGCAAGTTGAACCTAGGCATTGTCGTCCTCTGGTTCCCCAGCGGACCGCACTGGCCTGGTTTTTGCCACATGGCGCTCTTTTCGTTTCTGAGCTTCGGCCGGCTGCTGGGCATTTTTTACGTCTGGCTCATGCTGCTTTCCCTTCTGGCCGGCCCCCTGCCCGTTCACGGGGTGGTGACCATTCCCCTGGGCCGTGTGGACGGTTGGCCGCGCTGGGTGAAGGCCATCCTGCCCTTTTTTATCACGGCCATTCTTTGGGGGGTGCTGAGCTGGCTTCTGATCCGCTTGGGAATCCTCACTCCCCTCCCGCCCGCCGGACGGTTCCAACAATCCGTTATTCTGGGACTGAACAGTTATCTCCTCTGGAAATTTCCGCTGGGGGCCATTCTGCTGCTCCACCTGTTGAACAGTTACATTTATTTCGGGAAACAGCCGTTTTGGAAGTACATCACCGCCACCGCCCATTCCATCCTGCGCCCGTTGCAGAAAGTTCCCCTCCAGCTCGGTCGCGTGGATTTCGCTCCTTTGCTCGGCATCGGGCTGGTCTTTCTGGCCGCCCATTTTGCCGAACGGGGCCTGGAACAACTTTACGCACGCGCGCCCTTCTAAACCCTAGGCGGCTTTGGCGGCCGGCAACTTGACGGACACGGTCGAGCCGATGCCCGGCTCGCTCGCGATCAGCAATTCGCCGCCGTGCAGTTCCACCAGCTTCTTGGAAATGGCCAGCCCCAACCCAAAGCCCTGCTCATCCTGCATCCGCCGCTCAAATTGCATGTACGCCCCCACCCGGCTGATCTGTTCGGCCGAGAAACCGCGCCCGTCATCCTGCACGGAAAATTCCACGCCCTCCGCCGTGCTCTTCAGCCGCACGCGCACCGAGAGTCCGCTGTCCGAAAACTTCAGCGCGTTCTGCACCAGTTCCACCACAATCTTGGTAAAATAGTCCTCCGCCATCGGCAGTGGCGTCTCCGCCAATTCCAGCACCAAGTCGTCGAGCCGGCCGGCCTTTTCCGCCTGGCCCATCGCCGCCGTCCGGGCCAAATCCGCCGACTTGTTCGTCGAGGCCGAGCGCAGCCCTTTGATGCCTTCGGGGTCCGAGGCCACGATTTCGATCTGCGCGTAAATGAGAAAGTTCTCGATCAGCCGCTCCAGCCGCTGCCCCGAAAGGCAGATTTCATGGCTCATTTCGCTGATCGTGGTCGGGTCCAGCGTGGCCGCCGATTCGGCCAGCATTTCCGCGTTCGAAATGATGCCGTTCAGCGGCGTCCGCATCTCGTGCGGCAGCATGAGTGAAATCTGGCTGCGGAGCAGGGTCAGCTTCTTCTCCGCCTCCTGCCGCACCGTCTCCACCTTCCGCAGGCGCGCATGCACCGTGGCATACAGCTCATCCACCTTGAACGGCTTCGGCAAATAGTCATCCGCTCCCAAATCCATCCCATGCCGCATCCCCGCCGCGTCCGCCAGTCCAGTCATCAGGATGAAGGGGATCGCGGCGGTGGTGGGATTTTCGCGCAGTTTCGCCAGTGTCGTGTAGCCGGCCCCCGCCTTGTCCATGTTCACGTCACAGAGGATCAAGTCGGGCATTTGCTCGCGCGCCTGCGTAATTCCCTCCCCGCTGTCCATCGCCTCAATCACTTCAAATCCCTGTTGCTCCAGCGCCAGTCGGATCATCTCGCGCAACCAAGACTCGTCGTCAATGACTAAAATTTTGCTCATTAAAGAGGTTAAAACGTCATTGACAGCAACTTTTGTTCCACGACGTCCTGCCTTAACCGTAGCAACTGCTGGCGACCTGTCGGCCTTACTTCCGCTCGTCCATGGGGATATAATGCGAAAGGGTCGGCCCGGTATAAATCTGCCGCGGCCGGTAAATCCGGCTCTTCGGCTCTTCCATGATTTCCTTGTAATTGGCGATCCAACCGGGCATCCGGCCAATGGCGAAAATCACCGTGAACATCTCCACCGGTATGCCAATCGCCCGCATGATGATCCCGCTATAGAAGTCCACATTGGGATACAATTTCCGCTCCACAAAATAGGAGTCTTTCAGTGCCACCTCCTCCAGCTTCTTGGCAATGTCCAGCAACGGGTCATTGATGTGTAATCTTGACAGGACATCATCGCACGCTTTTTTGATGATTTTTGCCCGCGGGTCGTAGTTTTTATAGACCCGGTGGCCAAAGCCCATCAATTTGCGCCCGCTATTTTTGTCCTTGGCTGCGGCAAGGAACTTCGTGCCGTCGTCGCCGTCCTTGTGGATCTCCGCGAGCATCTCCAGCACCGCCTGGTTCGCCCCGCCGTGCAGCGGCCCCCATAGCGCGCAAACCCCCGCCGAGCAACTGGCAAAGAGATTCGCCTGCGACGACGCCACCATGCGCACCGTCGAGGTCGAGCAGTTCTGTTCATGGTCCGCGTGCAGCAGGAAAATCAAATCCAGCGCCCTGACCACTTCCGGCCGCAACTCAAAATCCTCATACGGCAGCGAGAACATCATGTGCAGGAAATTCGCCGTATATTTGTAGTGCTGCTTCGGGTAGATCAGCGGCAACCCCTTCGACTTCCGGTACGAAAACGCCGCAATCGTCCGCACCTGCGAAATCAGCTTCGCCACATACACGTCAAATTGCTTGGTTTTGCCCCATTTCCAGTTCATCAGCTCCTCGTCAAAGCAGCTCGCTGCGTTGATCATGGCCGACAGGATCGCCATCGGATGCGCCCCCGTCGGGAAACCCTCAAAATGAAACTTCATGTCCTCGTGCAAATACTGATAGGCCGTCAGCATGTCCGAGAAATTCTTCAATTGCGGCCGTGTGGGCAGCACACCATAGATGATGAGATAAGCGGTCTCGATGAAATTGGAGCGCTCCGCCACCTCCTCGATGGGGATGCCGCGATAACGCAAAATACCTTTGTCGCCGTCTATAAACGTGATGTTGCTGACGCAGGAGCCCGTGTTGCCGTAACCGTCGTCAATCGTGATGTAGCCGGTATTCGCCCGCAAAGAAGACACATCCACAGCCTTTTCGTTCTCACTACCCGTCAAGGTGGGCAGTGTAAAAACCTTTCCGTCGAGTTCCAGTTTTGCTTCGTTGCTCATATTCTCCTAGCGATGGTTACAGTATGATTGATCAAACTACCGGAATTTGCCGACCCGCGCCACCATTGGCAAGTCGCGAAAGCGTTTTTTTTCAGAAAATTCACAGTCGCAAACCCGCCCGTCTCCGGGGCCCGGCCACCCCGGCCTCAGTCCGCCTGGGCCGGCCCCTTGATGACGATCTCAATCGCCGCTTTGTTCTTGGCGATGCTGTTGGCGGGCAGAATGCCCCGCCAGAAGACATTCGGATAAATCATGGCGCCGCGGCCCAGGATGCTGCCCGGGTTGAGCACCGCGTTGCAACCCACTTCCACGTGGTCGCCCACCAGCGCCCCGAATTTGCGCAACCCCGTGTCCGTACGCACCCCGTCCAGTTCCACCGTCACGTTCCCCGGCAGCAACCGGATGTTGGAGATCTTCACCCCCGCGCCCAAGTGCGCCTTGTGACCCAGGATCGAGTCGCCGATGTAATTGTAATGTGGCACCTGCGCGCCATTGAAGAGCAGGGCGTTCTTCAGCTCGCTGGCGTTCCCCACCACGCAGTCGTCGCCAATGATCACGTTCTCGCGCAAATAGGCGTTGTGCCGGATCTGGCAGTTCTTCCCGATGATTGCCGGGCCCTTGATCAACGCGCCCGGTTCCACCACCGTACCCTCGCCAATAATCACTCGCGGGCCGATGGCCGCCCCGGGGAATCTTTTCGGCGGATTTTGGCGGGTGACCGCAGCCAGGCAGGCTTCGATCTTCGTCAATGCTTCCCAAGCATACGTGCAGCCCTCAAAAATAGCGGCGTGTTCGGTCTGGGTGAGGTCAAACAAATCGGCGGCTTTGAACATGCCGGCAAGGTAACGGAAATCGCCGCCGCGGGAAAGCGGTGATTCCTGCAATCCGGGACAGAGTCATTTTATCTTGCCAGGCGCCGCCGTCGCCGCGTAGTATTTCAGGGTTGTTCCGCCTTGGCGTGACAGCTTTTGGCTGGTGAATGGGGTCTTAGCTCAGTTGGTAGAGCGTCTCGTTCGCAATGAGAAGGTCAGGGGTTCGAACCCCCTAGGCTCCACCATCTTAAAACGAGGGTTTTAAGATGATTTTGCATGGGAAGTCCTATGTGCCGGTCAAAAATATACCCGCCTCGAATTTTTACGGTGGTTTTGGAATTCTACGACGCCGTAACCAGCGCCAACCAAATGGAAACATCGATTGCCGCTGGTCAGCCAACGACCCCTCGTCGTCAGGAAAAAATGATTCGCTCATGAGTCATTATAGGCGCTCGGGACTGGGCTGCTGGCAAAAATTTGTCGAGTAGAGCGGAGGCGCAAAATGTTTAGGCCAATGACTTCCGATGTATCG
>CAZHIM010000128.1:0-6031 GCA_964532525.1 uncultured Bifidobacteriaceae bacterium
TGGCCCATTCCACCGGCACGAACCTCGGCGGCTCAACCGCCGCCTGGCCCAACGCCGTCGTGGGCCGCGCCCTGCTGGCCCAATTCTCCGCCACCACCAACCCCGCCATCGCCGCCGTCCTCCAGAACTGGCTCCTCACCAGCGCCGATACCATCGCCCAGGGCGGCCGCAACGGCGTGAATTGCGAAGAGGCCTTTTACCTTTATGGCCTCACCGCCAATCCCCGGCTGCTGGAATTGTGCTCCCGGGTCTATGCCGGCTACACCACCGGCACCAACTCCTTTTTCACCGCTGCCAAAATCGAGCGCCCCCAGCCCTTCCATGAACACGGCGTCACCGCCGCCGAAGAGTTGAAATGCCTCCCGCTCATGTACTGCTATACCGGCGATGCCGCCGCCTTGCGCCTCGCCCGCCTCGCCTACGATAAAGTGCTCGCCCGCAGCCTCATGCCCGATGGCGGCATCGTCAGCTCCGAACACCTGGAAAAAGCCGATTTCTATTCCGTTCACGAAAGCTGCGATATCAGCGACTGGTCTTGGAGTCTGGGCTATCTCTTCATGGCCACCGGCGAGGCCCGGTATGCGGATCTGATCGAGCGCACCGTTTTCAACTCCCTGCCCGGCGCCGTCACCAAGGATTTCAAGCAGCTCCAGTATTTTTCCGCCGTCAACCAGACCACGATCGGCCCCACCAATGACCTCACCCCGCACTGGCCCACCCGCATGACCTACCGCGCCGCCCACGACACCGAGTGCTGCGCCGGCAACATCAACCGCGCCATGCCCGATTACGTCGTCCGCATGTGGATGCGCGCCAGCGACGGCGGCCTGGCCGCCGCCTATTACGGACCCTGTGTCCTGACCGCCACCGTCGGCGGCCGCACCGTCACCATCACTGAGGACACGGATTACCCGTTCCGTGACGAGATTCAGTTCCACTTTGCCACGGCGCGGCCCGTGACGTTCGATTTCCAATTCCGCATCCCGGCCTGGTGCGGGCAGGCCACCTGGCGGCTGAACGACGCCGCCAAGGGCGTTCCCGCCCGGGCCAACACGTTCGCCTCGGTCCGCCGGGAATTTCACGATGGCGATGTCTTGCGGCTCAAGCTGCCCATGCCCGTCCGAGCGGAGACCTGGTTCGACCAGGCGAATGTCTGCCTGACGCGCGGCCCGCTGGTTTATTCGCTCCCGATTGACGCGCTCCGCGTGGAGCACACCAACGATCCGGAAAACCTCAAGGTCTTTTTGAACAACCACGAAATTCGGGGATTCCCCGAAGTCGAATTCCTTCCCGTCGGCGCTTGGCGCTTTGGGTTCAACGAAAAGTCTGCGGCCAGCCTGCAAAAGATCCGGGTCGTGGAGTCCGCCATGCCGGACAACCCGTTTCTTGCCGCGCAGGCGCCTGTGCGCCTGGAGGTCCCCCTGTGCCCGCTCCCCGGCTGGGCGCCCACGCCCAAAAATCCCGCCGCCGGCCTGGCCCGGCCGTTCCCCGGGCCGGAGACGACGCTGACGCTGGTTCCCTATGGCGCCACCTACCTGCGGCTGACCACCCTGCCGCTCGTCCAAGTGGGTAATTAGCCCATCTTCCGCAGATCCGACAAAGGCATAAAAATTTTTACGCACTGCGGTTGGCGTTTCGCCATGAATTTGGCATTTACGATTCGTCCGGAATATTGGTGCAAAAAAGTTTTTGCTATTTGGGCGGGGTCTGCTGATAATGCCCGCCAGCGGACGATAGCTCGGAGTTCCGCTACTTGGCCAAAGCCGGTTCCTCACCACCAAGTTTGGATTTTATTATGAGCGGGTTACCTCTTGCACTCATCGGAGCAGCCACCCAACAGGTGGAGCTTCTTTATGTTTGGAGCCAGGCGAGACCGGAAGCGAAAGTCATCATCGTCTTCCTGTTCTTTTCGTCTATTGCGGTCTGGTGGACCATGTTGTTCAAGGTCGTTCAGATGCGGCGCGCCCGCAAGCTGAACAGCTTGTTCGGCCAGGAATTCACCTCGCAAAAGACCGTCCTGGAGATGTTTGACCGGAAGCTCCAGGTGGAGGGCTGCCCGCTGTATGCGGTGTACACGGCCGCGTGCACACAACTGGACACGCGCCTGCGCGGCCCCACCGGTGAACGGAGCAAGCAGCGGATCAGTCTGAAAAACATGGAACATATCAAGCGCTCCATCGAAAACGTCGTCGCCAAGGAATCGCTCCGGCTCGAGTCGGGGCTGATTCTCCTGGCCATCGCCGTCAGCGGCGCGCCGTTCATGGGCCTGCTGGGGACGGTGTGGGGCGTCATGAGCACGTTCGCCGGCATCGCGCAGTCCCCCCAGGGCGCCACTTTGGCGGTCATGGCGCCGGGCGTGTCCGCGGCGCTGGTCACCACCGTGGCCGGCTTGCTGGTGGCCATTCCCTCCATGTTCGGGTATAATTGGTTGGTTCACAACCTCCGCGCCTTTACCGTGGAACTCGATAATTTCGCCCAGGAACTCGTCTCGAAGATGGAAACGGAATTCCTGGTCGAGGAAGATTGACGCCGGAGCACCGCGAATGAACGCCAGCAAACATGAATATGGGCCGATGAGGGGAGCGCGCGCCGCCGCCCGCCCCCGCCATCCCGCCCTGCCTTAGCCCGGTCCCATGCGCCGCTTCTCACAACGCAGTCAGTTGGTGACGTTGAGTGAAATCAACATCACGCCGCTGCTGGACCTTGCGTTTGTGCTGCTGATCATTTTCATCATCACCACGCCGCTGCTCACCCAGAGCATCGAGTTGCGCCTGCCGCGCGGCGGGAACGCCGACCGGCGGTTGAACAAATCGGACATCCGCACCGTGGAGATCACCACCAGCGGCTATTACAAGTTCGAGGGCCACCAGACGCCGCTGGGGGAGATCATTGGCGAACTGGCCCAAGACTCCCGCGCCAATCCCAACCTGGTCGTCTATATCCGGGCCGACAAGGAATGCCGTTACGACCTGGTGGCCCAAGTGCTGGATGGCTGCCAGAAATACGGCATCGCGCGCTATTCCCTGCGCACCGACCCCACCCCCAAATGACCCGGCTGCAAAAAAAATGTCTCATCGCCGCCGCCGGCACGCATTTGCTGCTGGTAGTGGCCGTGCTGTGCTCCGGGTTCATCAAGCCCCGGCCCCGGCCGGACCCCTCGGATGTGCTCACCGTCATCCCCGCCAATTTGGTGGACGCCGCCGTGAAGAGCGGCGTGCGCGGCGCCCAGCCCCCGCCGCCGACGCCCATCGTCCAGCCGCCGGCTCCGGCCCCGCAACCGCCGCCTCCGCAGCCCCAGCCCCAGCCTGAGCCGCCCAAGCCGGAGGTGCAGCCGCCCGAGCCGCCCAAGCCGGAACTTCAGCCGGAAGACTTGCGGCCGGCGGAGCTGCCCGAGCCCAAACCGGTCAAGAAGCATGAGATCAGACCGGATCTGACCAAGGTCACCCGGACGGTGCCCAAGGTCGTCGATAATTCCGCGGCCGAGGCGAAAGCCAAAGCCGAAGCCGAAGCCAAGGCGGACGCCGAAGCGGACGCCAAGGCGGCCAGGGCAGCCAAGCGCGCGGCCGCCGCGCGAGCCCGGGCCTTTGAACAGGCCGCCAGTTCCATCCGGGACAACGCCTCTTCCGCCACCAGTGTGGACATGCCCGGCACCAGCACCGTGGCCTATGCCAATTACTCTTCCGTGGTCTTGAGCATTTACACCGAGAACTGGAGAGTTCCCGACAGCACCACCAGCGACGATGCCATCGTGAAAGCCAGCGTAACCATTGCCCGCGACGGGCACGTGATCGAGGCTCACATTGTGGATCGCTGCGGAGATTCCAGCGTGGACAATTCCGTGCAAAAAACTTTGGACCGGGTCCGGGAGATCCGCCCGTTTCCGGACGATGCCACGGACCAGGAACGCACGTACATCATTAACTTTAACCTCAAGGCCAAACGGCAAATGCTTGGATGAAAATGAATTCTATTTCTAACACTGCAACCATGGAAAATATCAGCCAGCCGGCTCAGCGCGCCCCACACTTTCGCCGCTGGGCAAAGCTTTTCATCGCATTGCTTCCCGCCGTCTTGGCGGTGAATTTCATCCGGGCGTCCGAGGAGTTGAACATTGTTAAGCAGGCCACCTTCGGCGAAAAACCCATTCCCATCGCGGTGGAGGGTTTCTCCGGCGAGGCCTTGGGAGTGCTGAATTTCGATCTCACGATCCAGGGTTTCAAGCTGGTGCCGGAAGCCAGCGCGCCGCAGTACGTCGTCAAGGGCACGAGCGAAGGCAGCGTGGCCGGCAGCCTGACCGATGCGATTGCCAAGCAGACGCTCTTTTCCCGCACCTATAGCGGCGCGGGCCTCCGCCGCCAGGCCCACGCCCTGGCCGACGATATCGTCACCCAGATCCGCAACACCAAGCCGATTGGCGGCACCAAGATCGCCTACAAATCCCAGGCGCCGAGCGGCAACGGTGAGGTTTACGTGGCGGACTTCGACGGTAACGACGCCCTGGCCGTCACCTCGGACAGCACCATTGTGGCCAAGCCCGCGTGGGTGCCGGGCCATCTGGCGCTCTATTACACCAGCTATGCGCGCAGCAACCCGGATATTTTCTACCACAGCCTTTCCAGCGGCCAGCGCCGCGTCATCGCCAGTTACTCCGGCCTCAACACCGGCGCGGCCGTTTCCCCGGACGGTTCCAAGGTGGCGATGATCTTGAGCAAGTCCGGCAGCCCGAATGTGTGGGTCTGCAACGCGGATGGTTCCAGCCTCAAGCGGGTCACCACCGGCATCGAGGATTCCTCCCCGTGCTGGTCGCCGGATGGACGTTGGATCTGCTATGCGGCCAAAGCCAACGGCCGCCGGGTCCTGGCCAAGGTTTCCGCCGCCGGCGGCGAAATGGAGCGCGTGTCCACCAGCGGAGCGCCCAATCCCACCGAGCCTGATTGGTCGCCGGACGGCAAATGGATTGCGTTCACGTCCCAATCCGGCGGGTATTTCAACATCTGCGTGGCGGCGGCGGATGGCACCGTGAGCCCGGTGATAATCACCGCCGGGCAGAATCCTTCCTGGGCGCCGAATTCGCGCACCCTCATTTTCAACCGCGGTCCCGCGGGCCGGCAAAACCTGGCCGCCGTGGATGTTTTCACCGCGCAAGCCCGGGATTGTCGCCGCACCGGCGGCAGCAACTCCGAGCCCGCTTGGGCGCATTAAAACCGACAAACTTTCCCCCCACTAACCAATGGATTTTTCGATAAAAAATATGAAACTGAACAACCTCATCCTGCCCGTCGCCCTCGCGCTGATCGCGGCCTTCGCCACCACCGGTTGCAAACACGGCCCGAATGGTCAGTTGACCACCGTGCCCGGCCAACGTTTGCCCGCTCCGTCGGCCACCCCGGCTGACTTCAACACCAAGCCCATCGTGGCGGAAAACACCCCGCCGATCGTGGCCAACACCAATCCCCCCGTCGTTTCCCAGTTCAACGGCAATCCCATTCCCACGTCCGCCGGCTGGGATCCCGCGGACATGAATCAGGACCGGGAAAAGCTGGCGGCCTACACCGTGCATTTCAAGTTTGACAGCGCCATTGTGCAGGACCACGAGCAGGCCAACGTGGCCAACGTGGGCCAGGCGCTCAGCGCCAATCCGGCCGCCAAGCTGCTGGTCGAGGGCCATTGCGACGAGCGCGGCACCGAGGAATACAACCGCTCGCTCGGCGAACGCCGCGCCCTCGCCCTGCGCGAAGCCCTGGCCAAGATCGGCATTGACCCCATGCGCATCCGCACCATCAGCTATGGCAAGGACCAGCCCGTGGATCCCGGCCATGATGAATCCGCCTGGGCGAAAAACCGCCGCGGCCAGTTCGTTTATTGCACGCCCAAGGCCCCGGTCCAGTGACCGGCCGGCCGGCGTAGCGGGGCGGAGACCGTGCCGGTGCCCGCCCGCCGCCGCCGCCGCGCGGCTGCCCGCCGAAACGCCAGGCATTGTCTGTGCTTGACGTTTTCGCCAAAGAATACAAGGATTAACGTCGAACGGCGG
>CAZHIM010000129.1:0-5788 GCA_964532525.1 uncultured Bifidobacteriaceae bacterium
GAACTCCAAGGCAACTTCGTTTTAGCTATTCCACTGAAAACAGCGAAGAACCTTTCTTGGAACTGAATTCACTTCCCGTCCAACCATTTACGTATTTTCCGTTAGCGGCTAACTAACATCTCCACCCCAATCCGTGCCATGCTCGCGGGGTGAGACTGCCACCACAACGCAGCCGGCCCTCCCAGGCCTCCGTCCCGGCCTGTGTGCCGGCCGCCCGCAACGCGGATGAAATTCCATCTCCATGACAATTGTATCGCGGGTTTCCAAACCCGCAGGCGGGCGGCCGGCTCGACGCGCTCGCATTGGCCACGCGCCGCCGATTTGTAAATCGGCGCCACGGCAGGTTCGGAAACCGGCGCTACGGCGGATGGCGCAATTCCTGGCGCTAACGCACCCTCGCTTTCCCGGCTTGTGACTGGAAAATTCTCTGCTAAGCTGGGCGTCTTTGTTGTGAGCATCACCGAAGAAATCGCAAAACGGCGGACGTTCGCCATCATCTCGCATCCGGACGCGGGCAAGACCACGCTCACGGAGAAGCTGTTGCTGTACGGCGGCGCGGTGCAATTGGCCGGGTCGGTGACCGCGCGCAAAAACCAGCGGGCCACCACCAGCGACTGGATGGAGCTGGAGCGCAAACGCGGCATTTCCATCAGCTCCACCGTGCTGCAATTCGACTACGACGGCTACCACATCAACCTGCTGGATACGCCCGGCCACAAGGATTTCTCCGAGGACACCTATCGCGTGCTCACGGCGGTGGATTCGGTGGTGATGGTGATTGACTCCGCCAAGGGCATCGAGCCGCAGACGCGGAAGCTGTTTGAAGTCTGCCGCCAGCGCGGGGTGCCGATTTTCACCTTCATGAACAAGTGCGACCGGCCCATGAAGAATCCGCTGGAGCTGCTGGACGAGCTGGAGCGCGTCCTGGGCATCGGCGCCTTTCCGGTGAACTGGCCGATTGGCAACGGGTTTGAGTTCCAGGGCGTGTATGACCGGCAGACCAAACTGATGCACCTGTTTGAGCGCACCGTGGGCGGACAGTTTCGCGCGCCGGTGCAGATGGCCGGTCTGCACGACGCGATCATCCGCGAACGGCTGGATGAGGCGACGTTTCGCAAGACGGTGGAGGAGCTGGAAATGCTCGACACCGCCGGCAACGAATTCGACGAGGCGGCGGTGCTGGCGGGGAAGACGACGCCGGTGTTTTTCGGCAGCGGCATCAAGAACTTTGGCGTGCAGCTTTTGCTGGACGGCTTTTTGAAGCATTCGCCGGCGCCGAAGCCGCGCGTGATGGCCGGCACGCAGATTTCGCCCGAATGCCCGGAGTTCAGCGCGTTTATTTTCAAGATCCAGGCCAACATGGATCCCCGGCACCGCGACCGCATCGCCTTCATCCGCGTCTGCTCGGGGAAGTTCGAGCGCGACATGACGGTGCATCATTCGCGGTCGGAGAAAAAAGTGCGGCTGTCCAGCTCGCACAAGATTTTCGGCAACGAGCGGGAGACGCTGGACGTGGCGTATCCGGGGGACGTGATCGGGCTGGTGGGGCATGACGGCTTCGGCATTGGCGACACGCTGACGACGGATCCGAAGATCCACTACAAGGAAATCCCGCGGTTCACGCCGGAGGCCTTCAGTTACCTGCACAATCCGAACACGGCCAAGTACAAGCAATTCCGGCAGGGGCTGGAGCAGCTCTTGGAGGAAGGCGTGATCCAGGCGCTGTATCTGCGCAACTCAGCCATCAAGACGCCGCTGCTGGCGGCGGTGGGGCCGCTGCAATTCGAGGTGGTGCAATTTCGCCTGGAAAGCGAGTACGGCGCGGTTTCGCGGCTGGAGGCGGCGCCGTGGACGGTGGTGCGCTGGCTGCCCACCACCATCAAGGAGGAGGAACTGGATGCGCTCGTGCTGCCCACGGGCGCGCGGATCGCCTACGACGTGGGGAAGAATCCCGTGATATTGTTCCAGAACGAGTGGTCCGCGAATTACTTTGGCGAGACCAACCACGGCATGCCGCTCTCCGCGGTGCCCGTGCAGACGCCAAGGGAATAGTCCTTAGACGTATTTCGGCGGATACACCGCGCCGAGGCCGTGTTTGCCGAGCAGTTCACCGAACCGGGCGATGGCGCGTTTCTCGTCCTCGCCGAGATGGTAGTGGATGTGCCACTCGAGATAATCGCGGCGGAAGTCCTCGTCAAATTCCTCGCGCGTTTCGATGATCGTGTCGAGGCTGTCCATGCCAAACCGCTTGGCCTCGCGGAGTTCGCGGCGCAACTCGCGATTTTCCACGCCCCGGCGCAACGCCCAGACGGCATAGACAAACGGCAGGCGCGTCGTTTCCAGCCACGCCGCGCCGAGATCGAAAATCTCATGGGGATGGGGCCGGCGCTGAAACTCAATCGCCTCGTCGCCGATCAGCAGGACAAAATCCTTTTCCACGGCCGCGGCATAATTTTCCAGCGGCCTGAATTCCGGCCGCAGTCCCCGCTCGGCCAGCAGCACCTTCAAGAGGTTCACACTGGTGAGCGACGCGGGGTCGCAGAAAATCTCCCGCGCCTCGGCGAGCGGCTTTTTGTGGGCGAGCAGCACGCTGTACACCTCGCCCAGCGAGGCGATGGCCACGCCGTCTAGGATGTCGTAACGGCCCCGCAGGAGCACTTCGCTGACGCTGACGAGGGCGGCGTCCAATTCGTCGCGCAGGAGCAGTTCGGCGAGTTTGGCGGGCGTGGCGAAAACGAGTTCGCTTTCAATGCCCCGCGTGAGCGGCGCGGCGTTCAAGAACGGCACGGAGCCGATGCGAAATTTGGTCGTGTTTTCCAAGATGCCGCAGCCTACAAAATTCCCCGGCCGGAAACCAGTCCCGCGGAACGCCGCCCGAAATGATTTGAAACCGGCGCGGGGACGGGCGCGTCCAAGCCATTTGAAACATGGAAGGCGCCTTGAGACATCCGAACCCGGCGGGGGCCTTTACGTTGATCGAATTGCTGGTGGTGATTGCCATCATTGCCATCCTCGCCGCGCTGTTGCTGCCGGTGCTGTCGCGGGCCAAGCAGAAGGGTTACGTGGTGGTGGATTTGAACAATCTCAAGCAACTGAACGTGTCGGTGCAGCTCACGGTGGCGGACAACGGGGACGTGATGCCCTGGCCAAACTGGCGGTCCGGCGAAACGGCCACGCAGCCCCAGGGCTGGCTCTACACGCTGAACCCGGCCGCCAGCGGCAGCGCGCAGTTCAAGGTGCAGACCGGCAGTTCCTGGCCGTCGCTCACCTCGCCGCGGAGTTATTTCTGTCCCAGTGACGACACGAACAGCCCGCTGTTCCAGTTGCGAGGCCAGCAGATCTCCAGCTATGTGATGAACGGCGCCGTCTGTGGTTACAGCCGCGCACTGAATCCGCCGGCGCGGCTGACGCAACTGCTGCCGGCGGGGGTTTCGTTTTGGGAATGTGCCAACAGCACGACCCAGGAAAACGACACGCTGTTCAACGACGGTGCCAGCAGTCCGGACGAGAACACCAGCGTGCGGCACGGCAAGGTGGCCCCTTATGGCGCTTTCGACGGGTCCGCCGCCACGATGTTGCTGACGGTTTGGGCGGAGAAGATGCAGGAGACCAACGCGAACGAATTGTGGTGCTTCCCGAACAGCGCAAACGGGCGATGACGGCAGGGCGAGTTTTTCCGTGTCATTCGCCGGTTTTTGCGGTAATAGCCGGACATGAGAGGTGGCTTGCGTGTGGCTCATTCCCCGGCGAAGCCGTTGCTGGTCTTTGATGGCGACTGCCGTTTTTGCACCTTGTGGATCCGCCGCTGTCAACAGGTGACCGGTCCCGCCGTGGATTATCTGCCCGCGCAGGATCCGCGCATTGGCGAACAGTTCCCCGAAATTCCCCGCCCGCAATTCGCGGAGGCCGTGCAATTGATCACCCCGGACGGCGAAGTTTTCTCCGGCGCGGAAGCGGTGTTTCGCACGCTGGCCCATAATCCGTCCTGGCAATGGCCGTTGCACGGCTACGAATCCTCTCCGCTGTTGGCGCGTGTCTCGGAATGGGCGTATCGCCTGGTGGCCAGCCACCGGCCGCTGTTCTCCACGCTCACGCGCTGGGGTTGGGGACCGCATGTGGAGGCGCCGTCGTATTTCCTCGTGCGCCGGCTGTTTTTGCGCGTGCTGGCGCTGGTCTATTTCTGCGCCTTCCTCTCCCTGTGGACGCAGGTGGGCGGGCTGATCGGACATGACGGCATCCTGCCCACCGACCAATTCATGTCGGCGGCGGGCCAGCAGTGTGACGAACACGATATTGGCCTCGAACGGTTTCACCTGCTGCCGACCCTGTGCTGGCTCAATGCCTCCGACGGCTTCCTCGATTTCCAATGCGCCGCCGGGGCGGTGCTGTCGCTCAGCCTGCTCGCCGGGCTCGCGCCCGCGCCGTGTCTGGGAGCCCTGTGGCTGCTGTTCCTTTCGCTCGTGGTGGTGGGGCGCGACTTCCTGGGGTTTCAGTGGGACGGGCTCTTGCTGGAGACGGGGTTCCTGGCCATTTTCCTGGCCCCGCTGCAACTCCGGCCGCGGGCGGGACGCGAGGCGCCGCCGTCGCGGCTGTTCGTCTGGCTGCTGCGGCTGCTGTTGTTCAAGCTCATGTTTTCGTCCGGCTGCGTGAAGCTGTTGAGCGGCGATCCCAACTGGCGAAACCTCACCGCGCTGACGTTTCATTATCAAACGCAGCCGCTGCCGCCGTGGACTGCGTGGTACGCGAACCAGTTGCCGCTGTGGTTTCAAAAATTCTCCTGCGCCGCCACGCTCGCCATTGAAATCGGCGCACCGTTTCTCATTTTCGGGCCGCGCCGCGTCCGCTTCCTCGGGGCGGGGTTGCTGGCGGGGTTCCAGGTGCTCATTCTGGCCACCGGCAATTACGCCTATTTCAACTGGCTGAGCCTGGCCTTGTGCGTGTTGCTGCTGGATGATTTTTTCCTGGAAAAAATCCTGCCGCGCCGGCTCCGCCCGGCGCCGGCCCGGGATGCGGAGTCGCCGACCGCTCCGCGCCTGATCCACTGGCCGTTTCCCCTGCTGGCCGCCCTGGCCGTGATGGTGCTCACGGCCTCGGGCTTCATGCTGGCTTTGACGCTCGGCCTCCGGTCGGTCTGGCTGGCGCCTGCGGGCTGGCTGGCGGGAGAGCTGGCCCCCTTCCGCACCGTGAACACCTACGGTCTGTTCGCGGTGATGACCACGCAGCGGAACGAAATCATCATCGAAGGCAGCGACGACGGCACCAACTGGCTGCCGTATGAATTCAAGTACAAGCCGGGCGAACTGCACCGGCCGCCGGCGTTCATCGCGCCGTTCCAGCCGCGGCTGGACTGGCAGATGTGGTTCGCGGCCCTGGGCAGCTACCGGGACAATCCGTGGTTTGGGAATCTGTGCGTGCGGCTGTTGCAGGGCTCGCCGGAGGTGCGGGCGCTGCTGGCGAAAGACCCGTTCCCCGGCGCCCCGCCGCGGTGGATCCGCGCCGAGCTTTACGCTTATGAGTTCACGGATGGCGCCGCGCGGCGGACCACCGGCGCCTGGTGGCGGCGCCAGCTCGTGGGCGAATACCTGCCGGCGATTTCCCTTCACGGCCAGGAACTGCCCGACGCAATTCGGCCCGTGGTCGTTGCCCTGCGCCCGGAGCGCGACCTTCAGGTCGCTTCACCGTGAAGCGTGACGAAAACCTGCGGACAATCCCAGCGCACCGTTCGGTAGCCGCCTTGCAGCGCCATACTGATCAGTCAGCGGGTTGGAATACATTTATCGTAGCGCAG
>CAZHIM010000130.1:0-5750 GCA_964532525.1 uncultured Bifidobacteriaceae bacterium
ATTTAAATCAGGACTTGACCCAGCAGCGCGAGCCCCTTCGATATTGGGCGTTGAACGTTGAATGTTTCGTCTGCGGTTCAGGGGTTCAATGCGCGAACGGTTTCGGGGAATTCTCACCCCATCGGCTCCGGAGACTCCGCCGACGCGGAGAGGGAGAAACGCTCCCAACGTCCCGACATGGCCAGACGTGGAGTAGTTCAGCGGACGAACAAATCGCCATTGCTTGCGACGGGTCCCCGACGTAGCTTGTGGCGACTCTTGAAGCGGACGATGAAACTCATGGACGGCAGCATGGCCAACGGGGCGGCTGATGATGAATCGGATGGCGTTGAAGTGCTGGCGGATGTCAACGCGGAGCCCAAGGTTGCGGGCGGGTTCAACCGCGGCGCCATCAAGAAGGCGGCGATGCTGCTGGGCGTCCTGCTGGCGCTGGGTGTGGTGACCTCGCTGCCGCCGGTCCGCCACGTCATCTTGGACAACCAGCCGCGCATCAAACAGTTCATCCATGATCTCGGTCCGTGGGCGCCCGTGGTGTTTACGGCCAGCGTGGCGGTGCTGGTTGGGTGCGGCCTCCCGCGGCTGGCGTTTCATTTTTTGGGCGGGGCGTTGTTCGCTTTTTGGGGGGGCTTGCTGTGGAGTTCCATCGGGACACTCATCGGCTATGGGGTGGTCTTCTTTGCCGTGCGCCAGCTTGGGTTGCGGGAGGCGATCCTGCGCAAGCATCCGGGATGGGAAAGACTGGGCGCAAAACTCAAACACAACACCGTTCCCGCCGTGATCCTCTTCCGCCAGATCCCGCTTCCGGGGATGGTGGCGAACATCGTGCTGGGTCTTTCCCCCATTCGCCGGCGTGAGTTTTTTCTGGGCACCACCATCGGATTGTTACCGGAGGCCGTGCCGATGGTTTTGATTGGATCCGGCTTGCGCAAAGAGGATCTGCGGCTAACGGTGCTTTACCTGTTCGGCGCCGTCGCCTTGTTCATCGCCATCTGGATCGCTTGGGGCGCCTATACCCGTCGTGCCGCCGGCGGAGAGGCAAGCGGACCAGGCTGACCGAGCAAGCTGTGGCGCATGGAATCCGAACCCACCCCGCTGGACCGCCTGACGCCGACGCAACGTCGCGTGGTGGCGGAGCGCGGCAACGTGCTGGTGATGGCCGGGGCGGGCACGGGCAAGACGACGACGCTGGTGGAGCGGTGCCTGGATTGCCTGGCGCGGGATGGCGCCGCAGTGGACGAAATGCTCATTGTGACCTTCACGGAAGCGGCGGCGGCGGAGATGCGCGAGCGGCTGCGGCGGGCGATCGAGGGGCGGGTGGCGGCCGGCGGCGAGCGGTGGGCCGAACAACTGGCCCGGTTCGACCTGGCGCACATCGGGACGCTGCACAGTTTTTGTCTGAAGCTGGTGCGCGAGCATTTTTACGAGCTGGGGCTGGACCCGCGGCTGACGCTGCTGGACGAGGGCGAGGCGCGGCAGTTGGCGAACGAGGTGCTGGAGGGGCAATTCACGGAGCACTACGCGGGGGAGGATGAGTTTTCGGCGGCGGTGCAGGATTTGATCCAGAGCCACGGCGGCGGGCGCGACGAGCCGATCCAGAAGCTGGTGCTGCAACTGCATCATTATTCGCAGGCGCGGCCGGACGCGGCGGGCTGGCTGGCGCGGGAGCGCGAGAAGTTCGCGGCCGGGGAACCGGCGGACTGGCGGGAGTGGCTGCGGGCGGCGGTGCAGAGCTGGGGGAACGAGTGGCTGCCGGTGCTGAAGGGGTTGGGGGCGAACGAAAAGGCGCTGGAGCTGACGCGTGCGATGGCGCGGTTGGCGGAGCTGCCGGCGGCGACCTGGCGTGAAATCGGCGCAGAAGCGCTGACGAGCATCGTCGCGGGCGACGGCACCTGGCCGAAGGGACGAAAGACACTTTTGCGCAAGCCGCTGGAAACGTTGTTCGACGAGGCGGGGTTTCTCCAATCGCTGGTGGTGGTGCAGGCGGGCAAGGACCCGCTGGCGGAAGACTGGGAGTGGGTGCGCGGGCAGATGGCGACGCTGTTGCGGCTGGCGGAGGAATTCGCGGGCAAACTGGCGGAGCGCAAGCAGGCCAACGGCGTGCTGGATTTTCACGATCTCGAGCAGTATGCGCTGAAGCTGCTCTGGGATTTTGCCACGGGGCAGCCGACTTCCGTGGCGGCGGCGTGGCGGGCGAAGCTGAAGTTCGTGTTCGTGGACGAATACCAGGACATCAACGCGGCGCAGGACCGGATCATCGCGGGCCTGAGCCGGGAGGGGGCGGGCGCGAACCGGTTTTTGGTGGGCGACGTGAAGCAGAGCATCTACCGGTTTCGGCTGGCGGACCCGCAGATTTTTCGCGACTACGCGCGGCAGTGGCGGGACGGGCGCGGGCGGACGATAGCGCTGTCGGAGAATTTTCGCAGCCGGGAAGGGCTGCTGAAGCTGGTGAACGCGGTGTTCCGGAACCTCATGCGCGAGGAAGTGGGGGGCGTGGGCTACGACGCGGACGCGGAGCTGAAATTCGGGGCGGCGGCGACACCCGGGGGATTGCCGCCGGGGAAAGCGGCGGCGCCGTGCGCCGAATTGCTGGTGCGGTTCAAGAATGGCCGCGGGGAGCTGCGTGGCGGCGAGGACGGTTCGGCCGGGAACCTGGATGACACGCAGCGCGAGGCGCGGATGGTGGCGTGGCGGCTGAAACAATTGCTGGGCGAACGGCTGGAGGTATTCGATAGCGAGCAGAAGGTTCTTCGACCGGTGAAATGGCGGGACATGGCCATCCTGCTGCGCTCGCCGCGGGGGCGCTCGGAGGTTTTTGCCAAGGAATTTGAGCGCGCGGGGATTCCGCTGGCGGTGGCGCGCGGAGGCTTTTATCAAAGCGCGGAGATTCTCGACCTGCTGAGCCTGCTGCAACTGCTGGACAATCCGCTGCAGGACGAGCCGTGCATCGCGGTGCTGCGGTCGCCGCTGGTGGGGCTGACGCTGGACGAGTTGGCGGAGGTGCGGCTGGCGGCGAACGAGGGGCATTTCTGGACGGCGCTGAACCGGGCCGCGCGGGCGGGGCTGCGGGCGGAAACGACGGCGAAGATCAGCCGGTTTCTCGAGCGTTACGGGCGTTGGCGCCGGCTGGCGAAGCTGGTGTCGCTGGCGCAAGGTTTGGAGGAGGTGCTGGCGGAGACGCTTTATGGCGAGTGGCTGCGGGCCCAGCCGCGGGGGGCGCAGCGGGCGGGGAACGTGACGGGGTTCGTGCAATTGGCGCAACAGTTCGACCAGTTTCAGCGCCAGGGGCTGTACCGGTTCCTGAAATTCATCGAGGCGCAGCAGGAAGCGGAAGCGGAGCCGGAGGTGCCGGCGGCGGCCACGGAGGACGCGGTGCGGCTGATGAGCATTCACCAGAGCAAGGGGCTGGAGTTTCCGGTGGTGGTGCTGGCGGATTTGGCAAAGGGGTTCAACGAGCAGGACCTGCGCGGGGAGATCATCTTTGACGAGGAATTCGGGTTGTGTCCCAAGGTGAAGCCGCCGCACGTGGGCGGGCGGTACCCGAGCCTGCCGCACTGGCTGGCGCAGCGGCGGCAGAAGCGGGAGTTGCGGGGCGAGGAATTGCGGCTGCTCTACGTGGCGGTGACGCGGGCGCGGGACCATTTGATCCTGTCGGCGAGCATCCCGGAAAAGCAGTGGAACGAAAAATGGGTGCAGCCGCAGGCGGTGACGACGCAGAAGATCGCGGCGGCGAAGTCGTTTGCGGACTGGCTGGCGCTGTGGTTTTCGGGGCGTGCGGCGGGGCCGGGCAGTCCGACGCCCAGCCGGACGGCGGGCGCGGTGGAAGATTTGCAGTGGCGGATCGTGGCCGATGAGGAGGCGGAGGATGGAACGGCTTTGGGGGACGCAATCGGGAGCGGGCCGGCCGCCAGTGGTGGCGAACCGGCGGATGGGGAATTGGGCGGGTTGCGCGCGCGGCTGGAATGGAGTTATCCCTTCGCGGCGGCGACACAGCGCAAGGCAAAGTCGTCGGTGACGGCGTTGCGGCGGGAGGCGGAGGAGCGGGACGAGGAGGCGGAGGGGCTGTTCCCGGAAGCGGGGGCGCTGGAAACGCGGCCGCGCCGGGCGCGGAAGACGACTTTGAACGCGGCCGAGATTGGCGCGGCGCATCACAAATTTCTGGAGCATGTGGCGCTGGAGCAGGTGGGCGACCTGGCGGCGGAGGCGGAGCGGTTGGTGCGGGAGAATTACCTGTCGGCGGAGGAGCGGGCGGTTTTGGATCTGGCGGCGCTGGCGGGATTTTGGAATTCGCCGCTGGGGCGCCGGATTCTGGCGGAGCCGGCGGGCGTGCGGCGCGAGGTGCCGTTCACGGCCCGGTTCAGTCCGGAAGAACTGGCGAAGATCGTCGGGGCGGAAGCGGAGCCGGGGCTGGCGGGGGGATTTGTGATCGTGCAGGGCGTGGCGGACCTGGTGGTGCTGCGGGCGGAGGAGATCTGGGTGGTGGACTTCAAGACGGACGAAGTGTCCGAGCGCGGGCTGGCGGGGAAGGTGAAGACTTATGCGCCGCAGTTGCGGCTGTACGCGTCGGCGCTGGAGAAGATTTTTGGGCGCGCGGTGACGTTGCGCGCGCTGCACTTTTTTTCGATCGGGCGGACGGAGGAAGTTTAATCCGCCGTGGAGGCGAGTTGGCCGGGGGCGGCGGTTTCGGGGTTGCCGGTGGACGTTTCAGCGGCGGCGGGTTCGGGGGCGGGCGCGTTGGGGTCGCGCAGGCGGACGAGGACGGGGCGGATCAGACGGCCCTGATAAGTGAGGCCCGGGGCGAGGGTTTCGGCGACGACGCCAGCGGCGGGCGGGGTTTCGACGCCGTGGGCGCGATGTTTTTTGGCGTCGAATTTTTCGTCCGGGGCGGCGGCAAAGGGCACCAGGCCGATGCGGCGCGCGGTCTCGCGGCAGGTCTGCTGGAATTGGCCGATCTGGGCGGCGAGCTCGGCGTTGCCGGAGCGGACGGCGGCGTCGTGGAGGGCGAAGATGTGGTCGAGAATGCGGGCGAGAACCTGGAGCCAATCGGCTTCGGCGCGGCGCAGTTTTTCAACTTCCAGGCGCAGGGCGCCTTTCTCGGTATCGTTGAGCTTCACCTGGAACTCGTTGAAGTCGCGGATTTCATCGGTCATGCGCTGGGCGACATCCTTGGCGGCGGCGACGGTTTTATCGGTATTGCCCTTGGTGGCCTCCTGGACAAGGGCCCACTGGGCGGCGGCGGCGGCGATTTGTTCGGAATATTTTTTGAGGTCGGCCAGGGGCTCGGTGGCGGCGGCGAGGGCGGTGAGTTCGAGCCGCGTGCTGGCGGCGCGGTAATCGAGGAAGAAAGGGAGGCAGCCGAGGAGGCAGCCGACGGCGGCGCAGCCGACGGCGACATAGATATCGGCATGCGAAACGGCGCGGCCCGCGTGGTAAATGACGGCGGCGGCCACGAGGATAAGCAGGACGTTCGCAAAGAGGAATGGCCACTTGGCGGCTTTCCACACGGGGACTTCGTTCATAGCTTTAGTGTGGGAAAAATGCGGGCCTAGCGCAAGCCGGCGGCGCGGAGGGCGGATAGCGGGTAGTGCCTCTTGACACTGTTGTTGGTTGGAACCCTGCGGTGGAAGGATGTCGGCATAAGCCAAAGAATAAGACGAAAAGCCCGCCATGACCCTCCGTTCGAGTTTTCAAGCTGTGAAGGACTGGAAAGATCTTGGGCTAAATAGTTTAACGCTTACCCTCACCCCGGCCCT
>CAZHIM010000131.1:0-5629 GCA_964532525.1 uncultured Bifidobacteriaceae bacterium
CGCGCGGATGGCGGCGAAGAGATTCTTGCCGGATTCCTGGGGGACGGGGGTTTTGGACTTGGGATCGGAATGCTCGACGAGTTCCTCGGGGAGTTCCTTGAGGAAGGGGGACGGCTGGCAGGGGAGAACCTGGCCGTACTTTTTGCGGCCGTTACAATGGCTGATGGTCAGGGTCTGCATGGCGCGAGTGACGGCGACGTAAAACAGCCGGCGTTCCTCGTCGAGGGTGCCCTCGGTCTTGGAGCGCGAATGCGGGAGCAAGCCGTCCTCCAAGCCCACGATGAACACGTGTGGGAACTCGAGGCCCTTGCAGGAGTGCATGGTGATGAGCGTCACGGCGTCGCCGGTGGTCTCCTTGTCCTCCTCGCGGTCGCTGTCGAGGGTGATGTTCTCGAGGAAGTTCTGGAGGCGCTCGGCGGGGACGTTGCCGACGCCATCCATGGAGGCGATCAGCTCGCGCAAACCGCGGAGGCGGACTTCGGAGACGTTCGGGTCCTTGTCCAGGCGCTTCAGCTCGGCGTAATAATTGGTTTCGTTGAGGAAGTTGTCGGCCCAGTTTTGGAGCAGGAACGGGCCGGCGGGGGCGGGCGCAAAGTTTGTGGTGGGCTTGTCCTGCCCCTCAGCCTCAAGATGGGGGGACGAACACCTCACCCCGGCCCTCTCCCCATCGGCTCCGCTGACTCCGCCGACGCGGAGAGGGAGAGACGCTTCCTGTGTCTCGGCGGGGTCCAGATTGGAGCGGTTCGGGGAATTCTTGTCCTGACCTTTGGCCACAACAAAGGGAAAAATGTTTTTGGCGGCGGAGACGGCGGGCTTGGGCAGGGTGCCGGTGGTGAGTTGCGCGCGAATGCGTTCAATGAATTCCACGAAGGCCTCGATGTTTTCGCGCGTGGCTTTCTGGAAGGAAATGGTGACGAGCGGATTCTTCATGGCGGTGAAGACGGAGCATTTGCGCTCCTGGCTGGCGCCGAGGAGGCGCTCCATGGTGACATCGCTCAAGCCGCGCGCGGGCACATTGGCGATGCGCAACAGGCTGATGTCGTCGTGGGGGTTCAGGAACATTTTGAGATAGGCCAGGAAGTCCTTGATCTCGCGCCGGTCGAAATAGCTCTGGCCGCCGATCAAATGATAGCGCACATTCGCATTGCGCAGGGCGAATTCGAGGGGGCGCGACTGCTGGTTGGTGCGGAAGAGAATCGCGCAGTCTTTCCACGGGATCTGGTAGGCCAGGTGCTTGAAGTTGATCTGACTGACCACCTCGCGGGCCTCATCCTCGTCGCTGTTGTAGGTCTGCAACAGGATTTTGGCGCCGGCGCCCTTGCCGGACCAGAGGGTTTTGCCGCGCCGGCGGACGTTGTGTTTGATGATGGCGTTGGCGGCGTTGAGAATGGTGGTGGTGCTGCGGTAATTCTGTTCGAGCTTGACGATCTTGACCTCGGGGTAATGCTCCTCGAGATTGAGCAAATTGGCGATTTCGGCGCCGCGCCAGCCGTAGATGCTCTGGTCATCGTCGCCGACGACACAGAAATTGCGGTGTTCGCGGGTGAGCTCATGGACGAGCTCGAACTGCGAGGCGTTGGTGTCCTGGTACTCGTCCACCATGACGTAGCGGTATTTTTCGCGGCAGGCGGCGAGGGCGTCGGGATGCTCGCGGAAGAGGCGCAAGGTGAGGAGAATGAGGTCGTCGAAATCCACGGCGTTGCAGGCGTGGAGGGCGGAATCGTAACGCTTGGAGACGTGCTCGGCGAGGGCGCGGACATTGGGGTCGCCGAAGGCGGCCGAGCGTTCGCCGCCGTTTTTGAATTTGCTGAGCATGGCCAGCACGGCGCCGGGGTCGGCCTTGTCGGCCTTGGTATTGATGGCGGCGAGGATTTTTTTCACCGCGGCGAGCTGTTCGGACTCGCTGTAGATGACGAAATTCTTTTTATAGCCGAGGCGCTCGATGTGCTGGCGGAGGATTCGGACGCAGAGGGAATGGAAGGTGCAGATGGTGGGGCGCTCGGGCTTTTGGCCGTCGGAGCCCTTGCGCTTGGGCAGCAATTTGAAAACGCGCTCCTGCATTTCGCGGGCGGCCTTGTTGGTGAAGGTGACGCCGAGGATGTGGCCGGGAGGGACGCCTTGAGCCACCAGGTGGGCGATGCGATAAGTGATGACGCGGGTTTTGCCCGTGCCCGCGCCGGCCAGGATGAGCACCGGGCCGCGAATGGTTTCGACGGCCTGGCGCTGCTGCGGGTTGAGACTGGACAAATTCAACATCGGGCGCGGATTTTAGTTTGCGGGCGAGGGAACGCAATACAGATAAAATCCGAGGATGGAAGATGGAGGATGGAGGCGATTCGGCGCACCTGGATTTGCCAAGGGCTCTTCCCCCCTCATCCGTCCTGCGGACGCCATTGCTGGGAAGAAGGGGGCGAGGCGACCCGGAAAAGCACCATCAGGGAGGCGTGGAAAGGCATAGAATCATGCGGGGCAAAGCGATTTGCCGGGCGCCGTCACCGGGGCGATTTGGGGGTCGAAATTTTTTCGGGCGCAAAAAAAATAAGTTGCGCGGACGGCGCGTCGCGGCGTAAAGAAGAGCCGCACTATGGGCAAGACCCTCATCATCGCCGAAAAACCGTCCGTCGCCAGCGACATCAGCAAGGCGCTCGGCAAGTTTCAAAAACACGAGGACTATTTTGAGAACGACCAGTACGTCATCTCATCGGCCGTGGGCCATTTATTGGAGCTGATCCCGCCGAAGGAGGAGGAGGCGGCGAAGGGCAAATGGACGTTCAAATGCCTGCCGGTGATCCCGACGCACTTCGAGTTGCAGCCGATCGAGCGCAATGAAGGGCGGCTGAAGGCGCTCAAGAAGCTCATCAAGCGCGAGGATGTGACGGCGCTGGTCAATGCGTGCGATGCGGGGCGGGAGGGCGAATTGATATTCCGCAACATCGTGCGCTACACGAAGGCGGGCCAGCCGGTGCAGCGGCTGTGGTTGCAGTCCATGACGCCGACGGCGATCCGGGAGGGGTTCACGCAGTTGCGGGGCGATGCGGAGATGCTGCCGCTATCGGATGCGGCATCGAGCCGGGCGGAGGCGGACTGGCTGGTGGGGATCAACGGGACGCGGGCGATGACGGCGTTCAATTCCAAGCAGGGGGGGTTTTTCAAGACGCCGGTGGGGCGGGTGCAGACGCCGACGCTGGCGATCCTGGTGGAGCGGGAGGAACGGATCCGGCAGTTTGTGCCGCGGGATTTTTGGGAAGTGATCGGCACGTTTGACTGCGCGGCGGGCCAGTACACGGGGCGGTGGTTCGACGAGAAATTTGAGAAAGCCGAAGACGAGCAGCTCAAGGCCGAGCGGCTGTGGGGCCAGGAAAAGGCGGAGGCGCTGCGGACGAAGTGCCTGGGCAAGCCGGGAACGGTGACGGAGGAAAGCAAGCCCACCACGTCGCTCTCGCCGCTGCTGTACGATTTGACCAGCCTGCAGCGGGAGGCGAACTCGCGGTTTGGCTTCAGCGCGAAGAACACGCTGGGGCTGGCGCAGGCGCTGTATGAACGGCACAAGGTGCTGACCTATCCGCGAACCGATTCGCGGGCGCTGCCGGAGGATTATATTCCCACGGTGAAGAACACGCTGGCGATGCTGGGCGGGATGACCCGGTTTGGAACGTTTGCCGGGGAAATATTGAAGAGCGGCTGGGTGCATCCCAACAAGCGGATTTTCAACAATGCCAAGATTTCGGACCACTTCGCAATCATCCCGACATCGCTGGCGCCGAAGATGCTGAGCGAGCCGGAGCAGAAGCTTTACGACCTGGTGACGAAGCGGTTCCTGGCGATTTTCTATCCGGCGGCGGAATTTTTGGAGACGCATCGCATCACGCGCGTGGAAGGCGAGCCCTTTAAGAGCACGGGCAAGGTGCTGGTGTCGCCGGGCTGGCTGGCGGTGTATGGCAAGCAGTCGGACACGGACGAAACGGCGAGCCTGGCGGCGGTGAAGCCGGGGGAGACGGTGGCGACGCGCGAGGTGGAGGTGAAGGGCAGCGTGACGAAACCGCCGGCGCGGCACACGGAAGCGTCGCTGCTGTCGGCGATGGAAGGGGCGGGCAAGCTGGTGGACGACGACGAGTTGCGCGAGGCGATGAACGAGAAAGGGCTGGGGACGCCGGCCACGCGGGCGGCGATCATTGAAGGCCTGATTTTTGAGGGGTATGTGTTGCGGACCGGGCGCGAGTTGCAGGCGACGGCGAAGGCGTTTTCGCTGATGGAGCTGTTGAACGGGCTGGGCGTGCCGGAACTGACCAAGCCGGAGCTGACGGGGGAATGGGAATTTCAGCTCAAGGAAATGCAGCGGCGCAAGATCAGCCGCGAGCAATTCATGCGCGAAATTGCGGACATGACGCGGCGCATCGTGGAGCGGGCGAAGAAGTATGAATTCGACACGATTCCCGGCGATTTCGGCTCGCTCAAGACGCCGTGTCCGAAATGCGGCGGGAAGGTCAACGAGAAATACCGGGAATACCAATGCACGAAGGCGGGGTGTGACTTTGCGATCCGGAAGACGCTGTGCGGGCGGATGTTTGAGCCGGCGGAAATCGAGAAGCTGATCACGGAGAAGCAGGCCGGGCCGCTGCAGGGATTTCGCAGCAAGCAGGGATTTCCGTTCGCGGCGGTGCTCAAGCTCACCCCCGAGTACAAGCTGGAATTCGATTTTGGCAACGGGCCCAAGGACGGGCAGGCGGCGGCGCCGGTGGATTTCACGGGGAAGGAACCGCTGGGCAAATGTCCGAAGTGCGGCGCGCAGGTGTACGACGGCGGGATGAACTACCTCTGCGAAAAGCACGCGGGCCTGACGCCGACGTGCGACTTCCGCACGGGGAAGATCATATTGCAGCAGGAGATCGCGCCCGAGCAGGTGAAGAAGCTGCTGGCGGAGGGCAAGACGGATTTGCTGAAGAATTTCATTTCGAACAAGACGAACCGGAAGTTCGAGGCTTACCTGGTATTGCAGGAGGGCAAGACGAAGTTTGAATTTCCGCCGCGCGTGCGGAAGGGCCGGGGCAAGCCGGGGGAACCGCCGCCGAAGATTGATTTCGCGGGCAAGGCGGAAGTGGGCAAATGTCCGAAGTGCGGCGGCAAGGTGTTTGACACCGAGGCCGGTTACCTGTGCGAGCGGTCGCAATTTCAGGCCAAGCCGTGCAAATTCAGCATCAAGAAAGTGATTTTGGAACAGCCGATTGAAGCGGCGCAGGCGGCCAAGATCCTGGCCACGAAGAAGAGCGATCTGCTGGACAAGTTCATTTCCAAGGCGGGGAAGCCATTTCCGGCGTATCTGGTGATGGACGCGAAGGGGAAAGTGACCTTTGATTTTCCCGAGCGGGAGGAATAGGACGAGAGGGACCTAAGGGACGAAAGGGACGCCGCGCCGCGCTACTGGGAGAGGATTCCCCGAAAGCGTTCGCGCATTGAACCCCTGAACCGCAAAAGAAACATCCAACCTTCCACATTCAACGACCAATATCGAAGGGGCTCGCGCTGCCGCCTTCGTTCAGGGTGGGGAGTTGAATGTCGAAGGTTGAATGTTTTCTGGGTTCATGGAAAGGATGGGGGGGCGTTGGTGAGGCGCTCGGCGTAGGGGAAGGTG
>CAZHIM010000132.1:0-5628 GCA_964532525.1 uncultured Bifidobacteriaceae bacterium
CTGAAGAATTCATCCGCGAAATCCGGCTTGACTCCATTTCAATTCACAGCTACCTTGTTATAGAAAGGTAGCTTACGGTTTGTACGCATCATGAGTGTAAACGAAAAATTCTCCGCCATTCGCAAGGGACTGCTCGAGTTCCTGGTGCTCCAAATCATCGCGGCGGAGAAGGTCTATGCGGCCGACATTTTGAAGCAACTGAGCGCGACGCAGTTCGCCACGCAGGAAGGCACGCTGTACCCGTTGTTGAGCAAGATGCGCCGCGAGGGGCTGCTGGATTACGAATGGAAGGAATCCGAGGCCGGCCCGCCCCGCAAATATTACAAGCTCACCGCCAAGGGCCGCGAGCAATTGCGCGAAACCCTGGAATATTGGACCGGGATCAATGAAACGGTCCGGAAACTTGGACAATCCTAAATCAGCAACCCACCCCTGCCATGAATAAAGTCGTCACCATCAACCTGGGCGGCAACGCGTATCAACTCGAAGAAGCCGGCTACGACCTCCTGCGCGCATACCTGGAAACCGCCTCCGCGCGATTGCAAAACAACCCCGACCGCGACGAAATCCTTTCGGACATCGAGGGGGCCATCGCGGAAAAGTTCCGCGCGCTGCTGGCCAGTCACAAAACGGTGGTGGCCACCCAGGAGGTGTCCAGCGTGCTGGCAGAAATGGGTCCGATTGAAGCCGACGCCGAGGCCGGCGCCGCCGGGTCGCCGACAGCAGCGGCCGGCGCGGCCGGAACCGGGCCGGCCGGGGCCGGGGCGGGAGCGGAACGCGGCGGCACGCCCCGCCGGTTGTACCGGATCTGCGACGGCGCGATGCTCGCGGGTGTCTGCAACGGCATCGCCGCGTACTTCAACGTGGATCCGACCCTGGTGCGGCTGGCGTTTGTGCTGTTGACGATTTTTTGGGGCACCGGCCTGCTGGTTTATCTGATCATGGCCGTCGTGGTGCCGGAAGCCAAATCGCCGGAGGAAAAGGCGGCCGCATCCGGATTCCCGGCGACGGCGCAGGAATTCATCCGCCGGGCCAAGGAAGGGTATTACGAGGCCACGAAGAATTTCCCGGACCCCAAGGCGCGCCGCGAGTGGAGCCGCCAGTTTCGGCGGGAGATGCGCGCCAACGCGGATCATTGGCGGCGCCACTGGCACGGTTATTGGACGGCGTATGCGCCCGCGTATCATCCGTGGATGGGGGTGGCGGTGCCCGTGCTGTCCCTGCTGAACGGCCTGGCCACCATTATGTGGGTTTGCGCCCTGATCTCGCTGCTGGCCACCGGGGCGGTCTTCGGACTGGCGTTGCCCGCCAACGTGCCCGTGTGGGTCGCAGCCCTGGTGCTGTTCATCACCTACGGCATTCTTTCCGGGTCGCTCAAGGCGGCGCGCCGCCTGTGTTATTGGCGGTCAGGCCCGCCCGGCGTAACGTCGTCCGTGGTGTTGCTCCTGGAAGCCATGATCTGGCTCCTGGTCGTCACCATCCTCCTCCTGCTGGCCATCCATTTCTTCCCGGAATTGCGCGCGGCCGTTCAGGGAATTCCGACGATCGTTCATCAAGCGGCAGACGACGTCCGGACTTGGTGGAAAACAAAATAGACGACCGGTAAGGTTGTCCCTCGCAAAGTCTGCCCCCCGATCGGACCTGGGGCAGGGATGACATTTTTTTCAAATTGATTTGCAAGAAATCACCGGTGACGGTTCCGGTTTTGGAATTAGAGTCGGTTTTGAACCCCTTAACCGGAGAAAATCTATGGCAGCCATCAAACCATCCGCGTTTTTCCACGTGGCCAAATATAAACTTCCACTATTGGCGGCATGCGCGCTGGCGGCGGGGACCAGCCAGGCCCAGCTCCAGTGGAACACCTATGATACCGGTGGCAATCTCTTGGCGGTAAACGTCGCCTCCGGCGGCGATGCCACGTATGGCGGAACGGCCACGCTGACGGTGCCGGCCAACACCCAGCGAATTTTCATGACGGAGACTTTTGTGCCGTTAAGCATCGCGGCGGCAAGTTCCAGCGCCAAAGTCAATTTTTCCATGTCAGCCTCCGGCGCCCTGTATCCGGGCAACACGAGTCGCCTTTTTGGGTTTGGGCTCCTGAGCGACGGCGGCACGGCGTCGGCGCTCCAGGACCCGGGGTTCTGGACGGATTTCAACACGGGCAACCCGAGTTTTGAATTATTTTACCGGTTGAGCTCCGTGGCGACGTTTTTCCAATACGATTCCGCCCATAAGTTTGGCTCGTCAACGATCAAGGATGGCTATCCCTCCAACAATGTGACGTACCTGATGCAGTTCCAGGTGAACATGAATGCCGCCGGGACGGGGGCCGGCATTGGCACGGGCACGGCGTGGGCAACGACTGGCGCGGGTATGACCAATTCCGGGGTCGCCGGCGTGTGGCAGTCGGCGGATTCCGGCGGCAATACCGAACCCACCGCAACCCTGGGCACGACCACCTTTAACGCCTTTGCCTTCAGTTTCAACAACCAGTCGGCGAGTCCGGTCACCGTGACGCTGAGCGGCATCACGCTGGTGCCGGCCAACCCGGCGATTGCCACGCAGCCGCTGGGTTACAGCGGCAGTCCGGGAGACAACACGCCGGGCGCGGATTTCGCCGTGACGATCAACGCCAACAGCGCCACGCCGCTTAGTTATCAGTGGTATCAGGTCCTGGGGGCGGCCACGAATCTGGTGTCCGACGGGGTGACGGTAAACGGTTCGACGATTTCCGGCGCCACCACGGCCGATCTTTCTTTTGCGAACGCCCAGACCGGCGATTCGGCCGGTTATTTCGTGGTGATCACCAACACCTACGGTTCCGTGACGAGTTCGCCGGCGTTATTGAACATTGCCGCCCTGCCCACGGCCCCGGTCATCAGCAGTGTGGTGCCGGCCAGCGCCACGATCATTGCGGGCAACGGCACGAACGTGGTGGTGAGCGCCACCGGTTCCCCGAGCCCGGTCTATCTCTGGTATGACAACAACGGCAATTTGCTCCAGGCCGGAGTCAGCCCGACGCTGGTGCTGGCCAATGTGCAACTGCCGGCGGCCGGGACTTATTCGGTCATCGCAAGCAATTCCGTGGGCACGGCCACCAGTAATTTCACACTCGTGGTCATTGTCACGCCCACGATTTCCAGCCAGCCGACCAATCTGTTGTTGAACGTCGGCGATCCGGCGAATTTCGCGGTGACGGCGAGCGGGGTGCCGGCACCGGCCTATCAATGGTACAAGGGCAGTTCGCCCATTTCCGGCGCCACGGGCCCAAGTTATTCCATCGCCAGCGCAGCCCTGACGGACATCGGCGTGTATTCGGTGGTGGTCTCCAACTCCGCCGGCGCGGTCACCAGTGCCAAGGCCGTGCTCGCGATTTATTCAACGACGATGACCGCCGCGCCGGCCGTTCCCGCGAACAATGCCACCGGGGTTTGCTATGACACGCCGCTGACCCTGGCTTTCAACCAGCCGCCAACCGTGGGCACGACCGGCAAGATTTACATCTATGAGGCCAACAACAGCACGACGCCGGTGGATACGCTGGACCTGAGCGCCGGCAGCCCGCAGAACCGGACCATTGGGGGTGACACCTTTAGCACTTATCCGGTGATTGCCAGCGGAAACGCGGCGGTCATCTATCCGCATCTGGGAATTTTGACGTCCAACCAAACCTATTATGTGACCTGGGATACCGGCGTGTTCGTGGATACCAATGGCGCCTATCTCACCGGCGACTCCAACCCCGGCGACTGGCAGTTCAGCACCAAGCCCGGCGGCCCGGCGAATCCGACGAACTTGGTGGTCGCGGCCGACGGCAGCGGTGATTTTGCGACCGTGCAAGGCGCCGTGGACTCGGTGGCTTCCGGCAATACCACCTACACGTTGATCAACGTCCGCAGCGGATTCTATCAGGAGATCGTGGATGTCCATTCCAAGAACAATCTGGTGTTTCGCGGGCAGAGCCGGGCGGGGACGATCATCGGCTACGCCAATAACAACGGGATAAACGCCAGCACGCACTCGCGCATGGCCTTCAAGGTGAACGCCAATGACATCGCCTTCGACAACCTGACCATCACCAATTTGACGCCCCAGGACGCCTCGCAGGCGGAGGCCTTGATGATCGAATCGGGGGCGGCGCGCATTATCGTCAATAACTGCAACGTGGACAGCTATCAGGACACGATTCTGGCCAATATCAGCACGAGCAAGGCTTACTTTTACAACAGCCTGATCCAGGGCGACGTGGACTTCATCTGGGGCGGCGGCAATCTCTTCTTTACGAACTGCGAAATTCGCTATTTGATCCGCGCCAACAACTCCGCGGCTTTGGGACCGAATCCATCGCCCACGGCGACCGACATCAGCAGCAACGGCTTTTCCTTTGTGAACTGCGCCTTGACGACGTCCCCGGGGGCGAACCCCAATGACACGGTTGGCCGCACCCGCAGCATCACCAACGGCAATACGGCGCTCATCAATTGTTTTGTGAGCACGAACCTCGGCGGCTGGTATTCCGACGCCCTGCCGACGGCGAATTTCCGCAACTGGTATTACGGCTGCACCAATGACCTCGGCGGGTCCGTCACCCTGAGCAATGGCATTGCGCTATCGGGCAGCGATCCCAACGTGGCGCTGGCCGGCAGCGCCGGGGCGTGGCTCTATGGATGGACGCCGGGATTGTCGCCGAACATTGTCAGCGAGCCCGCCAGCCAGGCCACCAGCGCCGGGCAGCCGGTGAATTTTGCCGTGGGCGCCACGGGCATACCCGACCCGGCGTACCAATGGTACCAGAACGGAACCAGCCTGCCGAATGCCACCAATGCGACGTTGAGCATTGCGAGCGCGCAACGCAGCGACGGGGGCACTTATTATGTGGTGGCCAGCAACGGTTCCGGCAGCGTCACGAGTTCCGTGGTCACGCTGACTTACAACAACACGGCGCCGGAGGCCGGCCCTGATTTTGCGATGGGGGCGGTGGTGGGCATTCCGTCCACCGTGCTGATTGTGGGCGGCAAGTATTCACCCACCGACGCGGATAATGACCCGTTGACCATCATCAGCGTGGCCGGTGCAATCAACGGCACGGTGACCACCGATGGGACGAGTGCGACTTACACGGCGTTCAATGGACCAAGCGACGCCTTTACCTACACCGTGAGCGACGGTTATGGCGGCACCGCCAGCGCGACGGTGACGGTGTTTATCAATACCAATGTTCAAGGCTACAATCTTTTGTCGGTGGTGACTCCGGGCAACGGCACCAACGTGCTGGCTTTCTCGGCCATCCCCACCTGCAGCTATGCGCTGGAGGCGGCGACCAATTTACTGCCGCCGATCCTATGGATCCCGCAGACGACCAATCCAGCGGCCAACGACGGCTCCTTGAGGTTCACCAACGTCAACACCGGGCCCCAGGGCTTTTACCGGACGCGATATGTGCCTTGACGGGCAGGCTCAAAAAACCGATACCGAAATCGCGCAGGCGGGTTATTACGCGGTCACGCTGGATGATTACGCCATTCGCGCCGAGGCTCGTTGCCGCCGGGGAATTTCCCGGCGCAACGCTAGAGCATTTCCATCAACTATGTAGCGATGAGTTGACACCGTGAAAGCCGCGGTCTTTTT
>CAZHIM010000133.1:0-5508 GCA_964532525.1 uncultured Bifidobacteriaceae bacterium
GATTCCTGAGGCATTGGATTCGTAAAGTGTATTCCACTGAAAACAGCGAAGAACCTCTATGCAATGCATATATGGTTGCGCGGGAAAAGCTTGGACAGAAATTCCCGCCTGCCGATGGTCCAAAAAAATTTTAGGGTTGACGAGGGTTGACGAGGGTTGACGATGTGGGTTTTTGCAGGGGAATTTGAAGATTTTGGTGATGAAAAAGGCCCGGAAAAATGGGTGTGCCGGCCGGGGTTTTTGAGGGGGAAACGCGGGGCACGGAGAGGTGATTTGGCAATGGGGGAAGAACGCGCCGTCCACAAAACGGTGGGATCTGACCGGCTATGGCATGACGCTGAGTCATCATGGCCCGAGGATGTCGGGCGGTGGGGAATATAGAACAAATGTGTATATTTGTACAGAAAAATAGTACTTAGTAATAATTTAATCTATGATTAAAATCGTGCTTATCAAGAGGAAGGCGAGTTTGGAATCGTTGAGCATCTAAACTGAGGGCGGGAATCGGGGCCCCTTGCTGGGCTGGGAGGCATGTGGGACGGAAAGGACCAATGGGACCAATGGGACGGAATGTTCGCGGTGGGTGCTGCCGGTGCCCCTGGCCCAGGTTACGGCGCGGGCGCGGCGTGGAATGAGGCGGCGGCGGATTTGGCGGGAAGGGGGCGGCCACGATAGTACTGGATGCCGGCGGCGTTCCAGCGGGCAAGCAGGGTGCGATATTCGTTGGTGCCGCGGAGACCGTAGGTGACGACGCCGTTTTGCCACAGGCCGGTTTCACTGCCGTCGAGAGATTCGGGGGTGGAAAGGAAAATTTCGTTCACTTTGCCGGTGAATTGATCGAGTTCCACGAGGTCGCCGACTTGTTTGGCGGCGGCTTGTTGGGCGGTGGGGGCGATCAGGGGGGCCAGCGGTTCAAAGAACATCCAGTCCTGGGCAGCGGCATGTTCGCCGGGGACCAGCAGGTATTTCGTTCCGAGATCGTCGGTCAATTCGTATTCGTGCCGCTCCCATTTGGAACCAACCTCGGTGATTTGGACGAGGGCATGGGCGGTGATGCGGTATTCCTTGTCAAAGAGCGTGCCGGTGGCGCCGACGGCCAGTGGCGGCGGGCCGGCCGGAGTTTTTTTCACCGGCTGGGCTTCCCTATCCGGGGAACAAGAGAGGCTCCGGCCAAAAACTGCGAAGAAGAGCACCAAAACCGCCCCCACAATGACGGCAAATTTCGCGCCGCTGAGGTAGTTGCCGGAACCGGAACCGCTGAAGGATGCGAACGGGGCGTCGCTGAGGTCTTGGGACAGGCCGAAAGCCGAGGCGACCATGCCCGGGGTGAGCTGGACGCCATGATAGAATTCCACCTCGTCGCCGGTCCAACTGACGACCTCCATGACGGTGCCGGCGAGGGCGTTGAAATAATGCGCCACGGCGCCAACCGCCTCGCCTTCGGGGCCCTGGCCCTCGATGGAATAGACGCGGGATGATCCGCGAAACACCACCTGCACATCATCGCCGACGAGGTTGATGCGGTCGCCGACGCTTTTGGAGGCGGCATCGGCGGCGGTCATGGGATATTCCGGGTCGAACTCGGTGAACAGGCGCCACTGGCTGGTGGTTTCGGTTTCATCAAAAACCAGCGTGGCGGTTTCGCCGGCATCGGTTTGCAGATTGAATTCGTTCCAGTAATACGTCTGACTATTTTCCATTTCGCCGAGGACGGAGCGGCCCAGGATTTGGTAAGTCTGGCCGCCAAAGTTTCCACGCATGCCGAGGCGCAGCCGGGTTGGATTTTGAAAGCTCATGATTTTGCGGGCGCGGCCGGGCCGGGGAAGAAGTGCGGGATAAAGCGGCTCAGGTTGCCGGTGATGCGGCGGGTGTCTTCGCGGATGCCGAGGCCGGCGGCTTCGTGGTCCACCACCCAGACGCCGAAGACGGGGTGGTTGCCGGCGAAGTCCCCGAGATCGGCCGTGGCTTGGAACACAAAGCCCTCCGCGCCGTAGCTGCCGCCGTTTTCCTCGATGACCGTGCCGTTTTCCACCAAGATGACGTTGTTGCCTTCGCGGCTCAATTTGGGTTTGCGGACATAGCGGCTGCCGAGCGGGGCGGCGGCATCGTAGGCGGGCAGCAAATTGGGATGGCCGGGGAACAGTTCCCAGAGCACGGGCAAGAGGCCTTTGTTGCTCAGCAACATTTTCCAGGCGGGTTCGATGAATTGCAGGCCATCCCGGTCGAGGTGGGCGCTGAATTCATCGTGCCAAAGCCATTCCCAGGGATACAACTTGAAAGCGCGCTGGATCCGTTCGCCGTCCAGATCCACGAAACATTGGTCGCGGCGGTGCCAGCCGATGTCGTCAATGAAAACGGACTTGGTTTTGACGCCGGCCTGTTCGCAGGTATCGCGCAAATACAGGACGGTCATTTCGTCCTCGGGGAGGTTGCGGACGCAACTGAAGTGGATGGTCTGGGAGGCCGAGCGTTTCCAGGCGGCGATGAGGCGTTCGTGGATGGAATTGAACTGGTCGGCCTGGGGATGGAGGTCCTGGAGCCAGAACCATTGGGCCACGGCGGCTTCAACCAAGGCGGTGGGGGTGTCGGCGTTATATTCGAGGAGCTTGGGCGGGGCGGTGCCGTCGTAGGCCAGATCGAAGCGGCCGTAGAGGCTGAAGTCGTCGCGTTCCCAGGAGCGCAGGATGACGGGGACGGCGGCCTCGCAGATGCCCAGGCGGGTCCACCAGTGGTTTTTGATGACGGCTTCGGCGGCGTCAATGCAGAGGAAATGGAGCTGGTTGGCGGCGGCTTCCAGCGCGTCCACCTCGGCACGAGTGAGTTCGTAGGCGGCGGATTCGTCCCAGTAGGGGCCGTCGTCGTGGGAGTGAAAGGTGAGGCCGACGCGCTCGACTTTTTGGCGCCAGTCGGGCCGGGGTTGGGAGGGGTGGCGTTGCATCAGGCGTGGAAACCGGAGCCGGTGGAGAAACCGCTGGAGAAGCCGCCGAAGCCGCCGCGGGAGATGTCGGTGCGGGCGGTTTCGGCGAGTTGCACGGCTTGGAGGGTGGGGAAGGAGATGTTGGTGATGCTATCGCAGGGCGTGAGCCACCATTGGCCGCCGTAGAAATAGCGGTTTTGCTGCGGATCGAAATGGTTGTAGGGCAGGCGATACCAAGTGCGGAACGGGGCGTGATAGTAGCCGGCGCCGGGGACGTAGAAATTGTTGGTATAGGCGTTTTCCGCGCTGAGGGACGGCTTGTAATCGCAACCGGCCAGGACGGCAGTGGAGACGCTGCCGAGCAAAACCAGGCGGATGCTTCGGCTGCGTTTCATCGGAGGCCGGACCCGGGCGGCCGGGCATTGGGAACTCGCGCGCGGCCGACAGGGAGATCGGCGCTACGCAGCCATTCCGGGAAGGCGTGATAGCGGTTCATGGATTCTGCTGCTCACGAGATTGTCGTGGCCAGGGCCGGCAGTCAATTATAAGAACCGAAGTTTTTTGGAATGAAATGAATTAAGGGTGCGGCGGGATTTGGCGTGGGCAGGAGATGAAAGGTGGGACGGATGGAACCTGGGCCTCCAGCCCAGGCTATCACATTGCGGGCTTTCAGCCCTGACGAACACGGACGGGCACGGACGAACACCTGACGGTGACGGAGAGATTTAACGCTTACAGCGCAGGGGGAATTTTGAGGATCCGGCGTAGCGCTGGGCGGCAACGCCGGGCTGGATGAGTCCCTGGCGGGATTGGTTCGAATGACATCTTCGCCTATAAGCGTTTGGGGCGGCTGGCGGATAGGACAAATGGGACGGATAGAATATATTCCCAGCGGGTGTTGCCGGCACCCCTGGCCGGGGGGAAACCGGAGGGCGGTTTCCGGGCGGTCGCTCCCGCGGGTCGCGCAACGCCCGGCTCAGATGTTTGATTTGTGGGGACGAGCCGTGCCCCGCCCCGACGCTTGGCGTGCAGCCGAACAATCCCTTCGAAATTGGGAAGACGAATTCCACCGAAAAAGGCGAAGAACCCTTACGGATAAGGAAAACACTCGATTTTTTTCGCAATTCGGCCATATTGCTGAGCGTCGGTTTGAAAACTATCGCGCAAGCCATGGTTGGCTGCCCAATGCTTTTAATTCCAACAGCCGTCGAGGAAAAATTGCCGAAAGGGTCTTCATATCCGCTCGGAGCGGAGGCGATTGGCAGCGCCAAGCCGTGGTTCGGTTGGCGCGATGGGTTTTGGGTTTCGCGGTGGCGGAAGCGCTGGGGAGTTCGCGGGCTGATTGCCTGCTTTGAGGTCTATTTATTATTTAAGCTTTGTCATTGGCGTTCATATCACACAAACAGACAATGAATAATAGCACGACTGAGTTTTTGCCTTCGGCGGTGAATGTCACTGCCGGCCACTTTAAATGGCGGCAGAAATTGGGCGCGGTATTGCCCCATGAGTGGGTGTTTGGCACTTTTCTTTTGCTGACCGGGGTGCGGTTATTTTTGCATGGCGGCGCAGCGCGGGCCTGGTCGTCTGTGTTTTTAGGGTGTTTGCTGGGCGGCGTGGTCGTTTTCTTCTGGGCGGAACGGAACTTGACGCCTGGGCGGTGGCGGGTGCGGCTATTGTATTATCCGGCGGCGATGGGCGTGAGTTTTTTTGCGATGGGCGTGGCGGTGCCGTTGTTGGGTTATCCCAAGGTGGACTGGCTGCTGCTCCAATGGGATCGGGCACTGGTTGGGGAGACGCCGGCGGTGGCCTGGGAATTGTGGTTGCGTCCGTGGACGGAGGATTGGGCGATGGCGGGTTACCTGTTTTTCTTCTACTATCTGATTGTGGGACCGGGATATTATTGCATTTGGCATATCCGGCTGTTCCGCAAATGCATGGTGGGTTTGTTTACGCTTTATGGGCTGGCATTCATGGGGTACACGGTGCTGCCGGCTGGTGGACCGCACCGCTGGATGACGTTTCAAACTCCGCTGCACGGTCCGTGGCTCCTCGACTGGACGATCAATCCGCTCAATCATGGGAGCAATTCCGTGGACGTCTTTCCCAGCATCCACCTGGCAGCGTCCTTGTATCTGCTGCTGTTCGACTGGCGGCATCGGCTACGACGGTTCTGGTGGTTTTTGGTGCCCTGCGTGCTGTTGTGGTTTTCCACCCTGTATCTGCGTTTTCATTATTTCGTGGATGTGCTGGCGGGCATAGTGGTGGCCCTTGCCGGCTGGTGGATGGCCGAGGTGTATGAGGCTTCAACCAGCAGTCAGCCGATGTTCGCAACCGTGAAAGAGTCACCCACTAATGGGAGGGCAGATTCAACGCTTGGGAGCCGGTAATAAATTAAGGTGGCAAGCTGACTGGTCCTTTGGGCGGCTGGCGGCGTTGCTCGCTCCTTACAGATCCCCGCGGATATGCTCGTCGCTCGCGCCTGGCCAGCCGCCAAAATTCCTGCGTCAGCTTGCCACCTTAATTTATTACCCGCTCCTTAGAGCCCGGGGAGAAATTCCGATCGGGGGACCCGGCGCAGCCGCTGGGACCCT
>CAZHIM010000134.1:0-5373 GCA_964532525.1 uncultured Bifidobacteriaceae bacterium
GGTTTCCAAACCTGCTGTGTCGCCGATTTCCAAATCGGCAGGGCGTCGCCCTGTCGAGGGTTTTGGAAATGGAGAAAGCCTGCGGGTTTGGAAACCCGCGATACAGCAGACTTGGAAGTCTGCGCTACAGGTTTGACTGTGAAATCCTCGGGCCAGCCAGGGGTCGCCGGTCATTTCCCCAACGCGAACGCCGCCGCCTCGCCGGAGGCCGAATCCTTGCTGATCCACACCTGATACTGTCCCGGTTCCACCAGCCAGCGTCCCTGCGGGTCGTAATAGCCGAGTTCCCGGGCGGACAGGTGGAAGGTTACCAGGCGTGATTCGCCGGGTTGCAGGGGGAGCTTTTGAAAACCCTTGAGCTCGCGCACCGGGCGCGGGCCGGCGGCGGCGGCCAGCGCGCGGATGTACAGTTGCGCCACCGCGGTGCCGGCGCGTTTGCCTGAATTTTTGATCTGCGCCTGCACGGTGAGGGCGCCGGTCAGGGAAACCCGGTTCGTGTCCACTTGGGCGCTCCCAAAGTCAAAGGTCGTATAGTCCAGCCCGAAGCCGAACGGATAGAGGGGGACGGTGGGAATGTCCACGTAGTTGCCCTTGTACTCGCCGAAACCGGGACGCCCGGTGTTGAAGTGGTTATAATAAAACGGCACCTGGCCCACGCTACGCGGGAATGTGGTTGTCAATCGGCCCGAGGGGCTCACTTTGCCGAACAAGACATCCGCAACCCCATTGGCGCCCTCGGTGCCGGGAAACCACGCTTCCAAGATCGCGGCCGCCTTTTGCTGGAGCTGCGGAATTGCCAGCGGCCGGCCGTTGAACAGCACCACCACGACCGGCTTGCCCGTGGCGGCAATGGCGTCAAAGAGCTGAGGCTGCATCCCCGGCAAGCCGAGGTCGCTGCGGCTGCCATCTTCGCCGCTCCAATCCAGCGGTTCGCCCAAGGCCAGCACGACGACGTCGGCGGTTTTGGCGAGGGCCACGGCCTGCTCGATCTCATGGGCGTCCGTGGGATCCTCATTGAGCGGCAAATAGTTGGTGATATCGCGGGGAACCTTGAGCACGCCCGGCTCATACAGGGCGCAACCCCGCGCGACGGTAATCTCGAAATCCGGGCCCGCCTGCCGGCGCAGGGCGTCGGCCAGGGAAATGAGCTCGTTGGTGTGCGCCCGCGAGTGCCAGGGGCCGACCAGTTCCCCGGCCCGTTGCGCCAGCGGGCCAATCAGTGCGATCTTCCCGGCGCGGGGCGACAGCGGCAGCGCTTCGTTTTCGTCCTTGAGCAACACGCAGGATTTGGCGGCCGCCTCGCGTGAGAGTGCCCGGGCGTCCGCGTGGAGGTACGCATCGGGATAGCGCGCCTCGTCGGTATAGGGGCGGTCAAACAGGCCCTTTTCGAATTTGACGGTGAGGATGTGGCGGACGGCTTCATTCACCACCGCCAGCGGAATGATTCCATGTTGGACCTGCCGTTTGAGCGTGTCGTGGTACGTTTGGGAAATCATTTCCATGTCCTCACCGGCCGTCAGGGCGAGCCGTGCCGCCTGGGTCTCATCGGCCGCCACGCCATGATCCACCAGTTCCCCCACCGATTCATAGTCGCTCACCACCAAGCCGCGAAACTTCCATTCGTTCCGGAGAATATCGGTAAGGATATGCCGGTTGGCGCTGGCGGGAAACCCGGACAGGCAATTGAAGCTGCTCATGATGGTCAGCGCGCCGGCGTCCACCCCGGCCTTGAACTGCGGCAGATAAAAATTGCGCAGGGTGAATTCGGAGATTTCAGTGGTGTTGTAATCCCGGCCGCCTTCGGCCGCGCCGTAGCCGGCAAAGTGTTTGACGCACGCCGCCACGCGGTTCGTCGCGGCCACGTCCGGCCCCTGGAATCCGCGCACGCAGGCGGCCCCATCGAGTGCACCCAGCCATGGGTCTTCGCCAAAGCCCTCGGCGATGCGGCCCCAACGCGGATCACGGGCCAGATCCACCATCGGCGCAAAGGTCCAGTCAATGCCGGCCGCGGCGGCTTCGCGCGCCGCGACGGTCGCGGTTTGTTCGAACAGTTCCGGTTCCCAGGCGCAGGCCTGGCCCAGCGGAATCGGAAAAATCGTCCGGAAACCATGGATCACGTCGTGGCCAAAAATCTGCGGGATGCCGAGCCGGCTTTGCTCAATAGCAACGTGCTGCAATTGGTTCCGCATGATGGGCGTCTCAACGGTGGCGTCGCTGCCCAGGAAGGAGCCCACCTCCCCGTCGCGCACGCGGGCAATTACTTGCGGGTCCAGGGTGTGGGGAAGGTCCACCTGCCAAAGCTGGCCGATTTTCTCGTCCAGCGTCATGCGTTGGAGCAGATCATTCACGCGCCGGTCCACGGGCCGGCCCGGATCCTCATAAACGTCCTTTAGACCGTCCTTGTTCAGGTCAATCCAGCCTGGGTGGTAGATGGCAGCGGGATCCGTGGCGGAAGCCACTGCCGCCGCCAGCCAGAGAGCCACGAACGCTTGGAATTTCATGCGGCCACTCTGGCCGGAAGCGCGGGAAAATTCAAAACCATTTTGGGATGGGGCAGGGGGGCGTATTTGACGTTCACCACGTTTCGACAGGTCCCTGGGGGACGGGAATGTGTTCATGGGGAATGGCGGCGGGTTCCCGCATGAAAGAGGCGATCAGTGGCGCGGGCCGGAAACGCGGTTGGAGTGCGCCTTGGTCGTCCAGGAATTGTCCGCGCCAGCGGACGTAATTTTGCAGGACCTCTTCGAACTGCGTCTTGGTGCTGATACGAACGACGTGCTTGTTGAATTCGTGGCAGGGGCCGAAGCGTTTGGCGTACCAAGGGGCCACCTTGCGGAACGTGCGGCAGCCCAGTTCCTCGCCAAATACTTCCACCATGAGGTCCAAGTGCCGGCGCATCACGCGGACGCGTTCGTCAAAGGCGGGCTCGGGTGGCACCTCGCCGGTTTGAAGAAATTGCCCGGTTCGTTTAAAAATCCAAGGGTCATAGAAGGCGCCGCGGCCGATGCTGACGCCGGCGCAGCCGGTTTCCTCAAGCATTTTTTGCGCGGCTTGGGGCGTGACGACATCGCCATTACCGATCACGGGGATGGTCTTGACGGCTTCGACAACTTTGCGGATGCCGGCGAGGTTGACGGTGCCGGCGAAGCCCTGTTCGCGGGTGCGGCCGTGGACAAAAATGGCGGCCACACCGGCGTCTTCGAGGGCGCGGGCGAGGTCAGGGGCGGTGAGATTCTCGTCGTCCCAGCCGAGGCGCATTTTGGCGGTAACGGGAATTTTGACGGCCGCCACCATTTCGCGGACGAGGGCGGCGGTTTTGGCCAGTTCGGTCATCATGGCGGAACCGCCGCCGATCTTGCAGACTTTTTTCACCGGGCAGCCCATGTTGATGTCCACGGAGGCGGCGCCGCGGTCCTGCACGAGCAGGGCGGCGTCGCGCATTTCCGCGGGGACCGAGCCGAAGAGTTGGACGGCCAGGGGAGAGTCGGCGGGGCGGGTTTCGATGAGCTTGAAAGCCGGTTCGCGCTGTTCGAGCAGGGAGCGGGCGTTGACCAGGTCGGTGGTGCAGAGGCCCACGCCGCCCAATTCGCGCACCGCGAGGCGGAAAGGCAGGTTGGTGTAGCCCGCCAGGGGCGAAAGAAACAAATTGGACGCCAGCGACAACCGGCCGATATTCATGCAAACATGATAATGGAATTCATGGATTGCGAAAGCAGCAATGGCGTGATAATTTGGCGTAATCAAAATGTTTGATGATGATTCAAATTTGAAAGAGAACGGCGGCCAGAAGAAACCGCCGGGCAGCGGCTTCAACAAGATACCCGTGTTCCCGCTGCTGGCGTGGGCGGCGATCATCACGGCGGTGGCGGTATTGTTTCTGATGAAGCAGAAGATTACGGCGCCAGCCAATCCGATCACGCAGTCCGAGTTTCTGGACAAGTTTGCCTCCAACCAGATTGCCGGCGCCACGGTGGTCGTGAACCAGCAGGCGCTGCCGCTGGAGGAAATCAACGGCACGTATTACCGGCTGGACAAGAGCGGCAAGCCAACCACGGACGTGGTCCCGTTCGAGGTGCATAACGCGTGGCTGACGCAGGAGCAACTGAATTTGTTGACCCATTCGCCCAAGATAGCCAACAGTGCGCCGAACGTGGTGGTGATGAACCTGTTGTGGGGGATTGCGCCGTTTCTGATTTTGGGCGTGTTGTTCTGGTTTTTCTTCATCCGGCAGATCAAGGCGGCGGGCAAGGGCGCGTTGAGCTTTGGCAAGAGCAAGGCCCGGATGCTGGCCAAGGACCGCAACAAGACGACGTTCAAGGATGTGGCCGGCGTGGACGAGGCCATCGAGGAAGTTTCGGAGTTGGTGGAGTTCTTGAAGGACCCCAAGAAGTTCCAGCGCCTGGGCGGACGCATTCCGAAGGGCGTGTTGATGGTGGGGCCGCCGGGAACGGGCAAAACGCTGCTGGCCAAGGCGATTGCCGGGGAGGCGGACGCCGCGTTTTTCAGCATCAGCGGCTCGGACTTCGTGGAAATGTTCGTGGGCGTGGGCGCCAGCCGCGTGCGCGACATGTTTGAACAGGCCCGCAAGAGCACGCCGTGTTTGATTTTTATTGATGAAATTGATGCCGTGGGCCGCTCGCGCGGACACGGTCTGGGCGGCGGCAACGATGAGCGCGAGCAGACTTTGAATGCGTTGCTGGTGGAGATGGACGGCTTTGACACGCAGGAAGGCATCATCATCATTGCGGCCACAAACCGTCCGGACGTGCTGGATCCGGCGCTGCTGCGGCCGGGACGCTTTGACCGGCAGGTGACCGTGAACTTGCCGGACGTGCGGGGCCGCGAGGGCATATTGAAGGTGCACGCCAAGAACGTGAAGCTGTTGCCCGAGGTGGATTTGTCCATCATCGCGCGCGGCACGCCGGGTTATTCCGGCGCCGAACTGGCGAATCTGCTGAATGAGGCGGCGTTGCTGGCGGCCCGGACGAACAAGAAAGGCGTCGGCCAGCCGGAGCTGGAAGAGGCGCGCGACAAGGTGCGCTGGGGCCGCGAGCGGCGGAGCATGGCGATGAGCGACGAGGAAAAGCGGGCGACGGCCTGGCACGAGGCCGGCCATGCGCTGGTCAACGTGCTGCTCAAGCATACGCACCCACTGCACAAAGTGACGATCATTCCCCGTGGGCGGGCGCTGGGCGTGACGATGTCGCTGCCGAAGGAGGACATGTTGAACATGCGCCGGAAGCAGGCCATTGACACGATCATCATGTCCATGGCCGGGCGCATATCGGAGGAATACGTCACGGACGATATTTCGAGCGGCGCGGCGATGGACATCCAGCAGGCCACGCAACTGGCCAAGGCGATGGTGATGCA
>CAZHIM010000135.1:0-5300 GCA_964532525.1 uncultured Bifidobacteriaceae bacterium
GGCGGGAAGCGCCACGCCGCTTTCGTGCGGGCGATGGCCCTCAAAAACTCGCGGCTCGCGCGTGCGGACGAAAGCGCCGTCGCCGCTGGCGCTTTGCCGGCGCAGTCCAAGACGCGGACCGGCTTGCCAGACGCGTCGGAATTGCGCGGAGCGTCAGGGAGCGCGGCTGTGTCCGGCGCGGCGCCGGATCAGCCGCAGCGCGTCGGACCCGCAAGCCGGGTTGAGTTTTTTCGACACGGTCATTCCTGCGAAGGTGCTGCGGCTGGTCTGCGACACAGCCGCGGTCCGGGGACGCGGGTGCAGCAATGCAGCTCGGCGGGAAGCGCCACGCCGCTTTCGTGCGGGCGATGGCCCTCAAAAACTCGCGGCCCACGCGTGCGGGCAAAAGGGGGTTTCCAGCGGGTGCTGCTGGCACGCACTTCAGGGTGCGGAAGAATTGGCGCGTTTTCCGGCGGGGAGCGGGGACGAGCCGTCCCCGCCCCGGCGGCTAAACGCGTTTTACACCGCCCGGTTTGCTGATATATTGTGCGCCTTGTGATGGAAGCCAAGCGTCAGCGCGTGATCTGTGGCATGAGCGGAGGAGTGGATTCCTCGGCCACGGCCGCGCTGTTGCTTGCCCAGGGCTACGATGTCATCGGCATCACCCTCAAGCTCTGGCCGCAGGATTGCGTCAACCGCGCCGAGGACAAGTGCTGCGGGCCGCAGGCGGTGACCGATGCCCGGGCGGTCTGCCACCAGCTCGGCATTCCCTATTACCTGGTGGATGAGTCGGCTGAATTTCAAAAGCACGTCATCCGGTATTTCGCGGCGGAATACCAAGCCGGGCGCACGCCCAATCCGTGTGTGATGTGCAATCAAAACCTCAAGTTCGGCCGGCTGATTGACCGCGCGGACCAGCTCGGGGCGGATTTCATTGCCACCGGGCATTTCGCGCGGGTGGAACGCGCCGAGGGGGCAGGGGGGCGTTACCTGCTCAAGCGCGGGCGGGACTCGCACAAGGACCAGAGCTATTTTTTGTTTTCGCTGCGGCAGGACCAATTGGCGCGCGTCATGTTCCCGCTGGGCGAAAAGACCAAGCAGGACACGCGGGCGGTGGCGCACGAGTGCCGGCTTAAGACTGCTGACAAGGAGGAGAGCATGGAAATCTGCTTTGTGCCGGACAATGATTACGGCGGGTTTCTCCAGGCGGCTAACCTGGTGCAGAAGCGCCGGGGCGACATCACGGACGTGCACGGCCGCGTGCTGGGCCAGCACGACGGGGTGGCCTTTTTCACCATCGGCCAGCGCCGCGGCCTGGGCCTGACCACTCCCAAGCCCGTTTATGTGGTGGAGCTGGATGCGGAGCACAACCGCGTGGTGGTGGGCGACGACTCCGCGCTCGAACGCGATGAGTTCACCGCCGAACGCTGCAATTGGCATCCCTTTGAAACCCTGGACGGCCCGGTCGAGGTCATGGCCAAGATCCGGTACAACCATCCCGGGGCCACGGCCACGCTTACGCCGCTCGGCAACGGATCGGTCAAGGTGAAGCTGCACACGCCGCAGCGGGCCATCACGCCCGGGCAGGCCGCCGTGTTTTACCAGGATGATTTGGTGCTGGGCGGCGGCTGGATCACCCGGTAGCCCGGATATTTCAAAGTGGAACCTGTAGCGAAGACTTCCAAGTCATTGCCAAGGCCCGCGAGGTTGCGACGGCCTGTTGATTTGGAAATCGGCGATACGGCAGGTTTGGAAACCTGCGCTACGAAGGTTCTGCCGCGCCCGTCAAAGCTCCTGTGAGATATCCGGAGCAGTGCTCACGGCTTTGCTGGCGGCAGACCCACGTAATCCATGCCCACCAGGCAGACGTCGTCCTCAAACTCACCGCTCACGGTAAAAGCGCGGATCACGCCCAGCAGCTCATCGAAGAGGATGCCCGGTGGGTGGCTCAGGAAGCTCTTCACGTCGAGCATCAGGCGCTCTTGGGAATAGAGCTCCTCGTTTTGCCCTTGCACCTCATACAACCCGTCGGTGAAGAGCATCAGGAAATCGCCGGGCGTAATCGTGATTTCTGAAGTCTGGTAGGGCGGGTCGTCAAACAGCCCCAGGGCGGGCTGGCTGCGGCCGCTGGAGTTGGCGAGGGGGTCCACCTGGCCGAGCCCCCGCCGGACCAGCAGCGGCTTGGGATGGCCCGCGTTGGAAAAGCGCAGCCGCCCCGTCTGGCAGTCGGCCACGGCATAAAAGGCGGTGGTCAGCATTGGCGAACCGGTGCTTTTGAGGATGCTGCACAGGTCGGAGTTGAGCTTGCGCAGGAAACTTCCGGGGTCGCGCGCCAGCGGCTTCAATTCCTCCGCCAGGGCGCGGATCATGGCCGTCACCAGCGCCGCGCGGACGCCATGGCCGGTGACATCGCAAATCAGCACCGCCACCTCCGTGTCCGAAATGGCGGTGATGCTGAAGAAATCGCCGCTGACCGACTCGGCCGGCTCGTAGCGGTGGACGAATTGAAAGGCGCTTTGTTCCAGGCGCGCGCCCCGCGGGAAGGTGGGGTACTGCTGCGGCAACATCGTGAGCTGGATTTCCCGGGCGGTGCGGAGGTTTTCCTCCATCAGCGAATTCTTGGTGCGCAGCTCTTCCCGGCTGCGGGACAGCTCCCCGGTGGCGCGGCGGATTTGCTCCTCGGCGCGCTTGCGCTCGGTGATGTCTTCCACCGTGCCCTCGTAATACAGCACCTTGCCCTGGGAGTCGCGCACGGCGCGGCAGTTTTCGGCGATCCAGATGATGCTCCCGTCCTTGCGGTAAATTCTCGACTCAAAGCCGCTGATCGTGTCGTTTTCCTGCATCAGGCGGACGAATTCCTCCCGGCGGCCGTGCTCCACGTACAGGCTGCCGGCGATGTCCTTGATGCTGGCGATCAATTCCACCGCGGACTCGTACCCGTAGATGCGCGCCAGGGCGATGTTGGCCAGGAGATAATGCCCGTTCACCGTTGTCCGGAAAATGCCCTCCACCAGGTGGTCGAAGATGTCGGAATAGTTGTTCTTTTCGGCCACCAGCGCCAGTTGTTCCTGCTGGCGCGCAATGGCACAGTGGATGGCATGGCTGAGCGTCGTGGCCGAAAGCTGTTCGCGGCCGAGATATTCCTGGGCGCCGCTGAAGACCGCCTCCGCGAGGTACGCATCGTCCTCCCGGGGGCCGATGACGACCACCGGCAGCCGGGGTGCCCGGAGGGTGAGGGAATTGATCTGGAACAGGGCGGAGGTGTTGGCCTGCGGCACGTCAAACAGCAGCGCCGCAAAATCGTTCGTGGCCGCCATCGCCAGGCCGGCATCGGTCGTCGGTTCCCGCGTGATCTCCGCGCCCGGAATCGTGGTCGTCAACAGTTCGCTGAGGTGGCGGCTGGATTCCTCCTGGCCGCTGATCAGCAGAAATTTATGGGTGCCATCTTCCATGTCGTCACCGTTCAGGCAAAATACAATGTTCGCGCAGACCTGCAAGCGAGTTGCCGTCCAAAAGTGACAATTTGGTGAAAATTTCCGCTTGCCATTTGCCAGCGAATCGGTTTGAAATGCAGTGAAGCCATAAGCCGTTTGGAAAACACGATCCTGAACCAGTCTTATGAAAAACTACCCTCCCGCCGAAATCCGTAACTTTGCCATCGTGGGCCACGCTTCCTCCGGCAAAACCATGTTGAGCGAAGCCATGCTCTTGTGTGCCGGGGTGATCACGCGCATGGGCCGCATCGCCGACGGCACGACCGCCTCCGATTATCATGTCAGTGAGAAGCAGCGGCGGATTTCCGTATCGGCTTCGTTGCTCCACCTGGAGTGGGCGGGGAAAAAGTTCAATATGATTGACACCCCCGGCTACCTGGATTTCATCAGCGAGGGTCTTGGCGCGTTGCGGGTGGGGGATTTCGCGCTGGTGGTCATTCACGCCCAGCACGGCCTGGGCGTGGGCACCGACCGCGTGTGGGATTATGCCACCCGTTACGTCCTCCCCAAGCTGGTCGTCGTCAATGCGCTGGACAAGGAGCACGTGGATTTTGACGGCGTCGTCAAGACGGCGCAGGAACATTTCGGGCGCCACGTATTTCCCCTGTCGGTGCCCATCAATGCCGGTCCGGGCTTCAGCCGCACCCTTGACGTGCTGCGCAATGAAATCGTCACCTACGCCGCGGACGGTTCGGGCAAATACACCGAGGAACCCGCCACGGGCGAATGGGCCGAAGTGGTCAAGCGCCTCCACGGCGAACTCATTGAGCACGTCGCCGAATCGGATGATGATCTGATGGCCAAATTCTTTGACCAGGGCACGCTGTCGGAGGAGGAACTGCGGGCGGGCATTCACTCGGCAATGCAAAAGGAGATGTTGGTGCCGGTCTTCGCCGTCTCCGCCGAAAAGAATGTTGGCGTGGCGCGGGTCATGGATTTCATCGCCAAATACGGCTCGTCGCCGGTGGACCGGCGGCAGGTCCAGGCCAACGATGCCGCCGGCGCCGCCACCGAGGTGGCGCTCGACAGTCCCGAGACGGTGGCCTACATCTTCAAGACCATGACCGAGGCGCATTTCGGGGAGCTTTCCTTTTTCCGCATCTATTCCGGCTCGGTCAGCACCGGCTCGGATTTGTTCAACAGCGACCGCAAGGTCACCGAGCGCATCGGGCAGATTTACCTCGTCAACGGCCAGAACCGGGAGATGGTGAACACGCTGGGCCCCGGCGACATCGGCGCGGTGGTCAAGCTCAAGGCCACGCACACGGGCAACACCCTGTGCTCGCCCAAACGCCCCGTCACGCTGCCCCAGGTGGTTTATCCCAGGCCCAACATCCATGCGGCGCTGGTGGCCGGCGTGAAGGGCGAGGAGGAGAAGATCGCGTCCGGCCTGGCGGCGCTGCATCAGGAGGACCCCACGTTTCTCTACTTCGTGGACGGGGAGCTGCACCAGACGATCATTTCCGCGCAGGGCGAATTGCACCTGGAGGTGGTGGCCGACCGGTTGCGGCGCCGTTACAACGTCCATGTGGAACTGGGGGAGCCGCGGGTGAAATACCGCGAAACCATCAAGGGCAAGGGCGAATCCAAATACCGGCACAAGAAACAGACCGGGGGCGCGGGCCAGTTCGCCGAGGTCTGGATGCGCCTCGAACCCCGGCCGCGCGACACCGGCGTGGAGTTCACCCAGTCGCTCGTGGGCCAGAACGTGGACCGCAATTTCGTGCCGTCGGTTGAAAAGGGCGTCCAGCAGGCCTGCACCGAGGGCATCCTCGCCGGCTGCCGCGTGACGGACGTGAAGATTGATTTTTACGACGGCAAGATGCA
>CAZHIM010000136.1:0-5083 GCA_964532525.1 uncultured Bifidobacteriaceae bacterium
AGCCCCTTCGATATTGGGCGTTGAATGTTGGATGTTGTATGTTTCTTTTGCGGTTCAAGGGCTCAGGGGCCGGGGGTTGTCCCGGCGGAAATTAAATGCTAATTCATAGGCGGCGGCGGAAAACCGCCGCCAATTCATTCGACCATGAAAAAAGAAAATCAATCTTCGACGGACCCGCGGCTGGGCGAGCTGCTGCGGGAAGCCCGCATGGCGCCAGGTCTGCCGCCCGGGTTCCAACAGAACGTCTGGCGGCGGCTGGAAGACGCGGAGGCGCCGGCGCGGCCGGCTTCCTGGCTGGAGGTGCTGGCCAACCTGGTGTTGCGGCCGCGATTCGCGGTGACGGCGGCGGCGGTGCTGCTGCTGGCGGGAATCCTGGCGGGGACGTGGGAGGGCCGGCAGGTGGCGCGGCAGGATGCGCGGATGAATTACCTGGCGTCCGTGGCGCCGGCAACGCTGCGCTGACCATGGGCCGGCCGCTGATCATTCTGCTGGGGGCGGTGGCGCTGGGCGCGGCCATCTTTGCGGGATCGTATGTCACGGCCCGGCGGGCGACGGTGGTTTGCTGCGCGCGGCCGGCGGACGATTTGAGCTGGCTGCAAACGGAATATCACCTGAGCGACGCGGAGATGGCGCGGGTGCGCGCGCTGCACGAGGGGTACCGGCCGAAATGCGCGGCCATGTGCGCGCAGATCGCGGCGAAACAGGGCGAAGTGGCGGCGGCGCTGGGCGGGAGCACGAAGGTGACGGCGGCGACGCAGGCGAAATTGAACGAACTGGCCGCGCTGCGGGCGCAATGCCAGGCGCAGATGCTGGAGCATTTTGCGGCGGTGAGCCAGGCGATGCCGCCGGCCGAGGGGCGGCGTTATTTGGCGGAGATGAAACAGCTCGCGCTGGGCGGGCAGGCGGAAATGGAACAATCCATGTCGGGCGAAATGGGCCATGAGCAGCACCATTGACGAGGACGCGCTCGACCGGGCGGACATGGAACGATTGCAGGCGGGGCACGACGCGGCGCTGAATGAATTGATGGCGCGGCATGCGTCGGGCGTGTTTCATTTTTTGTGCCGGCTCACGGGGAACGAGGAGGATGCGAACGACCTGGCGCAGGAGACGTTTGTGCGCGTGTTCAAGGCGTGCCAGAGCTACCGGCCGGGCGAGAAATTTTCCACGTGGCTGTTCACGATTGCGGCGAATCTGGCGCGAAACCATTTCCGGTGGCGGTCGCGGCATCCCAATCTTTCGTTGGACGCGGAGAACCCGGAGACGGAGCTGTCGCTGGGGAGCACGCTGCCGGCGGGTTCGCCGGGGCCGGCCGAGGCGGCGCTGGCGGGGGAGCGGGCGGCGGCGGTGCGCCGGGCGGTGCGGGGGCTGCCGGAGGATTTGCGGGAGGCGGTGGTGCTGTGCGAATGGGAGGAGCGGAGCGTGGCGGAGGCGGCGGCAATTGCGGGGACGACGCCCAAGGCGGTGGAATCGCGCCTGTACCGGGCGCGGCAGGTCTTGCGCGAGCGATTGAAGACGTGGCTCTGAGATTTCCTGGTTTGATCTGGCGGGGATTCTGCTTAGATTTCCCTTGTGAACGATGGAGACCGTCCCAATCCCGATGCCCTGCTGGCGGCGTTGCAGAGCGAGGCGGCGCGCACCCAACGCGGGCGGCTGAAGGTTTTTTTGGGCATGTGCCCGGGCGTGGGCAAGACCTACGCGATGCTGGAGGCGGCGCAGCGCGAGTTGAAAAAAGGGCGCGACGTGGTGATCGGCTACGTGGAAACACACGGGCGCAAGGAGACCGACGCGCTGGTGGAAGGCATTCCGCAGGTGCCGCGCAGCCGCAGCGAGTATCGCGGAATCGTGCTCACGGAAATGGACCTGGACGCGGTGCTGGCGCGCCGGCCGCAACTGGCGGTGGTGGACGAGCTGGCCCACACGAACGCGCCCGGCTCGCGCCATCCGAAGCGCTGGCAGGACGTGAACGAGCTGCTGGACGCGGGCATTGACGTCTTCACCACGCTGAATGTGCAGCACTTGGAAAGCCGGGCGGACACGGTGCGGCAGATCACCGGGGCGGAGATCCGGGAAACGGTTTCGGACGGCATCCTGGATGACGCGGACATCGAGCTGGTGGACCTGCCGCCGGCCGAATTGATTACGCGGCTGAAGGAGGGCAAGGTGTATCTGCCGGAGCGGGCGACGAGCGCGGCGCAGAATTTTTTCCGGGAGGCGAACCTGACGGCGTTGCGGGAGCTGGCGTTGCGGCTGGCGGCGGACCACGTGAGCGTGGACACGCAGGAGTTTCACCGCGCGCAGGCGGGGGCGGGGCCGTGGAAGACGGGGCACCGGCTGATGGTGGCGGTGAGCGCGAGCCCGCTTTCGGAATCGCTGATCCGCTGGACGCGGCACATGGCGGACGGGTTGAAATGCCCGTGGCTGGCGGTGCACGTGGAGAGCTCGCGGCCGGAGGACGAGGCGGCGCAGGCGCGGCTGGAGAAGCACCTGGCGCTGGCGCGGACGCTGGGGGCGGAAGTGATTGACACGGCGGACGAAAGTCTGTCGCGGGGGCTGCTGCGAATTGCGCGGCAAAACAACGTGTCGCAGATCATCGTGGGCAAGCCGGCGGCCGGGCACTTCGTGGAATGGTATCGCGCCGGGAAACTGCTGCGGGAGCTGACGCGGGAAAGCGGCGACATAGATTTGCAGGTGGTGCGCGCGGAGAAGTCCGGCATGGCGCCGGCGCGGCCGCCGTGGCGGTGGCGGCCCGCGATGGATTGGCGGCAATACGCCATCGTGGCGGCGGTGCTGGCCGGTGTGGGCGTGGGGAACGCGCTGCTGGTGTCCTTTACGGGGCCGCGGGTGCCGGGGTTTATTTTTCTCCTGGCCGTGGTGCTGCTGGCGCTGTTTTTGGGGCGCGGGCCGGTGCTGTTTGCGGGGGCGGCGAGCGCGCTGGCGTGGAATTACTTTTTCCTGCCGCCGAAATTCACGCTGATCATTTCCAGCACGGAGGACGGGGTTTTGTTCGCGCTGTATTTCGTGGTGGCGCTGGTGTTGGGGCAGTTGGTGGCGCGGATCCGGGCGCAGGAACTGGCGGAACGCCGGCGTGAGGAACGCGCCACGTCGCTGTACCAGCTCACGCGCGAGCTGGCGCAGGCGGGCACGCGGGACGAGGTGGTGTGGCAGCTCGTCGGCGAGGTGAGCCGGGTGTTTGAATCCGCGGTGGCGGTGGTGCTGCCGGCCAAGGACGGCCTGGAGCCGCATCCGGACAGTTCGCTGGCGCTCACGGAAAAGGAGCTGCGGGTGGCGGAGTGGGCGTTTTTGAACCGGCAGGCGGCGGGGAAATTCACGGACAATTTGCCGGGGTCGGAGAATTTGCACCTGCCGCTGGCCACGGAGCGCGCGGTGCTGGGGGTGCTGTCGCTGAATTTGCCGGACAAGAGCCTGCCGCTGGGGCGGCGGGATTTGCTGGAGGCGTACGCGCGGCAGGCGGCGCTGGTGCTGGATCGGGTGGCGCTGCGCGCGGCGGCCGAGCAGGGCAAGCTGGTGGCGGAATCCGAGCGGCTGAGCAACGCACTGCTGAATTCCATTTCGCACGAGCTGCGGACGCCGCTGGCGGCCATCACCAGCGCCACGAGTTCGCTGGCGGAAACGCGGAACCCGGAAATGGGGCGCACGATGGTGGCGGAGATCCAGGAGGCCGCGGCCCGGCTGAACCGGCTGGTGGGTAATTTGCTGGATGTGACGCGGCTGGGATCGGGGCACATCCGGCCCAAGCTGGACTGGTGCGACGTGGGGGACCTGATCCACGTGACGGTGCATTCGCTGGAGCGGGAGCTGGCTGGGCGGGAGGTGACGATGGAGATTGCGGAGAAGCTGCCGCTGGCGCGGCTGGATTTCACGCTCATGCAGCAGGCGCTGGCGAATTTGCTGCTGAACGCCTCGGTGCACACGCCGGCGGACACGCCGATTTTGATCCAAGCCATTCAGGAACCCCAACGGCTCATCCTGAACGTGGCTGACCGCGGCCCGGGGCTGCCCCCGGAATTCCTGCAACGGATTTTCGACAAATTTTTCCGCGCGCCGAACGCGCCGGCGGGCGGGAGCGGTTTGGGGCTGGCCATCGTGAAGGGGTTTGTGGAAGCCCACGGCGGCCAGATCGTGGCCGGGAACCGCCCGGGCGGCGGCGCGATTTTTACCATTCGCATTCCGCAAACTGAAAAACCGCCCAGCCAGGAATGAGCACACCGCTTTTGAAAACCGCCATGACGCCAACCAACGCCAAACCCGGAACCATCGCGCTGGTGATTGACGACGAGCCGCAGATCCGCCGGCTGCTGCGGGTGACGCTCGAAGCGAACGGCTACGACGTGATTGACGCGGCCAACGGGGCGGACGGCATCGTGCAGGCGGCGCAGGGGCGGCCGGAAATCATCTTGCTCGACCTGGGCCTGCCGGACCTGGACGGCGTGGAGGTGCTCAAGCGCATTCGCGAATGGAGCCGGGTGCCGGTGATCATCCTGAGCGTGCGCGACCGGGAGCACGACAAGATCGCCGCGCTGGACGCGGGGGCGGACGACTTCGTGACCAAGCCCTTCAGCAGCGGCGAGTTGCTGGCGCGGCTGCGGACGGCGCTGCGGCGGAGCCAGCCGGCGGCGGCGGACGCGGTGTTCCGGTCGGGAAAAATCGAGGTGGACCTGGCCGCGCGGGCGGTGCGCAAAGACGGGGCGGAGGTCAAGCTCACGCCCACGGAATATGCGTTGCTGCGGCTGCTGGTGGTGCACGCGGGGAAGGTGCTCACGCACCGCCAACTGCTCACGGAGGTGTGGGGGCCGAACGCGGTGGAACAGACGCATTACCTGCGAGTGCACATCGCGCACCTGCGGGACAAGTTGGAGGACGACGCGGCGCGGCCGAAGTTTATTATAACCGAACCGGCGGTGGGCTACCGCACGATGGAAGCGGAAAATTAGTGCATTGACAGATGCAGCGATGAGCCGTGAGGATTTTGAGTATTCTGAGGGAAACGCTCTAACCCGGGGTATTTCATAACTGCTTTGACGGGCGCGGGCAACACCGGCGTAGCGCAGGTTTCCAAACC
>CAZHIM010000137.1:0-5038 GCA_964532525.1 uncultured Bifidobacteriaceae bacterium
GCTGGAAGCTCAGTCATTTTTGGGCGGCCCTCAATGATGCCTTGCGGATCTTGGTCCGGAAGGCGCAAGGCAAGCGCAGCCAACCCACAGCAGCGATATTGGACAGCCAAAGCGTCAAGTCCGCCGGTCATGGCGGCCCGAAAAGGGGTCAACCCTATACATTGTTCATTTCCTTTCATAGCATCAATCGGCTTGCATCGTTGCCTCAGACGACTTAATCCATTCGGACAAGCGGACACGAAAAGGGGTCAACCCTATACATTGTTCATTTCCTTTCATAGCATCAATCGGCTTGCATCGTTGCCTCAGACGACTTAATCCATTCGGACAAGCGGACATACGCACTCCTGGAGCTGCCCAAATGGACACGGCTGGCAATCGCCTTGATCGTAAATGTCGTCTCTGTGCGCAATCGCACCGCCATCTTCAGCTTCCCGGGATCACTCTTGCGCCGGGTCGCCAAGTCGGTTTCCTGCCAGCCAAGCCGGCTTAATTCCTCAGCCACAATCCGTTCCGCTTTGGCTTCCGCCGTTTCGCGCCGCAGTTCTCCGGAGTGATGTTCCCCCAGTTTGCCCTCCATTGCTTCAAGCATCCGGCGCCTGAACTCCCCACCGCCCAAACACCAACCGCGCCGCAAACTCTTGAGCGCCCCCGCGTCCGTCTCTGCCAACCGCCGCGCTTCCATGCGCCGCTCGAATTCCTGCCGGTTGGCTGCCGTATCCAACCCCAAACCATGCTCGCCCAACAACCGGTCCACTCGCATCCATCCAGGCCGATGCTCTGGAGCCGACAGATACCACAGCAGACTGCTCCAGGGATACGCGACCAACCGGTCCTCAGACCCGATCAATCCGGCTCGCACCGGGTTCAAATGCACATAATCGCAGGCCGTCTTGAGGTAGCCGTTGCCGCTGCCCTCCACCAATTGCGCCTTGTAGCGGCCGCTGAAAACGTGGCCAAACAGCTTGTGCCGATGATTGAGCCGAATGGTATAGGTGCTTTGCAGCCAAGCCATTCCCGCCACCAAATTGGCGTTGGGGGTTTCCAGCACCAGATGGTAGTGATTGCGCATCAGGCAATAGGCATGCACCTGCCAGCTCGTCTTCTGGCATGATTCAGCCAGCGTCTTGATGAAATCGTGCCGGTCAACATCGTCGAGAAAAATGTCCTCCCGGCGATCTCCCCGGCTCATCACATGGTACAGGGCACCGGCATATTCAACGCGGCGTTTGCGCGGCATCATTCTTCGATAAATCTCACGCCCCGCGCTGTCAACCCACAAATGAGCATTGTTATGGGTTGACCCCTTTTGAATCGGCAGGGCGTTGCAATGTGGAAGGCATCGGACAAGTGAGGGCGCGGCGGGTTTGGAAACCCGCGATACAGCAGACTTGGAAGTCTGCGCCACCAGCACACTTGCCCGTGTTGCCCCCTTCATTAACTTTTGCCAAACACGGTGAAAGTCCTTGCAAATCTATGGAGCAGACAGAGAATCGCGAAAAAGGCCCGCGCGGGGCGTGGGCTCCAAAAACCAAATGGGATATTCCAGATGAAATATATCAATCTTATCTTTGTCGTCTCAACACTTTTGGTTGGGTGCTCAACCCAGAAGTTCGACGTCATACCCGGCGAACGAATTGGATCCGCGGTTTTAGGGGTGACCTGCCAGGAAATGCATCGGACGCTGGGCCAGCCTGATATCAGTGATCGCTTGGGCGGGGGAGTTACCCGCGAAGACTGGCTTGATCCGGCAATCGCACCCAATTTCAACCCGCCGGAGGGTTTCTATTATAAGTACTATTTTCTGACCGTTTATTTCCGCGACGCCCGCGCGATCCAAATTGAAGCGAGTTCACCGCGCTGCAAGACCAAGGAGGGACTCAGCACGGCCAGCGGAGCGCAGAAGTTTGCCGACCGGTATCGCTCATTCACCAGGGTCACGCCACCGGTTTTCTTTAATCCCGACCCGGCAGGCTACCCGGCGGCAAAGCATTTTGTCACCTATGATGACGCGGTGGGCGATGGCATTGCCTGGCGATACGGTGCCTGGGGCAACCTATGGCCCGACCCGGATCCGAACCGGGTGGAGGTGGTCATTATCCACTTTCCTGGCGAGCCGGTTTTCGTTGATCCGGATGGGGGGGACCGGCTCGTTTGGAAGATTCCCCCGCGCGAATAGCCCGATCATTACCCGACAGAAGTCGTCACTTACCGGGCCGCGAGGCGGGCGAGGAATTGCTCCAGCGCCTGAATCTCGGTGGCGGTGGCGGCGTCCTTGCCGGCGTATTCCTTGATCACGTCGTTCAGGTGCGTCTTGAAGATGCGCTTGGCGCTCAGCAGCGTGTTGGATGCGTCCATGGGCGATTTCAGCCCGAAGCGCTCAATCAATTCGTCGTAGGGCGGCGGCTCGGCGTCGTTGAAGACGGGATCGAGCAGCCGGAGGCGGAACATTTCCCAGATATAGCCGCGGCGGGGCTGGTCGGCGGCGGGATTTTTGCAGTCGGCCTCCATGCGGCGCAAGGTCTCGGCCAGGACGGCGCGGGCCCAGGCGAGATCGAAGGCTTCCGCCACGGCCGGCGGCTCGGGCAGCTCCTGCTCCAGCTCATCGAGCGAGAGGGGCGGGTTCTTGCTTTCCTTCAAGTTGAGCCGGTTGAGCACGAAATTCCGCAGGCTGGTCTTGAGAAAATCGCGAAAGCGCCCGCGGCTCTGGTCGGCTTTGCGCAGCCAGCCCTCCTGCAGCAGCTTGTCCTCCGCAAAATCCTGGAGCAGGAGGTCCGCCTGGTCCCGGAGACTGGGAAAGGCGGCCATAAAATAGATCTTGAGCGGCTGCCAGTAGAGGCGGATGAGGCGGTCCAGGGGCACTTGCTCGGCCGCGGCGGCCTTGCGCAGCTCCACCCAGTCCGTGCGCGGGAAAAGGGAATGATCTGGCGATTCAGCAGGCATGGCGGCGGCGGCTGGCGGCGGCAAAAACCGTCACCTTGGCGGCGTGAAGAGTGGCCGCCGAGAACAACATCCCAGCCAGTGCGATGATCTTTTTAATAATCGGCTCCAATAATACTCACGGCATTATGGGATGAAGCGGCATTAGACGCAACCGAATGCTGCGGCCAGAATGATTCAGTTGAAAAATGAATTAACCACCGCAACCGCAGAGGATGGAAGATGGAGAATGGACTTGACCGCGTTTTGCGCCCGCACAAAAATCTTTGCCGAGGTTGCGTAAACTTTCATTGCCTCAAAGCAGTGTTAGTGTAAGGAAGCCCGCCCTCCCCATGAACCCAGAAAACATTCAACCTTCGACATGCAACTTCCAACCCTGAACGAAGGCGGCAGCGCGAGCCCCTTCGATATTGGGCGTTGAATGTGGAATGTTGGATGTTTCTTTTGCGGTTCAGGGGTTCAATGTGCAAAAACGCTTTCGGGGAATTCTCTCCCTGTCCTCATCTGTGGTTGAACTGAATCGCTCCGGCTAGAGCATTTCCATCAAATATGTAGCGCTGAGTTGAAACCCTGAAGGCCGCGGTCTTTTTGGCTTTTGGCTGCGTTTCGGCTCAGTTACAGGGTTCTTTGTAACCTGCGCCTTCGCCGAAGCCTTGCCAAAAGCCAAAAATCCTCGCGGCTCATCGCTACATCTCTGTCAATGCTCTAAGCCGGGCGCGGCAACAAAAAACCGGCCGCGCGGCCGGTGGGAAAACCAACGCGTTGGCCGCAGCGAAAGTTCCGCTGGTCTTTCGCTGCGGCGCAATCGCAGATCAATCTCCAAGAAACTCGCGCGGGTCGGTCACCTTGCCGGTGATGGCGCTGGCCGCCACGGTGGCCGGCGAGGCGAGAAACACCTGGGATTCCTTGTCGCCCATGCGGCCGGGGAAATTCCGGTTGGTCGCGCTGATGCACTTGATGCCGGACTTGTTGATGCGGCCGAAGGTGTCCACCGGCCCGCCCAGGCAGGCGGCGCACCCGGCGTTTTCGGTCATTTGCACGCCGGCGTTGACCATGATCTGCCAGATCGTCTCGTTGCCCCAATAGGTGGTCTGCAAATCGCGGACGATGTCGGGCGTGGCCGGCACGCCAAAGGTGTCAATGACCACCTTGTGGCCGCGCAGCACGCGGGCGAATTCGATGAAATCGCTCGTCTTGCCGCCGGTGCAGGAACCCACATACGCGCGGTCGAGCTTCAGGTTCATCTCCTTGGCCTTTTTGCGCTGGCCGGGGTTGGGATGGCACGCCACGGTGGGTTCGAGCTGACTCAAATCCAGCACGAGCTCGTACACGAATTTCTCGTTGCGCTCGCGTTCCGCGGGCTGGTAGGTGGACTTGGTGCCGTTCAATTTCACGCGCGCGTCCACGTACTCGGCGGTGCGGGCGTCGAATTCAAAAATGGCGTTCTTGCCGCCCGCCTCGATCGCCATGTTGGCGATGGTCATGCGGTCGTCCATCGAAAGGCTGGTCGCGCCGGGGCCGTCGAACTGCATGGCCCGGTAGGTGGCGCCGTCGAAGCCGATCTCGCCGATGCAATGGAGGATGATGTCCTTGCCCATGACGCCGGGCTGGAGTTTGCCTTCCAAGCGGAAATGCATGGTTTCGGGCACTTTCACGAGCAGCTTGCCGGTGCCCATGATAAAGCCGGCATCCGTGTTGCCGATGCCGGTGGCGAACTGGTTGAAGGCGCCGGCCATGCAGGTGTGCGAGTCGGTGCCGAAGAGCACTTCGCCGGGGCGCGTGTGGCCCTTGGCGGGCAAAGCCGTGTGGCAGACGCCCGCATACCGCGCGCCGTACTGGCGCAGGCGGTTGCCCTTCACCGCGTCGAACACCCAGTGGCCGTTCGGATCGTCAATGACGTCGTAGAAATACGGCAGCCCCTGCTCCTTGGCAAAATCGCGGAGAATATCCACGTTGCGGTTGGACTTGGAATCGGCGGTGAAAATGTAGTGGTCGGGGATGATGACGATCTTGTTCTTGTCCCACACCTTGGCGTGCCGGCCGAATTCGCGTTGGAAGACGCCGATGGTCCCCGGCCCGCAAACGTCGTGGGTCATGA
>CAZHIM010000138.1:0-4246 GCA_964532525.1 uncultured Bifidobacteriaceae bacterium
CTAAAGAGAGGCGGAACCGCCCCAAAGTGATTGAAAAAGCCGCGTCCCCTGCTATCCTGCTGACCCGCAGGAATTGCCCCGGGCAAGGTTCCGCGGGATGAATCATTTGCTTTCATGAAAGTCACTCTTAATTGGCTCAAACAATACGTGGATTTTAACTGGTCGCCGGAGGAACTCACCGAGCGCCTGACGATGCTCGGACTCGAAGTGGAGGGCGTGCAGAAGCTGGCGGCGGCGTTCGACGGGATTGTCGTGGCCCAGGTGGTGACGCGCGACAAGCATCCCAACGCCGACAAGCTCTCGCTCTGCCGCGTCAACGACGGAACGGGCGAGCGCCAGATCGTCTGCGGGGCGCAAAATTTCAAGGCCGGCGACAAGGTGCCGCTGATTCTGCCCGGGGCGTCGCTGCCGTTGAAGCCCGGCGACAAGGAGCCGTTCAAGATCAAGGTGGGGAAGATCCGCGGCGTGGAATCGCACGGCATGATGTGCTCGCACGAGGAGCTGGGGCTTGATCCGGAGAGCATCGGCCACAAAAAGGAAGACGGCCTGCTGATTCTGCGGGCGGACGCCAAGGTGGGCCAGCCGTTTGGCGAGTATCTAGGCCGCAGCGGGAGCGACGTGGTCTATGATTTGGAAGTCACGCCGAACCGGCCGGATTTGAACAGCGTCATCGGCATCGCCCGGGAGATTTCGGCCCTCACGGGCAATCCGCTAAAACTGCCGGAAATCAAGTTGCCGGCCGGCGGGGAGACCGCGGACAGCCTGGTGGCGGTGAAGGTGGAGGACGCGGAGCGGTGCCCGCGCTACACGGCCCGGGTGATCCAAGGGGTGAAAGTGGGGCCCAGCCCGGAATGGCTGCGCGCAACGCTCGAAAAGGTGGGCATCCGCAGTATCAGCAACGTGGTGGACGTGACGAATTATGTGATGCTGGAAATCGGCCAGCCGCTGCACGCGTTCGATTATCATCTGATCGCGCGCAGCCACGGCCAAAAGCCCGCGATCATTGTGCGGCGCGCCGGCGCCGGCGAGAAATTCAAGACGCTGGACAACCAGGAGCGGATGTTGACGGCGGAAATGCTTTTGATTGCCGATGCGCAAAAGGGCATTGCGCTGGCGGGGGTGATGGGCGGCGCGAACACGGAAATCAACGACCAGACGGCGGACGTGCTGATCGAGAGCGCGTACTTTGCACCGACGAACATCCGGCGCACGAGCAAGGCGCTGGGGCTGCGGAGCGAATCGAGCTACCGTTTTGAGCGCGGGTCGGACGTGGGCATCTGCGACTGGGCGAGCCAGCGGGCGGCGCAGTTGATTTTGGAGACCGCCGGGGGCCGGTTGGCCGCCGGGATGGTGGAAGTGTACCCGAAGCCGCCGGAGCCAAAGGAGCTGTCGCTGCATTTCGGACAGTCGAAGGAACTGCTGGGAGTGGGGATCGCGCACGCGGAGCAAATCGCCTATCTCACCCGGCTGGGGCTGGGCGTGGTGAGGCAGGAACCGGGCGAATGCACTTTCCGCGTGCCGTCGTGGCGGGTGGATTTGAAGCGCGCGGTGGATTTGATCGAGGAAGTGGGGCGGCTGTTCGGCGTGGAGAAGATTCCGGCGACACCGCCGCGCGGAGCCCTGGGGGCCAATGCGTTTGACGGGGTGTACGACCAGATTGCCGAGGCCCGCCGGATCTTGACCGGGCTGGGTTTGGATGAGGCGCAAGGCCAGACGTTAATCGCCAAGTCCGAATGCCGGATGGCAGGGCCGCGATTGATTGCGCTGGCCAACCCGCTGAGCAGCGACATGGACGTGTTGCGGCCGAGCCTGTTGCCGGGATTGATCCACTCGTTGCGGCACAACGTGAGCCGCAAGCATTACGACGTGGCGCTGTTCGAGATCGGCCGGGTGTTTGCAATGGTCAACGGGCAGATCAAGGAAGAGCGGCACGCGGCCATGGCGATCACGGGGCAGCGCGCCCTGCCCTTCTGGGGCGGTGAAGGCCGGGACGCGAAATTTGACACCTATGACCTGAAAGGTCTCGCCGAGGAATTTCTGGAGCAATACGGATTGCGCGGGGTGGTTTTTGGAAAACGGCCGGGCAGCACGGAGCTGTTCCTGGAGTCCGCGGCGGTGACGCTGGGAGGCAAGCTGCCGCTCGGCGAACTGGGGCAGTTGCTGCCCACGCTGGCCAAGAAATACGATTTGCGCGACGCGGTGTTTCTCGCGGAATTCAACCTGGATTTGCTCCTGGGCAAGCGCAGCGCTACGAAGGCGTTCAAGCCGTTGCCGCAGTTCCCGTCCAGCCGCCGCGACGTGGCGATGCTGGTTCCGGAAGCCGTCACGCACGAGGCCGTGCTGCACACCGTGAAGCAGGCCAAGGCGCCGCACCTGGAATCGGTGGAACTGTTCGACGTCTTCCGGGGCAAGGGCATTCCGGAGGGGCGGAAGAGCCTGGCGTATGCGTTTACTTATCGCGCCGCCGACAAGACGCTGACGGACGCCGAAGTCAATTCAGCGCACGAAAAGGTTTTGAACGGGCTGAAGACGCAGTTGCAGGCGGAATTGCGCGCGTGAGTGGTCCGGCGTCGCGTCACGGGCAGGCGGGCAAATTGGTTCAGGAGCCTGATTCGCCGACGCCCAAGGGCGGCATGGGGCAATCGAGCGTGTCGGCGATGGCGCGCAGGAGCTCGGCTTCCGCTTCCTGGATCACGCCATCGGCGGCGACGACACGGGCGGCGGCTTCGAGGAGGTTTCGCTTGATGTTGGGAACCGCGAGGGCGACGCGGTTGAGCGCGGCGTCAATTTGCTCGACGCCGCATTGCGCCGCCGGCAAGAGCGCAACTCCGGAATTGTCGGGCATGCGCAAATAAGGGGCGCCGACCGCGAAGGCTTTTCCGATCTCGGCGGGAACGCTGCTGCCGACGTAAGCAAGAGCGGACAGGATCACCACGCAGTCCGGAATGAGCGGGCGGAACGTGTAGAACTGGATCACGGCCTTGCGCGCGCCGTTGAAGTGGGAATCCAGGTGGCGGAGGACGATTTTCTGAACCACAAACTCGAAGAGCTCCACCTGGCCGTCGCTGTCAATGAGCCACGCGAGCGTTTTTGAGAATTGGCTGTACTGGGTGGCATCCATCTGCCGCAGCGCCGGGAGCGCGAGATTGACCAGGGGCAGCCGGGCATGGGCGGCGGTACTTGCGACATCGGGAAACAAGGCGGCCGTTTTATCGGCGACGGTGCGCGAGACGCGGCTGGCCAGGCCTTCAATCTGGGTGGCGCGCAGGGCGTCCTCATGACTCAGCAGCAAGGCATAGATGAGCGCGGCGGCATCCAGCGGTTCACGCGCGGCGGCCTTGAGAGAATCGGGCAACGAATTGCGAAGTTCCTCCGCGTATTTCAAGTGCAGCGGCGTGGGATTGCCCAGATTGGGCAGGACCGAAGGCGGCCTGATGAGGGGCGGAGCTTGGGTTTCCGAAGCAAGGATGGAGCCGGCAACCACGGTGCCCAGGATGTTGGGAAGCGGCGGCGGGGCGGTCCGCCGCGAAGGTTGCGGCGGGCGGTAAGAACGGAGGTTGTCCGGCTGGTCGTCCGGCAGACGGCGAAACTTTCCGTCCCAAGTGGGATCAATCGCCTGAATGCGGGCTTCGAGCGGCGGGTGCGTAGCCATCCAATTACCAAAGTTGCTGGACAATCCGCTGGCGAAAAACAAGTGGCTGGCGTCGGAGGCGTGCGGGGATTCCATGACGGAGCCGTAGCCGCCGATTTTTTGCAGCGCGCCGGACAGCCCGGCGGGGTTGCGGGTGAACTGCACGGAGGAGGCGTCGGCCAGGAATTCCCGCTGGCGGCTGACGGCGGCCTGGATGAGGCGCCCGAAAAAGACCCCAACCGAACCGATGACCAGGAGGAGCAGTCCGAACAGCGGCAGCGGATTCCGGCCCCGGCCGCCGCGGGCCTGGAGCAAAATCCGGCCGATGGTGGCGATGCAGAAGATCCCGAACAGGATGCCGATGAGGCGGATGTTCAGCCGCATGTCGCCGTTCAGGATGTGGCTGAACTCGTGGCCGATGACGCCCTGCAATTCATCGCGCGTCAGCTTGGTCATGCAGTTGCGGGTGACGGCCACGACGGCGTCGCTGGGAGTATGGCCGGCGGCGAAGGCGTTGATGCCGTCCTCTGCTTCGAGAACATAGACCTTGGGCATGGGCACGCCGGAGGCGATGGACATTTCCTCGACCACGTTGAGCAGCTTGCGCTCGTCGGG
>CAZHIM010000139.1:0-3979 GCA_964532525.1 uncultured Bifidobacteriaceae bacterium
GGTTCATGGAAAGGATGGGGGGGCGTTGGTGAGGCGCTCGGCGTAGGGGAAGGTGAAGGTGGGCCGGGCGGTGGCCAGGGCCAGGCCGAAGTCCATCATGGCTTGCTGGCCGTTGGGGGCGATGTCGAGGGGCGGGAGCAGGAAGTTGGCCGCCGCGCCCTTGAGGCCGCCCACGAAATTCTGCCAGAGGGTGTCGCGGGCGTCGGCCCGCTTGACGGAGGCCAGGGAGACTTCCATTTTGGGCGGGCCGGATTTCTGGCGGAAAGTGAGGGTGTTGACGCGCGCGATGGTCTCGTTTTCGTAGTAATAGCTCCCGTTGCGGAAGGCGATGTCCTGGAGGACGACGCTTACGGGGCTGGCGTGGCCGTGGCTGTTGAAGCGGAGCCGGATTTCGCCCACGGTGGGCCGGCCGTTGGTGAAGGTGCCGTCAATTTCGACGCTGCCGCTGCCGGCGCCCTGGACGTTGATGCTGGCGAGCTGATGGAGAAGGGCCTTGCCGGACTTGAGCTCTTTTTCGCGATGCTTCAGGATGAACGTGTGGTCAAAGACGTTGCGCTGGAGGCCGGTGCCGATGAAATCGAATTCGCAGGCGGTGTGAAAGGCCTGGCCGTTGGTGCGGCAATGGAAGGAGGCGACGCGGGCGCACTGGGTGTTGCCGGCATTGGTGAGCATGCAGACCTGTTCCCGGGAAATCAGCGGGACGAAATACATGAACCGGCCGAGGGGATTGGCGAGGGGCTGGCCCGTGCCGTAATCGAATTGCAGGGTGGGACCGGTCAATGCCGCGAGCCCCCGCCCGGCAAAGAGCAACCAGAGCAGCAGCAGGGTCGCCGGGCGGGAGAGTCGAAATCGCATGGCGGGAATTTTCCATGGCGGCGGTTTTTTTTCAAGCATTGAGCGCGGGTGGAAGTGGTATATTTTTCCGGCATGCAGCTTCATTTCACAGAATCGGGGCGGGGCCGGGCGGTGGTGCTTCTGCACGGGTTGTTCGGTTCGGGAGACAACTGGCATACCATTGCGGGGCGGCTGGCGGAGCGATTTCACGTTTTCGCGCTGGATCATCGGAACCACGGGCGGTCGCCGCACAGTCCGGAGATGGATTATCCGCTGATGGCGGCGGACGTGGACCGTTTTTTCACGAGCCAGGGGCTCGGGAGCGCCCAGGTGATCGGGCATTCGATGGGGGGGAAGACGGCGATGCAACTGGCGCTGCATTTTCCGCGGCGGGTGGAGAAGCTGGTGGTGGCGGACATGGCGCCGCGGGCCTATGCGCCGGCGCACGACCGGATTTTTGCGGCGTTGCTGGCGCTGAAGCTGGCGGCGTACCAGACGCGCGGGGAAATCGAGGCGGCGCTGGCGCCGGAGATTCCGAATGCGGTCCTGCGGCGGTTTTTATTGAAGAACCTGGGGCGGGCGCCGGCGGGGGGCTTATACTGGAAGATCAACCTGCGGGATCTGGCGGCGAATTATTGGCGCCTGCGCGAACCGGTGGCGGGCGACGCACCGTTCACGGGGCCGGCGCTGTTCATCCGCGGCGGCAAGTCGAAATATCTCCAACCGGAAGACGAGCCGCTGATCCATGAATGGTTTCCGGCGGCGGCGGTCCAGACCATCCCGGAGGCGGGGCATTGGGTGCACGCGGACCAGCCGGAGGAATTTCTGCGGCTGGTGCTGGGATTTTTGTCGCCGTGATATCGGCGCTGGAAAATTCCGGCGCGGCGGATACATTAGGCCAGATGCTGGCAACTCCGGAACTGATGCAGGCGGCGGCGCAACTGGCGCGCGTGGAGAAACTCCTCCCGCGCTGGCGCGACGTGCCGTTGTACGAGGGATCGCGGCAGGATGATTTTTTCCGCCGGCCGGTCATTGGAAAGCGGGAGCTGCGGAAGAATTTTCCCCGCAATTTTCTGCGGGCCGGGCAGGACCTGGACGCGCTGCTGGCGGCGAAGGCGGTGGAACTGGAGCACACTTCCGGCAGTTCGGAGGAACGGACGGCGGTGCTGTTCGGACGCGGCTGGTGGAATGAGCAGGAGGCGCGGGTGCTGCGGCTGAACGGGTTCGTGGCGCAGGTGCTGGCGGCGCATCCGCGGGCCCGCCGGGCCGCGCTGGTGCCGCCGGTCTGCAACGGGCTGGTCTGTTTTTCCAACTACACCGCGAAGTCGGCGCGCACGGTGGAGCAGACGCGGTTCGTGAACCAGGCGCGGATTCCGTTTTTGCTGACGGATGACGACTGCGCGCGCATGGTGGAGGAGATCGGTGAATGGTCGCCGCAATTCCTGGACGTGGACCCGGTGCATGGCGCGTGGTTTGCGCGGTATTGCGAGCGGGAGGGCGTGCGGTTCCCGTCGGTGAAATTCATTTTGTGCAGCTACGAATTTGTGAGCGTGGCGCACCGGAAGATTTTGCAGCGCGTGTTTGGCGTGCCGGTATTCAACCTTTACGGGACGACGGAGACGGGGCACCTGCTGATGGAGGACGAGCACGGCGAAATGAAGGCGAGCGTGGAAAATGTTTTTTACGAGGTGGTGGAACCGGACGCGCGGGGCGTGGGGAGCCTGGTGGTGACCACGCTGACAAACGACATCATGCCGCTGGTGCGCTACCGGGTGGGCGACCTGGTGGAGCGCCGCGAACAACCGTACGCCACGGCTTACCGGGTGCATGGCCGGGCGGCGGACACGCTGCGGCGCGCGGATGGCCGGCGGGTGACGACGCTCGACGTGGATGGCTGCTTTGCGGAGGCGGACGGCATACTGCATTATCAATTGCGGCAACGCGAAAATGGCGAATGCCAGTTGCGATACATTCCGGACCGGGAGCCGCCGGCGGCCGAACGGCTGGCGGAATTGACGGGGCGGCTGCGGGATTTGTTGCAGGGGGAGCGGGGCATCAGCATCGAGAAAGTAAAGCTGCTGCCGCCATTGCCATCGGGGAAGTTCCGGCTGGCCTGCCGGGTGGGGGCGTGAAATCATGCTGGCAGGACGAGATTGATGATGGAACCTGACGCACCGGCCAAGAGCCACGACCAGTGGGTGGCGAAGTTCCTGGTGCACCTGGCGACGGACCGCGGGGCGTCGGTTTATACGCAGCGGAACTACCGGCAGGCGCTGGAGGAGTTTGCGCGTTGGCAGCGGGAGGAGCGCGGGGCGGAAGCGGCCTGGGACGAGCTCCAGCGCGACGATTTCCGGGCGTATCTGCGATTTCTGGGCCGGAACCGGCTGAGCCGCGCGGCCACGCAACTGCGGTTTTCGGCGTTGCGCACGTTTTACCGGTTTCTCATCCGGCACGCGGTATTGGAGAGCATGCCGATCAAAAACCTCTCGATGCCGAAGCTGGAAAAGCGCCTGCCGCGATTTTTAACGGTGCAACAGATGGTGGATTTGCTGGGGGCGCCGGCGAAACTGCTGGCGGAGCGGCGGGAAAAGAAGGGGCGGGGGCGGCCGATTTCCGGGGAAGTGTGCCGGCGGGACGAGGCGGTGCTGGAGACGATTTATTCGTGCGGCCTGCGGGTGAGCGAGCTGTGCGGCCTGCGGGTGGAGGATATTGACTTCCACGAGCAACTGGTGCGGGTGCGCGGCAAGGGGAAGAAGGAGCGGCTGGTGCCGATTGGCGAACCGGCGTTGAAGGCCGTGCAAAACTACTGGGCGCAGTTGCCGCAGCCGCCGACGGGAGTGCAGCCGGTGTTTCACGCGGACACGCGCAAAGCGGCGCCGCTCTCGCCGCTGCAACTGGGGCGCCGGCTGAAGACGTACCTGGTGGTCGCGGGGCTGGACCCGCACCTGACGCCGCACAAATTGCGGCACAGCTACGCGACGCATCTGCTGGACGCGGGGGCGGATTTGCGCAGCGTGCAGGAGTTGCTGGGGCACGCGCACCTGGCCACCACGCAGGTTTACACGCACGTAACGACCGAACGGTTGAAGAAGGCGTACGAGGCGGCGCATCCGCGCGCTTGAGGCGAGGGAGCCGGGGATGGGGG
>CAZHIM010000140.1:0-3978 GCA_964532525.1 uncultured Bifidobacteriaceae bacterium
CACAGCGTCGCCGGCCGCGTCCGCGCCACCTTCTACCGCCGCAACAACCACACCGAGCTCAGCCTCCGCTTCTCCGGCGAGAAAATCGCCAGCCGCACCGAACTTGGCCTCCCCGAGAAACTGGAAGAGCTCGCCCGCCGCCCCAACGGCCTCGTCCTCATCACCGGCCCCACCGGCGCCGGCAAAACCACCACCCTCAATTTTCTCGTGGACCTCATCAACAGCGAGCGCCGCTGCAAAATCGTCACCATCGAGGACCCCATCGAGTTCGTCCACGAAAACAAGCGCGCCATCGTCGTCCAGCAGGAGGTCCTCACCGACGTCCGCTCCTTCAACCGCGCCTTCATCCACGTCCTGCGCCAGGATCCCGATGTCATCGTCGTCGGCGAAATCCGCGACCACGAAGCCATCGCCACCGCCCTCATGGCCGCCGAAACCGGCCACCTCGTCCTGGCCACCATGCATTCCCCCAACGTCTCCCACGCCCTCGAACGCATCATCGGCGTCTTCGAAGGCAGCGCCCAAAAGCAGATCATCATGCAGCTCGCCAACTCCCTCCAGGGCATCATCGCCCAGGACCTCCTCCCCTCCGCCGACCGCACCCGCCGCGTCCTCGCCTACGAGCTCCTCATCGCCACCAGCGCCGTCCGCAACCTCATCCGCGAAAACCAGCTCCACCACCTCGAAAACACCATGCAGATCGGACGCAAGGAAGGCATGGTTCTCATGGACAACCAGCTCTACGATCTCTACTGCAAGTGCGCCATCACCTACGACACCGCCGTCAGCCACGCCCGCCAGCCCGAGCGCATCAGCCGCCAGTGAAAAATCCCGGCCGCCCGCGTGCCTTTTGCAATCGCCGCCCGCTCTCCGGCGACAAAATGCAATAGCCCGCCCCCGCCTGCTCGTTCACCTCAACCCTTCCCCGCCGGCGAAGTTCCCCGCTGCCGCCGCCCCCCCCCGCCCGCCCCGGCTGAACGCCCACATGAAACCAGCATTAAAAACCGTTAATCCAGAATGAACCAACCGTAATGTATGCTAGATTGGCTTCGTTGTAAGAAGAAATTCGCTTATGAAAATCATCTGCCTCGGATTGTTCTGCGCGTTGCTCGCCGGCTGCAACTCGATGGGGACCGCCAAGACCGGTTCCGTCCCCACGCCCGCCGCCGCCAGCGCCCAGCCAACCAATCAGTATCACGCCCGGACCATCTCCGAATTCTCGGAGGGCGAGAGCAAATTCCTGGACATGGCGCCCTCAACCAACCCGTAGGCCTCCCCTCTCTTCCCTTCGCCTGTCGCGGCCAAATCCGCCGGCTCGCGCCGGCTTGGCTGCTCTCTTGTTTCCCGTCCGGGCGCCTTTTTCAACCTCCCTCCGTCCGCCCCGCGCGCCCCGGCTTCTCCGCCGCTACGCCAAAAAGCGCTTAGGTCCGGGCAAAAGCCGGTAAGACTTTTTGCTCAATCTTCGCGAGATTCTGCCGATGCGTAACTTGTAGGGCATTTGAAGAAAAACTGCGGTTCCTGCGGGGCGGGGATACTCCGCACGGCTGCAGTCCTCTAAAAATGCCCTTATCGGCCCAATCCTCATTCGGGCCAGTCGCATGAAATCGGGGCAGGCAGGCCCCTACAAAGAAACTAGCCGGCGCTCCGCTCTGCCAGCGGCCCGGAATCCTAAAAAACACATAAAGTCACTGCACGATGAAATCAAAAACTAACGGCGCCTCAAAACGGCCGGCTGCGGCCGCCCGCAAACATTATCCCGCGGCCTCCCGCCGGTTGCCCCGCGTCGAGCCTCTCCTGCTCGGCGCCTCCCTCCTGGCCCTGGCCCAGCACGCCGATGCCCAGGCCGTCCTGGCTGCCACCAATGCCCCGGCTGCCACGCCCGTTTCCGGCCCCGCCACCACCCCGCCCCCCGCCGGCTTCTCCTTCCTCCCGCAAAAGCCCGCCTGGCTCACCGACCTCTCCTTCGGCATCAAGGAGACCTACGACGACAACCTTTTCAATGTTTCCGGACTCGGCGCCAAGGAACAGGGCTCCTGGATCACCACCATTTCCCCGGTCGTCGGTTTCAACTTCGCTCCGCTCCTCGGGCAAGCATCGCCCTTTCAGGCCCTCGCTTTCGGCTATTCACCGGAGGTCAACATCTTCCATGAGCAGCCCAGCGAAAACTACACCGCCAATCGCCTCGCCCAAACCATCAAGGCCGGCGCCGGCGACTTCACCGTCAGCCTCGAAAACGGCTTCAACTACATTGACGGCAACCATGTCGCCCCCACTTACTCCGGCTTGGACAGCAACCGCAGCGCCTACGCCACCGGCGCCCCTCGCGAACGCCGCGAGCAGATCCAGGACCGCTCCAAATTCTCCCTCACCTACGACCAGCCCCAGTGGTTCCTGCGTCCCGTCGCCTCGCTGCTCCTCTACGACCTCATGACGGACCTGCACACCACCTCCGGCTACCAAAACTATGCCAGCCGCTATGACGTCAACGGCGGCCTCGATTTCGGCTACAAGCTCACTCCGGGCCTCGCCGTCACCCTCGGCTATCGCTACGGCCATCAATACCAGGAGCAATTCTCCAGCGTCATTGATCCCACCCACACCAGTTCCCCCAGCGATTACCAGCGCGTCCTCCTCGGCTTGGAGGGCTCTCCGTGGAAATGGCTCACCTTCTCCGTTCAGGGCGGCCCCGACTTCCGCAACTATGAGGCCGACTCCGCCGACCACACCACGCCCGTCCGTGACCTGAACCCCATCACCTACTACGGCGAGGCCACCGCCACCGCCACCATCACGGCCAAGGACCAACTCTCCCTCCGCTACAAAGACTGGCGCTGGGTCTCCAGCACCGGCAAACTGCCCCTCACCGAGAGCCTTTATGAGCTCACCTACCGCCGCAAGTTGCTCGATCACCTCTCCTTCGACCTCACCGGCCGCATTCAATCCTCCGATTACACCTGCGGCGACGCCTCCAGCTCCGATCGCGACGACTGGTTGTATTCCGTTTCTCCCGGGATCACCTGGACGGTGAATCGCAACCTCAGCTTCAACGCCGCCTACTCCGTGGACTTGGGCCGCAACCAGGAAGACAACATCACCGACGCCGGTTATCGTGAATTCGACCACCAAATGGTCTCCGTCGGCATGCAACTCAAGCTCTAGTCCCGCGCCCCTGTTCCTCCCCGCGTTGGCGGCCGGCCGAAATGGCACAGCAGACCGGTCGCCAACGCATTTTTATTGCCTTGATCACACCCCGCCCAATTCCTCAAGGCGGAAAGCCTGTCATGTGATAACCCGGCAAAAGGTTCGGGTTACACCCCATGGCAAGTGGGAGCCGGACCCTGTAATGTTAAACTAACAACAACAGGCTGTAAAAACGGCTTAAGCAAACCAATCCATAAAATATTTATGTTTAGAACTCTCCGGGCGTTTATCAATATTGTCCTGGCCATTGTCGAGCTGCTCTTGACTTTCAGATTGATCTTTGAATTTTTGGTGGTCAATCCCGGCACGCCGTTCGTTGCCTGGCTATATGGTGTCACGGCGCCGCTGGTGGCGCCCTTCTCCAAAATTCTTCCGAACTGGAAATTTTCAGGTTTCGTGGTGGATTTTGCCACCGTTGCCGCGATCATCGTGTTTGCGCTGGCCGGCTCCTTGCTTCTGATGTTCATCCCCCATCCTCGCAAAGTGGTGGTGGCCGGCGAGGTGACCCCTCATGACTAGAACACCGTAACGGCGGGTCATGCAGCTCATGCAGATCGTCGGCGAGCGCAACGTCCGCATCGTGCCGGACGTCGCCGTCACCGGCCAGAACGGCAGCACCGGCCTGGTGGACGGCTTGCTCGGCATCATGCTGCGCGGCCAGGCCAACGGCCACGCCGAACCGAAGCATAATTGAGTGAGATTGGTTAGTGGCAAAGCGGCGCGCTGGAGACGGCGCGCCGCTCTTTTCTTTTGGCGGACCGCGGCTGTGTCCCGCGC
>CAZHIM010000141.1:0-3740 GCA_964532525.1 uncultured Bifidobacteriaceae bacterium
GCTGAAGCGCCGGGCTATTGTCATGGCGTCCCGTTGGGACTCGCGCCGGTGTCCGCGCTGGTTAATTTCCGACATCGCTTCGCGACAATTCCCTGATCCCATTCCTGATGTTTGATGGACGAAAACCCTTGCCGGCTGTATGCTTTTTTCATGGCGCTGGTTCGCATTCTCGTGGACGGCTATAGCCTGCTGCACCAGTGGCCCGAGCTGGCGGCCGGCGCGGCCCGGCATTCGGAGCGGGCGCGGGATGCGCTGGTGGACTTGTTGCAGCAATACCAGGACGCGAGCGGCACGCCGGTGACGGTGTTTTTCGACGGCCAGGGGGCGCGCCGGCGCCGGCCCGAGAAGACGTCCCGCGAGGTCGTCGAGGTCTTATTTTCCGGCACCGGGCAGACGGCGGACGACCTGATTGAGCGCGCGGCGCTGCGGTTCCGGGATTATGGCGAGGTGCTGGTGGTGACGGATGATTTCGCGGAGCGGGACACGGTGGCGGGCTTTGACGCGTCGGTGGCGAGCTGCGGAAATTTCATCCGGATGATTGACCAGGCGCTGACAGAGTTGCAGGATAGCCTGAATCAGCACAACCGCGCGGCGCAGAAATCGTTTCGGCGTCCGCACTAAAGTCATGAATTTGTTGAAGACCCCAACTTTTGTCCGGACCGCGTGGCGCTGGGCGGCAACGCTGGCGCTGGCGCTGGCATTGGTGCCGGGGGCGGGCGCGGCGCCGCCGGCGGACCGGCCGCAGCCGGGGCGGTTTCTGCTGATCTTCGAAATGTCGCCGACACTGAAGAAGAACCTGCCGTCGGAGCAGGCGATGCTGGACAAGCTCTTCGTCAACAACCTGCAGCATGAACTCGAGGTGGACGACGACCTGGCGGTGTGGACGGTGGACCAGACGCTGCACACGGGCGGGTTTTCCATGGCGAGCTGGTCGCCGGAGGATTCAACGATGTACACGGACCGGCTGAACGAATTTCTGGAGACGCAGGAATTCACGCGGCACGCGAGCCTGGCGCCAATCCAGCCGCTGCTGAACCGGATCGTGAAGAATTCCGAGCGGCTGACGGTGCTGATTTTTTGCGACAGCCGGAGCCGGCTGCTGGGCACGCCTTATGACAGCGGGGTGAACGGGATCATCACCAACATGGCGGCGCGGGCGAAAGGCGGGCCGGTGCCGCTGATTTTGGTGCTGCGGTCGTATCGGGGCCAATTCGTGGGCGGCTCGGTGAACCGGTCGGTGCCGCTGAATTTCCCGGCCTTTCCCGAACTGCCGAAGCCGGCTCCGGAGCCGGCGCCCGTGGTGAAGGCCAAGCCGGCGCCCGTCCCGGTGCCCCCGCTGGTGGTGAGTTCGGTGCCGTCCATCATCATTGTGGGGACCAACTCGGGCTCGAATACCCTCAGCGCGGCCAAACCGCCGACGCCCGCGCCCGCGCCCCCGGCGCCGGCAATGGTGACGCCGCCGGCGAGCAATGTGCCGGCCGCGGCCGCGGCGCCAACGAATGTGATCAATACGGCCCGGGCGACGACTCCCGTTCCGGCGCCCGTCATCACGGCGGCGCCGACGAATCCGGCCCCCGCGCCGACGGTGTCGGCCACGCAACCGGCGCCAGCAGTCCCCGCACCGGTTCCCGCACCGCCAGCGGCAACGTCGGCGGCACCGGAGCCCGTGGCGCCGCCCGTGCTGGCGGAGCGCACGAATTCCGCCGCCGCGCCGCAGTTGAACGTCGCGGGCACCGGGGCGGGAAATGCACCGTCGGCGGGCGGGCATGTATGGGCATGGGTGTTGGGGGGCGCGGGGGTGGTGGTGGCGGCGGGGTTGGTCGGGTGGCTGGTCAGCCGGGGGCGGCGGCCGCATGGCAGCCTGATTACGACCTCGATGCAGGACGATCCGACCTTGCCGCGACGGCGGTGAGCGCATTCCGCGCGTGACTTTTGGGCGCCAGTGTGGAAAATTTCGCCCGCATGAAAGCATTTCAATTACTCTGTGCGGCGAGCTTTTTTGCCGCCGTGCTGGCGGTGAAAGCCGACGATGTCACAACCAATGCCCCGGCCGCGACGCCGCCGGTGGCGCCGGTGACGCCGGGATTTGCGAACCCGGGCAAGCTGACGGCGACGGCGCCGGACAGTTTCAAGGCGGTGTTTGACACCACGAAGGGGAAATTCACGGTGGAAGTGACGCGGTCGCTGTCGCCCAACGGGGCGGACCGGTTTTACAATTTGGTGCGTTCGGGCTATTTCAAGGACGTGGCGTTTTTCCGCGTGATTCCGGGGTTCATGTGCCAGTTCGGCATTCACGGGGACCCGGCGGTGGCGGCGGCGTGGCAGGGCGCGAACATCACGGATGACCCGGTGAAGGGGAGCAACACGCGGGGGATGATCACGTTTGCGACGGCGGGGCCGAACACGCGGACGACGCAGTTGTTCATCAATTTTGGCGACAACGCGAACTTGGATGCGATGGGCTTTTCGCCGTTTGGGAAGGTGGTTTCGGGGATGGACGTGGTGGACAAGATCAATGGTGAATATGGCGAAGGCGCGCCGAACGGGGCGGGGCCGAACCAGGGGCGCATCCAAGCGGAGGGCAACGCGTATTTGAAGCACGATTTTCCGAATCTGGATTACATCAAGACGGCGACGCTGGTGCCGGCGGAGAGCGCGAAACCGGCCGAAACCAAACAATAAAAAGAGGAACAATGATTATGAGCGAAGTGGCAATTTTGAGCACGAGCGCGGGCGACATGGTGGTGGAATTCTGGCCGGACGTGGCGCCGGGGCATGTGGAGAATTTCAAGAAGCTGGCCCGGGAGGGCTTTTACGACGGCACGTGTTTTCACCGGGTCATCAAGGGCTTCATGATCCAGGGCGGCGACCCGACGACGAAGGACGAGTCGAAGCAGCGGATGTGGGGCACGGGCGGTCCGGGCTACCAGATCAAGGCGGAGTTTAACGACAAGCCGCACGTGCGGGGCGTGCTTTCCATGGCGCGGTCCAACGACCCGAACTCGGCGGGCTCGCAGTTTTTCATCTGCCACGGTGAACCGCGATTTCTGGACGGGCAATACACGGCGTTTGGGCGGGTGATCAAGGGCGACGAGGTGCTGGAGGGCATCGCCACGACGCCCACGCATCCGGGCGACCGGCCGGTGACGCGGCAGGAGCTCAAGAGCGTGAAAATCGTGCCGGCGGAGTCGGTGAAGTGACCGCGCGAGGGCGGCATGGACACGGCTGAACTGGCGCGGGCGCTGGAGGCGCTGGGGTGCCCGGCGGAAAAATCGGCGGCGATGGCGGCGCAGTTGGACAAGCGGGCCCGCCAGCTCGCCGCGGAGCAGGGGCGCACCTATGAGGAGGCCCTGCAGCATTTGCTCACGCTCATGCGGCAGGGCTGGGCCGCCAAGGAAAAAGGATTTTGAAATCCGGCGCCTCGGGGAGAGATTTCCCGAACGTGTTCGCGCATCGAACCCATGAACCGCAAGAGAAACATTCAACATTCAACATTTAACGCCCAATATCGAAGGGACTCGCACTGCCGCCTTCGTTCAGGATTGGAAGTTGAATGTCGAATGTTAAATGTTTTCTGGGTTCATGGAGAGCGCCGGGGTGAGAGTTCCCCGAAATCGTTCGCGCATTCAACCCCTGAATCACTCGCAAATCCACCATCGCGCCATCGCCGAGACGCGGAAACAATTTCTCCCTCTCCCCGGGGGAGAGGGCCGGGGTGAGGGCGAGCGTTAAACCATTTA
>CAZHIM010000142.1:0-3357 GCA_964532525.1 uncultured Bifidobacteriaceae bacterium
TTCCGCGCCCAGCAAAAACGCAATCCCAGAAAGGCCAATTATGAAAAAATCGAGCAGTTGCCGGTTACTCACCCTCGTCCTCTGCGGCGCCGCCTCCGTCGGCTTGGCGGCCTCCACCCTCTTCCCCGTGACCGTCGGCGGCCGCTGGGGATTCGTGGATAAATCCGGCCAGATCGTCATCAACCCCCAATTCGACCGCGCCGAAGTCTTCAGCCAAGGCCTCGCCCCCGTCCGCCTCGGCCGCTGGGGCTACGTGGATCCCGCCGGCAAGATGGCCATCAACCCCCAGTTCGATCGCGCCGATGTCTTCAGCGAAGGCCTCGCCGCCGTCCGCGTCGGCTCCGGCGGCCCCTACTACGATCCCCGCCCCTTTGACCCCTTCGGCGTCGGCGTCGGCCCCGGCGGCCGCTTCGGCTACATCGGCCCGGACGGAAAATATGTCATCAATCCCCAATTCGACGACGCCCGCTCCTTCGCCGGCGGATTCGCCGCCGTCAAAATGGGCCATTGGGGCTTCATTGATAAATCCGGCAAGATCGTCATCAACCCCCAGTTCGACGACGCCGGCGCGTTCTCGGAAGGCCTCGCTGTTGTGAAGCTCGGTGGCCGTTTCGGCTACACCGACTCCTCCGGCAAACTCGTCATCAACCCCCAGTTCGACCGCGCCGAACCGTTTTCCGAAGGCCTCGCCGCCGTCCGCACCGGCGGCCAATGGGGCTTCGTCAATAAGTCGGGCAACCTCGCCATCAACCCGCAGTTCGAGGACGCCGGCAGCTTCGCCAAAGGCCTCGCACCCGTGCGCCAGGCCAAGCATTGGGGCTACGTGGATCCCTCCGGCAAATTCATCATCGGCGCCCAGTTCGACAACGCCGCCCCATTCTCCGAAAGCCTCGCCGCCGTGCGCCAGGCCGGCCGCTGGGGTTTTGTGGATGTCTCCGGCAAGTTTGCCATCAACCCCCAATTCGATGACGCCCAGGCCTTCACCAACGGCCTCGCCCGCGTCAAATCCAGCGGCCGCTTCGGTTATGTGGACCCGGCCGGAAAATACGTTTACAACCCCACGAACTAGGCCGTCGGGCGCGCGTGCCCGACTGTTTGGCCTACGCCACCGGAGAATCCTCCGGCCGGTGCCCCAGATACCCGACGCGCCCGGCAAGTCCATGCGCGTCATGGACTGCGCAATCACGATGCGCCCGGCAAACCCGTTCGCGTCTTGGACTGCGCCGGCAAAGCGCAGCCGCGACGGCGCTTTCGCCCGCACGCGCGAGCCGCGAGCTTCTGTGGATCGTCGCACGCTCGAAAGCGGCGAAGGAAGTTCCGGCTAAACCCCAGTCTCCGCGCTTGAATCGGTCGCGCATTGGCATGTGCGTCTGCGCGCGGCCAGCCCCGCCTCCCGCCGCAGACCCGCGCTCCACCTCAGCCACCGAATCGTATCCGCCACCGGTCGAATATGACTGCTCCGCCCGCTGGCCAGCACCTGCACCGGCACAAATTCCACCCGCCGCCCCGCCGCCAGAAACGCCATCAATGTCTCCGATTCCACTTCAAACCGCTCCGCCTCCAGCCGCATCGCCGCCCACGTCCCCAAATGGATCAGCCGGAAACCCGACTGCGTATCCGGCAGCGTTCGCCCCGCGTGCCGCGACAATTGCGCGCTCATCCACCGGTTCACCTGCCGCCGCAGCCAGGACATCTTGCCCGCCTCCGCCATGCGATTCCCGATGACCAGCGCCGCGCCCGTTTCCTGCGCGCACCGAAACAGCCCCGGCAAATCCGACGGCGCATGCTGGCCGTCGCCGTCCAGCGTCGCCGCCCAGGCAAATCCCCGCCGCCTCGCCTCCGCCAGCCCCGTCCGGAGCGCCGCCCCTTTCCCCAAATTGCGCGGATGCCGCACCACCACCGCCCCCGCCGCCCCCGCCAGCTCCCCCGTGCCATCCGTCGAACCGTCGTCCACCACCAACACCGTCCCCAACTGCCGCCGCACCGCCGCCACCACGGACGCAATGCCGCCCGCCTCATTAAAACACGCGATCACCGCCACGCAGTCCCTTGCCAAGGGGTCAGTTAATGAGATTGTCATATTTGTGAGCGGACCTGTCATTTCGAGGTGGCGACCACGTCCGGGGATTGCCGGCCTAACAACCAAGCCACATAACCCCGGCTGCCCATGGCCAAACACCGGGCTAAGCCGGAAACATACCAAACTATGGCCTTCTTTTGCCCCCGTCTCTTGCAAGCTCTACTTCGAGCAGCGCATGATCAGATGCGTGTAAGGGATTCGCAACAGGTCGTGCCTGACGCTGGGAACCACTTTGGAAAAATACGCCGACGCCAGCCGGAGGTACTCTTCCGGGGCACGAACATATTCTCCCCGGTCCTTGTCGAGCAACCACCGGGCAATGCGGGATTGATCGGGCACATAACAGCCGTCGTAAGTAACCAGGCATCCTCCGGGCCGCAAAGCGTTGCGTGCCATCATGAATAATTTCGCTGTTTCGCCGTCATCCAAATGGTGCAGCACACCCACGGCAAGAACGGTGTCGAACGTGCCGTGTTCCCCTTCGAAGGCGGCCAGTCCCACGTCCCCGCAACAGAAGCGGCCTTTCGCCCCAAACCGATCCTTCGCCGATTTAATATAGTCAGGGCTCAGATCCAGGCCGGTGTAATTCACCGCCGGCAGGTACTCCAAGATGTCCGCCGGGCCGCAGCCAATGTCCAGAATCTTGATTCCTGGAACCGGGCTCACGTAATCGGCCAGATAGACCCTCCTGGCCCTTTCAGCGCCAACCATCGATTGAAAGAATCGGTAGCCGGACGGAAGGCTCAAAAGGCGCGACAATTCGCTGACGATTTTCACGGCTTGAAGTCCTGTCCGTCGGCAATGACTTGATCCTGATCCGCCGGGGTGAGACTGTTGAAAAAAGGCAGCCGCACCAGACAGCGGATAAACGAGCGTGTCAATCTGGCGGTCAAGTGACTCGCATTTATTGCCGTAAAACTCATTATCTTTGTCCACCTAGGCGGATTGGCAGCATATCGGGAAGCGTAACAGATGCGGTTGGCATCGCGCAAGAAAACCAAAATCAGGCCACGCGCCGCCGGCTATTTCATTATTTATCGTAAACCAATAACCACTTTTTGGTATTCAGGATTGCAATAATATCACTTTATGCTATATTCAATCGGCTCGCCCGTGCATCGAGCCGGTATGGAACAGGGAAGCACCAATACCGCCCGGACATGCTTCCGGGCTGCCGCCGGTCCGCAACCTCACTGGTTGTGGCCTCCCGTCCCACGCCGCCCACTCGGCCCTTTGGCGGACGCGGCCAAATCCGCCGTAGCGCAGGTTTCCAAACC
>CAZHIM010000143.1:0-3114 GCA_964532525.1 uncultured Bifidobacteriaceae bacterium
GCGATGGGATTGGCGAGGTCCTTGCCGGCGATGTCCGGGGCGGTGCCGCCGGCGGGCTCGTAGAAGCCGAAGGTGCCGGCGCCGCTGGTGCTGCCGAGGCTGGCGCTGGGCAACATGCCCAGGGAGCCGCCCAGGGCGGCGGCTTCGTCGCTCAGGATGTCGCCGAAGGTGTTTTCGCAGAGCATGACGTCGAATTGCGTGGGCTTGAGCACGAGCTGCATGGCGGCGTTGTCCACGAACATGTGGTCGAGCTTGATGTCGGGATATTGTTTGCCGATGCGGGCGACGGTTTGGCGCCAGAGGATGCCGTTTTCGAGGACGTTGGCCTTGTCAATGCTGGTGACTTTTTTGCGGCGCAACTGGGCGGCGCGGAAGGCCGCGTGGGCGATGCGCTCGATCTCGGGCGTGGTGTAAACCAGGGTGTCAGTGGCGCGCTGGTTGCCGCCGCCGAGGTCCTCGGTCTTTTTGGGCTGGCCGAAGTACATGCCGCCGGTGAGTTCGCGGACGACGAGGATGTCAATGCCGTCGCCCTGGCGTTCGCGGGCGAGGGGGCAGGCATGGGCGAGGAGCTTGGGCAGCTTGACGGGGCGGAGGTTGGCGAAGAGGCCGAATTCCTTGCGCAGGCGCAGGAGGGCGGCGCGTTCCGGGCGTTCCTCCTTGGGGATGGTGGCGTCGCGGTCGGGCAGGCCCACGGAGCCGAAGAGGATGGCGTCGGAGCGCTTGCAGATGTCCAGGGTGATGTCGGGCAGCGCTTTTTTGGCGAAATCAATGCCGGCCCAGCCCACGGGGGCGTCGGTGATGACGAGCTTGAAACCAAAACGTTTTTCGGTGGCGCGCAGGACCTTGATGGCTTCGCGCATGACTTCGGGGCCGATGCCGTCGCCGGCGAGGGCCGCAATGTTGTAAGTTTTCATGAAATCGAGCGCCCAGTTTATTTCGTCGCGGCGAAACGACAATGGAATTCTCCGGGCCGAGTCAGTCCCCCAGGCAGATGCCGAGGGAGCGGGTGGCGTGGACGAAGCCTTCGTCCAAGGGGACGGTGCGGAGCTTGCCGGTGGCTTCGGAGAGGGGGACGCTTTCCACGAAGCGGCCGTTATGGGCGACCATGCGGCCGAAGCGGCCTTCGGTGATGAGTTCGACGGCCTTGGTGCCGAAGAGGGTGCAGAGCACGCGGTCCATGAAGGTGGGGCTGCCGCCGCGCTGGAGGTGGCCGAGCACCATGGAGCGGGTTTCCTTGCCGGTGCGTTTCTCGATCTCGGCGGCCACGACGGCGCCGACGCCGCCGAGGCGGGCTTCGCGGTTTTCCTGCTGGGCGCCGGCGGTGACGTAGGAGCCGCCCGCGGGCTTGGCGCCTTCGGCGGCCACGACGAGCGTGAAATGTTTGCCGCTTTTCTCGCGCGCCAGCACGGCTTCGCAGATGGATTCGTAACGGAAGGGGATTTCCGGGATCAGGATGATGTCGGCGCCGCCGGCCATGCCGGCGTAAATGGCGATCCAGCCGGCGTAGCGGCCCATGACTTCGAGGACCATGACGCGGTTGTGGCTCTCGGCGGTGGTGTGCAGGCGGTCGAGGGCGTCGGTGGCGCAGGCCACGGCGGAGTCGAAACCGAAAGTGATGGTGGTGGCGGCGAGGTCGTTGTCAATGGTCTTGGGCACGCCGACGATGGGGATGCCGGCCTCGTGCATTTGTTGGGCGATGGTGAGGGAGCCGTCACCGCCGACGGAGACGAGGGCGGAGATGCCGAGCTTGGCCATGCCGGCCTTGGTGGCGTCCATGAGTTCCTTGGGCAGCTGGCGGGTTTCGCCATGGCCGGTTTTGGCGGAGAAGGGGCCGCGATTGGCGGTGCCGAGGATGGTGCCGCCGCGGACGAGGAGGCCGTCGAGCGCCTTGTAATCTATGACGCGGAAATTCTGGGGTTCGAGGAGGCCGGCGTAACCGCCGATGATGCCGATGGTTTCCCAGCCCCGCTTGGAGGCGGTTTTGGCCACGGCGCGGATGACGGCGTTCAAGCCGGGACAATCGCCGCCGCCGGTGACAATGCCTATTTTCATGTGTCTGCTTCCCGGCGGAATACCGGATTTTTTGAACGGCGGCGAGGAAAAACCGGGGCGGCTCAGCCCGGGGGCCAGGCCATTTGCCGGCCGCCGAGGATGTGGCAATGGAGGTGCGGCACGGATTCGCCGCCGTCGGGGCCGTTGTTGATCACCAGGCGGTAACCGCCCTTGGCGAGGCCGAGCTGGGCGGCCACTGCCGCGGCCTTGAGCAGGAGATGGCCCACGAGTTGGTGGTCCGCGGGGCCGGCTTCGGCGATGCGGGGCACGGCTTTTTTGGGGAAGATTATTACGTGGACGGGCGCCTGCGGGTGGAGGTCGCGGATGGCCAGCACGAGGTCGTCCTCGAAGACGATCTGCGCGGGGATTTCGCGCGCGGCGATTTTTTCAAACAGGGTCTTGCTCATGGAAATTCGGCGTCCCGGACGTGAACGGCCTATTCCACCACCAGCGCGCAATCGTTTTGCGGGGCGTCGCCCTGGGCGGCGGTTTCAGCCGTGAGGCAGCCGCGGAGGTACTCGACGATCTGGTCCTGCAATTCCTCGCAGCGGTTGGTCCAGCGGCGGGTGCCGGCGAGGGTTTTCACGCAGCCGCGCAGGCCGTGAAAGCGCACGATGCGGGGGGAATTGCGGAGGCGCACGCGGAGTTCGTGGCGCAGGCGGGGGAAGAAAAGCAGTTCGAGGCTGCCGCCGGTTTCGCTGGCGAGCTGGCCGAGGTCCGCCTGGCTGACCTGGCCGGGCTGGTCCTCGGCGGAATGGGTGTGGATGGTGTAGCCGAGGTGGTGGAGGGCTTTTTCGAGGGCCAGGGAGAATTCGCCGATGGTGACGGATTGGCGGGCGAGCTCGTACTTGAAGTAGTCGAAGACGCTGGCGGCGGCGTGCCGGAGCATTTCGGGCTCGAGCATGATGTCGGATTCGCCGACGACCTCGACGGCGATCATGTCCGCCGAGCAGGGGACGCTTTCCCCGTTGTTGAGCTGGAAGATGAGGCAGTCGTTGCGGAGGGCGATCATCGGGCGGCCTCCAGTTTGCGGACTTCCTGGACGAAATCGGTGGCTTCCTG
>CAZHIM010000144.1:0-3065 GCA_964532525.1 uncultured Bifidobacteriaceae bacterium
GATTTCCTGCAAGTTTTGTTCTCATGCCTGACAACCTATTTCAGGACGGGACCAGGCCCTTCGATATTGGGCGTTGAATGTTGAGTGTTGAATGTTTCTATTGCGGTTCAGGGGTTCAATGCGCGAAATGGTTTGAGAAATTCTCATTCCCCACCATTGCCGCGTCAACTGCCCGCATCACCGCCGGCTGTGCAACCGGTTGCAAAACCCGCAGACCACGGCCGCGCGCAATTCCGCCGCGCCCGCCCGCGTTGAATCCCTTGCGGCCCCGCCCCGCGTTTGCCACGATGCCGCCAGCATGGCACGCTTCAGTTCCAGAGGCCGGCCCGACCTCGATTTGCCCAAGGCCAAACTCTCGCGGGAAAACCTGCGCGAGGCCGCCGTCCTCCTGGCCTGCCTGCGCCCCTACCGGCGCCTCCTCCTCGCCGCCTGCGCCGCGCTCATCCTCTCCAGCCTGCTGAGCCTCTCCTTCCCCTTCCTGGCCGGCAGCCTCATGGACGCCGCCATGCCCGGCGCACCCGTTCACGGCCCGGCCTGGCTCCCCCGCAATATCAACTTCGTCGCCCTCCTCATGCTCGGCATCCTCGCCGTCCAGGCCGCCAGCTCCTATTTCCATTCCACCACCATGACCCGCGTCGGCCAGAGCGCCCTCGCTGATTTGCGCCGCCAAACCTATGCCCGCCTCATTTGCCTGCCCATGACCTTCTTCGGCCAGCGCCGCGTCGGCGAATTGAACAGCCGCCTCTCCGCCGACCTCACCCAGCTCGAATCCACCCTCATCCTGGTGCTGCCCCAGTTCCTGCGCCAATCCCTCATCCTCCTCGGCGGCATGATTCTCATCGCCAGCACCTCCGTCCACCTCACGCTCATCATGCTCGCCGCCGTCCCGCCCGTCATCCTCCTCGCCGTCGTCTTCGGACGCCGCCTCCGCCGCAATTCCCGCGAAGCCCAGGATAAGCTCGCCGAAACCGGCACCATCGTGGAGGAAACCTTGCAGGGCATCTTCAACGTGAAGGCCTTTGTCAACGAAGCCTTTGAAATCGCCCGCTACGGCCGCAGCATGGACGCCTATCTGCGCGTGGCCTTGCACGGGGCCCGGCTGCGCGGTGCGTTTGTCGCCTTCATCGTCTTTGCCCTGTTCGGCTGCATCGTCGTGGTGCTCTGGTCCGGCGCCTCCCTCCTGCAAAGCGGACACATCAGCATCGGCCAAATGACCCGCTTCGTCCTCTACACCGCGTTCGTCGCCGGCGCCATGGGACAATTCGCCGATCTCTACAGCCAGGTGCAAAAAGCCCTCGGCGCCTCCCATCGCGTCCGCGAACTCCTCCAGGAATCGCCTGAATTTGCCCTGCCCGCGCCCGCGCCCGCCGCCGATCACCCTCCCGGCCCCACCCTCCGCGGCCAGGTCGAGTTCCGCAACGTCCGCTTCCGCTACCCCTCCCGCGCTGAAATCGAGGTGCTCCAGGACATCTCCTTTGCCGTGCAGCCCGGCGAGAAAATCGCCCTCGTCGGCCCCAGCGGCTCCGGCAAATCCACCATCATCTCCCTCCTCCTGCGCTTCTACGATCCCCAAGCCGGTGAAATCCGGCTCGACGACCGCCCGGCCCCGGATTTTCCCCTCGCCTGGCTCCGCAACCAGATGTCCATCGTCCCGCAGGAAGCCCTCCTCTTCGGCGGCACCATCTACGAAAACATCGCCTACGGCCGCCCCACCGCGACCGAGGCCGAAATTCTGGAAGCCGCCCGCCAGGCCCACGCCCATGAATTCATCGCCCCCTTCCCTGAAGGCTACCAAACCCTCGTCGGCGAACGCGGCGTCAAACTCTCCGGCGGCCAGCGCCAGCGCGTCGCCATCGCCCGCGCCATCCTCAAAAACCCCGCCATCCTCATCCTCGACGAAGCCACCAGCTCCCTCGACTCCGAAAGCGAGCGCCTCGTCCAGCTCGCCCTCGACCGCCTCATGGAAAACCGCACCACCTTCATGATCGCCCACCGCCTCGCCACCGTCCGCCGCGCCGACCGCATCCTCGTCATCCGCGACGGCAAACTCGTGGAATCCGGCACCCACGCCGAATTGCATCAGCGCGAAAACGGCCTTTACCGCCGCCTCGCGGAATTGCAGTTTGAGCTGAAGTGATAATTCAGAAATGAACCGGCCCCGTCATCTCCATCCAGCCCTGGCAACGCTGCTGGAAAGACTCCAACGCCTGTACCAGAAACTGACCGCTCCCATTGCCCTGCCCGCGCTCACGTCCATTGTCGTTGCCGCCTCGCTCGCAACCGGCCTTGCCTATCTGCTCCAAGGCCGGTTTGGTTTTGTTTTTGGATCCTTGTGCGCCGAGCTGGCCTATTTCTTCGGGCCGCCTCTCTGCGGCTTTTTGTTCGTCGTGCTGTTCCACAACATCATCCGGCATCGCGGCGGGCATCCTTGGTTGTTTCTTCTCGGAGCCGTTTTCGGCTTCGGCACGTTTTACGTCTGGCTTCACTGGCTCTATCACCTGCCCCGTTGAATCAGGACATGGACAAACGAAGGAACTGGGAATAAAATCGGACTCATGGGAACCAACTCCGCGATTCTCCAATCTACTTGGAAATTGCGCCCGTTCCCGCCCGCCCGGTCGCTGGTTGACACCCTCTTCCCCCGCCGATTACAGCGCCTCGCCTATTGGCTGCGCGCCTTGGCCGTGGTCGTCGGCTGCGAAATCCTGGAAGCCAACAACACCACCATCCCTTTTTGGTGGGCTTGGCTCACCTTGGCGGTGGCCTATGACCTTCTCTTTATCGAGGTACCCAGGATTCGCGATGTGGAAATGAGCCCCTGGTGGCTCTTGCTGGTCTTGGTTCCCGGCGCCAACATCGCCCTCGGCCTCATTCTCGCCTTCCGGGCGCCTTGCTTCCCCCGCCTGCCAGACCTCCCACACGCCCTGAACCCACCGTTGTGCCAAAAGTAACTGTTACCCGAGAGTGAACCCCTGAACCGCAAAAGAAACATTCAACATTCCACATTCAACGGGTGTGTGACGGCTAAGTAACCCAAAGCAAGAAACCAATGGAGGCGGTTGCTT
>CAZHIM010000145.1:0-2984 GCA_964532525.1 uncultured Bifidobacteriaceae bacterium
GTTGAACGTTGAATGTTTCGTCTGCGGTTCAGGGGTTCAATGCGCGAACGGTTTCCGCGTCTTTGCAATATCGAGTCGCTGGATTCATTTGGATTCGGCGGTGAGGGAGAGGAAGATATCTTCGAGGGCGCCGGCGGCGCCGCTTTGGCGGCGGAGTTCGTCGCGGGTGCCGACGGCGATGAGCCGGCCGCCCAGGATGATGCCGATGCGGTCGGCCATTTCCTCGGCGATGCCGAGCTGGTGGGTGGAGACGAGGATGGTGGTGCCGGCGAGGGAACGTTCCTTGAGGACGTCCTTGACGACGCGGGCGTGCTGGGGATCGAGGCCGACCATGGGTTCATCCACGACGAAGACTTCGGGGTCGTGCAAGAGGGCGGAGACGATGGCGATGCGCTGGCGGGTGCCATGGGAGAGGCCTTCGAGGGCGCGGTCGGCGAATTCCTCGAGGTGGAAGCGGGCGACGAGGTCGCGGGCGTTTTTTTCGATGCGGCGGGCGTCGAGGCGGAACATCTCGCCGGTGAAGCGGAAGAATTCCCAGGCGGTGAGCTTGTCGTAGAGGAAGGGGAAATCGGGGACGTAGGCGAGGCGCTGGCGGGCTTCGAGGGGCTGGGTCTGGACATCGAAGCCGCAGATGCGGGAGCGTCCGGAGGTGGGCTTGATGAGGCCGGTGAGGAGCTTGATGGTGGTGGTTTTGCCGGCGGCATTGGGGCCGAGCATGGCGAAGAATTCGCCGCGTTCGATTTTGAGCGAGAGGTCGTTGACGGCCACGAGGCTGCCGAATTTTTTCACCAGATGTTCCAGTTCAATCATGGCTTGTTCCACTCGTCAATGCGGGCGGTGATATCGCCGGGGAGCTCGATGCTCAGGATTTCGCCGAGGGTGCTGACATTCACGATGACGGGATGGGCGAGGATGGTGGTTTCGAGGCGATAGACGGGGATGGCTTCGGTTCCGACGCGGACGCGGGTGCGGCGGGAATCCCAGACAATTTTTTGGGCGGCGGCGGGAAGAATGTCGGAAAGCGAGAAGGCATCGAGGTAGTCGCCGGCCAGGTTATCGGTGAAGGCGCGGAGGAGGGCGGCGGGGTCCTGGAGGTCGGCGATGGCGACGTCGCGTTCGAGGACGAGGGCGCCTTCGTTGCTCAATTTGACATGGGCGGTCTGGTTGGTGGCCAGGGCATGGACTTCGATGGTGGCGATGCGGGAGGTGACCTTGACGTTGAGTTCCTCCCATTGCCGGGAGCGGTCGAAGCGGAGGCGGACGTCGAATTTGAGGCGGTTGGTAAAATCGCCCAGGGAGACGTTGCCGGCGACATGGAGCTGGAATCCGGCGCGGGCGGCGTAGCCTTCCGGCGGGGGTTTGCCCTCATCGAAGGTGGCCATCTGCTGGCCGACGCCGGTGGAGACCTCGCAGTAGCCCATGCGGTCGCCCTTTTGATAGACGCTGAGGGAGGAGGCGTCGGGGGCGGTGAGGATTTTGTGCCAGACGAGGCGGGGGGGCACGGGGGTATCGCCGGCGCGGGTGCCGAACTCGACACTCCAGAGGAGGTAGTTCATGGTGACCCAGAAGGCGACGATACCGAGGAAGATCAGGCGCGCGAGCATGGGTCAGGGCGAGGGCAGGTTGAGCACCTGGCCGGCTCTAAGTTTTTTGGGATTGACGGCGGGGTTGGCGGCTTCCAAGGCGTAGAGGCTGATGCCGTGTTTGCGGGCGATGCTGGCCATGGTGTCGCCGCTGAAGACAACCTGGGTGTGGGGCCGGAAAGTCTTGGGGGCGGCAACCCGATACTGCGGGGCGACGACGGGGGTGCCGACTGCCGGGGCGGTGACGGGTTGGGCGGGGGTGACATCTTCGGGAGTCAGGCTGACTTGGGGCTGGGCGGGAGCGGGCTGCGCGACATAGACGATCTGGGGGGCGGGCGGATTGGTTTTGGCGGCGGCCTGCTGGGCGGCGTAATAGGCCTGCCACTGGGCGAGCTGGTCATGCAGCCGGCGGTTTTCCTCGGTGAGCTTTTCGAGCTGCTGCTGGGCGGCGGGGGCGCTGGGGAGTTGGAGGACGTCGGAGGCGAGCTGGCGTTTGCAGGTGTCAATGTGCTGCTGGATGACCTCGGCATTTTCGGCCTTGGGATCGTATTTCAGGTATTGCTGGTAGTGGTAAATGGCGGCGGCGGGATCGGATTCCTGGTTTTCGAAGAGCATGGCGAGCTGGTAATGGGCGGGCGCGGAGTGGGGGTTGGCCTCGAGGGATTCCTGGAAGGCGTCTATGGCGCCGGTGTAATTGAAGGCGTTGACGCGGCTCTTGCCGAGGACATAGTGCGGCTCCTTCTCCTCATCCAAGGGATTGGAGTCCGTTGGGGAGCAGCCGCTGGCGGAGGCCAGCAGCACGGCCGCAAACAACACGGCATCCCATTTACCCAAAAACGACATGGAGGGAAATTAAACGAATGCCCACGCCGGTGCAATGGCAGGCTGAATGGGGAGCGGGGGGGGCGGGACCGCAAAGGGACGGATGGGACGGATGGGACGAATGGGTGTCAATCCTCTTCCTCTTCGGGCTTCTTTCGCTCTTTTTGGAGCTTCTTTTGTCTTCTGAAACGACTCCTCGGAGGCTCGAATTGGCAGCAGGGGAGCGGTTTGCGTGGATATTGGGGGCGGGGACAGGCGGCGGGGGACGCGGATCTGTAACATTCGCGGCTTGACCTTTGGGGTGGGTGAGTTTTAACTGTGTGCGATTAGACGCATTCATGTTCGAGCAATTCAAAAGTCTGTTCTCCAACGATATTGGAATTGACTTGGGAACCGCAAATTCCCTCGTTTATGTGCGGGACCGCGGAATCGTCCTGCGCGAACCTTCGGTAGTGGCCATCCAGGCCGGCACGACGAATGTGCTGGCGGTCGGTGACGAAGCAAAACGGATGCTGGGGAGAACCCCCGGCAACATCGTGGCGATCCGCCCGATGAAAGACGGCGTGATAGCCGACTTCG
>CAZHIM010000146.1:0-2917 GCA_964532525.1 uncultured Bifidobacteriaceae bacterium
GCCAGCGGCGAATACGAGGTCCAGCCCGCCTGCGCCGCCCCGCCGGGAATGAAGAAGCTCACCAGCATCACCACGCCGCCCAGGAAAAACGCGTGATAGCTCGCCATGTTCACCCGCGGAAACGCCATGTCCGGCGCGCCAATCATCAGCGGCACCACGTAGTTGCCAAAGGCCGCAAACGCCAGCGGCACCACGCCCAGGAAAATCATGATCGTGCCGTGCATGGCGCCAAACGAGTTGTACAGGTCCGGCGAAATCGCCCCGCCCGCCGCCGGCGCGCCGAGAATCCTTTCCAGCACCGGCCCCACCACCGGCACCGGCATGCCCGGATGCGCTATCTGCCAGCGCATGAGCACCATCAGGAAAAAACCGAACAGCATGAACGCCAGCGCCGTGAAGCCGTACTGGATGCCGATGACCTTGTGGTCCGTGGAAAATATGTAGTGGCTCCAGAACCCCGGCGCGGCGTGCTCGTGGTGGCCGGGCCCCGCCGGCCCGGACTCGGCGGGTTCGCGGTAGGGCGGAAATTGTTCAACGAGTTCGTCCATGTGTGCGGGTTTACCTGAGCTTGTCGCAGACCATGGCCAGCAACAGCAGCGGCAGGTACAGGATTGAGGCCAGGAACAGTTGCCGGGCGCGCCGCGCGGTGAGCTGGCGGGCAAAACGCACCGCGCACCCAAAATACGCCGCCCCCAACAACAGGGCCGCCGCGAGATACAGCGCGCCGTTCAGCTTCAGCAGGAACGGGCACAGCCCCGCCAGAAACAGCGCGAATGTGCTCGCCACGGCATGATACCCCGTGCGGCTGCCGTCGGGGTCCACGTTGGGCAGCATCACGAAGCCGGCCCGCGCGTATTCCTCGCGGTACAGCCAGGCAATGGCCATGAAATGCGGGATTTGCCAGAAGGCCAGGATGGCAAACAGCGCCCAGCCCTCCCCGCCCAGTTCGTTGCGCGCGGCCGCCCAGCCCATCACCGGCGGCAGCGCACCGGGCACCGCCCCCACCAGCGTGTTCATCCAGCTCACCCGCTTCAGCGGCGTGTAGATGAACAGGTAGCTGATGGACGTCACCGCCCCGAGCACGCTCGTCAGCAGGTTCACCGCCGCGGCCAGGTAGATCAGGCCGGCCACCGAGCAGACCCCGCCAAAGATGGCCACGGTCGCGGGCTGCAGGCGGCCGGATGGCAGGGGCCGGCCGGCGGTGCGGCGCATCCGGGCGTCATAGTCGCGTTCGAGCAACTGGTTCAAGGCCGCCGCGCCCGCCGCGACGAGCCCCGTGCCAAACAGGGTGTGAAACATCCGCAGCCCGTCCACGGCCCCGCGTTCGCCCAGATAAAATCCCACGCACGTGGTGAGCAGCACGAGCAAAGTCAGCCGCGCCTTGACCAAGTCGGCCAAAACCAGTGTCCAGCTTTTGTCCAAAGCCGACCCCGAATTCAACGCCGCCGCCGATGTTTGCATGTTCCGAGTGACATTCACAGTGATCAAAACCTTACCTTATTGACTGTATCTTGTCATCCAAATGCAAAATATGTCAATGTCCTTTGGTAAAATTTTTGCGCCGTAGCGCCTCCCAGACGGCCAATGGAAGACCTCCGGAAGGCCGGCACTTCCCCGCAGGAAGCAACTCACAGACAGGCACTAAACCGCATTCATGGGCCGGGCAAATCGGCGCCAGGCCAGCGGAGTTCGGCCTCTGAATAATTTTTTCCATTTTGTCGCCGGCGATCCCACCCCCGGCTAAAGCCTCCGCTGTCCAAAGCTTGATTTGGCTGCGCACAGCCAACGTGGCGGACCGCGGCTATGTCGGAAACCAGCCGCAGCGGCTTCGCAGGATTGACCGCATTGAAATTATTCAACATGGCGTGGCGTGCAGAAGCGCTGCGGCTGATCCCGCGCCGGACCGCGGCTGTGTCGGAGACCAGCCGCAGCGAGGTGGCCAGCCAGAAGACCGATCGAGTAACTCAGGCCATTGGATTGTGAACCTTGCTGCGGCTGGCTTTCCGCACAGCCGCGGTCCAGCCTCACCTTCCGCCCCCAAGACCGGCTTTCACCCTGCAGACGCGTTTCTTGGATGGTCCCCCAAATGGCCAAAACGCATATTGCAATGCGGGGCCTTACCGCTATGATTCGCCTCGAAGAGGACAATCTGGTTGGAAAATAATCATGAAAACTGAAAAAACTCCGTTCCGCTTCGGTCCGGCTAGCCTGCTGGCGTCATTGTTCCTGGCCGCCGCCCTGTTCACCGGTTGCGACACCATGCCCACCGGAGACGTCGCGCCCGCCAAACCCCAACTGGACCGCCCGCATGCGGAGACGATCACCCTGCGCGAGGGCGACTTGCTTAAGATCACGTTCCCCGGCTCGCCGAACTTGGACACCACCCAGCCCATCCGCCGCGACGGCAAATTGAATCTTCCGCTCATCGGCGAAGTGGACGCCGCCGGCATGTCCCCGTCCGCCCTCCAGGACAAGCTGGTGCAGGCCTACGCCTCCCAAATCTCCACCAAGGAAGTCACCGTGCAGGTGCAATCCTCCACCTTCCCCGTCTTTGTCTCCGGCGCCGTGGTTCGCCCCGGAAAAGTTCTGTCCGACCATCCCCTGACCGCCCTAGAAGCGGTCATGGAAGCCGGCGGTTTCAACTACGATTCCGCCAACATGAAAGACGTCCGTGTGGTTCGCGAGGAGAATGGCGTTTTCAAGCATTTCACCTTGAATCTCAAGGCCGTCCTGCAAGGCAAGGAGACCAAGCCGTTTTATCTCGAACCCAACGACATCATCTTTGTCCCCGAGCGACTCTCGCCGTTTTAAGCCCGCAGCCATTGCCTGAGCAGGAACGATTCAGCCACAAAACCAGTTGGAGCAGGCCGATGCGCACGGAACTTTCATGGAGCGCCGCTTCGCCCCCTTCTCCCCA
>CAZHIM010000147.1:0-2760 GCA_964532525.1 uncultured Bifidobacteriaceae bacterium
TTGAACCTTTGAGCCGCAAAAGAAACATTCAACATTTGACGCCCAATATTGAAGGGACCGCCTTCGTGGAAGTTGAATGTCGAATGTTGAATGTTTCTTGGGTTCATGGAAGGAGGCACGCTCCCCGCTTGGCAGGAAAACCTGCGACGGGATTAGTGAGAGGCGCTTTCGCTTTCCACGCCGGCCACAACCCGCGTTCCTTCTCCCCGAGGGAGAAGGCCAGGATGAGGGGGAAGGGGGTCTCCAACGGCCCAGCCGCAGTCTGCTCTTCGAGAACCCACTGCCTTGGCTTTACCCATTATAGACCATTCGTTTTTTCAATACCGCGCCCGGATTTATCAATTCACGGACGTCGGCGGTTTCCCGCTACGGTGGGGCCATGCAAATTGATCCGCCTAAACGTCCCGGTCCGCGCCCCATAGCTTGGTTAGTGCGTGCGGCCGGCCTGGCCCTGACCTGCACCCGCCTGTCCGCCGGACCCTTCCGGCCCGTGGAACCGCTGCCGGCCGGCATCGTGGACATGCATTGCCATATCGCCGGTCTGGGCGCGGACGGCAGCGGTTGCTTCGTCTCCCCGCAACTCCAACGGAACTGGCGCTTCCATATTTATCTGCGCAGCTTCGGCGTCTCGGAGGCGGAAATCCGGCGGCACGGCGATGCGCTGGTGGCGGATCGCATCTCCGCCTCGGTGGCCCAAAGCCGCTACGTCAGCCAGGTGGTGGTGCTGGCGCTGGACGGCGTCGTCGGGGCGGATGGACAACTGGACACCAACCGTACCCAGGTTTATGTGCCCAATGAATTCGTGGCCGCCGCCTGCGCGCGGCATACGAACCTGTTGTTTGGCGCCTCGGTGAATCCCCTCCGCCCCGATGCGCTCGAGCGCCTGGAACGGGCCAAGGCCGCGGGCGCCGTCTTGGTGAAATGGCTGCCGAACATTATGGGATTCTCGCCCGACGATCCGCGATTCATTCCCTTTTACCAAAAGTTGGTGGAGTTGCACCTGCCACTGCTCTCGCACACCGGCGAGGAAAAATCGTTCTGCCACGCCGACGAGGATTTGGGCGACCCGGAGCGGCTGCGGCTGCCTTTGAGCCTGGGGGTCACCGTCATCGCCGCCCATCTGGCGTCGTCGGAGCGCTACCACGGCGAGCGCGGCACCGACCGCCTGGCCCGTATGATGGGCGAATATCCGAATCTTTACACCGACATCTCCGCCTTGACGCAATTCAACAAGCCGGCCGTGTTGCGCGAGGCGCTCACCCGGCCTGAATTCACCGGTCGGCTGGTCTATGGCACGGATTACCCGCTGATCAACACGGCGCTCGTCTCGCCCTGGTATTCGTTCCACCTCTCTTGGCGCCAGAAATGGGCCATTTGGCGCACCCCGAACCCCTGGGACCGCGACGTGCTGATGAAACACGACCTCGGGACGCCCACGGACACCTTTGCGCGTCCCGCCCAGTGGTTCGCCCGGCCGCCCGTCGCGGAACGCGCCGGAGCGGCGGCGTCCACGGCGCAACTGTGATGGTTTTGCGTTTGCCTCCGGTGCGGTTTTGCCTACGATCAATGTCGAATTCAGCACTTGTTCAATCACAGGTTAAACCGCATCACACACGTTCAGCAAATACATGACTATGAAACGACTTTACACACTTGTTTTTCTTGCCATCACTTGTGTTGCCATAGCAAGCACTCAGGGGATTCAAGGGAAGATTACAAACTTCGGAATATTTAGATCCGCCTCAAAAGAGGAAGTCATAAAGTCTCCACAGACACCTTCAGGTGTTACACGGGTTGATGTGGGCGGACCGATTCTCGTCTGTGCCACCAACATAATTCCCGCTAAGATCGGAATTCTCTTTGGAATGTCATACGAGATTTCAAATGTTCCAGGGCCAGACCGAGTTATTGATGTCACCAAGATTGCGAGACATCCGCGAATTACCAAACCTGACGGAACGACCACAGACGGCTTTACATCTATTGAGAAGCAGCCTGTTCTCGGAGGCAAAGTCGAAGGATTTACTGGATATGGATTCGATCATGATTATGAGCTTGTTGCGGGTGATTGGGAGTTCGAGATTCAGTATGGAGGCCAGACAATAGGCACACAGAAGTTCACTGTTTTGAAAGAGTAATCAAATGATCCCGCCCACCGTTCACCGGAGCTGCCGCCAAGTACGTTTTTGGATTCCGCTGTCGCGGTTGACAATGTCAGCCCGGCTTGGCTCACTTCATTGTCTTTAAGCCGATGGTATGAAGACATCAGCAAAATATGAGAGTATCGCGGCTGTCTTAGCTCTGGTTGGAGCGGTTGCATTGGTTGCCGTTTATTATCCGATCCTTAATTCGGAGCAGTTCAGCTTGGATTCCGGTCGAGATAATGCGCCACTCAGCCGTTATATTTTGGGCGCCCCGGCTTCGCTTTTTATTCTGGCAGCAGCATGGCATTTTAACCGGAAGGCGATGCGCCTGAAGAGAGAGGAGCAAGATGTTTACCCACCACCGGACTGACTTTTCACCGGAGCCGGGCGCCGACAACGGCGGTCTGTCCGCGTTCGCGGTTGACATCACCAGCCATGCGTGGCTCAGTTCATGGTCGTCGTCAAACCGGCGGAAAACATTTGCCAGACACCGTCTGGCAAATCCGCGTCCGCGCGGCGACGGCGCTTTCGCCCGCACGCGCGAGCCGCGAACTTTTGAGGACCATCGCCCGCACGAAAGCGGCGTGACGCCCCGCGCCCGGACCGCGGCTGTGTC
>CAZHIM010000148.1:0-2599 GCA_964532525.1 uncultured Bifidobacteriaceae bacterium
AAACATAAATCGCGCTTTGTTCCAATAAGTTATTACTTTATAGCATTTTAGCTTGCAACTGTCGTTCTTTGTGATACGCTGTATCTCTGCCCATGGTGGGGCAAGGAATGAGAAGGGGAACTAACATGGAGGTGCGCACGCGATCGGTCCTTCCCGGGACTATCGGTCGAATCTCGTCGTATATGTCGTATATGCTCACGAATCTGGCTATTGCACACTTCTCTCCCCCCATCTCCGGTCAACCTTGGTCAACCTTGGTCAACCCTGAGAACCCTCCCAAATTTTCCCTTGCCGCCCGCCCGCCCGGGAATTCCGCCCTCCGCCTTCCGCACTGGAATTGCTTCCTGATCCTCTCCCTGGTGCTCGCGCTCGCGCCCGCTCTGTTGGCCGATCAACTCTACGTCGCGCCCGACGGCAACGACGCCTGGACCGGACTGCTCGCCCAGCCCAACTCCACCCACACCGATGGCCCGCTCGCCACTCTCGCCGGCGCCCGCGATGCCATTCGCCAATCGCAACTCCACGGCTCCCTCGCCCACGCCTTCACCGTCACCCTCGCGGACGGCCACTACGATCTCACCAACACCTTCGAGCTGGAGCCCCGCGACTCCGGCACCGCCCGCACGCCGATCACTTACCAAGCCGCTCCCGGCGCGCATCCCGTTTTCTCCGGCGGCCGGGAAATCCACGGCTGGCAGCCCGGCACCAACCACCTCTGGCTCGCGCATCTGCCGGAGGTCGCCGCCGGCCGCTGGTATTTCGAGCAGCTCTGGGTCAACGACCGCCGCGCCACCCGCGCCCGCACCCCCAACCACTTATGGTTCGGCTTGCTGGACATTCATGAAGCGTCGCTCCCCGACTCCGGCCCCAACGCCCGGCAGGCCCGGCAAACCATCCGCCTGTATCCCGGTGATTTTCAATCGCTCGCCGGCCTGCCGCCCGACCAAGTCAAGGACGTCACCCTTGTGCTCTATCACTATTGGGATGTCACCCGCCGCTGCGTGGACCGCCTCGACCCGGCGACCGGTTCCATTGTCACCCACGGCACGCCCATGAACCCCGCGTCCCTGCCGCGGGAAACCCATTTCATTTTCGAAAACGCCTTGAGCTTTCTCGACGCCCCCGGCGAATGGTTCCTCGACCGCGATGGCACGCTCTACTATTGGCCGCTCCCGGGCGAGGACATGACCACCGCCCGCGTCGTCGCCCCCGTCACCGATAAGTTTATCGTCATCCGGGGCGATCCCGCCGCGCATCGTTTCGTGGATTACCTCGCGTTCAAGGGCCTCGCCTTCGAACACGCCCAGTATCTGAGCCCGCCCGCCGGCTTCGAGCCCTCCCAGGCCGCCTATTCCATTGACGCCGTCGTCATGGCCGACGGCGCGCGGCACGTGACCTTTGAAAATTGTTCCATTCGTCACCTCGGCACCTATGCCCTCTGGTTCCGCACCGGCTGCCAGGACGATGTCATCCGCCATTGCCTGATCGAGGATATGGGCGCCGGCGGCGTGCGCATCGGCGGCGGCGATCTGCCCCAAAACCCCGCCACCGAAACCGCCCGCGTCACCGTGGACAACAACATCATCCGCCAAGGCGGCTCCATTTTTGCCTGCGCCGTCGGCCTGTGGATCGGCTTCAGCCCCGCCAACGAAATCATTCACAACGACATCTCGGATTTCTTTTACACCGGCATCAGCGTCGGCTGGCGCTGGGGCTACGCGGACAGCAACTGCCGGAGCAATCACATTTACTTCAATCGCATCCATCACCTCGGCCAGGGCCTGCTCAGCGACATGGGCGGCGTTTACACGCTCGGCCCCTCCGCCGGCACCATCGTCCGCGGCAATGTCCTCAGCGACATCCAATCCTTTTCCTATGGCGGCTGGGGCTTGTACACCGATGAAGGCAGTTCGGGAATTCGGTTCGAAAACAACCTCGTTTGCGACACCAAGACCGGCGGTTTCCACCAGCATTACGGCCGCGACAACCTCCTGCGAAACAACATTTTCGTGAACGGCCGCGAACTCCAGTTGCAACTCACCCGCGTCGAAAACCATCTCTCGTTCACCTTCGAGCACAATATCGTGTACTGGACCAACACCAGCCCCACCCTGACCGGACCCTGGTTGGAGAACCGGCAGTTGACCCGCGATAATTGCTATTGGAACCCCAATTTCCCTGTCAACTTTGCCGTCCGGTCCCTCGACGAATGGCAAACCAACCGCATCCCGGCGCCCACCAACACCGCCGTCCTCCCCGGCTGGGCCGGCCAGGGCCGCGAGCTCGGCAGCCTCGTCGCCGACCCGCGCTTTGTGGACCCCGCCCACGGCGATTTCCACCTCCGCCGCGACTCGCCCGCCCTCCGTCTCGGCTTTCGCCCCTTCGACTATTCCGCGGCCGGCGTTTACGGCGATGCCGCCTGGATCGCCGCCGCGAAAATCCCATGAACCACTCCGCGTTGGACCTTGTCGAAACGCCGGGAGCGTTTCCCCCTCTCCGCGTCGGCGGAGTCCGCGCAGCCGATGGGGAGAGAATTCCCCGAAAGCGTCCGCGCATCGAACCTTTGAACCGCAAAACAAACATTCAACACTCGACATTC
>CAZHIM010000149.1:0-2362 GCA_964532525.1 uncultured Bifidobacteriaceae bacterium
ATGACCTCATCCTTACCAAGGATGTGCTCTACCAACTGAGCTACATGGGCATCCAAAAAATAATGTTCAAACCCGAATCGTAAAACGACAAAAAACCGACTCCCTCGGTGTGCTCATCAAAATTCAAGGGAACTTCGGTACTTTTGTTTTTACGGCTCTGACGGTTGCAACTTAGCAACTATCGCGATCCTGTCAACTACTTTTTTAATTGTCATTCAAGTCATCCCTCATGTCAAGCTTCGCGTAAACCGAAATTGACATCCCTCAATCTCTCCATCTCTCCAGCCCCCCCCCGGCGGTGCAACGGGATTGATATGCTTCCCGGCCGGTCTCATGGAACGGGGTGACCCGCGCTTTCCCGCACCTCAAAACCCGCCAGCGTTCGCCCAATCCGGCTGTCAAGCTCCCGCAAATCATCCCGGTAACCCCCCGGGGAATTCGTCAGGCCCTCCAGCTTCGCCCGAACTTGGGCCTGGATCGCCACCAGATTCGTCGCCAGTTGCCCCGCCCGCCCCGCCGCGATCCCGTCCATCACCGCCTGAAAACGGCCCGGATTCCCCAAAATCTCCTCGGTTCGCAAATGCGCCCGGACGGCCGAAAAACCATCCTTCAAGCCCAACAGGTTCTTGACGGCCGCCGCTGTGCATCGCGGATAATAGCTGCCATTGGTCGTGGCAAAATCAAACGCCGTCGCCGCCAAGGCCTGAACAAATTCCGAACCGGCCGGATGTTCCTCGCCAATCGCGTCCGCCAAGTCCTCCAGGCTCCCCGGGTCGGCGCCATAGTGGCTTTCCGTAAAAGCGGACACCAGCGCCTTGCTTCCCGCCGGCCCAATCCGCATCAACGCCCGCGCCGCCGCCTGCAAAATCTCCGGATGGTACGTGTTCGCATTGGCGTAAAACGTGGGGTCGCCCGTGAGCATCGCCAGATTGGTGCAGGCCGCCGGATCGTTCCGACCCTCCATGGCCTCGCCCAATTCATTCACGAACCGCTCCAGCTTCTCCGGCGACAGTAAATAGTCCTTTACCGTGATGTTGGCCGCCAGCAAATCCGGCCACTGGGCCGGGTAGCGGTCGTGGATCGCTCGCAGGAAGTACACGTCCTGCTCCGTGTACGTCTCAAACGTCCGTCCCCCCAAAACCTCCGCCACGCTCGGAAAGCTGTTGGTCCCCGCCACCGGTGTGCCCGCCCCGGCCGCCGCATCCGGCCCGCCCGCCCGGCCGTGGGCAGAAAACAGCACCAGCCCCAGCACCAGCGCCGCGGCCATCCGCTCGCCGGCGTGGCTTTCTTGGAGTCTGCGGACCACTCCCCCATCGGTGCACCCCTTGGGACCGACCAGTTCCGGCCTTGAATCTGGGTCCATCAGCAGTTAATTCATTGTTCAATTAAATCGTTCCGGCTTAGCGTTACTTCCGAAGCACGGACTGGCGGTTCGAAGATTACCATTTTTCGCGGAAATCCTCCATCCTCCTACCGCTTTTCCCCCTCCCCCTTTTCCAGCCGGTCCAGCCACCGCAACAGTCCGTCCAAGATCGTCAGCGGATGCGGCGGACACCCGGGAATAAACAGGTCCACCGGCACCACTGCTCCCACGCCGTCGCGAATCTGTGGATGCCCCGCGAACGGCCCGCCGGCAATCGCGCAGGCGCCCACCGCAATGACAATCTTCGGCGCCGGCACGGCCTCGTACGTTTTCTTCAGCGCCAGTTCCATGTTCCGGCTCATCGCGCCCGTCACGAGCAGCCCGTCCGCGTGCCGCGGCGACGCCACAAACTGGATGCCAAACCGGCTCAGGTCCCAGCCGATGGTCCCCAGCACATTCGTATCCGCCTCGCAGGCACCGCAGCCGCCGGCGCTCACCTGGCGCAACCGCAGCGACCGGCCCAACAGCTTCTTTAGTTTTCCCTCCAGCGCGCTGGCCAGGCGCACTTCTTCCGCCCCCGGTTCCCCCAGCACCAGATCCGCCCGCCGCCCCGCCGCCATCTGATAATCGTTCGTTTGCGTGATGGCGTGGGGCGGACACGCCTCCACGCACGCGGCGCAAAAGATGCATTTGCCCAAATCCAGCGACACCCGCTGGCCCGGCTCGCGCACGATCGCCCGGGTCGGACACACCGGCACGCACGCATCGCACCCGGCGGTGCACTGGGCCGCATCCACACGCAACGCCCCGCCGTGACGCTCCGGCAACCCCGGCGCCGCACCCTGCGGAAAAGCCATCGTCTGGCAGCCGCGCCGGAACCGATAAACTAAGGAATCAAGCACAAACATCTTTCAATCCCTCCAATCGGTGAGAGTCAAAATTCTGAAAACATTCAACATTCGACATTCAACTTCCAACCCTGAACGAAGGCGGCAGCGC
>CAZHIM010000150.1:0-2088 GCA_964532525.1 uncultured Bifidobacteriaceae bacterium
CCTCAAAAATGATAAATTCCAACTTGCAAATTAACACCGTTGCTGGGGAGAGGGGGAAGTTGTTTCCGCGAATCGGCAATATGTTTGCGCTGGATTCACGCCAGTTCAGTGGGCAATGCGCGAACGGTTTTGGGGAAGTCTCACCCGGGCCCTCTCCGTGAGCCGCAAAGCAAAGTTAGTATAAAGAAGCTCGCCCTCACCCCGGCCCTCTCCCCGAGGAGAGGGAGAACCGGTTTCCGCGTCTTGGCGATGGCGCGACGGTGGATTTGCGAGTGGTTCAGGGGTTCAATGCGCGAACACGTTTGGGAGATGGCAGGAGCCGGCGTCACACGCGCAGGAATGTTATGGCAGATTGAAAGTCCTCGGGGAGGGGGGCGACGAACACCATTTTTTTGCCGGTGGTGGGATGGACAAAGGCGAGTTGGCGCGCGTGGAGCAACACGCGGGGGGCGGCGTAACCGGTGACTTCGGTAAAGCGTTTGTTGGCTTTGGCGCCGTAGGTGAGGTCGCCGACGACGGGATGGCCGATGAACTGGAAATGGACGCGAATCTGGTGGGTGCGGCCGGTATGGATTTCGGCTTCGACGTAGGTGGCGTGGAGGAGGCGTTCGCGGACGCGGTAGCTGGTGTGGGCGAAGCGGCTTTCGGCGTTGTCGCGCACGGCCATGCGCTTGCGCTCGGTGGGGTGGCGGGCGATGGAGGCGCGGATTTCGCCGGCTTCGCGTTCGAGCTGGCCGAGCACGAGGGCGTCGTAGATTTTTTCGGTGGTGCGGCCGGCGAACTGGCTGGCGAGGGCCAGATGGGTGGCGTCGTTTTTGGCGACGACGAGGCAGCCGGTGGTGTCCTTGTCGAGGCGGTGGACGATGCCGGGGCGGGCGACGCCGCCGATGCCGCTGAGGGAGCCGCGGCAATGGTGGAGGAGGGCGTTGACGAGGGTGTGTTCCTCGTGGCCGGCGGCGGGGTGGACGACGAGGCCGGCCGGTTTGTTGACGACGAGGAGGAAATCGTCCTCGAAGAGAATATCCAGGGGGATTTCCTCGGGCTGGGCCTCGGCGGGGCGGACTGCGGGCCAGCGGACTTCGACGGATTCGCCGGCGCGGGGCGTATGGGTGGGTTTGACGGTCTGGCCGTTGACGCGGATATAGCCCTCTTCGATGAGGCGTTGCAGGGTTCCGCGCGAGGCGGCGGGGAATTTTTCGCGCAGGAACACGTCGAGCCGGCGGCCGGGGAGCGACTGCTCAATGGTGAAGGTTTCGGTCGGGTCGGTCATGGGGGAGATTCGGGGTTGGCCGGCGGCGGCCGCCGACAGGGCGGCGGGGGCCGGCGAGGGGTTCAGGCGGGTTTGGGCGCCGAGTCATCTTTCCAGTTGATGAGGAAGATGAGGGCAACGCCGGTGCAGATGGCGGAGTCGGCGATGTTGAAGGCGGGGAAATCGAAGACGTCGCCGGTGCCGCGGCGGCCCATGTAGAAATGGAGGAAGTCCACGACGGCATGGCGACCGGGCAGGAGGCGGTCGGTGAGGTTGCCGATGATGCCGCCGAAGATGAGGCCGAAGGCGAACTGGCCGCTGAGGCGATGGGCGCTGAAGTGATGGCGGGTGAAGTAGAGGATGACGAGGGCGGCGAGGGCGACGAGGGCGAGCAGGGCGTTGTTGCCGCTGAACATGCTCCAAGCGGCGCCGGTGTTGGCGCGGAGGGTGAGGTTGAAGAAGCCGGGGATGACGGGGATTTCGTCATCGCGATAGAGGTCACGGAGGACGAACCATTTGGAGACCTGGTCGCAGGCCAGCACGCACAGGGCGAGGGTGGCGATGCGACGATTTGGTTTCGACAAAATGGTGGTGGTGGCAAACATAGCCGGTTTGTGGTGCAGATTAATCAGATTCCGCCGGGAAAACAAGGCCGGCGCGCGGGGCGGGGAGCGCGGGGGCGCAGTTCTTGGATGGAACGCCACAGGAAAGAGCCTGACCTCCCGTTCCGAATATAGAGCATTGAAGAACTGGAAATACCCTTGGGCTAAACAGTTTAACGCTTACCCTTTCCATGAACCGTCTCTCTTCAGGCCTTTGCAGGCTGGAGGCGAAAATGA
>CAZHIM010000151.1:0-2011 GCA_964532525.1 uncultured Bifidobacteriaceae bacterium
CCTCCAAAATCCGCTTGTCCATCTCATCCAGCCCGTTCTGGTCAATCTCCAGCATCGCCAGCGCGCGGTCCGCCACTTCCGCCGTGATTCGGCCGTCGTGCTTCACCTGCGCATAGTCCCGCACCCGCCGCAGGAGGTTGTTCGCGATGCGCGGCGTCCCCCGGCTGCGCCGGGCAATCTCGTGCGCCCCCGCCGCCTCCACCTCCACCCCCAGCAGGTTCGCCGAACGCACCACGATCTTTTCCAGGTCCGCCGTCACGTAATAATCCAGCCGCTCCCGCATCCCGAACCGCGTCAGCAGCGGCGCCGAGAGCAGCCCGCTGCGCGTCGTCGCCCCGATCAGCGTGAACCGCGGGAGGTTCAGCCGCACGCTCCGCGCGTTCGGCCCCTGGTCAATGATGATATCCAGCTTGAAATCCTCCATCGCCGGATACAAATATTCCTCAATCGTCTTTTGCAGCCGGTGAATCTCGTCAATGAACAGCACGTCCCCCGCCTCCAGGTTCGTCAGCAGCCCCGCCAAGTCCGCCGCCTTCTCGATCGTCGGCCCGCTCGTGCTCTTTAAAGTCGCCCCCATGGACTTCGCCAAAATGTTCGCCAGCGTCGTCTTCCCCAGCCCTGGCGGGCCGCTCAGCAAAATGTGGTCCAGCGCCTCCCCCCGCTGCCGCGCCGCCGCCACCGAAATTTCCAGCCGCTCCTTCACCTTCGGTTGGCCGGTGAAATCCGTGAAGAGGGACGGACGCAGCGTCATTTCCAGCGCTGCGTCGGGGTTGTTCAATGTGGAAACCGGGCGTTCGGACATCCCCGAAAGCTTGCGTCACTCCGCCGCCACCGGCAAGCATCCTGTTTACAAAAATCATTTCCGGTTTAGATTGAGCTTGAGTTGGCGTAAGGCCGAATCCCATCCATGCCCCGAAGGCGTTCAACAGCGGGCTGGCGTTCCTCAGCCGGAATCTTCCGGCCGCGTCCGCCCGCGGTGTCTTCGGCTCCCGCCTTCACCCTCGTGGAACTGCTGGTCGTCCTGGCCATCATCGCCATCCTCGCCGCCCTTCTCCTCCCCTCCCTCGCCGCCGCCAAAATGCAGGCCGTCCGCATCCAGTGCCTCGCCAACGAAAAACAGCTCCTCGTCGCCTGGATCGTCTATGCCGGCGACAACGACGACCAGCTCGCCCTCAACGGCGGCGACCCCGCCCCGGTTTCCGCCCAGCCCCATCTCTGGGTCTATGGCGGCAACCACGGCCCGTCCGAAAACGGCCGACCCAGCCCCGGTTCCGGCGACAGCCTCACCAACGCCCTTTTTCTCACCGGCCCCAACTACGCCCTCTTCGCCAAAATCCTCCCCGCCGATAACATCTACAAATGCCCGGCCGATGAAGCGGCTTGGCCGCTCTGGAACACCCCGCCCGCCGCCGCCGCGGGAGCCCCCGAACTCCGCAGCTACGCCATGAATTCCTACGTGGGCCTCTCCCTCGCCTCCCCGGCCAACATCGCGCCCCTCTCCATTTTGGCCGCCGCCCAGACCTACACCAAAACCGCCCAAATCAGCGCCGATTCCCCCGCCAACCGCTTCGTCTTCACCGACGTCAACCCCGCCAGCCTTTGCACGCCCGCCTTCGGCGTGGACGCCAACGCCAACATCTGGATCCACTATCCCTCCGGGCTCCACCGCCAGCGCGGCGTCCTGGTCTTTGCCGACGGCCACGCCGAGGCTCATCACTGGCTCGATCCCCGCACCCTCGTCCGGCTCACCAACGGCACCTACCTGCCCCACAACGTCCCGTCCCCCAACAACCCCGACCTCGCCTGGCTCGCCGCCTGCACGACTTCCTTCAAATAACCGCCGCAAACGTGGAAAGCCAGAGGTGTTTTGGAGATTGGCCGGCTGAAACCCGCGCGCCGGCTCTGTGGGGTGCATCTTAACACTGTTCTTATCATGGCAGAAAAGATGGTAAAACGAACACCTTTCCATGAACCGTCTCTCTTCAGGCCTTTGCAGGCTGGAGGCGAAAAT
>CAZHIM010000152.1:0-1904 GCA_964532525.1 uncultured Bifidobacteriaceae bacterium
TGGGCCGCTACCGCGGCAAGTGACAAATTTAAATCAGGACTTGACCGCGGCAGCGCGAGCCCCTTCGATATTGGTCGTTGAATGTGGAATGTTGGATGTTTCGTCTGCGGTTCAGGGGTTCAATGCGCGAACGGTTTCGGGGGATCTGACGCTGGCGCTTCGCGGGTAGCGGGCGCGCATCTGACGCAGCGGGGGCAAGAAATGTCAGGCCATCGGCAAAATACGGCAAGTGTCGGGGGGCCGGGTGCCCTAAATTCTGTGCATCGCCATCGCCGCCACCGGGGCAGTGCGGGGCGGTCTGCCGCGGGCACGCGGTCTTTTATCCATGAGCCAGTTGCAAGATGAATTGCAGTTACGCGTCCGGTATAGCGAAACGGACCAGATGGGGACGTTTTATAATTCGCGGGCGCTGGAGTGGTTTGAATGCGGGCGCACGGAGCTGATGCGCCGGAAGCTGGGGTTTTCGTATGCGGCGCTGGAAGCGCGGGGCGTGTTTTTGCCGCTGATTGAAGCGCACTTGGAATTCCTGGGCGGGGCGCGGTACGACGACTTGCTGGACATCGCCACGGCGGTGGCCGTGGCCGGGCGGGCGCGGCTGCGGTTTGACGTGCAAATCCGGCACCATGACACCGGCAAGGCGGTGGTGCGGGGTTACACGGTGCACGCCTTTACCGATGCGCACAGCAAGCCGATCCGGCCGCCGGAATGGTTCGGGGAGCAGTTGCGGCAGGCGGCGGGGCCGGCGGAGAGCTGATTTCACATGAGTTCACCAGAGCGACAATTATTAAGCGGAGACAGCGCGATTGCGCTGGGGGCGCTGCACGGCGGCGTGGCGCTGGGCACGGGTTATCCGGGCACGCCCTCGACGGAGATCCTGGAATATTTTTCCCGGATTGGCGGCAACGCCCAGTGGTCGCCGAACGAGAAGGTGGCGCTGGAGGTGGGCATCGGCGTGGCGTACGCGGGGGCGCGGTCGCTGGTGACGATGAAGCACGTGGGCTTGAACGTGGCGGCGGACCCACTGTTCAGCGTGGCGCACACGGGGGTGGTGGGGGCGTTGGTGGTGGTGTCGGCGGATGATCCGGGCATGGCGTCCAGCCAGAACGAGCAGGACAACCGCCGTTACGCGGTGGCGGCGGGGTTGCCGCTGCTGGAGCCGGCCGATTCGCAGGAGGCGTATGATTTCACGTTCGCGGCGATGGAGGTATCGGAGCGGTGGAAGATCCCGGTGCTGCTGCGGGTGACGACGCGGGTGTGCCACACGCAGGCGCCGGTGCAGGTGCGGGCGGCGGTGCCGCCGCCGATGCCGCATTTCGAACACGATTTGCGCGGGCGGAATTTGATTCCGGCAAATGCGCGGCCGGCCCACCGGCGGCTGCGGCAGAAACTTTCGGAACTGGCGGAATGGAGCGAGACGACCCCGCTGAATGCCATCACTTGGGCCGGTAAAAAGCTCGGCATCATCACCTCGGGCGTTTCGTATCTGCATGCGCGCGAAGCGGCGCCGGACGCGAGTTTTCTGAAGCTGGGCTTCACGCATCCGCTGCCGCTGCGGAAGATCGCCGAATTTGTGCGGGGCGTGGAGCGGTGCGTGGTGATCGAGGAGGGCGACCCGTACCTGGCGGATGCGATTCGCGCGGCGGGGCTGACCGTGGAGAGCAAGCCGGAGAGGTTCCGCTTCGGCGAACTGAACGTGGACCGCGTGCGCCGCATTTTGGCGCGGGACGAATCGGCGGAGCCGGCGCGGCCGCCGGGCAAGCCGCCGGAATTCTGCGACGGTTGTTCACACCACGTCGTGTTCCAGGCGCTGAAAAACCTGGACTGCATCGTGGCGGGGGACATCGGGTGTTACGCGCTGGGCGTGCTGCCGCCGTATTCGGCGATGGATTGCTGCGTGTGCATGG